>NZ_JAIVFW010000100.1 GCF_020829595.1 Nostoc sp. CHAB 5844
TCAATAACAAACTCAAACTAATTAAGCGCTCGGCTTATGGGTTTAGAAATTTTGAAAACTTCCGAATAAGATGCTTATTAAGCTGGCATTTTAATTGTTAGTTTAGCATAATAAGTACTAAAGAACCGTATTTCTTCTTCAGATTGTTGAGGTGAAAGCTGTTGAATTTCGGATTCTGGTAGATAAATAATGTCTTTGCTATTTTTGTTTGGTAGTAACCCATATTGCCAACCAAAACAATTCAAAATGCAAAATTCAAAATGCAGAATTAATTATTATTTCTTAAATTTTGAATTTTGAATTATTAATTTTGAATTGGAGCAAAGCGATTCGTGCGTTGACCAAAAGTGAATCGAGGATATCCCCAGCCGCGCGGAATTGTGATTGTGACTTGCATACAATCTCTCCTTTTAGATAATTTTTTGATTTTTCGGGTTCAACAATTAAAGCGATTTCATCTTTGATTACTGAACAATTAACTTTCGATTCAGACTTGGCGTAGCAATACTATTTGTGCAAAAATCTGAGAGTTGAATCGATTTTATTTTAGAGAGCGATCACTCTTTAAATAAAACAGTGATCGCTTGAGTTTTTAGAACAACTTTGTGGTTGATTGCTGCCGGCACGGAATTTGTTGACAATCAAAAAGCGGTCTGCTGTTAACAAACCGCTTCTGAACTTGATAAGTTGTATTAAATTTTGGAAACGCTTTTAGTGCGTAAATCTTACCACTAATTCTTCACGGGATAATGAAAGGCATAAGGGAGTAAATTCTTCTGGTGATAACTGTAGTAAACCATTAACAACTGTTGCTAGTTCATCATCCACTTCCCCAAACCGAAATCGCAACAAATTTTCTACAACTTGACGACGTTCAAGTTGTACTCCTTGCTCCACACCTTCAAGTACAGCAGCAGCCCTGGCTTCTTCATAAGCTTGGGTTAAGTTCATAATTAGCTCCTCGTCATCTTGGGTTAACTCTGGTTGTGCCATTACACTGATACGCCACTTGTAAATTATCTCCAGCACATTGCGACGCAAGCGGTTTTCTTTTGGCAGTGCTACAAGTTCACTCACAGCAAGTTGTTGAACTTTTCCTCTACCCAACAGCCGAAACCATAGTGTATCTGGAGTTGCTGGTAGCTGGTTAATCGCTACTATTGCGGCTCTCAAACCTTCCGCCAGAAAGTATACCCCAGATTGCCAGTTGGCTAAGTCTAGTTTAGCGTCAAAAGTCTTTAGAAGAGTTTTTGAAGCAGTCGGAGAAAGAATCCACAACCGAGCTAAATTCTCTTCCGCTATTGTTGTGTCTTCCCGATTAGCTTGACGCTGCGCGTCTGCAATCACAGTGAACAATTTTTGTAGACAACTACGCACTTCTGTTCTACTTGGTTGATTACGAAACGGCTCTAGTAAAGTAGTATTTAAGAAAGCAATTCTACCTAATAATCCTAAAGTTTCAGCGTCAGCAGTAGAGTTTGGTGTTGCAGAAAATAGAACATCAACAAATCTTGTTTCATCTGTAACTTCTTGATTTGTACTTACTTCTCCTAAAGGAGACAGTAATTCTTTGAGAAACTGCTTGGCGAACTGATCATGAGGTTTAGTAGGCATATCAAAAATTAAGATTGTGTTTGCTACTTTGTTTTAATTCAAATTGGACATATAGAAACTTCATAACTGTTTTGAAGACTCAGCAACAGAGATAGTAGCCGCATAAGCGTATGGTATGCTCATGCAGTAAATCTTCATTTGTGATTAGCCATGAATCTTGAAGCAGTTGCGCGCAGCATTCTTACACCTCTAACTTTTATTCAACGTAATGCTAAAGCCTATAGCCATAAAGTTGCTATTACATATAATCAAAAACACTTCACCTACAGCGAATTTGCCGAGCGCATAAATTATCTAGCCTTTGCACTGCTTCAGGCAGGAATGGAAAAAGGAGATCGCATCGCTTTTTTTTGTTTTAATACTCCATCCATACTAGAAGCTCATTTTGCCGTGCCTTTAGCAGGTGGTATTCTCGTACCTATTAATGCCCGTTTAGCCTCCCAAGAAGTTGCTTATATCTTGAATGATTGTGGTGCTAAATTTCTGTTTGTTGATACAGAATTAGCGAAAATTATTCAACCCATTAAAAATAGTTTGGAAACTGTTAAACAAATCATCAACATTACTGATATTGAAGAATTTGAACCTTTAAATGGAGAAGATTATGAAGCATTTGTTCAAACTGGTACTCCTACTCCTTTACCTTGGAAGATTACAGATGAAATGGAGACGATTTCTATTAATTACACTAGTGGAACTTCTGGTAAACCCAAAGGTGTAATGTACTCTCATCGTGGCGCATATCTTAACTGTTTGGGCGAAATTATTGAGACGACATTAACATCGGAGTCAGTTTATCTGTGGACTCTGCCCATGTTTCACTGCAATGGTTGGTGCTTTACTTGGGCCGTAACTGCTATTGGCGGTACTCATATTTGTTTGCGTAAGTTTAACCCTGGTAATATTTGGAAGTTAGTTCAACAACAAGGCGTAACTCATTTAAATGCTGCGCCTACAATTTTAATTTCTCTGGTAAATCATCCAGACTGTCCACAGTTATTAGAAAAACCTTTAACTATCACTACAGCAGGCGCACCACCATCGCCAACATTGATTGAAAAAATTACGAAAATTGGCGCAAAAATTATTCATGTTTACGGTTTGACAGAAGTTTATGGCCCTTACACAGTTTGTGAATATCAATCAGATTGGCATGATTTGAACATCGAAAACCGTGCCAAACTAATGGCACGTCAAGGTGTACCTTATATCAGTGCCGATGGTTTGCGAGTTGTGGATCGAAACATGAATGATGTTCCGGCGAATGGGAAAACAATGGGGGAAGTAGTGATGCGCGGAAATATGGTGATGACAGGCTATCATAACGACCTAGAAGCCACCGAAAGGGCATTTCGGGACGGATGGTTTCATAGTGGTGATTTAGCAGTTATGCACCCTGACGGTTATATTGAGGTGCGCGATCGTATGAAAGATATTATCATTACTAATGGCGAAAATGTCTCCAGTATAGAAGTTGAACAATGTCTTTACCGTCATGAAGCCGTGTTAGAGTGTGCGGTGATTGCTGTCCCTCATGCCAAACGTGGAGAAGTACCAAAAGCCTTTGTTACTCTCAAAGAAAACGCGCAAGTTACAGAACAAGAATTAATTCAATTTTGTCGCCATCAAATTGCTACATTTAAATGCCCAACAACAATTGAGTTTACTACTCTGCCAAAAACTAGCACTGGTAAAATTCAAAAGTATCTGTTACGGGAGAAAGAGTGGATAGGTTTTGAGAAACGGATTTACGGTGGTTAGTTCCGATTTTGAGAAATTATTAGTGAACTATTTGAAACTATATTTGAGAACTGCCACCAGATAGTAATCTCAAAATTTCTTCTACATCTGCATTTAAATTCGCTCTTACATTCTGTAATCCATACTGATTGCAAGAATTTCAGGCGTAAGGTAATGTGTACTAGTTCAGTAGTTGAAGTTGTTTTTATGACATTTCAAGAACTTCAAACAGGCGACTACTTCCGCATTCCTGGCATCAGCCCTAGTTATGTCTACAGAAAAACCAGCGATGGCTTTTGCAGTTTAAATGAAAATTTACAGCCAATTCGACCCCACACATCAGTGAGAAAGTTAACTGGAGCAGAACTTATTGAATATCCCTCTTTTATCACTCTCTCCAGAGTATAATCGCAAAGCCTTGCTACACAAGCTTTTTGCTCAAAAACGTAGGATTTTTAGTTTTTGTTAGGAAATAAACGCTCAAATTGGCTTTCTGTATGAGGCTTAAAAATTGCGTTCGATTTTTAGTTTCCCAGAGTGACAACTCAGGGATATTTAGGACAACAGCAGCCGAATTCTCAACCGGGAGTTAAACCCATAGTTCGATTAAGATCTCGCCCTGTCCCTAGCCGAGAACAAGTAGGGATCTCAAAGTATGGCATCATCAGTTAGTTAGTAATTTCGTTTCCTGGGCAAGCACTATTTTATGTGCCTGCCCTCCCTACACGAAAATGCTTATTTCTCGGACTGGGATTGAGTCAACACCACCGCATCCGTTGACCAAAGCCTTACATAAATCAGCCGACTTCACCCCAACAACCCCCGGCTGTATTTCACTAGTCAATCCATCGAAAAACAATTGAAAATCGGGGTGATTATCGTTAATTTCTAGCTCTACCAAGTTTGGAGTTTTTGATGTGATTGTTGCCCACGGGGGGAGATTTGGAGACACCTCTTTTAAGTAGAATTTCAAATTTGCACTCCTTGATCAGTAGTTTCTACAAACGGCTCAATACAGTCCATAGCCTCACCCAGATAATGCAGTACATCGCCCAGATGCGTTTTCATTTCGGGGTCAACATCATTGCGATTCACTAATGCCAACCATTGACTATCTTGAGCAATCGCCTGAAGTTGGATGTAGCAGCTATTGAAAGTCTTGAGTATTTCACTCGGTTCCATATTTCATGCCCCTTGGACAATTCCAGGAAAAATCTACAAACTGTAATGTTGGTTACAATATATTTGTAATAACTTGGTGGCAGGCAATCATTCTTGAATTACAACTGCGATCGCTTGGTGTGATTAAATCAGCGCCTTCCCTAAGCCACAGCCCCCAAATGCGTTTCTTGTGCCTTTCTGATGACACCAGCCGCTTGCATGAACTCGTCTAAAGCAATCACCGCAGTCAACGGCTCCTGATGCCGAATGTTGTCTACAGCGTTTGACCAGTGAGTTAAATGCTCAAAAACCAGACCGATGAACCGAATTCCCTGAAAACAACGCCATGTTAAAGGCTCACCCCCGACACAGTGAAGTCTGTACTCGTCAAATTCAAGCGTATTTACGTTTGATGTGATTGCCTGATCAATCGAACAAGTGGAATCTTGTGTCCTGATTTGTGCCATTATAAAGAGTCTTGATAACAGTATAGGGAAGGCGATTGCTTGGAGAGTACACAATCGCCCTTTTTCTTGACTACGCCGCCACCAACTCCTGCGCTGGCTCATACTCCGCCAACATCAGCCATTCTTCAGGGGTGATTTGATCAAACGGCTTATCCAGCAAATCCAGAGCCTTGCCAGGGCTTTCCGGCTGCGGCGGTAGAGACTGGACGTAGCAATAAGTACCGTTTTTGTAAACGATTTCTTTCAGGCGCTTGCCTTTGTGATATATGCCGTCGTCACACAGTTCATAACCTAGTGCTTCGCAAGCTTCGGCAATCTCAGCCATAATTTCATTCCCAGTTGTAGCAGAAGAGGCAGGGGTGCAGAGTGCAGGGCGCAGAGGGGAAAGATTCTCTCCCATGCTCCCCGCTTCCTGCGCCTTGTCCTCTTCCTGTACTGGCAGAGAGCCTCTGCTGTAGTGCCAAGAAATATCGTCAAAAGACTTCTGCCACCAAGCACGACGGAATACTTCTTGGTTGTTCACCTCGACTATCCAGGGTTGGGTCACAAAATCTGCACTGTCGTATGTGATTCGGGCGATTAGCTTTTGACCGTCATAGATTTCGTAGTTGTAGAAGTCGATTTCTACTGACCGCAGTTGCTCTGTTAATGTTGTTTGTGGCATGATAGTAATTCCTTAATATGGGTAAAAAGGCGATCGCTGAGTTTTCCAGACCGTTGCGATCGCCTTTTGATTTTGGATATGAATTACGTTGTGGGGAGCCACAACGCACTCATCGAAACTTAGCGAAGCGTTACAAAAACCGAGAAGTACGATTTGCTCGTCAGGGGACTGCAACCGCACTTGTTTTTATTTGGCGAAGCATTTGCAGAGATATTGCTTGATGTCCGTTGATTGCATCGCCAGGCACTCTTTACCCACTCAATAGTTGAGCTTGTGCTATACCCCAGCAATCATGTCTGAAGGACTATGTTTGTTAACTCGAACTTTTTTGCAAACCCTTGATTGCGTTCTGGTGCAGGCGGTTTACTATTCCTTTACCCATACATTTAATATAAAGTGTTACTTAGTATTTGTCAATTCAGGCTTAGTAAATATATAGTAAACTTAGTAAAAATAAAGTGCTAACTTATAGAAATGAATACTAAACCGAGGCTTAAATAAAGGAGGTGGTTTAGTGAGTTCATGCTTGATGAAAGTTGAAAAGCGGATTCGTAAGGAAGTCCCTGGTTTAGGAGAAAGAATTAGACGCGCTAGAAAAATCGATAGACGATCTCTACAAGAAATAGCTGCTTTAGCTGGAATGAGTACTCCCAATTGGTATGCGATTGAAAATGAAGAGATGAAAACGCTTCCATTGGAAACACTTAGAAGAATAGAAGCAGCTTTAGGTGTTAGTTTTGACGTTAACTTTGATGGAAATGAGGATGAGACGGAGGAGGATGAAAATTAATAACTTTAAACACGATATTTAAAAGCGATCGCCCGCCGGCAAGCAACGCGATCGCTAACTAAACCACCATAAAGTGTATAGTCATGTCTAACTTACCAGCTGTCAGCAGAGTCCTTCAACAAGACAACCTCGACCTATTTACTACTGAGGGCTTGTCTGCGTTGCTTCACGATTGTATCTGCCTAAAATACGTCCAACACCACAAGTTCACGTATCCCTCACTGCTACAAGACAAAAGCGTTTACCTGGAATTGGCACAGTGGGGTAATACTAATGCCCTTGAGGCTGAAACTATCCGCCGCGTTCAGGCAGGTTCTAAAATTTGGGCTGTGGATGGTTGCGGCTCATTGGAAGAAGCTGCTGATTTCTTGCACCTCTTCCACAGGATTCGGCACAACATTCATCAACTCCAGCAGGACTTAGGCATTTCTGGAGTGAGTCAACGGCATATCTCAATCTGTGATCGCTTATTCTCATATCCAGCCCCAGAGGATCAGCTGATTCTGCTGGAGTGCGATGCCTGCGGCAACGTCAAAGACGAACGCGTCACGTTGCAAAATGCTGTTTCAGAAATTACCAAGTATTTCGTCAGCCTTGTACAAATGTCCCCGGCGTACAACCTGTTTTCAGTAGACAAGGACGAGAACAAAATTCCGACCACTGTCGCCGCAGTGCAACAGGTCGCAACCAGGGCAGTCAAAGCTGAGATTTATTCAGAATCTTACAACTGGAAACCAACCACTGCTAACTACTGGGAAGGCAAGCCAGCACCCCAAGTTGACCCGGATGAGATTCACCTGTGTCTACATCTGGACTGGGATGAGAACGAATTCCTGTTCTTCGACGCTCACCACCCAGAACCCAGCCGATGGCCTTAGGGAATTGTTGGTGAATGAAACTACTATATTTCACGCTGGAGCAAAGTGCATGAGAAAACCAGTATTCAAGTCTCAGTTATTGTTGCGATGGCTTACCAGTTTTTTGTCTAACAATTTCAATGAACTCTTCGGAGCTAACTGTAGTTCCTTGGCTTTGAATGCGTAACACTGCTTCATGCACTGCATCTTCATCATCTCGATGTGACAGTATGTATTCTTGCAGTTCTTGCTGTGACATCTGTGAAAAGTTCGGTTTGCTCATAGATACCTGACTTGACCATTGGGGCGTATTAAAACTTGTAGTCCATCACCAGCCAAAATGTACACCTCTGCTGTTCTTCTATCTAACCGAATTAAATGAACGGACAGAAACATATTTGTAAGTTCGCTACACACTCTATAGCTTTCTCTAAATTGCTCTGGCGTGGGTTCCATAGCCTGTGACGTATTTACTCCATGTTACACCTTACAACTCTTTCCCAATTAATTGCACTCATGCGCGAACTGCGAATTGTTCTGTCATGCGCTCTTCACAAAACAGCGTTTAGTTGTGGGTGTGCAGTTGGTGAATAAAAGTTAGTTCTATCTCTTGTAGTAGCGTTCACCAATGCTTATACCGACAAGTATGATCTGCGATCGCTTTTCTTTGGTCAAACAAGAGGATTTGGTACGGGTGCGAGTTAAGCAACCAAGCAAGATTTTGAAAAACAACCGGGAGAAGAATTATGTTGACACATTTATGGCGAGACTCTGAAATTAACCAAATGCCCCAAGATGGAGAGATCGGCAAGTACAACATTCCCAAGGGTTATGTGAATGCAACCCAGATGGCTAAAGCTAATCAGAAATTACTGGCTGATTACATAAGGCTGAAGTCTACAACCGAGTATTTGCAAGCACTTTCTCAAGATATGGGAATCCCCATATCTTCACTAATTATCGAAATATCAGGACGCACTTACTCTCAAGGAACATGGGTACATCCCGAAATCGCTGTTGATGTAGCGCGATGGGTGTCTGTTGAGTTTCGCGTGTGGGCTAACAGAACCTTAACGAAAATAATGGTAATCACTGAGGTAGAGCCACAACAAGAACCCTCACCACCCAAAACCATAGCCCCATCTCACGAAGCCGCACAGTTAGCGATGATGTTGGGCGAGTTTGCTGGGCTAGACAAATCCCTCACCGCGCAGTTAGCTGTTAACGCCGCGACTGCTGTCAACCCTGCCCTCAAGCCAGCCGCCGAAGAATTAAAAACGGAGATCGCAATTACTAACGTTAGCGATGACGCATATCTCAAGCCTACAGATATCGGGCAAGTGGTGGGAATGAGTGCAGTAGCCGTAAATAACTGGCTGGTTCATGCTGGTTTACAGGAAAGAACTGATGATCGAAAGATTTCCTATCGCCCCACTGAAACTGGTAAACAATGGGGGCGGATGATTCCAGCAGTCGCCAAAGGCTCGAATCAAACTGTTTTTCAACTGCGGTGGTTGCCCGAAATTGTACAAGTTATTTCTCAATGAATAAGAACACAGAAGCCAGAATTCACCAAATCAGAATTAATGAAGGTAGAAATTTGATTACCAAAACCTAAAAACTGTTTACTACTTTATCCTGACTCCTGGCTCCAGACTCCTGAATTCTCTACTTAATTTTTCCTAATTATGAACAGCTTACGAAAGGTTGTAGCAGATAAATATGGTCTTGAAGCTTTTGCTATGTACGATGAATTTTTCTTTGTTCACTTACCAGACAATCAAGACCACACGCTCAAATTTTTGGAAAGTAATTTACCTAATTGTATTCGGATAGAACTTGCAGAATGTTTTGCTGGTAGTGTGATTGCAGCTTGGGAAATCCCGTTATTTTTACTCCCTTTGGTTTTAAAGCAAGCCGACGATTTTGTTGAACAGTTTTGGGAGGATATCTCTAAAGAATAACAAAAGATACAAGCAATCGCCCCAGCCTTTCTACTAACAGTTTTTTGACCAGCTTCACAAAACGAAAAAAGCGGTATGACCCCATACCGCTAACTCTTTCATGCGTCTATCGGAGGGAATATGAGTCTTGAATCACATCACTTACAAGAATGGCAGGGCAGTGGCGTTGACGAAGAACTGATTGCTTTGAATGTGCGATCGCTTGTTGGGACAACACCCTATGATTACCTGCTGTACAGCGATAAAATTTCCCGCCGCAACGATGGGCGATTACGCGATCACGATTTGAAGAAATACCAACACATTGAATTGGGCGGTTGGTGGTGTAGTGGTGTTGATCCACTCAACGACTATATTCTAATGATGTGGGGTTGTTTTAAGCCCGACAAACCCCGGCGCGATCCTCAAAAAGTCCACAAGCATATCAAGTATGAGCATCCATATAAAGAGCAAACACGCGCATTCTTTTTGCAAGTCACCAAGAAGATTTGGGTCAAAGTTTCAAATCGCTGCGGTATTCCCATCACCGACGAGGATTTACAGCATCCAGGTGGGTTCTGGCATTGGGTATGGAAGAACAACGTGCCAGTCGTGATCGTAGAAGGAGCCAAGAAAGCTGCTTGTTTGTTGAGTGCTGGTTATGCGGCGATCGCCATCCCCGGTGTTAACGCTGGCTACCGCACACCAAAAGAAGAGGACAAGGGGCAGGGTGCGGGGGGCAGAGGGGGAAATCTCTCTCCCATGCTCCCTGCTCCCTGCTCCCCTGCCTATCCAATTGGTAAACCTTCACTTATCCCCGATCTGAAACATTTCGCAACACAAGGTAGACAAGTCAACATCTGCTTTGACAACGATACTAAGCCCGAAACCGTCCAGCGAGTCAGAACTGCTATCAGCCGGATGGGGCGATTGTTCATCAACGAAGGCTGTCAGCTACGAGTCATTGACTTACCCGGAGCCGAAAAGGGTGTTGATGATTTTGTTGTTGCCCAAGGACAAGATGCTTTCCACGCACTCTACAATACCGCCGAAACCTTGGAGTTGTGGGAAATCAAGCTGTTTACCTTGTTGACCTACCCGCCAGCGATCGCACTCAACCAACGATTCTTGGGTGGGCTGATTGCACCTGAAGGCGAGAAACTGATTGTCCTCAAAGCTCCCAAAGGCACAGGCAAAACCGAGTGGTTATCCCAGGAAGTAGCCAAGGCACATGACCAGGGGCGACGAGTGCTGATTATCACCCACCGCATACAACTGGGTGAGGCATTGTGCGATCGCTTTGGTGTTGATTACGTCAGCGAGATTAAAACCTCTGACACAGGCGGTTTGCTGGGGTATGGCGTTTGCGTGGACTCGTTACACAAAGATAGCCAAGCCCGATTCAACCCTAACGACTGGTCAAACGATGTCATTATTATTGATGAATGCGACCAAGTATTCTGGCATTTGCTCAACTCTACAACAGATGTGGCCAAGCGTCGGGTATCGATACTCAGGAACTTCAAGCAGTTGGTACAGAATGTTTTGGGCAGCGAACACGGTAAAATCTATCTGTCTTCTGCTGATGCCTCAGATACCGATGTCAAGTACATTTTGTCTCTGGCTGGAGAATATCGGGTTAACCCGTTCGTGATCGTAAATAATTATCAGCCTGTGTCGGGCAAGTGCTACAACTACTCCGGCAGCAACCCCAAGAATCTGATTGCGGCGCTAGACAAGGCGATCACGCGTGGTTTAGTAAACCAGAATTGTCGTGTAGGTCAAGCAGGGGAGCAGGGGAGCGGGGGAGCAGAGGAGAATGAAACTACACTCTCCCCTGCACCTCTGCCCCCCTGCCCCTCTGCCAGCCAAAACGCAGAATCGTCTTGTCCACCTCGTTTTCTGTTGTGCTGTTCAGCCCAGAAAGCAAAGTCAAAATGGGGGACACAAGCTCTAGAACAACGGTTTAAGCAGAAATTCCCACACCTGCGAATACTGCGGATTGACAGTCATTCAGTTTTAGATCCAAAACACCCGGCTTTTGAGTGTATCGCTCATCTCAACGAAATTCTCACGCAGTATGATTTAGTCATCGCCTCGCCCAGCCTGGAAACTGGCGTGTCTATCGACATTCGAGGTCATTTTAGTTCAGTCTGGGGGATATTTCAGGGAGTTCAGCCTGTGGATTCTGTACGGCAGATGTTAGCACGGCTCAGGGAAACTGTTGACCGTCACATTTGGGTGAGCCAGTACGGGATGGGGACTGTGGGCAATGGCTCAACTTCTATGGGTGGATTGTTGCGGAGTCAAGACATTGCGACACAAGCCAATATCGCTTTGTTGTCTGCGGCTGATAATGATGATTACAGCTTTATTGACCAGAATTTTCAGCCCGAATCGTTGCAGACTTGGGGTAAGCGGGGTGCTGTGATCAACGTCCAGATGCGCCGTTATCAGGAATTTGTGCTGAAGGGGTTGGCGGCTGATGGCTATACGATTATTGATGCAGATAATTCCGACCCTGACGAAACTAAGGAAGTTGTTAAAGAGGTAAAAGCTGCGTCTAAGGAGTTGTACTCTGGTCAATGCCAAGGGGTTTCTAAATCTGATGATGTGTCTGATGCCGAACTGAAGAAGCTGCAAGAAAAGCGGGTAAAGACGCAAGAAGAAAGGTATCAGCAGCGTAAGGGTGAATTGTCCCGGCGCTATGAAATTGATGTGACACCTGATTTGGTGACGAAAGATGATGACGGCTGGTATCCCCAACTCCGGCTGCACTATTACCTGACTGTGGGACGGGAATTTTTAGCCAGTCGGGACAGCAAACGAGCTAAGGCACAGGCTGAGGCTGGGGAGAATGCTATCTGGAAGCCGGACTTTAACAAGGGGCAGATGTTGTCGTCGGTGCTGTTGTTGGAAGAACTGAATCTGTTGCAGTTGCTCACACCTGGGGAACAGTTGAGGGGTTCTGATGAGAGGATGCAGGAGTTTAAGGTGATCGCGCTACAGCATCGGTTCTTGATCAAGAACTACCTGAACGTGACTATCTCGGAAAAACTCACACCTGTTGCGATCGCACAGAAACTACTCGACAAAATCGATTTAAGCTTGTCCTATGTTGGTCGGTTGGGGCCACGGGGTGATCGGGAGTGTGTGTATAAGTTTGTTGGGACTGATGATGGGCGAGATAGTATTTTCAAGCAGTGGTTAAATCGGGAGTTGGTGTCAGTCACTAATAATATAGATATACCAACACAAGTTACTGACACAACATCACTGTCCACACTCCCCACTAATGATAATTGCGGGGGTATGGAGAGGCAAGAAAACTCCACTGATTCATGGTGGCAGCAGGTTAAATCTCATAGTGCGAAGTTTATGGAAAGCATGGAATCCGGTGTAGCAATAGTCAAAGAATTCTTTTCCACCCTCACTTCGGACGAGCGTTGGGGAGTGATGGTAGCAATTGAGGAGGCACAACCGCAGATGTTTGTCCAGTTGGTGGCGGTGGCTCCTGATTGGGTGCTGTGGATGGGGTGAGCTATTCCCGCCTGCAGCCCCACGCCGTCCCGAAGGGCGGCGCTGGGAAGAATGGCGGGGCGATGACGAACACACCCCCGAATCAATGTCAGCCGCTAGGCTGGCGGGATGAGTGGGGTGGGTG
>NZ_JAIVFW010000101.1 GCF_020829595.1 Nostoc sp. CHAB 5844
ACAGCTAATAATAAATATGGTCTCAATGTCAACCATGTCAACAATTTAAGTCATAATTTTATATATTTATTGACGACTTTTACCTTGAATAACTAATTATTTGGCATAATAAGTCCTGAAGAACCAAAAATATTTTCTGAAAAAAATTTGTTAAGCTGCTCAATTAGCTCCAATAGTTAACATTTAACTTTGCCTATTAGCTATTAAGGATGTGGTTTAAAGAAAATTATGAGGAACATAGCCATCCTAGCTTGACTGGTAAAGCTTTTAGGACTGACGCAGTGGGACGAAAAATCAAAGGTTTGGGAAAGGTACAGGGGTGTAGGGGTGTAGGTGTTCAAAACCCTTACACCCCTACACCCAGTTTTAACAGACAACCTTTGTGCGTAAGTCATAGCTTTTTTATTTACAACATCTACCGAGAAAATTCTGAGGGTGTAGATATCAAAATTTATCGTCAAAATAGCGAGATAAAACCGTGAAATATTTTTTTCTTTCTGAAGGTTGGAACATAGGTAGAGTATGGTCATCTGATGGATTATGGCAGATTACCGCATGGCGAAGGCAACCAGATATTCAGCGAATGAATATTTGTATAGTAGAAAACAATGAATTGCTCTGGCTTTATCGCACTGAAGAAGCTGTTTTAACAGTGGAAGTTAAACCATCAACATCAGAAATTGCCAGCCAAACAATCGGTCAAGTAGTGCTGAAGCGTTTAATGAGTGCCGAACAGGTAATTGAACGTCTAAATACCGCCGAAGCCAAGTGTCAGCTACAAAACATCCATTTGGTAACACAGTAATCTAGCTGGGTGATCAAATGTGTTAAGGGTTTAGGGCTGGAAGAAATTATTCTCTCGTTGGTTTTATGGTTAAAAACCTACCCTTGTCGTACTCCCCCTGCGGATTCGCAGTCGCCTGATGCCACTTGCTCCGGAGGGAAACCTCACCAAGAGCGCTGTCTCACCACTCACCACTGCCTCCTCACTATTCCCACTTCATGAAGATACGTAAATGAAATTGTGACGGAGATTTGTGGGAAGATAACACAGATGGGATACCGATCGCATCTATTTACACGCTTGCAAACAGTTCCATCAATAGTTACACTTTTTAAAACATTCTCATTTTTGCATGGCGATTGCGTAGACGACCAAAAGGCAGCTGCCACAAAGGTAGTCCGCTTTATTACCCAAATACCAGCAAGGTATTTGCCAAGTTCTCAACAGAACAAGGGAGAGTTTTCTGAAAAAGAACCTCTTGGGAAAGACAAGCGATCGCTACCCTACAAGGTAAAGCTACCGCAGCGTCTAAGTGTTGCCAAAGCCACACAGTCTAAATCATCAAGACTGAGCCGTGGTCAAACTCAGAACCCTGGCAATAAAAAAACTCAGAGATTTCTTTGATCAGCGGCCTTCGCCTATTAAAGAACTCAGTAAAAAAATTGCTTTGTAAACATAAATCTTCGAGGAGGAGCGTAGTCGATGGGACTACCTTGGTACCGAGTACATACAGTTGTTCTGAACGATCCAGGGCGGCTGATTTCTGTACACTTGATGCACACAGCCCTCGTGGCAGGCTGGGCTGGTTCAATGGCGCTGTATGAACTCGCTATTTATGACCCTAGCGATCCAGTTCTTAACCCCATGTGGCGACAAGGGATGTTCGTGCTGCCCTTCATGGCACGTCTAGGCGTTACCCAATCTTGGGGTGGCTGGAATGTCACTGGTGGCCCTGCTACTGACCCTGGTTTCTGGTCGTTTGAAGGTGTAGCTGCTGCTCACATCGTACTTTCTGGTTTATTGTTCCTAGCCGCAGTTTGGCACTGGGTTTACTGGGATTTAGAACTTTTTAGAGATCCCCGCACTGGTGAACCAGCCCTAGACTTGCCCAAGATGTTTGGTATTCACCTGTTCTTATCTGGTTTACTCTGCTTTGGTTTTGGTGCATTCCACCTCACCGGACTTTACGGCCCAGGAAGCTGGATTTCTGATGCCTACGGAGTTACTGGGAGTGTGCAAGCAGTAGCACCAGAATGGGGGCCAGATGGTTTTAACCCTTATAACCCTGGTGGTATTGTGGCTCACCACATAGCCGCTGGTGTTGTTGGCATTATTGCTGGTTTATTCCATCTCACAGTCAGACCCCCCGAAAGGTTATACAAAGCCCTACGGATGGGTAACATTGAAACCGTACTTTCCAGCAGTATTGCTGCGGTATTCTTTGCAGCTTTCGTCGTTGCCGGTACCATGTGGTACGGTAGCGCTGCAACCCCCATTGAACTGTTTGGCCCTACCCGTTATCAATGGGATCAAAGCTACTTCCGTCAAGAAATTGACCGTCGTGTTCAAGCCAGCGTTGCTGGCGGTGCAAGCTTGTCTGAAGCTTGGTCACAAATTCCTGAAAAGCTGGCATTCTACGATTACGTTGGTAATAGCCCCGCTAAAGGTGGTCTGTTCCGTACAGGGCCAATGGTGAAGGGTGACGGTATTGCTCAGTCTTGGCAAGGTCACGCAGTATTCAAAGATTCTGAAGGTAGAGAACTAACTGTACGTCGTCTGCCTAACTTCTTTGAAACTTTCCCGGTAATTTTGACCGACAGCGATGGTATCGTTCGCGCTGACATTCCTTTCCGTCGGGCAGAATCCAAGTATAGCTTTGAACAAACTGGTGTCACCGTTAGCTTCTATGGCGGCGACTTAGATGGTAAAACCTTCACAGATCCTGCTGATGTGAAGAAGTATGCCCGTAAAGCTCAAGGCGGTGAAATCTTTGAATTTGACCGAGAAACCTTGAACTCTGACGGTGTATTCCGTACTAGTCCCAGAGGTTGGTTTACCTTTGGACATGCAGTATTTGCTTTATTGTTCTTCTTCGGCCACCTATGGCACGGCGCTCGGACAATCTACCGAGACGTATTTGCTGGTGTAGAAGCCGACCTAGAAGAGCAAGTTGAATGGGGTCTGTTCCAGAAAGTGGGTGATAAGACAACCCGCCGGAAGGAAGCCCTCTAAAACAAGTCTGAAGTATGAAGGATGAAGTATGAAGTGTGAAATTCATAACTTCATCCTCATCATTTAGACAAATATGTTTCATTTGTTACTGGCTAGATAAGCAGGAGCTTTTGAATGGAAAGCGTTGCATACATCTTAATTTTTACTTTGTGCATAGGCGTTCTCTTTTTTGCGATCGCCTTCCGTGAACCTCCCCGCATTGAGAAAAAAGACGAGTAGTAGATTACTATTACTAAGCTTTTCAAAGTTTAAATATCCGCTGTTATAGCTATTTAACAGCGGATATTTTACTTATTTATGTATGTATAAAACTGCCTTCTATCCTATGGCAGATTGCAAGAGACATTTGGTTTTATGATATAATCTTCTATCTGGAAGTTGATATGTGTTAACACTAGCTTTCTACGCTAGGATTAATAAGGATGTAAGTGTACACTGAATTTCAGTGGCTTACACAGGCATTACAGTTATGTCACAAAACTTTACGGAGACTAGAACCAGGAACAAATCAGCATGGTCAATCAGAACTTAACCGCTACAGAAATTGGATTTACTCACGACGATTTCGCTGCTCTACTTGACAAATACGACTATCACTTTAGCCCTGGAGATATTGTACCAGGAACGGTTTTCAGTATAGAGCCGCGCGGCGCTCTGATTGACATCGGTGCTAAAACAGCAGCATACATACCCATACAAGAAATGTCTATTAACCGGGTAGATAGCCCGGAAGAAGTTTTACAGTCAAACGAAACACGTGAATTTTTCATCCTTACCGATGAGAACGAAGATGGTCAGTTGACCCTTTCAATTCGTCGGATTGAATATATGCGGGCGTGGGAGCGTGTACGTCAGTTGCAAGCAGAAGATGCAACTGTTCGTTCTGGTGTATTTGCTACAAACCGTGGTGGGGCGTTGGTACGAATTGAGGGATTGCGTGGTTTTATCCCTGGTTCCCACATTAGCACCCGCAAGCCTAAAGAAGAATTAGTGGGTGAAGAACTACCATTAAAGTTCTTGGAAGTAGACGAAGAACGTAACCGCCTAGTTCTATCTCATCGTCGGGCGCTGGTTGAGCGGAAGATGAACCGCCTGGAAGTTGGCGAGGTAGTAATTGGCACAGTTCGGGGCATCAAGCCTTACGGTGCTTTCATCGACATTGGTGGTGTCAGCGGCCTGTTGCACATCTCCGAAATTTCTCACGAACACATCGATACACCTCATAGCGTGTTCAACGTCAATGATGAAGTGAAAGTTATGATCATTGATTTGGATGCAGAAAGAGGTCGGATTTCCTTATCTACCAAGCAGTTGGAACCAGAACCCGGTGATATGATTAAAAACCGTGATTTGGTCTATGATAAGGCTGAAGAAATGGCAGCTAAGTATCGTGAGCAACTGTTAGCTAAACAACAAGGCATCACTTTAACACCAACAGCTGAAGAAGAGATTCCAGCAGCTGTTGAAGAAGAGATTCCAGCAGCTGTTGAAGAAGAGATTCCAGCAGCTGTTGAAGAAGAGATTCCAGTAGCTATTGAAGAAGAGATTCCAGTAGCTATTGAAGAAGAGATTCCAGTAGCTATTGAAGAGTAAGGTCAGTAAATAATTGCATTAAAGCCTGATAAAAGAGGGTAAATCCCTCTTTTTTTATTGCTTATAGAAAAGTGCTGAGTGACTTCGGCGTGAGCGCTCAGTCGAACGCTGAGTAGAAAGTGCTGAGTATAGACTAGTTGCATTAAACTTTTAGCAATCAGCAATGTCCTAATCTACGTGACTACAGCTATATTTTGAGTTTTTTTAGCGGGGTGAAAGATTTTGGTAACTATTCAATGTAAAAATATTACTTTTGCCAATATTCAAGCAATTTTTTTTGACAAAAATGGTACGTTAGAAGACTCAGAAGTTTATTTGCGATCGCTTGGACAAAAAGCCGCACGAATTATCGATGCCCAATTTCCCGGAATTGGCGAACCATTATTAATGGCCTATGGTATTAATGGCAATTCTATAGATCCGGCGGGTTTAATGGCGGTAGGTAGTCGCCGTGAAACCGAAATTGCTACGGCAGCATATATTGCTGAAACTGGTAGAGGGTGGATTGAATCACTAACAATAGCGCGTCAAAGTTTAGACGAAGCCGAGAAATATCTTGAAGAAACTCCCGCACCTATTTTTCCAGGGAGTTTGGAGTTGTTACAGTCCCTGTCAGCCGCAGGACTCAAACTCGGTATGATATCAGCAGCTAAAACAGCAGAAGTGCAAGCTTTTGTAGCACGATATAAGTTGAGTGATTATATCCAAGCGCAAGTTGGAGTAGATGATGGCCCTGGCAAACCAGATCCAGTCCTATTTTTGCAAGCCTGTCAAATTTTGGGAGTAGAACCAAGCGCCGCACTGATGGTAGGAGATGCAGTTAGTGATATGCAAATGGCACGGAATGCCAAAGCCGCAGGCTGCATTGGTATCACTTGGATTGGTAAATCAGATCACGTCCAAGGTGCGGATGTGGTGATTAATCAACTGAATGAAATTCAAGTTTTAGAATAAAGTGCTGAGTGACTTCGGCGTGAGCGCTCAGTCGAACGCTGAGTATCAACCTATATGTTTTATGACTTTGATTTGATTTTTATTCCTGCCTGAACTGGATCGAAATTTGGGGGAAAATGAGTGTTGCGATCGCAGTCTGCTTTTTCTAATTTTGCGCCTTGGAGATTAGCTTGGCGGAGATTAGCCGACATTAATAACGATCCTCGCAAGTCTGCATCTGTGAGATCAGCTTGCGAAAGGTCACAATAGCTGAGATCAGTTCCTCTGAGATTAGCACCGCGAAGATTGGCTGCACTTAAATCGGCATAACTTAGGTCAGAACCTTTGAGGTTGACCCCTTGCAAGTTGGCATCACCAAGTTCTGCCCGAATAAAATTTCGTTGTCCTTTTGCGTACTTTTCTAAAAGAGTAGCCACCGTATTAATCGGCTGTTGATAATTTACTTCAGACATAAAACAGCCTCAAATATTTTTGATTTAAATTCATCATAAAACTGCTGATGCAAAAAATCACAGTATAAATTGCATCAATTTATCAAATTATAGTAATAGTAATTAACAGAAATTTTCTCTTTCCTCACAAGTTCCTCAAATTTTTTTTATAGCTTCAAAAATGAACTTTCAAAGCTAATCATTTTTTCTAGCAAGAAGTAAACATATTTCTATTGCTGATGTTCAAGCTTTCAAAATAACCTAATTTATGTGAATACAGCTAGAAATTTGCAAATCAAATCGACAAGTAATTTTTAGTGGCTTGTAGCAAGCGAAAAAAAACATGAATGCAACTGTCATGGTGATTGGTTACGGTAATGACTTGCGTAGTGATGACGGCATTGGTCAAAGAATAGCTGATGAAATTGCGTCTTGGCATTTATCTGCTGTGAAATCATTGGCAGTCCACCAACTTACACCCGAACTAGCTGATGCTTTAGCAAATGCAGAATTGGCAATTTTTGTTGATGCTTATGTGCCTTCAGAATGTTTTGATGTGCAAGTGCAATCACTTTCACCTTCTGTTGAAAATGCGATCGCAGGCCATACAGCCGATCCCCAATCACTCCTAGCATTGACGAAAACTCTTTACGGTCACTGTCCGCCAGCTTTGTGGGTGACAGTTCCCGGAGTCAACTTTGAATTTGGCAATCGCATCTCCGAGATTACCGAAACTGGCAAAGCGATCGCTTTAGGAAAAATTATGCAAATCCTGGACAAGTTTAAAAATTTCTGGATGAAATCAAACCTGTGCTGAACTGGAGCTTAAACTGATGGCAAATAAAAAAAGCGCCGCTAGGTTTATGGCGACGCTTTTTATTATTACTGATTAACTAAAGTGAACTTAGGTTACTCTGAGCTTTTGTGCAATTGATATGTTAGGGGTTGCTGATTAGTTGGTACATTATTGGAGGAATAATGGGCAATGACAAATAAAGGTAGCGTTAAGGTTAACAGAGCGATCGCGGTTCCCACAAGATCTGCCAAACGATGGGAATATGTATCGGTAGTGTTGGCAGACTGACTATTTGAATGCATACAAATTTGAAATTCTTCAACTCACTTGATAAGTTTTATCTCTCGGAGAGAGTCTTGATGCCATTTTAGCGATTTTTTACTGACTACTGTGTAGCAGTCAAAAAAGTGAACCAGTTTGGCAGGTGTCATAACAATAATTTTATCTCCAACAAAATTGATACACAGTTCCAGAAACACATTTCGGAATTATCCAAGTGACTATTATGTTACAGTTCCTTGCTATGATTTGACATCTTTTGGTTAAGCAAAGGTTAATAAATTGCATCAAAAACTACATTTTCTCTTTTGTACATAGATTAATTAGTAACTTATATTTGGAGCAATCAACTACATTATAACATCTTCAAATCCTTGACATATGCTGTTTTACTGGTCTAGATGATTTTGCTCAAAAGTAATGTCTACCGGAATATTACTGAATAATTTTACGTTTTTCCTATCTAAAATAAGTTTGACAAGCAACAGATTAAAATTTACGAATCACTAGTAAATGAGAAGATTGAACCTTAAAAATTTCTGCCGAATCAGTACACACACATTTACTGATTTAGAAATTGAAAATTCAGTGATAACACGAAAAACAGATTTTTTAACTAACTATACTAGTGTTATGTAACATTACTTTGAGTTTGTCAATCTACATATAGGTAGAGTAAAAATACCTTGGAACTGGAGAAGGCGATCGCCAAATATTACTGATTCAGGACTATTAAGTTAATCAACATTTGATGACAAATTATTTAAATAAAAAACCGCCACTAGATGATGGCGGTTGTCTGGTTAAGCAATCGGAGGGTAATTAAAGCTTACTCGCTGAATTTTGCCGTTGCTGTAGCTGATTTTGCACTTACTTATTCTCTAAAATTGCTCATTTAAACTAACCTTTACCATAAGTATTCATGGGTTCCTTGATAAATCGAATGTAAAGGTGTTTAAACGTAGACTTAATGACGCGGGGCATAGCAAAATCAATTGGCATTAACTTGTCTGGTAAGCGCCAATCTTGAATTTGTAATAAATCAGGATGTAAAAGCGGAAAATCAATTTCATCTAGTTCAGGACAAACCCCTAGTCTTTGGGAAGCAGCAACAGTCGGAACCTGCTGGGGTGAAACATTGAGAATTTCTACCATAGCCCTGTCTAAAGCAAATACATCTGATGCTGCGGCTAAAATTCCTAAATTGCGAGGTTCCCCACTACTAGGGCCATTCCCTTCATGACCAATAATGCCATCCAAAATTGTTAAATCAGGGTTGATTGCTTTAGCTGTTTCTACTAACATTTCCCCAAAACGGTTGGCATCTTTTCCTGCTTCCATGTGCCACCAAGCTTTCATCTTACCGGGAACGCAACCAAACAAATTTTTCACACCCAATGTTAAAGTCAATTGCATATGTGATTTGACTTTAGGCAAATTGATAATCACATCAGCTTCCATCGCCTCTTTACACAGTAGCAGGTGGTTGAAATTTTCACTAACTGTTTGGTAACGCTGTCCATGAAACTCGCTAATAAGAAGCTTGAGTTCTTGGATAAAAGGTTGATAACCATTAGCAATGGCGACTCCTTTCGCACTCCCAAAAGCGGGACTATCCCCTAAAAAGGGTTTACCACCAGCTTCGATTACCATTTTGGCAACTTCGTAAACTAGTTCAGCGCGGGTGGTACATTCCTTGGTAGGACGTGCGCCTGTGAGCAGATTAGGCTTGAGTAATACCTTTTGTCCTGGTTTGACAAAAGCTGCCATTCCACCAAGGGGTTCTAGTAAAGTGGTTAAAGATTCCCGTAAAGCTTCGCTTTCGTAAGACGTAGCCCTGATTAAGCTGACCGATGGTTTGTATGTCTGCATGGGTAGATAATTGCGTTTAGTAAAGATGGGATAGGGTACGATACGGCTGTGAATATCGCACCAAATTTTACATGATATTAAATTTCTCCGACAGAAGCTTAAATTTAGTATTTTTTGCTTCCATTTCGTGGCGAAAATGCGGAAATTAGTTTTGTTGTTTTGTAGTTACAAAATTTATGGTTAATTAAAAATCAAAATTAGCCTCTATCTAAAGACGTATTTTCTTAAAATTCATCTTTGTTTTAGTATTTTTTGGCGATTAGTTATGCAAAAATGATGAGCATATTGATACATACCTATATGTGTCAATTAAAAAAATATTGAGTCACCCCTGGTTGAAAATGCTATGTCTAATCGCCAAAAGCAACAATAATTAGCACATTTAGTAATTTCCTCAATATTGCTGAAAGTATCGTATAACTGAAACTTACAAAAATGACTAGTCTGAATTGTTGACTAGGTTTTGTGAAAGACAATTTAGATATTCAAAATGATAGAGATTTTAATACAAATGAATAAGCTTGTCATACTTACTGTAACTAGTTTGTCTTTGTTGGGTTTAGTGTCTTGTAGATCTGCTAATTATGTAGATGATGTAATTCGAACAGGTAGTCGTCAGGCAGATGATGTAGTGCAAGCAGGCAAAGTAAGAGTTGCAATAAATCCCAATACAATTTCAAATTTACGAGCTAATCCTTGGGTACAAAATGGACAGATAGTTGGAGGAGTTATCATTTTCACTGGTAAAACACTTGATGGAGCAAATAAAATTTATCAATTTCAAGTTGATTGTAGAGTTGGAAGTACAAGTACAGAGCCAGATATACCTCCTAACATAAAGAATCAACTAGCCTATGATCTTTGTAGTGGGAACCTCCGGTAATAGAATTTGAATAAGTATGCGATCCCATCTCAAATAATCATACTTTTGTACAGGCGATCGCACTTCCGTTGATCCGTTTAAAACAAGCGATCGCACCCCAAATAATCATACTTTCATATAGGCGATCGCTTTATAACATTGTCCAATCTTCTATTCGTAAATTGGGGACTTTAGCAAAATCTTTAGCGTTGCGTGTTACCACAATAGCACTTATGGAAAGTGCGATCGCATCTCTTACTATACTACAGGCGATCGCAGTTAAAATCTTACGAGATAGCCTGATACAAATGTAAAATGATAGTGATAAGCTAATTAATAGAGGTAAAAATGGAAACTACAACAAAAAGACAAGCTTTGCTTCAAGCTATTTACGAACGATTAGAACAAGCTTATGAAGACACATTAGAAGATGTCATAGAGCTTTTAGACATTCGTAAAGCAGAAGACCAAGAGGATATTAAAGCTTTACATGAAGGGCGGGAAGATATTGAGAAAAATGGCTCTATTCCTTGGGAACAAGTTAAACGAGAATTAGCCAGTGAGTAAATATAAAATTGAATTCTCTAATGCTGCATTTAAACAACTTAAAAAATTACCTGCACAAGTACAGACAAGAATACAAACAAAAATTGATGAATTAACTGATAATCCCCGTCCTAATGGGGTTGTTAAGCTAGAAGATTCGGACAGTAGCTACCGAATTCGCGTTGGTAATTACCGAGTTTTATACGATATTTTTGATGATGTGTTACTGGTCATTGTTGTGAGAGTAGGACATCGTAAACAGGTTTATCGCAAGGAATAAGACAATAACATTACCAAAAGCATAAAAGCTGTATATTGATAGTCTTGTAAAGGTGATCGCACCCCAAATAATTATACTTTTATATAGGCGATCGCATTTCTGGTGATAGGTTTAAAAAAGGCGATCGCATTTCAAATATTCATACTCTCGTAAGTGCGATCGCGCTTCTAGTAATAATGTAAAAACAAGCGATAGCATCCCAAATATTTATATTCTTCTAAAGGCGATCGCAACTTAAGTAACTTCTCTACTTTTATTTAAACGGATTCACAACTTCTAATTGATTAGCTATTACTAATCCATCCTGCATATCTTCAGAATAGAGAATGCTTGCTCTTGCAGATAATGCACATACAACGATTAACCCATCCCAAAACGAAAAATTATATCGACTACGGATATCTGACGCAGACTCAAAAATATTCAGGTTAAACTCTATTACAGTGCATCGAAGGTAAAGCGACTGAATCACAGCTTTAATTTGCTGTTCGTTAAAAGCTGCTTTTTTCAGCAAATTAGCAGAAACCTCGTTTACAACCTGGGTACTGATAATTATTCCTTCATTGGACGTAATTGAAATAGCAATATTACGCTTTCTGACTCTTTCTACTACTTCTATCTTTTTGTCATCAAATAAACGATATAGCCAAACATTTGTATCAATAAAAGATGGAACAGCAGTCATAACTAGCGACTATAAATTTCCTCACGGCTGAGTAAACCATTAACTTGAACCGGATTTTCAGTCAATTTATCAATTATGTCTTTTTTTTGTAATAATTTTTTATTTACTAAAACAATTACTTTAATATCATCGCCTTCACTGAGTTCTTGTTTGTACTCATCGGGGATTTGAATTAAACCATTTTGTATTTTTGCTTGAAACTCTACTGCATTGAACATTTTTCAACTCTTTTATATATTGATATATTTCAATTTTAATTACATTCTATCACTTCGTGCTGGAATCTCTAAGCTATAATCTTCTTCGATACATAACTGTTGAAGTTCTTTAAAGACTTGAGCTAAAGATGTTTTTGCAGCTTGTTGTCGCCAGTTTAAAAATTCTTGAAAAAGCTCAGGATCTACAATAGCAGCCACTAATTGTTCTTGAGTGTAGATTAACTGAGGTTCTTGACTAGTTGCATTAATTATTAAGGATAGTTGTTTTTGGGCTTCTTCAAGTGTCCATTTCATTCTAAAAATCTCCGTTGATAGCGTAAAGACAGGCGATCACTTTAAGATATTGTAAATTAGGTTTTGCGAGTCGCATATCAAGTTTAGAACTCGTAAATTAGCTTCACTGCTGATATAAGTGTTAATATCAACAAATTTCACGAAATACACCCGCAATTAACCTGATTGCTCAATACTATGCTATAAAACTTATTTTGGCTTGCATTTACTGTTTGCCTTCTACAATGCCGAATCTCAATACGTCTACACATCTAATACTTGACTATGGGCGATCGCACTCCGAATCTTTATATCATGTGAAAGGCGATCGCTTCTTAATTTTTCTGTACTTACCTATAATTTCATATAGGACTCTTATTTGATTTTTGAAATATACGTAGCAAAAAAATGTAGGTTGGGTTGACGTAAGGAAACCCAACATTAATCTTGGTGTTGGGTTTCGCTGATGCTCAACCCAACCTACGGCTAAT
>NZ_JAIVFW010000102.1 GCF_020829595.1 Nostoc sp. CHAB 5844
CATGGGCTGGATATAGAGTACGCCACAGTTTCTGCTTGGGTGAGATATAGATTGAAAGCAAAACTGAAAGTCCCACGCCCTCAAAGTTATCAGCAGGATGAAGAGTTGGTATCGGAATTTCAAAAAAACTCGGCATCATTCTACTAACCTTGAAACAAATTCTGGCGCAAAACAAGTGTGTTCGCTACTTGTGTCAGGATGAAACCAGGGTTGGATGAAAAACTCTCACCGGAAAAGTAATTACCGCTTCAGGAGTCAAGCCCACCGTTGAGGTGAAATGGCCACGAGACAACTTTTGGATTTATGGTGCTATTGAACCGTTGACTGGAGACCACTTTCTTTATGAGTACCCAAAACTGGATGGCGAGTGTTTTCAACAGTTCCTGGACTGGCTATCTGTGCAATTAGGTGGTGATTACGCTATTTTACAGATTGATCAAGCACCTGCTCATACAAGTTCAGCGATTCGTTGGCCAGAGAATATTATTCCGCTGTTTCAACCACCATCAGCCCCTGAACTCAATCCTATCGAAAGACTTTGGCAATTTCTCAAAAAACCCCTGAAAAATCAACTTTTCTCTTCTTTACAGGCTTTACGTAATCGCATCCAAGAAATATTCGACCAACTTACATTTGAGCAGGTAATTTCTGTCTCTTCTTATAACTTTATCCTGGAAGCTCTTTTCTATGCAGCTTCACATTAAATTGGTATTAGAAGCTTGAGTATGGGATCTGTGGTATTGTTCTGCATTGAACGTGGCACGTTCAGTTTTGCACTTGCCATGTTCTAATAATCTATTGAGTACATCGAAGTGTAATTTGTACTGCCATGTCCGATCCTGACGTTACCTGGATTCTTCTTCTTCTCGATAATGCCCATCTCCTCAAGCAGTGCGATCGCACGTCTGATTACATGAAGGCTGTGTTCGCCCATAAGGTCAAGATAGATTCGCTTGAGGGGTTGGTAAATCCAAGGGGTACGGTGATTTAAGAGCTTCCAGTTTGTCCAATGCCGGAAATACTCAATCAGCTTGGCCGCGCAGAAGTTACCTGTGATATCAAGATACTCCCGGCGCAATATTACCAGGACAGAAAACCTTTCAGTAGAGGCAATGCTGCTCATATTTCACCCTCCATATATTTGTCAAAACTGGTTTGGTTAAAAAGGAACATCTTCGTCTGGGCTGGCTGCCCAAAACTGTCTCAACATCTCTTGTTTGGCTAACTGAAGTTCTCGCTTCTCTTCGGGCGAGACTTCGCCAATTAATTTCTCTACTTCAGCCTGTTGTCGTTGCTTCCAAAGCTCGGTGGTTACAGCAGGTAAGGACAGTGATTCATTTGTTGTAGATCAACCATGACGACTGAGCTTGAAATCATCTCTGGGTCTACCTCCCGAACTTTTTGCGGGTAGACGCAAAAAGTGTTTTTTGCTGTCCTGTCCAACGTTTTTGCAAGCGGCGATCGCTTCGGCATATTCTTTGGGGTAAGTTCTTTCACTCTTGAATGGAATGCTTGGGGCATCTAAATCTTTATTGTTAACCAGTTCTCTGCTGCCATCCTCAAAGGTGACAATCTGCTGCCAGTGATTCGGCGCGTCTGCTTCAATGGTTCCTGATTCACCGTATCTGGGATGTGATTTTGATGTCACCGTAACTTGAGCAGATTCAGGAACCACTGGTTCTGTGACTTGTTTACGTGGCAAACGGGGAACCACCTTATTAGCCGCAGCCGCAAAGTCTGATTCGCTGGGGGAGGGGTTTTCAGAGAATGCGATCGCAACAGCCTGTTTCAACTTCTCTGGTTCCTTGACTAGCCGTAGCAGTGGCCGGGATTGACGTTCATTCTTGATATGTTCGCCCAATTCATCGGCTGTGTCCTTAACTTTCTTTGCTCCCAGCAGTTGGTTAATTCGTCGGTAGCCACCCCAAGCGGATAACTCAGCTTGGCAGTATTCCTCGAAGGTTTTATAGCCAGCTTCACCGTAAAGCTGTTGTTCTCGCATTTCAAGAATTTCGTCTACAGCTTGCCACTCGAAGCGGTCAATGGACGTAAACGTTTCTTTGATGCTGGTATTGAGGACACTATAAGGAAGCGTTGATGTTTTTTCTAGTGTCAGCATATTTCTTGCCCACGCTTGGTAAACGCTGAAAACAGTGGAGGAAAGCAATTTAACCAAAGTGAGTATTTAGCTGAACTTTGGACTACACCAAAAATGTGTCAGCATATATTTAGCTCACTTTGTAATGCAACGATTTGAGCAAGCGATCGCATAGCTTTGGACGGCGGCGATCGCTTCCACTAAGCAGCAGTTGAAGCGAAAGAATCTTCTACTTGAGCTTCAGAATTTGTAGTAGAACGGGATTTTTTGTTTTGAGAAGAGGCTTTAACTCCTTTTATTTCATGATTGTCATCAACGACAGGATTTGGACCTCGAACATAGCCGATTAATTCAGAAGGGGTAATTTCTCCTTCTAAATCTTGTGCAAGTCGGTTTAAGGCTTCGCAGAGGTTATTTAATATTTCTCCATCTAGGCGGGGCATGGTTCTAGCATTTCGCAAGTTAGAGACGGAGTTAGCACTTACGCCCATTTCCGAGGCAAGGTCACGGGCTTTAATGTTATGCCTTGCCATGACTTCTTTTAATCTCCACTTAATCAAGGCTTGATTCATAATTCTACATTCTAAGCTTACTTCTATCCTTAATTTACTACAAATAATCAAGTTTGAGTCTATATAAATATAAATTTAGTATTGATAAATACAGTTTTAAATTTGATTTATCTAGAGGTATACTTTATATTCTTAGAGAAAGGACAACAAAAAACAAACTCTTACGCTCATACAGCACAAGAGTTTGCCGACATCAAAAATCCGAACCTTGAAAACTTAATCCCAATCAAGACAAGTACCACAAACAGGAGCATTCAATAGTTAGCTTCTGCAACCATCTGTGTTTGTCTTGTTAGCTCAAATACCACTGGGTTTGAGTTTCAAATACGGCTTTGCCAAGTTTTGATGAAGATTTGTTCAAAGGAGGGGAAGTGAAGCAAAGTTCAGTCGCGGCTTTGATGCAAGCATATAATATACTGCAACAGGCTGTAGCGGTGTTATATGCCCAGTCACAAATAGCTGTTGAGTTGGGAGATGATGATGATGCTAGTCTATTAGATGCGAAAGCGGATAGGCTATTTGAAGAGGCAGATTCGATTTTGGTTTTGATATCGGAGCAGCAAGAAGATGGATAGAGAACAGATTCGCGCCAAAGCGGCAGAAGCTGCACAGTACAGTAAGCAAGGCATTGAACTAATTCAGGCTGGTAATTATAGAGAAGGGCATTCCTATATGCGTCGCGCTTATATCGCAAGCAAAGAATGTCAATCTTTAATCAAAGAGAGCAAAGTTCAAAAAGTTCTCGAACAATTTGAAGAAATTACAGCCAGTTAGAATTTGTAATTTCACTACTTAAGAGCCATGTGTAAGTAACGCTACGCATGGCTTTCACTTTACTAAAAAGCGATCGCCCAACCCTGAGAAAGTTTGCGATCGCCTTTTGTGAAAACAAACCCCATATAGGAATGGCACTAAGAAAAGCGGAAATACTGATCAATTAAGCAGTTTGCAATTGATGACGTAATTCTTGGCGCGGTTTAGCCATCAAGGGGTAAATTTTGGGGCGACGTTTACGAACTCGTGGTTCACTTCGAGCTGGGCGTTCTGGAACAACCTTTGCTTGCTCGTTCTAAAGAAAGTATTCCATGAACGAGTAAGCTTTTTCTCCCGACAAAATTTTTGGGCAACCATACATCATCTCTCCTTCGGCGAGCGCAACCATCTATTCCATGACTCCTCTCTCTAGCTTTAAAAGCTGTAATCTTTATCCTGTATCCCTTACAGCTTTTCTTAGTGCCATTCGTGCCATTACATATTGGCACCAAGTCAGTCCAAGATTGGGGTCAGGATATGTCGTTTCACAAAATGCCCAAAATTCACAAGCACACCTTGGGCTATGCCTTGGCTGCTATCTCCAAATCATCATCAAAAGCTTGGGACAAACAAGCAGCCTGAATTATTTGCGTTGACTCAAATAGGTAAGTGGTCTTTTAAGACCAACAAAATTAATGCAAGGTGAATCTTATCATGCCAGCAACTATCACATCAATCCCTTACTCCCAAAAGCATCAACTAAACCCAAATCCAACCGCACATATCGAAACCCGCAGTCTGGAATATTTGCACGTTGCTTTCCTACTCTACGAATACAAAACCACCTATAGCAAAAAAGAATACCGAACTCTGCTCGATACATACGGTTGGGATAAAGGAAGCTCTGAGGAAAAACGAGCGCTCAAAATAGCCGAAAACTTCCAAGAATTTTTAACCTGTCCTCAACACCTAGCACCAATTCCAGTAACAATACTTCTCAGGCTGTGTTCTCTTCAATACAAGTCAATTATCAGTCAATTACAGGATTACCCAATTGGAGGATTAACCTGTGAACTGGTGCTGGAGTTAATCGAAGAGAGGAAAGCCGTTCTTAAAGCCCAAAAACAGGAACAACAAAAACAGATATCAATCTGGCGCAGAACTTCAAAAGGCGATCGCTATTGCCAATTCCCTCCTCAGTACGAGGAAGACCACCAAACAGGGGTACTCACACAAGAATTAATTGATGGGTATGGGCTACTCCCACAGCAAATTCTCCGTGAAGCGATCGCAGACTATCACGCCAGAATCAAATCCCAAGAAAAAGAGCAGTCCCAGGAAGAGACTGCTGAATCTGAAGTGGTTGTGGTTGAGTCAAGTATGCTTCCACAAGCGGAAACATCCCCAACAGAGAGTGAAAAAGCTATAGAAGTTAACTCCAGACTAAAACAAAACGAACAAACTAGCACTAGTAACGCTACAGAACGGCAGCCAGTTGGGGAAGAAGTATCAATGCTGGCAGAAAAACTCAAATCAGCCACCAGTTACTATCAAATTAGAAGTGCTATATACAGGCATTTGGCTATTAAAGATGAAGCTTGGAAGCAGCTTCTTCCAGAAGAACAGTTAAGAATTGAAAGATTGTTACCCCAGGAAGTATTAGCTCTCAAAACAGCCAGAGAATCAGGTTTAATCATTGACTACTATGAGTTAGAAACTGGCTGGTTTCAAGTACTTATTGTGGGTGAAGATAAGTCTGTAAGCGTTAGTAAATCAAATGTAATTAGTTGGGTGCAAGAGCAAGAAAGGCTCAACTGCGTAACGACATAAACTACCACAATCAGCTAACGCCTCAGTCTTAAAAATAATCCCAAAAAAGCATATATGGAATTGTCAGGAGAAATTCCCTCAATTCATTGCTGCTACATGATTGAGCTATCTCGTCCGCTCGGAAATGAGAAACATCAAGCTCGTTATTACTTAGGTTCATGCACGAACCTCAAGAAAAGATTTCAGCAGCATCTACAAGGGTCAGGAGCAGCATTTACTCGTGCTGCAATAGAACGCGGCATCGAATTCAAAATTGTCTACGTATGGAAGACCTCAAGTAAACAAGAAGCCCGTCAGCTTGAAATTCAACTTAAGCGATATAAAAACCACGCACAATTATTAAGGAGAGTACAAAATGTCCAAACGAATTCGACAAAAACTAGGTAGATACCATTTCAGACGCAGATTACGTGGAAAAGTTTTGCTATCAAAGGTTACAAGCTTTAGTTGCTATCAACAGAATCATCAAGAAAAAACCTGTACAACTGCAAGGAAATTCATTCGCAATAACAATATTCAATCCCCATGTGTTATCACCGTACTCAAGATATCGGGTAGTGAAGATAAATTTTTCTTGTCAAACAATGGACTGTTTAGTTATAAATATGCTGTCGAAAATCACAAACTATTCTCTCCTGAAATAGCGCCACTTGCTAGTTAAAATAAGGGATATAAACATCACTATAGCCTGTCAAATACGGCAGGCTAAAAACTTAGCAACCAAAATCAAGAGTAGTATAAGTACAAAGATTTAATCTGTACAAGACATTTTGAAAGCACCACATAACGGAGTAGAAATGCATCTCAACATCGTTGCAATCTGCAAACGCTTTACAGCATTATGTTCGGTTGTGTTACATATATCATGAAGATGTTTTGCAGTGACTGTTTTTAAATTGGAACCAGTGAAATCGATAGAGTTATGTACAGGTGCTGGAGGCTTGGCGATGGGCTGTGCCAAGGCGGGCTTTCATCATCTGGCACTTGTGGAACAGGATAAGCACAGTTGTTACACCATCCGTGAAAATCAACAGCGAGGGATTGCCCTTGTTAGCGACTGGCATATTCACCAGATGGATGTAACGGATTTTGACTATTCTACGATTGAGGAAGAAATAGACCTCTTAGCTGGTGGGCCACCTTGTCAGCCCTTTTCAATTGGTGGCAGGCATGGTGCTTTTCTCGACAAGCGAGATATGTTCCCCCAGTTTTTTCGTGCAGTGCGTGCATTACGCCCGAAAGCGTTCCTGATCGAGAATGTGCGGGGATTACTGCGTCGTAATTTTATTAATTATTTTGAGTATATTATTTTACAGCTAACCCATCCCCAGCTATTGCCCAAGCCGGATGAGCCTTGGGTTGACCACTTGGCACGCTTGGAGCGTCATCATAATAGTGGGAAGAGCGATGACCTTGGCTATCGCGTTACCTTCAGGCTGTTGAATGCGGCAGATTATGGAGTAGCGCAAAAGCGGGAGCGGGTTTTTATTGTTGGTTTTCGCTCTGATTTGAAAGCAAACTGGTCTTTCCCTGAACCAACACATACCGAAGAAGCGCTTATTTGGCATAAGTGGATTACTGGTGAATATTGGGAACACCACGCTATAGCTAGCAAAGAACGCCCAGAGATGCCATCCTCACTTCGTAGCCGCTTGCAACGTACTGGCGCAAATTTGTTAGGTAGCGTGACTGCTCCCTGGTGTACTGTCCGGGATGCGATCGCTGATTTACCATCGCCTGAAAATACCGATGTGGCAGTAGAAATTCCAAATCACGTTTATATTCCAGGAGCTAGAAGTTATCCAGGACATACGGGCAGTCCTTTGGATGAACCAGCCAAAACCTTAAAAGCTGGGGTGCATGGTGTTCCTGGTGGGGAGAATATGCTTGCCTTGCCTAATGGACAAGTTCGCTACTTGACAGTGCGTGAAGCTGCGAGGTTACAGACGTTTCCTGATGATTATTACTTTCCCTGTAATTGGGGCGAGTCGATGCGCCAGATTGGTAATGCTGTACCTGTTACTCTTGCCCATCTGATTGCTAGCAGTATCCGCAGTCATCTAGACCGCTAACCAAGCAATTCTGATATTCTGCTTTTTAATTCATGCTTTCTGTGACTCTAGCAGGAGCGATGACTTGTGTGCAACACGCTCTTGCTCGCTTGCTCGTATTGTAGGGGTACGCCAAGCCAAAGGCGATCGCTTCCCTCAAGGCAATAAAATACAAGAGTAACCAAGTTACATTCCAGTTAATTAACTAAACAAAATTAATTACACATCTTGTTTCTCTGTTCCCTGTTCCCTGTTAAGAGTCTCCACGAATGAATTTAATTTTATGCAACTACTTAATAGGTTAATAAATGTCTAATCGGCTCAACATCCAGGAATACTTAGCTAAACATAAAGCAGAATTTCCTGGCAGTAAAATACATCATGAATTGCCCATGCCTACAGATGCGATATCTGTAGTTTTCGACTCACACAACTGGACGTGTTTTCCAGAGAATGTTGTGCGAATTTATCTGACAAAGTTTGCTCTGGATGACTATGACAGACATATAATCGGAGTCGGCGATTTTAAGCATCCAACTGTCTGCACAAAACTCTTTGAGTCGTTGGATGATGCTTGTATTTTTATCAGTTCTCGACCAGATAAAATTTCCCGCGAATGGCTCGAACAGAATGGGTTCGAGTTTTTAGATACTCCTCTGTCAAAACCTTATCGTGTGCTTTAGAAACAATTAGGAGCGATCGCTGGTTCAACGCCTAATGACTTTCAGGCTAAAAGAGCATATATATCGCAAAGCTTTTCAATGGTACAACAGATTTATCTAACACATGAGCTACTTTATTAATAAATGTAGATTAACAACTATTAACAAAGTTGTGGAGATGAGATTTGAATGAGTATTGTTTTAATATTTTAAACAATAAATGGTAAAACTTGCTTTAATAAGCTAGGGTACGCTACTAACTACCTTGCACATTTGATATAAATACAAGCAAAATAAGCAGACATAAAAAATGTGGAAGAATATGCAAGCACTAAACTTTAAGTTAATAAGTTACATGGTCATACCACTAGTGGGAAAATGATAGTTAATGTCTAGTAACTATCATTCATGCCATTAGAAGTTTTCCAGGCTCCTGCTACCTTACGCGACCAGTTAATCGAATTTCAGGCTAGACAGCAATGCCACCCACTCACCGAACTAGAACAGCACAGAGAAGAATTAGCTGGCTATGTTGGTGTTTACTTGCTTTACTATCGGGGACAGTTTCCTTTGTACGCAGATATTACTTATGCTAACCAAGCAAAATGCTGTATGCCAATCTATATCGGAAAAGCCGAGAATCCTGGCAAGCGTACTGGCAAGGGAACTATTGCTGGCGGTCTGGTTGGTCGTTTAAGAGAACATAGGAACTCCATTCGCCAAGCACCAAATCTTGACGTTGCCGAGTTTCACTTTACGGTTGTGGCAATGGCAGTGGACTTGGTTGCTTGGGGAGAAGCAGTACTGATCAGACATTTCCAACCTGTTTGGTGCAGTATTATCTCTGGTTTTGGTATCCATGCCCCTGGTAAGGGACGAGGAGCGCAGATGCGCTCAATGTGGGACGAAATCCATCCAGGACGGTTGTTTGCTGAACAGTTACCACCTAATTTGGTCACTATAGCCAATTTGCAACCACGGGTAACACAACACTGCCAGAATATGTCAGTGCGGTTAGGATGCCCGACGGAGGCATCGTCAGATGCTGAATGAAACGATAGCAGAAATATCACATTTAAAAATAAGCTGTACAAGAGAATAGGACTTACTGAATCGAGCTTAATGAATATATACAGCAGTATGATTAACTTGTTAAAGAATAAATTTTATAGATGATTATAAGGACTAGTTCATATTGATATATGAAGGTAAGCTGTCGTGCTTCTAACTTGCACATCTTTTCTTGTTGAATGTTAACTGTTAACGCTTAATTAGGAGTTAAAGATTTTAATTTAAAAAACTTTAATTTGATTAAATTTTGCAGTTAAATTGATTCAACTAACTCTCCTCTCCAACGAGATGAAATTCTTTTTCGCGCTCCAGTAACATTAATACGCATATTGATCACTTCCTTGCTAGCGCGGTAATATTCAACAGCCTCATCTATTGTAATTCCAGTTTTAATGATATGAAGGGCAGCTTCTTCTGAAATTAAAAGTGCCGGAGCTAACCAGTTTGCTTCATCTTCATATTTTTGGTTAAAATTCCGGCATCCACATTCGTTGAAAACTTCATCTGGCTGGTGTTGAAGGATGCCATGACTTAACTCGTGAGAAACATTGGAAGCCTGACGTAAAGGGCTATGAGCGTCATTGTGAACAATTATTCTTTGTGTACCATAAAACACTGTTATCGCAGAAAAACTTTTGATGTCTTTTTCTATGAAATAGCGAACCGCTTCAGGAATTTCATTTTGAAACTCCGACAGTGGAACAATAGGAATTGCTAAATGTTCAGCAAGCTGCCAAGGGCATAAGGGAGCGTATGGTTTTATACCAAGCTCTGCTCGAAACTCCCTGGCATAAGCACTTGCCTCCTTCTTAAAGCCACGACGGAACTTCGTCTTACCTGGCATAAGCATTTGCCTCCTGACTAAAACCACAGCGTAATGTCATCTTATTGATCCTTGCGAAGTTTCTCGTAAGCAGCTTTGATGACGGCTTCCATTGCAGATGCAGCTTCTGGTGTTAAATGGGGGTCTGCACGCAAATACGCCGTAATTTTAGCGAGTGGTTCGGATTCGGTTGGAGTATCCTGTTCGCGCTTGATGAAGAAGTCTGCGTCCAGCCCAGACCATGCTAACAAAGCTGCCATACTGTCTACATCTGGTCGTCTACCTTGCGCGATCCGAGTTAAGGTGGACGCACTAACACCAGATTTTTCGGCGACTTGTTTCCAGGTCAAACGCTTAGACAGCCGCTGGCTGTCCAATGCTGCATAAAAGGCTTCAACATCAAACTGTCCTTTTGCCATTTCACCTCCAATTTCACTCTTGCAATTTTAAATCATGTGTGCAATATAATGGATGAAATTTTACGAGTGAAATTACAAGTCACTTTTGCAACAAAATTATGACTAACAATATCGTGGTTGATGAGATTGAACTGGAAGCTTGGGTCAAGCAGCACGGGGCTGTACAACCACCGCTTGCAAAACACTACTTGGTGCGGATTGATGACCGAAGTTACAAAGTAGACGACCCCGTGATTACAGGAGGGCAGCTGCTTGATGAAGCAAGCAAGAGACCTGTGGATGAGTACCTCATCTTCCAAGTGCTACATAACGGTCAGTTAGAAGAAATCCGCCTTAATGAAACCGTTGAACTCAGAAAGCCTGGTATCGAGCGATTCATTACTTGCAAGAGCGATCGCTCTTTCCGTTTTGTTATCGACGGTCGGCGATTTGAGTGGGGAGCGCCAATTATCACAGGGTTAAAGCTAAAGGAACTTGCAGGTGTTGACTCTAAATCCTATGGAGTGTGGCTGGAAGTACGCGGTGCAGAAGACCGCCCAATTGCTGATAACGAATCTGTCGATTTACAAGCACCAGGAGTCGAGCGATTCTTCACTGGTAAAAAGACTACAACGGAGGGTTAAGTAATGAGCTTTTTACCCTCAAATGATCGCCAATACCTGGAAAACAGGGGTTTACCTTTTGAAGAAGTGATAGATGCCAGTCAAAAGGGTGTTATTTTACGGGAATTTCAGTTACCACTTGGCCGTTTTGATACTGAACAGGCAGATATCCTAATTCTCTTGCCGAGCGGATATCCGGATGCACCCCCCGATATGTTTTACCTGCTGCCGTGGGTAAAGCTGGTACAGGGTGCAAAATATCCAAAGGCAGCCGACCAAGCACACCAATTTAATGGTCAGAAATGGCAACGATGGTCAAGACATAACAATGAGTGGCGACCTGGTACAGATGGCATATGGACAATGCTCAAACGAATTGAAAATGCTCTGGAGGTGGCTGCTTGATTACTGCAAGCTTGACATTGCAAGAGCAACATTCAAATTACCTGCGAGAATTGCTATTAACCACAGATGGTAAAGAACGAGCAGCCTATGTCTTGTGTGGAAAGGCCGTTATCAATGCCGACCCTTGGGATGGACAGCCGCACCAAAAATTCATTTCATATGAAGTAATACCAGTCCCAGAGGATGAAATTGTTTCTTTCTCTGCCAAACACATTACTTGGAAAACAGATTCTTTTGTTCGGGCATTGCAAGTGGCACAAGCAAAAAATCTGACGGTAGCCGTTTTCCACAGCCACCCAGAAGGTTTAGGAGAATTCTCTACTCAGGATAATACTAACGAACCAGACTTAATTCAACTGGCACAAAACCGCAACGGCTCAGATACTCAGATTTTGAGTGTTATCTTAATGCCGGATGGAAATTTGATTGGTCGCCTGTGGATTAGTTCGCAGGAAGTTATCTCCTTGCGGATGATTCGTGTTATTGGGCAGAAAATCCGTTTGCATTATCCAAACCGGGGGTTGGGGGTTTCTCCTCCAGCATTCCAGCGACAAGCTTTAGCTCTTGGGGAAGCCCTCAATCAAGACTTATCGATGTTGAGTGTTGGGGTCAGTGGTTGCGGTGGTACAGGAAGTGCGATCGCCATTGATTCGCTGGGACGACCAACACTTAATCCTTCTGTTAGGCAGCTTAACGAATGCCACTGCCACTTTTGGGTGCATCAGGGAATTGTTGAATGGTGCGCTGATTCAGGACAGAAATAAACCTTATAGCTCACCTTCCGCACCCTAACTGTCACACATCAACAAAAAGCTGACATGGTAGTACATCAGAACTAAGTTAGATTCAAAAACCAAGAGGCTTAACGATAAGAAGTAGCATTAATTAGAGGATTTGGCG
>NZ_JAIVFW010000103.1 GCF_020829595.1 Nostoc sp. CHAB 5844
GGCAGAGGTCTGCCATTGTGATAGTGTGTCTATTTGTATTTGTGACACACAATCTGTTAACAGTGACATCAATTTGTTAAACATGACATCAATCTGTTAACAGTGACAAAGAATTAGTTAATGTACAGCGAGCGCACTCTGGGAGTTTTTGCATAGCACTAGTTATACTACTTTTTCCTCTAAGAATATCGAAACTTCATCACTAACCCAGAATTAATTCAACCTAAGTCTGTACCTACTCAAATAGCCAAAAAGTTACCAATAATAAAGAAGATAATTGCATATATGTGTAGCTGAGTGTAGAGCAATAGATTTACCTCTACTTTTTAGTAGCAGTTTTAACAGAAAATATGACACAAAGAATTAAAAGTATCAGAAAAATATTCTGCTTAAAATACAATATTTTTTATGATAATTTTGTCAAAAAATGATGACATTAAAGCTTCAAAAATTGTCTAGATTTATCACTTAGGTTTGTAACCAATAAGGAGGTATGGCAATGCTAGAAGATTTCCAAAAGCACAAAAATCTACTGGAGTTGAGAGAGATAATCGGCAACGCCCTCAACGAGCAGAGCAACGATGAATTTGCTCTTAGAAAATTCACAATTCGATTAATCCAGCAATTCCATTTGCACAACTTTGATTATCAAGAAATTTTGATTGAGAGCGCTCTGAGAGCAAAATCTAAAATAGAAAGCGGTCAACACATCTTAAGCATTACTGCCTATTTTAGACAAATTGTACTAAATGTAATCCGGGAATATTCACGTAAAGAAAAACGCAACTACCAACTTCATCAGAAGCTTTCTTATTTTTCTGAAGAAGAAGATCCAGCTAAAAATTTATACTGCGTAACTCCAAAAATTCAAGTACAGCTAGAAAGAGTTTGGCAGGAATTGGAATCCAAGTATCAGATGATTGTCTATAAAAGAGCCGTAGAAGGCTATACATTCAAAGAAATTGCCAAAGAATTGTTCGAGCAAGGTTTGGAACCAGCCTGCGATCAAAGGGTTGTGAATAATATTAGGCAACATTACTATCATAGCTTGAGAAGACTTCGTAACCAAATAGACAATTTGTAGTCAGATTTGCAAACAAATAGGCGGGTCTTCCCATCTATTTTTCAAATCTCTCAGACTGCTATTTTTATCAAAAAACACTTTTTATTTGACCAAAACAGGGAGGAATTTATGACATTAGATTTAGCGTACCAATATTTTCAGATTGCCAGCATGAAAGACTTATCTGAAATGGATGCTATACGTATGGCACGCATACTGGATATCGCCCAGATTGATGAAGTTCTTAGTGGTTTAATTGCTGAGATAGATGCTCTTATATTTCAGCATCTATACTCAGATAATCTAAATACCAATGGCTTAAATAGTAAGGTTAACAAACTAATTAACAATTTTTACAGAGATGTTTCAGTAATAAATCTAAGATTCGCTCGGATATGCGAATTCCATAGAAAAGAGAAAATAAGACAACGGAGTTACTCTTATATCATGAAGCAACAGACAATTTATCAGTATCTGAGTGCCTAAGCCAGAAAGTCACCTTCCTGACTCGGCTAAAAAACTGTGCATAAGACGTTAATACTAGTGACCTGTACTTTATAACTCAGCCCTGGTAAAGTGTTGAGTCTATTGGACATCATATCAATCAAGTAATTGGGTCATGATTGCAATGGGACATAGAGCGATCGCTGGATATCTACAATTTCTTAGAGGAAGGTGAAAGAGAAATCGCCCTCTTAGAGGATAAGAGGGTGTTTGAAAAGTCTTCCAGCGCGTATTTCAGTACCTTGGCTACCGAGAAACTTTTACCAGAGAATCAGAGTTTTGGGATTTTAGATCGCACCACTGAGTCGCAATTGAGGCTCAAGCCGACCCTTTTCAAACATCCTCTAAGAATGAAGAGATGCAAAAGATATCAAATTAATTAACAGTATCAATATCAGTCACATATTCATAGAAGCTATCACTAATTATTGAAGGTAAACATAATTATGGAGCTATAAATATGCTTCGGTTATTTAATTCATTCGCATCAAAGCTTGGCGTTATTAAAGAGCAGAAAACTGAAGGAATGGCGGCTGTTGTTGCCTATTTGATGTTTGCTTCTTACTGTTTAACCTTAGTAGCTATACTCTGCGTAGTAGTTGTTTTGTAGTCTAACTTTTCAAGCAGCATCATTTAATTAGGGGATGAGAATCTGATTATAAAAGTAAGAACATATCCCTCTGACTACGTTCTTACTTTATCAGATAAAATTACTTATTATCCCGATAATTAATCAGCTTCCAACTTTCTGAATCAGTTACTAGATACTCTCTTAATCTAGCTTGCAAATTCTTATTTTCATTCTCATTAATTAAGTTTAATTTGTGACCAACATAATGGTCTGCTTCTGTCATGAAAAAATCAATTACTTGGTCTATTTTAGCGATTTCTAAGATATCTGCTATTCGCTGTGCTTCTTGCTCGGACAATCTGCTTAAACTTGCTAAACAACAATATTCTCGGATAATGTTCTTTTGCTTCTGAGTTAATTGTAACTCAGGCTCTTTTAGTCTATTTGAAAAATGAAAATTGACCATTAGTATTAGCTCCTTATCACCAAATTCTGTTCGGACTTACATATCCCTCTAGTTATATTACTCATAAAGATACGCAGTATCCTGTTAATTCCCAACTGGGAAACACATTTGGCTTGGTTAAACACACTCTTATATAGAGTGAAAATATTTGACTTTTGTGACCTCAGATAGTGAATAGTGAAAATGTTGGACTTTTGTGACCGTTAATAGCGTAATTTCATATAAATTTCATCAAATAGTCACAAAAACTTCATTTTTTCACTACTTAACAGGAGGTTGGTTCATTTGGAAACCGGAGAAGAAGCCGTAATATTTGCTACCTACTGAACTGGAGGAAATGGGATGCCAGCTTGTGGTCGTGAGGCATTTGACGAAGAATTTCAGGTTTTACTTGATTCTGGGAGTTCTTCAGCACACTCGATGTTAGCTTTTGTTAAGCGCAGCCTTGCTCAATTCAACCTGAGTAATTCTTATAGTCCTACTTGGGTACTAAATGAGGCATATATGCGTGGAATCAAACTCATAGCAAAAGGTGAACAGATTGATAAACCCCTTGCTTGGGTTCGCTCAACAGCTTATAACATCATTAGAGAACAGAGCCGAGAACTTAACAGATTTGTACAGTTTGAGGAAAACATGACTGAATCTCTTATTAATTGTAGCCTTACTGCCTGTGAAGAGATTGAAGAGGAATTATTCAAAAGAGTAAGCCTAGCTTTTGAAAAGTTAGCTCCAGAGGAAAAAGAAATTTTGATTTTGAAGGAGGTAAAAGATTTATCATGGAAGGAAATTAAATTATATTTAGTTTTACAAGGCAAGGAAGTTCAGCATGAAGCCACATTGCGTAAACGCAAAGAAAGAGCTTTAAAGCATCTTCGCAGCATATATCATTCTTTGGAAATTCAAAATGTTTAGCATTGTTAAGTGCAATTATAAAAGTGTTTGAATATCATTAGTTTTACCTAGCAATACCCGAATAAAAAACTGAATACTTACGAGATATCTATATAATTTATATTGCTTGGTTAGGCATCAAGACAGTGTGGAGCAAAGCGATCGCTCTTTCTCGCTCAGGTATAGTTGCAGTTTGTCAAAAGTGAGAGCGCAATCATTGTGACGCTACTTGAATTAACCTCTCTTGCAATCGGGTATATCTTTCTTGGGACTTCGTAGAACGAACGCACATACTTATCGCCTTCTGACTACCAATAATAATCGCCAACTTCTTAGCACGGGTTAACCCCGTATACAGTAAATTTCGAGTCAGCATCATGTAATGTTGGGTGTACAAAGGCAAAATCACGACTGGGTATTCAGATCCCTGCGACTTATGGATGCTAACGCTCCAGGCTAAAGCCAGTTCATTCATGTCAGCATAATCATAAGTAACATCGCGCTCTTGATACTGGACGATTATTTCCTGTTCCTCAGTATCAATTGTGCTAATAAATCCCACATCGCCATTAAACACTTCCCGTTGGTAGTCGTTGGTGAGTTGGATAACCCTATCGCCAACTCTAAAAATAGTCCCACCCCTGGTTACTTCAACTTTTTCAGGGCTAGGTGGATTAATTAACTGTTGCAGTACATTGTTGAGATTGCGTGTACCGACTAATCCCCGTGACATGGGGCAAAGCACTTGTACATCAGTAGCAGGATGAAAACCAAGCCCTGGAATGAAATCAGCAATCAACTCACTAATTGCTTGCACACCGTGTTCTGGCTCGAACCCTCCACCATGCCACAGACAATCAGATTGAGGTGTGTCAGAAATTGATTCGATATGGGGATATTGCCCTCGATTAATTTGGTGGGCGGCGGTAATAATTTTGCTAGTAGCAGCTTGGCGAAATACTTGGGTGAGTCGCACTACAGGGACTTTTCCCGAATTAATCAAATCAGCCAGCACATTACCCGCCCCTACCGATGGCAATTGGTCAATATCTCCCACCAGCAGGAGTTGGGCATTGTCTGCAACAGCTTCAACCAAAGAGTATGCCAGAAACAAGTCGAGCATACTTGCTTCGTCTACAATAATTGCACTCTGGGGTAAGGGGTTAGTGCGATCGCATTTAAAACTCCTAGTTTTAGGGTCAAATTCCAATAGGCGATGAATGGTTTTAGCTTCTAGTCCGGTCATTTCGCCTAACCTTTGGGCTGCTCGTCCAGTTGGTGCAGCCAGGGCAATTGATTTACCCATTGCCTTCCACAATTCGACAATGGTACGGGTTACAAAAGGATAAACATAACTTTAAAGTCTAGTGCCTCCACGTTCAAGGGCGCGTTTGTAGGCAGGTCGCGCATGGATGCGTTCGATAAATTCCTGAATCTTTGGTCGGCTTGAGATAAGTTCGGCTTGTATAGCAACCAATTCCAGAGGAAAGCTCATTTGGATATCGGCGGCGGTAAATTCTTCGCCTACAAACCACGTACTTTTACCAAGTTCAGCTTCTATGTAGTCAAAGTGAAGCTTGATTTGGGGCGCGATAAATGCGTCGTTTGCCCTGCTGTCTCCTGTCCCAAAACGGTTAAAGATGAGGTTCATTACCAGAGGTGGCATTGCCGAACCTTCGGCGTAATGCAACCAATATGTGTAGCGCAGACGCTCTTTAGTACCGGATTCTGGGATTAACTGACCATTGCCGTATCGCTCTACTATGTATTCAATGATAGCGCCCGACTCAGCAACAGTCACTTCTGCATCTGTAATTACTGGTGACTTGCCGAGCGGATGGACTTCTCGCAACGATGTTGGAGCCAGCATCGTCTTGGAGTCACGTTCGTAGAACTTGATATCGTATTCGATGCCTAATTCTTCAAGTAGCCATAGCACACGCTGTGAGCGAGAGTTGTTGAGATGATGGACAATAATCGTCATAACTACTTTCTACCTCGCTGTTGCATTTCTTGTTGGCGCATGGGCATAGCGTCAATTTGCTCAAAAATGGCCTTCACTTCGACTGGTGTAGTGTCTTGGCGCTTAACACCACCATCTTTGCCTACCAAAATAACGCGAAAATTTTGTTTATCCACCCCAAAGCGATTTCGCAAATTAGCAGCAGAAGATTCATCTATTAACTGTCCGTTGACATAGCTTTTATCTGTTGCCAAAACCTGAACGAGAACTAAATCCCGGTCTGTAAAACCGTTTTGGTGCTGCTCAAATAACTGCATCTGTTGCTGATAGCTATAGTTATCTACAGACGGTGCAAACACTAGTAGCACGCGGTTAAGCCATTTTTGGGAACTGATGTTAAATGAAGACATTTTGATGGCTTGGGTTGAACAAGGGACAGTACCAGCAATGCTGACTGGCGATAGGACTATAGACGCGGTGAGGGTCAAGGTGATTAATACTAAGTTATTCACTTCGGGGGGTTGAGATGAGCGTTCCATCATCTCAAGCTATCATCAGTTTCCCCTCTTTGAACTCTATCCGGTGATAGTGTGATGCCTACTTTATAGAGCGATCGCTCCCTCCTCCTGTGGTAACTTTTCCTCGCTTGAATCTTTCAGCAGATGCTCCATGTGATCGCTATTCAGCAATAGAAGTGAAATAATAAACTAGTATGCCTTGCTGGTACAGGAGATACAGCTATGACCTACACCATGCACGACGCTCAACAAGTAGCAAAGCTGGCGACGGCTGACATCGAGGCAAGGCTTTGCTCCAAACCAGAAACTATTAGCGTTGTTAATGTTGAAGATGACCCAGATTACCAACGCAGAGATGTTGACCTCATCTGGACAACGCAGACGGGCGAAATTTTGATTGAGATTAAGGGCGACAGGTGGGACAGGACTAAGAACTTTTTTTTCGAGACGCATAGCAACCTAGAGAAAAGCACCCCCGGCTGTTTCATGTACACCGAGGCAGATTGGCTGTTTTACTACTTTGTCAATATTCGCCAGCTGTACAAGCTACCAATGCCCAAAACACGGGAGTGGTTTTTGATTACCATGCGGCGCTTCAAGGAGCGCTCAACTACAACGCCAGTAGGAGGCAGTCACTATACAACTGTGGGACGACTTGTGCCGATTACCACGGTGATGATGGAAGTGGCAGGTGTGAAGATGGAGCAGCTGTAGGGGGCGATGGGGCGATCGCATCCGTTCTTAGAGGAAACCGGGAAAGCGATCGCATTCTCACCTCAGCTAACAAATAATTATTGCCCATCTCCCGCAAAAACATCGCTCTCCTAATAGTTGCAACTCAGTGTATAAATTTTATAAAGATAAAAATTATACAGTATAAATATATGTGGCAATTTGTATAGTCATGTAATAGCGCAAAGTGGAAAATTTTGCAATCTTTTATCCTCAACCTACTTGGCGTATAGTCGTAATTCATCAACAAGCAACAATACTTTTGATATGCTTCGAGAGCTTGAAAGAAAACACCAGAGTGCAAGGTTTCCCGAAACTTCACCAGCCGCTAATCCTGTATTTTTTAGAACTTATAGCCGCCGCAGGTGGATTCGCCTCTAGTGTTCGCTGCCTTCAACTGGCGAAGGACACCAATGACCGACTAGACAAAATAACTGCCGAAATTTAATTTCTGCTGTGTCTTCAAGGGTGATCGCAACCATAAGAGGAAGCGATCGCATACCTCACCGAATCTAAATCTCCATTGTTTAAAAAAATGAATTTGTCAGACTCTCAGCCGTTTAGAGTGCTGATACTGCTTTGGGTGTATTGGATGGTTTTAACTCTAGATTAAGTATTGTAATTTTTGAAAATATAGGAAAACCAGATTTATGAGTTTAATATACAAGGGATTATTAGACAATTCTATCCAGGCTGCAATTTCATCAATAGAAATCTACAATAAACCAGACTTTAAGTATCGAGAACAAGTTTTTACAATTTTGAATATTAATGCTTGGGAGCTTTTGCTTAAAGGAAAGATTCTCAAAGATGCAAACGATAATCTGGAATCTCTCTATATCTGTTTACCAGACGGTAAATATAAAACTACCCGTTCGGGAAATTATTTAACTATAGACATTAATAAGGCAATGAAGCAGTTAGCTCTTGATCAAGCTATAATTGACAATCTTGGTCTACTTATAGAAATTCGTGATACGGCTGTACATTTTTATGAAACAGATTATGCTACTTTAGCATACTTAGTTTATACGCTAGGAGTTGCATCTCTCAAAAACTATCAGACTCTTATCAATCAATGGTTTGAAAGGAGTTTATTAGAATACAATTTTTTTATTATGCCTTTAGCTTTTGCATATAATTTTCAAACGCTTTCTACTTTGGTAGTAGAAAATAATTCTGATTGTGTTTCCAAAATAATTAAAGCAGCAAGTGCTACACAAGAATCTTTGAATCAGTCTAGTAATTTTTATTTTATATGTGAAGTAGCAACAGAGATTAAATCTGCAAAAAAGTTATTGGAAAAGCCAAATTTTATAACAGCAATAGATAATAATTCAGATTCATTGATAGTGCTGCAAGAACAAAATCCAATCGATAAATATCCATTATCATATTTAGAAGTTTGGCAAAGAGTTAAAAAAGCCAAGCCTACAATAAAGCAAGGAGAAATGAATGGTATTTTAAAAAAAATTAAAGGTAATACCAAATATTCACATTATCATTTTAGGTCAAAAAAACTACAAGAAGAATACAAAAAAACAAATAAATTACCAAATAGCATTACTATTATTTACAACGAAGATGCCGTTCGTTATGTTATTGAAAATTTTAAGGGTTAAAATTTTTCTCTTCAGCTTATGAAATAAAGGAAGAATTGTTAGAGGAATGAATAATGAATACTGCAAGCGATCGCTCCCCCCATTCTTATGGGAAGACTAACAGTAGGAGCGATCGCTCCTTCCATTCTTAGAGGAAAACACAATCACTTCTAAACCTGTATAAACATCTACCATTTATGGCCACACTAATTCCCTCATTCAATAGCTGCTCAATGCGGATGACCCCTGGCGAGAAGAGGTTAGGCCAGCGCTTAGAGGAGAAATTAGAGGATGACTATTTACTTTGGTATGACGTGCCAGTAGGTAAGAAGCAACTCCACCCAGATTTTATCGTGCTGCACCCCAGTCGGGGCTTATTTACTCTGGAGGTGAAAGACTGGAAGTTAGACACCATTCAAACTATTAACCCCTCCACAGCCACCATAATTACTGAGGATGGAATCAAAGAAGTCAAACACCCGCTACAACAAGCCAGAGATTATGCCCTAGTAGTCAACAAAATGCTAGAAAAAGACCCCGCCCTGGTGCAGCAAGAAGGTAAATATCAGGGTAAGCTGGTCATTCCCTATGGTTACGGCGTGGTATTTACCAACATCACCCGCAAAGCGTTCAATGAAAGTGAACTACCAGCAGTGTTTGAGGAACACTTAGTTATCTGCAAAGATGAAATGCTCCCAAGCACAGATGCAGGGGAATTTCAGCAACGGCTTTGGGATTTATCGGCTTATCAATTTGGTAAGACAATCACTCCTCACCAAATCGATAGAATTCGTTGGCATATCTTCCCAGAATTACGCATCAGTGACAAGCAGTTATCTTCGCTTGAATCAGACACCGCCGAAGAATCACCACAGTTGCAAATCCCCGACATTCTCAAGATTATGGACTTGCAACAGGAACAGTTAGCCAGGAGTTTAGGTGATGGGCATCGGGTAATTCATGGTGTAGCGGGTTCTGGCAAAACCATGATTTTAGCGTACCGTTGTCAACACCTTGCACAAGTAGAAAATAAACCAATTTTGATACTGTGTTTCAACGTTTCATTAGCTGCCAAACTACGGCAGATGATTTATGACAAGAATTTAACAGAGTGTGTAGTGGTGCGTCACTTTCATGGTTGGTGCATGGATCAATTGAAGAAATACCACATCTCTAGACCCGACCCCAGAGAGTACAAAGGTGAAGCTTACACAAACGAACTGGTTAATCGAGTTATTGCATCTGTCGATGCCCAATTAATACCGGCTGGCACGTATGGCGCGGTAATGGTAGATGAAGGCCACGACTTTAAACCGGAGTGGTTAAAACTGGTTGCACAAATGGTCAATCCAGAAACTAACTCACTGCTTATCTTGTATGACGATGCCCAAAACCTTTACGGTGAAAAGCGCGACAGGAAATTTAGCTTTAAGAACGTAGGCATCCAGGCGCAGGGACGCACTACCATACTCAAGTTCAACTACCGCAACACTGCTCAAGTGTTAGGTGTGGCGTATGAATTTGCTAAAGAAGTCATGCAACCTACCACCGGGGATGATGACCAAGTAGTATTAGTAAAACCTGCCAGTGCTGGAAGACAGGGAGTAATGCCAGATTTAATTAAACTCCCCAGTTTTAAACATGAGGTAGATTACCTAGCCGAGCGAGTGCAACAGTTAAATGAGCGTGGTACACCCTGGAATGAAATCGCAATTATTTATCGCTCTAAGTTTATGGGCGATCGCATATATAACCACTTCCAACAAGCCCACATCCCAATAGAATGGTTAAATGCCAATAGTGAAAGCCGCAACTATCACCCAGCCGCGCCAAGCATCAAACTCATGACTATGCACTCATCTAAAGGGCTAGAGTTCCCAGTGGTGTTAATTCCTGGTGTTGGTTATATGCCCCATCAATACAACACACCCGCAGAAGAAGCACGATTATTGTATGTAGCGATGACACGGGCAATTAACCAACTAGTTTTGACAAGCGATCGCTCCTCCCAATTTACCAGCCGTTTGGAGATGGCATTACAGAAAGTTGCATAATTCTTAGAGGAAACTTAGGAGGCGATCGCACTCTCCCGTTCCTTACTTCTTCCAAGGTAGCTTTGTCCCCATTTCGGTCAACGCCGAGAACACCAGATACATAACAAGCAGTCCCGCACTGAGTAGAAAAATCACAACGTCGTTATTCATAATCACTAGAACTTGAGGAGCAAGAAGATTACTTGAGAAACTGCTAGATATAGCAGTAATGATTATCTTATAATCCAAGCATTCCCCTTACTACGGTGTTTGCAATGGAATTTGTTGGTATTATTGATATATCTATACCTCCTACCATTTATAGAACCGACAACCCCGATCACTACGGGAAATTGGCAATTGACTTTATGCCTGAAACTTCCCCCACAGTCGCCAGCTTTGATAATCTGCAACAAGTAAAAGAATGGTTAGTGAATAAGTTTGGAGAAGAACAGTACCAACAATGGTTTCCATCAGGATTAGCTGAAAAATTACCTGACGGTCAAGTTAGTTAGGTTAACTGACAACTTAATATCATTAGAATAATCAACACAAAGTTACTAGCTGCGAACTCAAGTATTATCTAACATGGACTCCGACCCAGCTAAAGATTTAGAGATTGTTGCTCATGTTATGACAATCGCTAAAACTCATAAAATTGGTGCCAAGGAAGCTTTGCAGTTATATATCCAAAAAATTAAATTAGAACTAGAACAGCACAAGGAAAAAAATACAAATTTATCTGACAGTTTAAAAGAAAGACTAAGCCCAGAAAAATGGGAATTAGTGATGAACTATGTACGTAATCATCCCACCAATGAAGAACTTTCACAAGCATATTACCAAGGTAAAAAAGAGGGTAGGCTGAAGCCAGCTAAACTGTTAGTTGGTGGAGATTTTTATTTTAGAAACTCTGATTTTGTAGGTAATAAATATCTTGCACCAGGGATTACAGTTGAAGCCGAAGTGTACGATGACACAATTTGTCATGTTTGGCTCTCACCGATTGAATGCGAATTTGTTTTTATAGATGAGATAGAATTTATTTAAGATTTGCTAGGTAGATTTTATCTGATCAATACTGTATTAATAAATGTTTTGTAATCTTTAATCGTTGACATTATGGAAACAAAGTACAACTATTTTATTATCTTGAATACTACGGAGGGAGCATACTTACCCCTCAACCCTGATAACAACGGTTTATTAACTTACTCTACTGAAAAGCAAGCCCGTGATGCTTTTCAGTTGAACTACAAAGAACATCATGAACAGCCTTCAGCAACTTGGTCTACCAGTGCAGCATTACATTGGTTAAACCTACAACCATTCGTGATATCTCTAAGTGCCAGCCTAACTCCAATGGAAGTGTTAACCACGCTTTCCAATTCAGATACCCCAGACCTTAAGATGTATTCTCTGTCTAGCATTGCTGTGCGTTCTATTAGGGCAGTTAGGGTTGACTTAGAAACTTGCCGTGATTATGAGGTGTCAAAGATAGAGTTGATTAACCCTGAATGGTGGCAACAAGAACCTGCTTAATTCATCATAGCTATCAATATTTAATGACACCTGAAAGTTTTATAGAGCTTGTTAACGTTGCCACTCAAGTAGCGACTAGAAGAAATCGAGCAATGGCAGTATTCAAATTTAATAATATTTACTATATAGTCAATGCTTGTGAATGGGAAAATGGTTGTTCGTATGGGCAATAGACTTCTTGCAAAAGTCCCCAGTGAGATGAGATAAGTAGGAGAGAGTGGAGTGACATGTATGACCTACGAACAGGTAAAAAACCTGAAGTCAGAAGACTTCAAACGCTTGTGTGGCGTTCG
>NZ_JAIVFW010000104.1 GCF_020829595.1 Nostoc sp. CHAB 5844
CCTCAACTTTGTACAGGATTTTGTTACTTGATTAGCATCATGAATACCTTACACAATCATCTATTTTTATCCCTTTGGTCAGACTTTTTCTCTTTTTCCTCTGCCTAGAGTGACAAAAGAAAGTTATTGTTTTACCTCCTTACGTTGTCGCTGATTTATACCGTCGTAGATGGAGAATTGAAGAGGCTTTTCACACGGTAAAACGATTGCTGGGTTTATCTTATTTGTGGACTGGTTCTATTAATGGAGTGAAGTTACAAGTCTGGGCTACTTGGTTGTTTTATGCCGTTTTAGTTGATTTGGGTGATGCAGTTGCTGACGAATTATCTCTGCCATTTGACCGCATTTCTTTAGAAATGATTTATCGCGGACTTTATCATTTTAGTGTTGCCAATGACAAAGGTAATGCTGATCACCCAATTAAATACTTTGCTGCAAAAGAAAATCAAGATTTAGGTGTAGTCAAAGCTCTGCGAAAACCAGTCACCAAGCTGAATCTATCCCCTTTTTTCGCACCTACTTGACAAATGTGCAATTCTCTTAACCTCTCACGGGTGGCCACCGATAGATTCGTTATTGGAACCATTAAATGCTAATTTATCGCCCTTGCTATCTGAGAAAATGCCAACTTTTTCGTGAAATATGTGCTGTGGATCTAGTTGCTGTGTACTATCTTCAGGTAGTCCATTTTCTTTGAGAGGAATAGCAATTCTGATATCGAGATACTGATTTTGAATTAACCAGCTGAGAATTTCAAAGTGTTTAAGTTGGGTAAAGTTTTCTGGTGGTTTTAAGTCTGCGTCTAGCCGAGATAGCAATGCCTCTCGTAGTTCGTATCCCTGTTGAATTGCTTGTAAATCCTCTGGGCTAAACTGACAACCCATAATTAACCGCATTCGCCCCTCGTTATGCAGCATTGCACCTAACCCACGAGCGACTTTACTCAAGATGGCACTGCTGAAAAAACCTGCTTTGCGGTCATACTGGATAGCACACTCTAAAGCAGGAATGTAGAAATCAGCAATTGTGTTGTGGGTGTTGCTGGAGTAACTAATTTTCCAGGGATTCACGCAGGTTTTTCAAGTTTCTAACCAGTTATCTAATTTTAAATTGGGAATATTGATAAAATCTTTGATATTGTTACTAACCAGAATATCGTCACGAGAACGAGCTACAGCAGCAATTAAAGCATCAAATTCTCCAGTTGGTTTCCCAAGTTTTCTGAGTTCGCTTTGAATCTTGCCAAATTCGATAGCTGCATCTAAATCAAATGGTTCTACTGGTAAGAGTTCTGTAAACTGTGCTAATATTTCTAAATTTTTGGCTACCTGTTGAGAACAATAAACTCCTTTATACAGTTCTGAAACTACAATAATGGAGAGATAGCATTGGCTGAAAAAGCGATTAAATTTAGTAACAGCTTGGGGATTTTCGTTCAGTAGTGCAATGCAAATATTGGTATCTAGTAGATACATTATTCTTCATTATCTTGGTTATCGATTGAATTTATGCTTCTGCCTTGATAAGCATGGCGTTGTTGGTCAATTTCTGTAAAGATTTCTGTTAATTCCGGTTGGTTCTTCCAAGCTCCAAATAATTGATTTAGTTTCGCTAGTCTTTCCGCTTCTGTTAAGGGTTGTTGTGGGTCTGTAATTTGACTTTCAATAAATTCTAAGTCTACTATAATTTCTGTTCCATCTGGAATATTATGAAGTTGTTCTGAGATTTCGATGTTTTGACCACGTTTTATGCCTCTAACCTTCATATTTAATTATCTCCTTATTAGTTAACTGATGAGTGATGACTGTTCACTGTCAACCGTCAACAAAATTAAAGTGTGTTAGGGTCAATTCCTTGCTGTTGTAATCTGGCTAATAAATTTTGCAATTGTTCTTCTGGGGTTTGGTATCTATTGCCATTTTCGTCATACCAAAACAGCCATTCTCGTGTTCGTCCTTGATAAGTACCCTGTTCCCGTCCAATACCTAAACCGATTTCCGGCATCCAAATTTTATCCCCTGGTTGTAAAATGTATTTACCTTCAACTAAGCGATAAATTTCTAAACGTTGACGCTTACGACGTAGCCGCGTTGGTGCATAAATGGCATAATATAAAATGCCTAATTGGGCATAGTCTATTTTCTTTTGTTCATATTCGCCATTATAAGTTTGAGAAACAACTTCTAAAGTAAAAATGGGTGAAATTCCCTCTTCTTCCCACAAAACATAACTAGAACGTCCATTTTCACCAACAAAACGTTCAACACCCAAACTCAAAAACCCATCGGGGACTATGGCAGATTGTGATGGTGTATAATAAATTCCCATATTGATACCGAAAAACCAGTCATCGCGGTTTTGCCAAATCGAGGCTAAGATAGCTAACAATAAATTGGGAATTAATATTTGCAGTTCGTTATCCACAGGGGTATCATCAGAATCTGGTAATTCTGCCGATGAAGGTAGGCATTCTAACGGATTATAGTTATACATAATACCTTGGTGGTTGACAGTTATTAGTTAACAGTCATCAGTGAACGGTGAACAGTCATCAAAACAAGCTCATTTGTCCCCCTTCATTTAAGGGTAACTCAGGTTGCACATAAGACACTTTGGCTTTGATTTCATCCATTGCTAACCGCAAATCTAACAACGCTTTTTCTTCGGGAATGCGTTTCTTTTCATCACTAATGCGGGGAATTACTTTTAACGCTACTTCAAATGTCCGCATAAATAAATCATTGCTAATTAAACCTGTATTTTTCATAAATCTGCGGACTGGTTCTGTATTTTCTTCTTCCTGGTAAAGGGCGATAATGGCGTGGAGTCCATCTACTAAATATCTAGCAGAAAATTCCGTATCGGTGACAAAGAAGGCGCGTTTTTTTAAGCGTTGTTGCGGGGTGAGTAATTTACAGTAACCGCTAGCTGAATCAAGTAATTTGTGTTTTTTGACTAAATCGGAAACATCAAAACCACCGACTGCTAAAGCGAGTTGTCTGGCTTCATCGAAGGGGAATTCTCGCGCTTCAAAGGTATCCCATGCCAAGATGTACCATTGGGTTAAGGGGTCGATACCGTTGAAGTCTTTACCTTCTAATAGCTTTTGTAGTCGGTATTCGACTACTGCTTGGCGTACTTCTTCAAATGCTGCTTTGGGTTCAACTTGATTACCTGCACTGTCGAGGATGGAACTATATTTGGTAAACACACTCAAAGCAGAACCGAAAGCACTTAAGCACAAGTTAATACCAGGGGGTTTAATGCGGCGTTGCGGATCTGCTACTCTATCAGCAGCAGGACGCGAATCTTCAGTTAAGCATTTTTCGAGTTCTGGTGCTTTTTCAAAGACGATATTTCGCACGTCAATTCGCACGTCATCCCACCAAGCTTGTTCGGCATTAGGGTCGCGTTTGCGGCATACTAAAAGCACGGTGCTGGATACTGCGTTTTTCTGTGCTTGGTGCAAGTTTTGCGGGTTTTCGGTACTGACATTCACTCTTATATAATTCTTGGGAAGCTTGTTTGACTTCCAGTACAATTTCGCCACTGTCGTCAAAATCTTCGGCATCAATCACCGTGTATCCATCCTCAACCAATCCTCGTAACACGAATTCTTGGTAACGTTAATAATAATGACATCATTTGACCAGTCATTGGGGTTGAATCGGGCTTGACTATCTTTGTGCAACGAATCCACGCATACACCGTATCCTAATAATGCGCCTGTTTCGTTTGTGCGAACTTCTGTGACATAATTCACCCCAAAGCGATCGCACAAAGCCTCGCCCAACTGAATGCGATGAGTGATAATCAGCACCCGCCGCCCCTGGTCATGTGCTTTGGCCACTTCCTGAGACAACCACTCTGTTTTACCCGTTCCCTTCGGTGCTTTGAGGACAAACAGTTTCTCTCCTTCTGGTGCAATCAACCCACTCAAGAATCTTTGATTGAGTGCGATCGCCGGCGGATATGTGAGCAAGGTAAACAGCTTGATTTCCCATAATTCCAATGCAACTGCTGTGTTGTAGAGCGCGTGGAAAGCATCACAGCCTTGGGCTACGATAAAATCATCAACACCTTTTTGTGGCCCTGGCAAGTCAATCACTCGTAGCTGACAACCCTCCGCAACGAGTAACTGTATCTGGGTCATAGATTGTTGCTGTACAGGTTCTTGAGCTGTCATCACTTTCATCAGAGTTCTGTTGGCCCACAAGCGAAACTCAACAGACACCCACTGAGCCAAATCAATCGCTATCTCTGGGTGAACCCAAGTTCCTTGAGAACTGCCATAGCCATCAATTTCAATGATTAAAGACGATATCGGGATTCCGATGTCGTTTGAAAGTGCTGTCCAGTAAGCTTTTGTAGACTTCCTTTCTTTGTAATGTCCCCAAGATTTATTATTTGCATGGCACATTTGAGTCGCATTCACATAACCTTTGGGTATGCTGTACTTCCCTATTTCTTCATCCTGGGGCATCTGGTTAATTTCGGAATCTCGCCATAAGTGTGTCAGCATGATGACTCTCCTGTTATTGTTCAAACTGTTGTGAATTGCTCAAACATTCACCCGCACCAAATCTTCTTCGCGCACCAATGAAAAGCGATTGGTCGTGATAAGTGGTTGTTCAAAAGTAGGTAACCCTGTTTTGTCACTCTCGGAAAACAATAATCGAAGCTAAATTCTGAGACTTTGATTTAATCAAGATTTGAGGCTTAATTTCCTAACAGAAACTAAAATTTATAGACAAAAAGTAGAAACTAAAGCCCCGTAAGCATTTGAGCGACTTGATTCTCCCAAAGTGACAAATGAGGGTTAGAGCATCGACAACAAGCCGCTTGAATATCAGCAAGGGAGGTGGAATCATGAACAACCCGCCCCATAAGCGCAAAAAAGCCACCTCTAATGCTTCTAATGATTCAAACACGCCCCCGAACTCTGCAAATGAAGATATTTCCCTTCAAAACAATCAGGATGTAGTAACCATCAATGTTCCTGCTGTTGAAGTCCCTGAATTGACCGAGCAGGAGCAGAGCGATCGCCTGTTTTTAGAGCGGAAAGTGGAGAGGGCATTTTTCGAGGCGGGGAAGGCACTGGCGGAATTGCGCGATCGCAGACTGTACCGTTCTACGCACAAAACGTTTGAGGAGTATTGCCAAGATAGATTTGGTTACACGCGAATAGCAGCTAGTTATAAAATTGCCGCAGCGACAGTCATGGACAATTTGTTAACCAATGGTTTACAAAATTCAGAAACATCCCAGGATGGCTTACAAATTCTGCCGAATAATGAGCGTCAAGTACGCCCTTTGGTTTCTTTAGAGCCAGAAGTGCAAAGAGAAGCTTGGCAGCAAGCAGTAGAAGAAGCTGGTGGTAAAGTTCCTAGTGGCCGCATCGTTAAAGATGTTGAATGAATTACGAGTCATCGTTCGCTTGGGTTTACCAAGGATTACCAATCATCGTGAAAGCAGACCAGAAAAAGGGATGAGTTAACTTTTTGTCGCCAAGTTCTAGTAGGACAGGTGGTAGAGGTACATCACCACGAGCAGTTCTAAGTCTACCCCTTTCTAGCCGAACTTGACCTTTGAGCATTGCTACTTGCGCTCTTCGGAGGGCTTCGGCTTTGGTAGGAGCTATTTTCAACTTTTCGTAAAACTGAGTCATCAATCCGAGAGTACCTTCATCAGAAACAGACCATAAACTCGCCAATGCAGACTTAGCACCAGATTGTACCGCAAAGCCAGCAAAACCAAATTCTGCGTTTTCGTTACCCAAAGCTGTACGGCACGCACTCAGCACCACTAATTCTACAGGTGGGTTATTCCAGCCGAGTTGGCGCATCTGATTCATTTGAAGTTGACTATCCCACAATTGAATGTAAGAGTTACCGACCGCACCTGAGTTGAATTCTCCGTGAGTGGCTAGGTGAACAATACCAAAGGCTTTTTGCTGTCGTTGGGCTTTGAGATTGTTCAAAGTGAAGGCTTCATTTAAAAAAGCTCTACCAGACCAAAGCTTCCGAGTGATGGTAGTTAACTCTGACGGTACAGATGGTAGTGGGTCTAAGTCCATGAATTGAGATGCACCCATCCCTAAAACTTCAGCTTTTTTAATGTCAACATATTTGGTATCAGTCAGACTGAAACTAGGCATTAAACTGACACTGTAGTTTTCAACCAGATACTGTTGACCATCATAGAGTGCTGCTATGGGCATTGAGCGCAAGCCTGTATCCGTGATCAAAACTAGATTATTAATTCGCCGTGCTTGCAGCTTAAAGTTAAGTGGAGCAATTAGCCAATTGTAGAGTTGTTTGCTAGGAGCAATGTAGTTCCTAGCCGAACCAGGATTGGTGACGTAGATGCTAAATGCTTTACTAACTGCTAATACTTGCGCTCTCGTTATATTCATTACTTTCCGAATCGGCACACCCTTACCTGTCACCATTAATAACTCTAAAATGTCGTCGTCTTGTGGTGTAAGATTTTGCTCTGGTAAGACATCGCCTTTGAGAGTTTTAGGTATAAAAGAAATATAAATTAAAGCAGGTTTTACTCCTGTGGCAGCTTCAATATTTACTAAGGTATCACGTGTTTCTTGAAGAGTTTTCATCACCGGCCTACCTGTGCCTAAGTATTGTACAAACTGGTTAGTAAATCTTGCATCAAGTTTAGATATTGCCTTATCTATATCTGCATCTGCTTCTGCTTCTAGAAAAAATTTATCTTTTTCCGATATTGGTACACTGGCAGTTATCTTATCTTCTTCTAAGTTGATAAAATTATTGAGGTCTACAGTTAGCAAATTATTTGTTTCTGGATTGAAAGGATTATTTGTTTCTAAAGTCTGGCGATTAATTGGCTCTATAATAGGAGGACTATTTATAATTATTGATTGTATTGGTGGCGGAGTGATGCTGATATTGATTTGTTGCGGTACAGACTCAGAAACACCGTCACTCACTCTGATAGTAAAAGCTGGAATTTGACCAAAAGAACCTCCTGGTGGCGTATATACCAAAACCGTATTTGCATTCAGAATTGTTCCTTGGGTAACTGGCGTTCCATCTTGGAGATTAAGAGAGCCAAATAATATCCCATCAAAAATTATATTACGATTATCATTATTGATATCGTTTATGTTAATATTTAATGAATCAAACTTAAATGTAACAGACTGATTTGGTTGAATATTTAATAAATTTGAACTACCTAACAGAGTAGGTGGTGTGTTAAGAGAAATAATAGAAATTCGACTAGGAGTACCGTCAGCAGTTCCTCCTAGTGTTTTAACGGAAAAAGTATTAACTTCTGATGTGGGAGAAATTTGTGAATTTGTACTATCTAGGAATAATATTCTCCTAATTGGATCAAAACTCACGGGACGAAACTGACTAACATTAATTGCTGCTGCCGTACCATTCAAGCTTGCATCGCCAACGATAAATGGGACGTTATTTATTCCTCCGTCATGCTGAATTTTTACAGCGCCAGGCTGATTAAATGCACTAGTAAAAATAGAATTACCTGTAGGCTGACCACTATCAAAAATTTCTCCCACTATCCTAACAGTTCCATTGGCTGAAATATTGACATCACCGCCTTGAGCAAAGAGTGGAATATCTTGATCGGGTAGACTAGATATACCGACAAGCCGGATATTTTGGGCATTAAAACTCATAGCTGTGGTATTGATACTTCCCACAGTAATATTGCTGTCAGATGTTAACGTGACTCCACCAGATGTAGCTATTCCCAATGTTAATGCTGCTGAAGTATTAATATGATTGGTTTCGATGCTACCACCTGCTGTTAGAGTGACTGTACCTGCTGTAGCCGTTCCAAAATTGCTGACTGCTGAAGCATCTATATTATTAGTTGTAATATTACCTTCTGCTGCTAACGCAACCAAGCCAGCAATACCATTAATTCTGTCAGCAGTGGTGATATTTTGAGTTGTGATATTTCCTGTTGCATTAATAGTGACAGCATCATGAGCAACAATGTTACCTGTGCTGACAACATCACCATTTTCAACCTTCAAACCAGAACCAGTTAACTGCACCTGACCATTATTCACCACCAAACCAGAAACATTACCACCGCCACCACCAGTTAACAGCGATGCTAAAGTATTCGATGCCAAACTACTATTAGTAGAATTAAGTGGTTGTATTTCCAAACTCAATGGATTCCCTGCCATACTCAAGCGCAGTAAACTACTACCAGGTACTGTCGCAATGGTAATATTTCCGCCTGGTGCTGAAAGATTTCCCGTACTTGCCACCGTACCTGCAAATAAACTCAAGTTATTCCCTGGTGAAACCGCTAAATTACCTTGATTAATGATTGCACTCGCCACACTGCTATCAAAGGCGAAACTGTTGGGTGTGCCGATAAGTTGGCTGTAATTATTTGTGCCAATAACATTCAACCAGTTATCATTGCCAAAGCCGAGACGATTAGCTGTAGTAGCAGTGAACGATGCTGGTACATTTAAACTGGCATTTTGTCCAAAGATAATGCCGGCGGGGTTGATTAAATATAAGTTGGAATTCCCACCACTGACGCGAATCAAGCCGTTGATGATGGATGCTTCTCCACCTGTGACTCTGCCTAAGATGTTTTGAATTGATGGTTGCGATAAGAAGTTGGCTGTTTGGTTGGCATCCACTCCAAATTTGCTGAAGCTGTGGAAAAGGTTGGCTTTGTCGCTACTGAGGCTACCACCACTAATGTTGATGTTATTGCCTTGGTTGTTAACTATTGTGCCTGTGCCATCCTTGGCAGGGCTGATTTGAGCTATTACTGTTGTGGGTATGAGGCATAACAGCAAGGCTATGTTGCTTACTGCTATTGTTTTAACTTTATACAGAGATAGTTGAAAAGCTTGCTTCTTTCCTAGGAATATTATGGGAAAGCTGATTTTAATTTTGTCAAATTTAATATTCAAAAAAAAACTGATAACATAAGTATTTTTAATTAAAATTCTAGGTAAATTTAGCTTTTTGATGATTTAAAGTATACATGAGTTAGTAGGCATTTAAAAGCTTTTAAATATTAAAATATATAGCAATCCTAAAGAACTATAGCCATCCTATAGGAGTTATGCAAAAATCCTAGAACGCACCCAAGTACCCAACAGTTACCAGATTGGTGAAGTGTGCCAAATTCTAGCCGCATACAATCCCAAACTCAGGGGTAAGATCGGCTGTTGGGCGATTGTCACTCAAGTAAACGACTTTAGCTGCACTGTAAAACTCTGGGATGGTGAACTGACGGTTGGGGTGCAGCACTTAAAATCTTACGAATATCTGCCCCAGGAATGTCAGCAGATGCAAGAACTCTGTGATCGCATCAATCGAGTGTATTCGAGTGAGATAGAGGAGTCGGTGTAGAGGTTTTTGGAATCGTTGGGGAAGCTGAAGCGGGTTGGGAGCATCCCAGTTGTTTGCAAAGAAGGCGAAAATCAGTCAGTCTAGGTAAGAAGAGTGTATTTACTTACCGATGACCCCAGAACAAAAGCAAGCTCTTCAAGAACATATTCAGGCGAGGGCTAAAATATGATACTCAGATACGTCAAAACAAAAGCTGACAAATCTTGCAGGAATTGAACAAGCAGTGCGGAGTCAAATGCAGAAGCATATTATGCCAGAAGTAGGGGTTTTTTGAGCGCAACGATGACAGGGACAACCGCCGGATACCAACGACGGCTCAAAAGCATCCTGGGAGAGTTAGCAATAACGAGCAAACAAGCTATTGAATTAGAAGTCGCACCGAGTACTCAACTGAGTCCATATCGAGAAACTGGTTGTTTGAGGGTAAGTGCGAATGTCAGCTATGAAGATGCGGCATCAGAGATCAAGTATTTTACGGGCATAGAGGTTTCTCACAGCCGCCAACAGAGATTAGTGCAGCGTCAGAATTGTGAATTGCCAACACCAGAACAGACAATGGAAGAATTCAGCGTCGATGGTGGAAACATCCGTGTCCTTCCTCCTGAAGGTCAAATATGTGCATGGCTTGGCTATAAAGCGATGAGCTGACATCATAAAGGAATCTTGGCAACTTCATTTGAGAATAATCAGATTGTGATTGATGGGGTTAATGACCAACCACTGGCTAGCCCACTCATACCGTTTCACTTTAAGTTTGATACAAATAGGCCGCAGGGGTGCAGAGGGGCAGAGGAGCAGAGGAGAAATTATTTGTATCATTTATTTGGTGAAATGGTATCACTTGTATTGGTGATGGAGATGACGGCATTTGGAATATCATTGACCAACTAGCGTCTGATGTACAACGTCGAGAAGTGCTTGATTGGTTCCATTTGATAGGGGGGTTCGCTAAAACGCTTGTTTCCAGCAGAAGCTCTCCTATGGAAGGGTCAAGTCGAGGCGACTAAAGCTTTATTTGCTAATTGTCAGGGGAAACAAGCACGAAATTTTGGTCATTATCTCGCTCAACATAGCGAGCGCATTATTCACTACGAATACCATCAAGCTGAACAAATTTGTTCGATTGGTTCTGGTTCGGTGGAATCTGCCGTTCAGCAAATTGACCGTCGAACCAAGATTTCCGGCGCACAATGGCAACGAGAAAATGTATCTCAAGTCCTTGCTCTTCGCACTGCTTACCTCAATGCTTTATTGTCGGTTTGAGCAACTTCAAAAAGTGAGATGCTCCCATTCTCCTGTGGCTGATTCTCCATTTTTATCGCAACCATACCTTCATCAAAAGCTCGTTGAAATAAATCTTGATTACCTGAGTTTTTATAACCTAGTCCATCATAAAAACCTTGAGCAAATGCAATCGCCGCTTTGTCTTCAATCGGCTGATTCATGCCAATTGCATAATTAATAGATTGGCTAATTGCTATAGCAGTTTTTTCTGAATGGCAGACATTGAGCAGCACACACCTCACATAATCAGCGTGTAAATTGAATAGTGATGCCAACCCCTCTGGAGGAACAGGTTTATTATTTCCCCCATCGTCCTCTAATAGCAAGCTGCCATCTTCCAAACCATGTCCACAGAAATGAACGATTTGAGGCTGTTCTTCTGCAATAGCACGACGAATATCTTGAGGACGTACAGCAGTTCTAATGCGAATTTCAAATAAATCTCGATTGGCGGCTCGCCGTATAGCTTCCTCAATTTCTCGAATTTCTTTATCCAAACGCAGCCCATGAGGAATTGCTGTTAAAATAAGGATTTTTTGCTGCTGATTGGTTTGTTTTTGGGGAATGTTAGGTGAGGAAACCGAAGTTAGTTGATCTAGACAGGAATAATGCCCAAGAACGACTAGAGGGATTTTGGAAAAAAGACGATTACTCGGATACTGGCAAGACATTTTCATCAAGCAACAGATAAAAATGAGGCACAATTTCTTCCAACTTACGTAGCTCAACAGGGGCGATCACCTCCAGTTGCAGCACAGTTTCCTATCTATAGCAATCCTATTCGTTATAAACTACTCACTGCTTTGCTTCTCAACATAAGACTTAAGTTCTTCAAGGGGAACGCCTCTACACGATGCAACAAAGTGACACAATAAAAGGGAGCAACGCGATTTTCTGAAGTCGGACAAAAACAAGTGATAATGCTCGACCCCAAGGCCTGGCGAGCGCTAAACAGAAATTTAAGTACATTAGTAAAATAGATACTCACTAAATAGGCTAATACC
>NZ_JAIVFW010000105.1 GCF_020829595.1 Nostoc sp. CHAB 5844
GCCTCGTTCTTATCAAGAAATATCTCAAAGCCCTATTTTATCGTGCTGACTAGCTAGTCAAGGATGCTGGCGCTTGCATCTTAAGAGCTAGTCACAGCAAAGCTTTGATAGTTTTTGGAGATGTCTATTAGATAGAGATGAAGAACGCCAAGCTTTAGAGTTAATTGGGCATGGGAGCGATAAATATTTAGCTGCAAGGTGGTATAGCCGTGATTGGCAGTAAGGTGAGATTTCGACAAACTGCTTTACTTGGAACCTGTGTGACAGACCCGCTTCCGCAATACCGTGATGGCAGAGTCCGCCGATGCCGGAAAACAGGGAGAGGACGGATATCATGCTGCGGCCTCCAAGTATTGGGAGTGCAAATCAATCTCCACATTAAACAGCCCTTGCCGCCCAACAACAGGAATAGGTTTGATAATCCGCCTGATGTTGTCCAATTTCCAAGCAAACCTACCCGCACTCCAATCACCGGTGTCAAGTTCCATCTCTGGTTGCTGTTTGATGAAAGCTTCGGTCATGCTGATGCAGTCTGTCAAATCCACCGAGGCGATGCCTACGGCAACGTCAAGGACGAACGCACAGCCAAAAGGTAAGTCTTGCCACTCTAAATAACGCATTTTTCTTGTCAAACCATCACAGCTTATGTTTTGGCATTTCTCGTTAGTGGGTCTACTAACAGAACCCGTTGGACAGGCTTGTCGAGTATTGTTGAGTAAATGACTCTTTTGAGCTTTCCATTACCATGTTTTGTAAAAACTCTGTATTCAATCTTTACAGGATATACAGGGAAGAATTTGATGATTCTACAGAGTCTTCTTTGCAGCACAACCAGTGAGTTAGGTAAAAGTTTTTGTTTGTGTTCCAATTCAAAAACCGCGCTCCAGAAAGCATTAACTAAATCCTGGCGATCGCAGGCAATTCTCTTGTTGCGTAAGTCTTCACAAATAGCCGAGAATTCGTCGTACATGAAAATAGGATCGGGATTGCTAAAGCCACCGGGACAGAGTGCAGTGGCTTCCCGTAGATGCCGCAAGCATTTCAATCGCAGTTCTTCAAAAGTCAGCAATGTTTGAGTTGTTAACATAGTCACTCCCACAACGCGAAAACCTGCTGCGACAAACGAGTAGCAGCAATTTCGCAATATCGCTCATTAATTTCAATCCCCACAGCCCGACGATTGAGGTCTTTTGCAAGTACTGCAAAAAGGGTCAAGTATGGGGGTATTGGATAACCCTGGCTGCTCTTGAATGATTTGTTGAGCTTCTTGCCAAATTTGCTCAATAGCTAATTGATTGTTTACACTGAAAGGTAGCCAATCTCTTTGATTATTTTTTCTTCGGACAGAGACATAACCCAAACTAGGAATATTCTCTATTCTTATTGGGGCAGCATTACCTAAAATAGCTAACTTGAGATTATTATCTTTCCTATTACTTAAAGCAGATTCAGCATCTACTATTTTCTTCGTTAACCAATTAGGAAGCTTACGAAACCATAAAGGTTTGACTTCACAATAGACAATTTCTTGATGTATGACTATCTTGAAGTCTGTCCGCCAACCTCTAAAGTAGTTTTTAGCATCTTCTGGTTCATATTCCCAACTTGACCCTAATTTGTCAAAAAAAGCAGCCCATGTTGCTTCTAATTGTGAACGAAAAAATTGATATTTATATCTAGTTGGTTTTGGAGGATGTTTTTCATAATTAATCTCCGAATTCTTCTGTTGCTGAGATTGAGCGATGTAAGTCTGATAATCAACCCCATAACATTGCTCGAATTCAAATTGCTTGCGTTGTTGTGCTGCAAGGTATTTTTGGTAGCTCCATTCTCCGAATGTAGATTCTTCATGGTTGCTATACATTGCACAACTCCTTTGAAATATACAAGATTTGCCACAATTATAACCAACAAAACTTATTAGCTATCAACCTAAAAATCAACCCATTTAATATCAGTGATTTTTCCATTAACCTTGACAAGTTGGCATTGGTTATTTGGATCTGAAGCCCAATCAATAGCTTTCTGTCTTAACACATCACTGCCGGAGTTCAAGTACTTCCTCATGTCTTGTAATAAGGCTTCCTCATCCTTGACGGGTGGATTAATTATCTCAGCAAATGGAGTGAGCTTTTTAGATTTCTCTTTTGCCGCTTTTTGAGCTTTCAATTCCTCAATAACTGCCTTTGCTGCTGCCAATTCTTCATGAGAAACAGACAGTTTTTTAGAGGTAGGTATGACACGAGGTTTAAAGTTATTCCAAAATTCTATTTCTTCGGCTTGGGCAGTTCTGACTAAATAGGCGTTGGGGTCATTCATCGCGCCAAATTCGTCTGTTGGTAATTCCTTGAAAGATGGTAATTCTGAATAAGTTGTCATTGATTCGGCAGCCGCGATTGAGGCAGTGTTTTGGGGTAAATTGGGAAGAGCGTAATCCGCAACTTGTTCGACAACTTCAGTTGGGGTTCGTAGCTCCGTAACGCGCATTTGTTCAGGCAGGGGTAAGGCTGCTCGTGCTTGTTTGGCGATTACTTGTTCCTCAGATGAAGTGTCCAGTCCATGCTGTCGCCGCGTCTGGATGTTGGCGACACGATGAACGAAAGTGGTTTGATACCATTCCCACTCGATAGACAAGTTAGTGGGTTCATTACGAAAATGTTTGAGAACCTTGGCTTTATTGGCGTGTAAGTCGCCGCCGTATTCCTTGAGCCAACGATTGGCGATCGCGGTTTGGAATTCACTGTCCAACTTACCGTCTTCAGTGCGCCAAGGGCCATCAGGTAGCCAGTCCCAAACAATTTCATTCGTTTTTTTCCGTTGCACAGAGAAAAACGGGTCGGGGGGCGGAACATTGGCCTTGATGATGGTCTGGTTCGTTAGTTGCGAAGTTTCGGAATTGTTTAACAACGAAGCGGAGGGTTTTGGGTTGGATGATTCTGGGATTTGAAATCCAAATTCCGCTTTTTTTTCTTTCTCTTTCTCTTGTTCAGCGGTGAGGGAGACTATAGAGAGAGAATCCTTAGTTGGGATACCCTTATTGGGATTACCTTTGTGGGTCAAATTTGACCCATCCCCTGGGGCATTTTTGACCTGACTAGAGGGTGCATTTTTGACCTGGGTGCATTTTTGACCTGGGTCAAATTTGACCCCACTTTTCTTTTTGTGTTTAATCTGTTGGCGCAAAATGCTAACTTGCTCAGGTGCAACCCATTGACTAACAGGAGTTAGGGTATAGATATTGGTAGTACCATTACGCTTTTGCACTTGAATCATGCTTGTGTCTAGTAAAAGTTTAATGGCGTGTTTTGCAGTTTTCAAAGCTATGTGACAGTGTTGAGCTATTTTGGAAAGAGACTCGAAGCATCCACTTACCCCTGCTCTCCTTTGTATATGTGCATAAAGTCGAAATTCTTCTGGTTCTAGAGGATAATCATCTAAAAAGCTGGGAATAAAAGCGCCAAAATCTGTACGATTATTAATCTGGTTTTCTGCTAAACTCATAGTTATATTCTTAATAGTTTTAACTCCCTCGATTTTTGTTAGCAATCGAGGGTTTTGCTTTAACTGACAACCGAATTTGGAAACTCTCGCACTTGCAGGGGTGTGGGGAATTTAGCGATATCACAACCTTTCTTGTCGCTCTTCTGAAATTGCTGTTCATTCAAGTAAGCATTCGCACCCAACTGCTTCACAAAAACGCTTACATCTGCTGATTGGCACTGATCAACAATTGATTGCAGCCATTCAAGATGGCAGGGGCGGGAATTGGGGCCAGATTCACCACCTACGATGAGCCATTGGGTATGTTTTAAAAACTGGCTAATATTACCCAAATCTTCTAACAATGGTTCAACTGACCAGAAGCGAATATCAGCCGGAATTTGTGCAAGAATAGGACTGCGTTGCTCTAGTGTGTGACGATTCTCTGTAGAAACGCCAGTCCAAATATTATTGGGTAATTTGTCTAGTCCATGACTATCGAGCCATTCATTAATGGATGACAGCATAATTTCTGGACGTTTGGTGAGGATTTGAAAAGTTTGTTTCGGGGCGGCAAACATTCCATCTAACATTTCACGTTGCCAATGACGCGGAACCCACTCACCGAAAACATCAGTCATAGAAGCAACAAAATGTTTTTTGGGTTTAGTTTGAAATCCCCATTTACGGATAGCTTCAGTGTCTAATATTAGTTCTGGTGGTTGTCCAGTATAGGGCTGTTTGTTCCCACCAAAGAAAGTATTTTGATTCAGCTTTTCGCTATAGCATTTTGCACAGCCTGGGGAAATTTTTTGACACCACCAACCGCCATCTTTAGCACGAATGATATTATCTGTTAAGTCAGTCCACTCTATGTTCGTTGGCATAATTACACCCCATTAATTTGAAATTAGACAATACATTTAAAAATGACTAATGAAAATCCTCAAACCGAATATGATTCTCCCTGGAAGCAAATACTCCAGTTGTATTTTGAAGAATTCATGCTATTCTTCTTCCCTCAAGCACATAGTGAAATTGATTGGAGTCGTGGTTTTGTGTTTCTCGATCAGGAGTTACAGCAGGTAGTTCGTGATGCTGAATTAGGAAAGCGATTAATTGATAAATTGGTGAAAATTTACCGTATTGGGGGTGAAGAATCTTGGCTATTGATCCATGTCGAAGTCCAAAGCCAAGAAGAAACAGATTTCCCCAAACGTATGTTTGTCTACAAAAGAGCGGATTTTCGACCGTTACGATCGCTCTGTTGCTTCTTTAGCAGTGCTTGGAGATGACAACATCAACTGGCGACCAAATCAATTTGGTTATGAGTTATTTGGCTGTACGGTTGATTTTCACTTTCCTGTGATCAAGCTTTTAGACTACGAACAACGGCACTCGGAGTTAGAAGCCAGTCGCAACCCGTTTGCTACGGTGGTCATGGCTCACTTGGCAGCAGTACAGACCCGCAGTAATAGGTTGCAAAGGAAACAATCAAAACTGGCTTTAGTGCGTCGGTTGTATGAGCAGGGGTTTGAACGCGAGGCTGTTGTCAACTTGTTGGCTTTTATTGACTGGATGTTGACGCTACCATTGGATTTAGAACTAGAGTTTAAAACAGAAGTAGAACAATTAGAGGCACAACAGCGTATGCAGTACGTGACATCATTTGAGCGATTTGGTATCCAAAAGGGATTGTTGAAAGGCATAGCTTTAGGATTGAAACTCAAATTTGGAACAACTGGACAAAATTTATTACCTGAAATTGAGCAAATTGAGGATATCAATTTACTGGAATCAGTTTTGTCAGCAATCGAGACAGCGAATACTGTTGATGAATTGCGTTCCATTTATCAGTCAGCAGATGACACTGCGGCAAGAAATTATCAAGCAAAGTAGTCAAAATTCTTAGAAATTAGCTCCTTCAGATTCCTGTGTGAGCATTTTTTGCTTGATGCCGGCTGCCGATGATATTGAATAATTCGTACTGACTTCTCCATAAACAATCTCCCGTACAATTCCCTCCGCTTGCTCTTGCTCCATAGCTTGTTCGGGATTCTTGTAAAACCCAACAATCTGAGATTTAGGACGCACAATGATACGTTGTCCGGTGGTACGTTTATCCCACACAAAACATGAAATGGTAATGTTATCGACAGCCCACCGCTTACCGTGTTTGTCCTTTCTGAAGGAATACCGAGGCAACACCAGCACAAGTGACGGCAGGTATTTCATCAGAAAATCAGCCCGGTCATCACAGGGTTCGAGAAAGCTGGTCAAGAGGAATGCGGCCACACCTACACGGGCTTTGTGGTAGGCATTCTTGATAATTGGTGCTGCAAACTCAGCGTATGGTGGATTAGTGCAGATCCAGTCGCACTCTGGAAATTTAGCCCAAGACTCGGATAGTGTTGCATCCAAATGGTAATCAGCCGCCTTATGTGGATCAATATCGTTCGTCCACATCTGCTTGGTGTAAGGCCACACCTGGAGTAATGATGCGATCGCCCTCATCCCAACGCAAGGTTCACCAATAGTCCCAGATATTTTTACGAGGCGTAGTAGTTCTGTGGTGAACCATGAGGGCGACTCGTAGAAGTTGAGGGGGTGTCGGGTGACAGCTGGAGTTTCTAAGTGTGCAATCATGCAGCTTCCTCGTGTTGTTGGGGGTGGATAATTTGGGTGCTGATTGATTCAAAATCGACTTGAAAAATGTTTATGTCAAATTGCAATTTTTCACTGTTATAGAGGTCAACAATGTGCTGTTTGATGGTTTCTTCTGTCAGTCCATCTGGTATGTCAATGTGGGCTTCACTCTTAAGTTTTTTTACTACTGTGACAATGACTCTCATGAACTTTCTCCCCAAAATTCGATGCGACTTATTGTTTGAAGCTGTGCAGCGAGTGAGCTAATAAATTCCTGTAACTCTTCGGTTGCTTCCTCTTTGTTGATGTCTTTTTCAGAGACGTAAATCCTTAAATTCTCTAAATAGACTTCTACACGAGTCATATTTGTATGTGGCGAAGTCAGTAGTGTTAAAGTGAAGTCCTCCATATTTACAGAAATAGTATTGGCGGTCTTCACTCAAAGATTGCCCTTGCTGCCAAGTAATAACTTCTGCATTACTATTGCCAGCCAGTTCAAATTCGACTTCTTCAATTGCAACCAACGCCATTGCTACACAAGCCTTTTCGGTAGGATGAGTAGAGTTTTGCATTCGGTAAGACTCTGGTACTACATAACCTTGAAGTCGGTAGAATGCCTTGGCTAATTTTTCAACGAGTGCATCTGTTTGAAATAATCCGAGTTCCATTGTTTAAACTCCAAATTCAAAAACTTTCTGATCATCAACATCAACGGGGTTAATTTGAATTAATCCACCTCCCGTATAATCACAAGGAATTTCACGCTTGTCCTTGTCATCAAATGCTTCTTTGTGTATTTCTAACCATCGCCCCACACAAGAAAAGCCAACGGCGGATTCAGGTGCGCCAGCTTTTTTATAATCTGCAACAGTAGCGATGTGACCGCAGCATGGACATTTGAATTTCCATTGCATCATGTCTTGACCGAATAATTTTTGTCCTTGTAAAAGCCATTCGTTCTTAGTCATCATCCTCATTATTCTCATCGAGTAAATCAAAAAAATCTGGTGTACCACTAACTCGTTCTACTTGTTTTGTTTCTAATTCGGAGTATTGTCTTTGGGCAGTTATGCGATTACCTTTAATTTCAAGAACTCGCCAAACTGAATTGGCTGGTGCTATTTTGGGGCGTATAAAATCGTAAACTTCTATTTGTTTAGTCATTTTTAACCTCCGCGATACCTGCTTCTAATGCTTCCTCTGGAGTGCTGTAGCTGCCACTCAGATATGGATTGTCGTTAAACTTATTAAACATACAAACCCCACCAGCGTAGTAGAGAGAAAAAGAATATTTTGATAAATCAATCGGGCAATACCAAACTGCAATATAGTGCTGTCCTTTCAGTGAACCTCGGCTTACATAAACCACCTTTTCTAAAAATGGAATTTGAGGTTGTTCTACTTCCCAAGAATAATTACAGCGATTGCAGTACACTTGCCTTTCGGTTGGATTTTTGCGATAAATTTCTGAGCTTCCACAGTTCGGGCAGTTCATCAGATTTAATCAATAGCTTCATAGAAAGAATTATCGGGTACATAGACGCTCAAAAGTGGGCTTGTCGCAGACATTGTAATTGTTGATACGCTGACTATTGATTGTTGAGTGCTGAGTGTTGAGTGCTAACCGTTGACTATTGACTGTTGACTAACGACTATTGACCGATGATCATCAAGCAGTAACTACAGCTTTCTTGGAGAATGCCCCCGCTTGCTTGAGTGCCGCCACCGGATTCGGGTGTGCGAAAAATTCTTCTATGGCCTTGGTCAAACCTGCCGCTACAGATGGTTCATGACAGGCGTAGACGTACACCGACTGTTGAACGCCATTGACTAGTCGTGTTTCTTGGCGATCGCCTAGTTGAGGGTAGAATGTTCTCACCCACGTTCCCAGGTGTCCGCGATAATGTGAACCACTCAAAGGGACTTTCTTTCCAAGCTCAATCTCTGCAAAATTCACTACGCCAAGCCATTTTTCTTCTGAAGGGGTCAGTAGTTTTCTGTTATGTTCAGCCAGAAGATTAGTGGCGAAGTCTTTAAATTGCTGTTCGGTGTATGGGTTTAATCGTCCGCCTGTCAGTTCAGCGAGAGTTTTCATTGCTTGGACGAGAGTTTGTAGGCGCTGCTCTGGTGGCGGAAGTGCTGGTGCTGGGGTGGTTGGTGGTTGGTGGTTGTCCTGTTGAGGATTATTCCAGCCTTTGATGTCCTGCATCCATGCACGAACACCTATTCTGTTGAAAGCTTTACAGACTAACCTCGCTTGTTGTTTACAATATCTGCCAGCGTCAAAAGCGTAATTAATATTCCATGATCGCAGCAACAGCCATATCTGGGATTCCTTGTTCACTCCAGGATTCTAGCACCGCAGGTGTAAAGCCTTGCTCTATAAGGCTTTTAGCTAAAGCAGAAGAGTCCACTGCCGCACTCAGAAAAGCCCGACGGAGTGAAGAATCTTGAACATCTGCCAGTCGTGCTGTAGCTCTAATGCTGGCTTTACCGTGACCATTTGAATCTATCTGAATTTCGTCCCTAATCTGCTCAAGGATTTGGGTTATTTGTGACATAATTCTGTTTGTTCCTCGCTTTGTGTTGGGGGACAGACGATCGCACTCTTGGCGGGGGGTGATCGTCTTTAACTACTCATCACTAGGAGAATTTTTTGAGGTTATTACAACCTCATACTCAATTCCGAAATCGCTACCTAATGCTTTTTCGATCCCTCTTAAAGTTTCTATAGGCACATACTGAACTCTTTCATTTTCGATTCGGTTCCAGTGAGTAGCGCTAATACCAGCCTCTGCCGCCAAAAGCGTTAGAGGTTTTGGCGAAGATTCCCGGAGTTCCTTGATTCTGTTTCCTAGTCCAGGAAATTCCCTGTTGAAGGTAAAAGTAACCTGCATCAAACCTAATTCCATGAGCATCATATCTCAAGTATCTTCCTCCAAGGGTTTATATGGTATACCCCATGTATAACATAAAATGTTCAACTTGACTAGTTTAACTACTAATGTTATAATTGCAATCACAAGGGCAAAGGAGAGCAGCCGCCAGCACCCAAAGAACGCGAAAGGGCTTGCAAACCAGACAAATAGAGTGAAAAAAGAAAACTTAGTCAACCGCCGGGACAAGCAGCCGGAAGCCAACCTTGTAAAGCTCAAGCCACCGGAGATGAGTCCGATGACCAGCCAAGTCTAAAAACTGGTGGAAAAATATTATTGGGCGATTAGATGCGATCGCTTGCTCCGTGGTGGGCGATCGCCTTTTTGATCGCCTTTTAAACCAGTATTGGGGTTAGTTAAAGACTGCTACCACCATTGCGGTCGCGCAGGATACGCAGGATTTCAGTCACGTCATTGGAGACTTGCCGTAAATCAGCTTTAACTTCTCTCATTTCAGTTTTTAATTCAGCGACATCAGTTTTAAGTTGTCGAATGTCTGTTTTCTGCTCTCGCACTTCTGATGTAAGCGCAGTTACCAGAGACAGGGTTTGAGCTACAGCGACTTGGGTAGAACCAATAGTTCCCGCTTGGATTTTTAAGTTATTGACATCTTCAGTCAAGGCATTGAGCCGTCTGTAAATATCTTCGATAGCTGTGTCACTCATGTGGGTTCCTTTGTGAATCAATAGCAGACAATGATCTCAATGCTTGTTTCTAATATAAATTATTCTCACCGCTACACTCTAGGCTTCACGGCTCCCAAAGCGGGTTTCGATAACGGCTGCTTGTCCCGGCGGCTGACTGGGTTTTGTTATCGTAGTTAGTCAGGTGGAAAAGAACAATGGGGCAGTAATGGTTTAGTCACCTTTATGTTTGTCGCTATAATCTTTGCCCGTAGTCAAATTTAGGCATCTTCAACTAGACAAAAGCTTTTGCCATCATAAATTTATGGTGTAGCGCAAGTTTATTTGGTTGAATTGTAGTTGACAACGATATTTTAAGGCGACTATTATTGGTATGTCAATAGGTGAACGTGATAAAAATAAAATAGAATTACAGATGAAACTTAAAATAGACGTTTCTCCTATAGCGACATTTAAATGGAATGAGGAAAACGCTCAAAAGCTGAGGGAACTTAGAGAAAAATCTGGTTACAGCCGGAAAAAGCTATCAGAAGAGGTAGGTGTGTCTACCACTTACATTCATCAACTAGAAGCGCCACATTTATTTGTGAATAAGCCCGGAAAACCCAAAGAAATCACCGTTAGTACCGAAATATTGCAAAAACTTTGTACTGCATTAGGTGGTGAAGTCGTTTCCTTGATTTGGGACATAGAATGTTTTGCTTAATCATTATTTTATAGCTTGCACCTATAGAAAACTATTGACTTTTATAGGTGACAGTGATAATTTTATAAATAACGGAGGAAACAAGCACCAGCCTCCCAGTAAATAAAGAGGTGCTAAATATTCAGAACCATGAAATAGACAATCAACCAACCGCCTGGAAGGGTAACTGAGGCACTGGCTTGCACCAGAGAAGGGGGAAGGATACAGGAAGGAAGGTTGATTGCATCGATGGTAAATCGATGAATAAAAAATTGCTCTAGCAGTACGACAGTCGCTTTCAACGCCAGGAAGCTGAACTTCGCCTGATTTAGAAAATATGCGGCGATGGCAAGCCTCGGCCACTGGTACGGGCATGATGAAAGCTTCGCTAGTCATCGTTGAGAATGCGTTCGCCCTTGGCGTTGGCGCAGCCAACGCAATCCCTTGATCAGCAATCGGTTTCCCACATTCATTAGTAGGAGCTAAAGCGAATGAACTTCGATATTGATGATGCAGATTTAGAATTAACCCCGAAGAACTAGAGCTATGTGAACAGTGGGCTGAAAAACGGCGACTAATTGAGGAAATCAGAAAAGTTCAAAACAGCATAGTGGTTGCTGAAGCCAAAACCTCTAATTCTCTGGAGACATTCTGGAATGCCTCTGCAAGTGCCTCGGTGGAACGAGATTATCGGCTGGGCAGGACAAAAACAGTTCGTATAAAGGAGTTTGCATGCCTTACTTTGCAGCAGAGATCAACGTCAATGGAGGAAAGCTGGAAGTTAAGTACTATACAGAAACTGGAGTTTCCAGCAATCCAGAAGAAGCAACAATCTTCGACAAAAAACAAGATGCCGAGTTTGAAGTTTTGCGGCGGGATACGGAGGGAAGCATCATCTCGATTCCCGAACAAGCACCAGTAAAAAAATAGTAGGAAAAATGATCGCACTTAGTCGTGTGATCGCTTTTCTTACTTATTTTCAAGCTTCGCTAAATTTCAGTGAGTGCGCTGTGAATCCCCACAGTGTTCTCATGAAAAACAAAAGGCGATCGCCGGTCTTCCAAACAGTGCGATCACCTTTTTATCCAATTCATGGAGGGAGCATCCAGTTTTGGAAGATTTACCATTTATGGGAAAATTTGACACTCCCCCGTTTATAAAACGGGGGATTCTTGGGTCGAAAGGGAGCTATTGCTTAACCCCTCGCCAAGCATCTTGACCGTATGCCCTACGGCTGCAAGTCCACGTTGCATCACTACCATAGCG
>NZ_JAIVFW010000106.1 GCF_020829595.1 Nostoc sp. CHAB 5844
CTAAAATCGGATTTTATTCATGAAGAGTATGATTGAAAGTTAGATGAGGAAAGGGTTTTACAGTTTTCTGTTATCTATTTTGCGCCGCAGTCGCATCAAGACCTTTGTGCCAGTTGCGTAAGTCCTGGACAATATGAATAATATTAAAAATTAAAAGCTCTACCAAACATTAATTCAAAAACCTACTATGGATAGTTATTTAAAGTTAGAGAGCGGTTAAAGAATTCTACCAATAGATAGATATAAATGCTGAAAAATTAAAATGGAAATAAACCGGATTTTTTAGAAAAATCCGGTTTATTTGAGATATTATTAACGATAACTAATTTGTTTATAACCAGTTACCTACTAAAACGTAAGGTGCCCAATAGTAAGGATGCTTATACAAATCCTTATATTCAGGATCTGTCAAAAGAAGCATTTGAGCGCGTTTTAAAGCTTCTGCTTTACTAACTTTGGTATTAGCAAACTGTTTATAAAACTCACCCATGATGGTTGCAGTAGCTTGATCGTCTACACTCCACAATGTTGCTATTGTACTACGCGCTCCGGAACGCAGAGCAAATCCAGCAATCCCTAAGCCAGCACGTTTATCGCCACTAGCGGTTTGGCAAGCACTGAGAACTAATAGCTCGATCGCATTTCTTTGGCTTGTCTCTCTGGTTTGTAATAAAGAACTCAATTCGTTGACGTTGACGCGATCGCTGGATAAGGCTGGGTCTTTCACATCAGAATCTTTCCAAGTTAAAATGAATGTGTCTTCAGCTCTGGAAGCAAACTGACCGTGAGTTGCTAGGTGAACTACAGGTGCAGCAAATGACTTCACTGCACTTTCTAAGGCTGTTTTGGTAAATTGACTGTCTAGCAGTACTCGCGCTGGTACTTCTTGTTGAATTGTGTCAATTTCGTTTTTGACACTGGGTAGTCCTTCAAAGTTTCCTAATGCTTCTGTGATTCCAGCGGCAATGGTACGCGGTTTTTGTCTAGCCAAAGAACGGGTAGGTAAGAGGTGTAAGCCTGGTGTGAGGGCAATGTTATAGTTTTTCTGAATTAGATATTGTTTGCTATCGCCATCATACAGTGCGGCCATCGGTACACTCCGCAGCGTCCCATCTAAGACAAAGACCAAGTTCTGCACTTTGGATTGTTGTAACTGAGGTTCGATTTCTTTAATTAACCAGTTATAAACTTTTTGCGAAACAGGCAAGAATTCACGAGTTGAGCGTGTTACTAATTTTGCCCGGAGTTCCTGGATAGTTCTTTCTACTTCTATTTGGGAAACCTTAATTGGTTGGGGGCGTAATAACAAGTTCTGTTTTTGGTTGTTTGACTTGTTAGGTAGAGAGACAATTACCTCCAAGCGATCGGGCAGAATGATCGGATAAATCACTGCGGCTGTGCGATCAATTTGGTCAATCTGCACTGGTTTGGCATCTAAACAAGCTCTGCGGAAGAAGTTGTCTAACTCAGCTAATTGCAGTGACTCAATCACATCTCTAGCTGTTTTGAGATTTTCTTGATTGGCAGCTGAATTTTCTTCATAAGGCGAATTTTGCAGCAGTAAACTCACTAGTTCTCGATAAACAGGCTCAACTCCTTCTTGAAATGAAAACTGCACCTCGCGGTTGATGGCGACCAAATCACTACGCAATAATTTGAGGATATTTACAGCTTTGGTGTAAGAGGCGATCGCACCTACTTCGTTGCGTTGCGGATTATCTTCAGCTTTGAGAATCCGTCCTAATTGCCAGTGCCAACGATAGGCAATATCCGATGCATCAATACCTTCAGCTAGTTTTAATGCTTGCTGGGTAAGATTTTGCGCTTCTGGCCACTGGTGAGTTTGCTCGTACAAATTGCCTAATGTTCCTAAAGCATAAGCTTCTGCACGCATATCTTTGAGGGTTTTGGCTTGGTCAACGGCGGTAGCCATAATTTGCGCGATCGCTTTCCATTCTGGATTAGCCCCAGCTGATTGAGCCGTTTCTAAGTTTTTTACATTCGTTAAGCGAGCATCTGCGACTATCTCATTTCTGGGACAATTAGCACTTATTGCCATCCCAGAGGGTTCAGTTATTTGTTTCAAGCAAGTCAAACTCTGAGCAAAGTTAATTCGAGCATAAATACTTTTGCGGCTTGGTGGTGCAGCATTCAGTTGTTGCTGAATTTCCGGCCACAAACTTTGTGCTTGACTCCATTTTTTCTGATCTATTAACAGGCGCATCCGATTGAGTTGTGCCTGTACCCTAGTTAAGGGTGATTTGGCAGCAGCTGCTTTTTCGTAATAATCTAAAGCGTCAGCAATTCTCTGACTTTGCTCTTCGGGATTCTGCCCTAAACTCAAGGCTTGGGCAGTGTTTCCTAAACTCAACTGAATTTCGGGAATTAATTGTGGATATACTTGTTCTGCTATGGACAAACTTTGCTCTAACACTTGTTGAGAGCCAAGTTGGTCTAGTTCTTTTACTTTGCTATCTTCTTGGGTTAAATCACCCACCAACCGCAAGGTATTACCTAAATTTAGTAGTCCTGTAGCTTTTAGGGGAGAAGCTGGTTGTTTTTGCAGTAATTGATTTACCTGAGTTAAGGTGATTTTAGCGCGGCGATACAATCCCAATGCTTGCAATGCCTGAGTTTGATTCAATTGGCTGCCAATCTTACCTGCATCATCACCCATTTTGCTATAGATAGCTGTTGCCTGCTCCCAACTGGTTAATGCTTCTTGGGATTGTCCTGATGCTAGTTGCACTTGTCCTTGAGTGTTTAGGGCTTGGGCAAGTATTGATAAATACTCTTGAGAATCTTTTTGAGCAACTATTTTTAATAGTGCCAAACTGTCAGCGATCGCCACCTTAGCCTGGGGTAATTTTCCCACTTGCTGTTCAGCCAATGCCAGATAGTTTAATGCTAGGGCTTGATTGAGATGATCTCCCCCAGTCTGAAAGCCTCCTGCCGCTTGTTGGAATAACTTTGCCGCTTCTGTAAACTTCTCTGTTTGGTAAAGTTGAATACCCTGTTCTAAAATTTGTTGCGGATTTGCCGATAGTAGAGTATTTGTTAAAGGTGTGACATTTTGAATAGCTACTTGGTATGAGTTAGGTATCAAGGCAACTGGTTGAGTAATGTGAGATAGTGTTGCTAAAAAAATAAGTGCAGACATAGGATAAGCAGCTCCCACTGGCAAAAACTGGTGATTTAGTTCGTAATACTTCGGCTACGCTCAGTACAAGTTCGTAATTCGTAATTCGTAATTTGGACTAAGAAAAAAGGCTTAATAAAAGTGATTTATTTTGTGATAGCAGAAATCTGCTTGATTATTCAGACTTCTTAAAACGGTTGGGTGTAAACTACGGAAAAATACAGACCATTTTCCTGCAAGGTGTTATTACGGGAATTCACATCAATTAAGGGAATACCCCAATCAAAGCGGGCATTAATGCGATCGCTTTGCCACAGTAATCCCAACCCGACGGAGGCCAGGCTACTGGGGTCGGGATCGGCGCGATTGGAACTGTTGTAAGCAGTACCATAATCAATAAAAGGTGTTAGTTGTAATACACCTCCTAATTGCGGAGCGCGGAGGATGGGATAGCGTAACTCTGCAGATGCAAAAAAGGCATTATCTGTCAATAGCAAATCTTGGCGATAGCCCCGCACTGTTTGTTGACCGCCTAAACCAAATTGCTCTAAGGGTACTAATGCCCTGTCGGCTAATTGAGCATCGGCACGGAGTAAAAATAAGGTATCTGGTGCTAGGAGGCGTACCCACTGGGCTTGTCCCCGCCAAGAGAAAAATCTGCTATCTGGTGGTGCGCCGCTATTCGTGGCATCAAAGGCATCTATGCCAAAACTAAATTGCGATCGCGCCGCAAATACCTGTCTGCTATTACGTTGTGTCCAATCTTGAAAAAACCGCAGCACCGAGAGCCGCGTTTGCCCATCAACAGATCCCGGCGAAGGAAAGGGAATACGTTCTCCAGCCAGGGATTCTAAATAGCCAATATCACTGTTGCGGCGATTGGCTGTGATCCCCAGGGCAAATTCTGTAGTAGGAGTTTGAATTAATGGTTGGCGAAATGTAATTGCAAAGTCTTGCGATCTACCTTCAATATCTAAAATATCAAAAGGTTCTTCCACGACATTGCTAGAGGTGTAGTTATATTGAAACTGCACAGTTCCGTTGTAGGGATTGACTGGTAAGGTGTAGCTGACATCAACATCGTTGCTACCATCGGTATTGGCGTAACCTATAGAAAGTGCATCACCTAAACCTAATAAGTTTGCTTGGGTGAGTTGAATTTGGCGTTGAAAACTGCCAATACTAGGCACGCGATTATTATTTAAGCCGACTTGAACATTGAAGGTTTTGGCTTCTGATACATTGACATCAATCACGCTACTCCCAGGACGAGAACCCGCCGCCAACTCTGCCGAGATATTTTTAATTAAGGGATTAAGTTGCAGTAGTTGCAGTGCTTGCAGTAACTTATTCACGTTTAAGGGTTTGCCTGTGGCTACAGCGATGCGACTACGCACATAATCTGGGTTGAGCCGTTTGAGTCCCCGAACTTCTATACTTTCGACGCTACCTTCAATTACTTGAATTTTGACGACACCACCTCTCGCTTTGAAGGTTTGATCGGCTGGGATAAATGCCCCCGAAGAAATGTAACCTTTGTCTGTATAGAATTTTGTCACAGCATCACTGACTCTCAGTAGTTCCGCAAAGGTGATGGGTTTACCAACAAAGTCTTTGGTCACTGCGGCTAATTCTTCGCGGCTAAATACAGTGCTACCAACTACTTCAAAGCGGTCTACGCGAATCGTGTCTATAATACCACTGGGGACTGTTTCGGGAGTGGGAGTAGTTTCACTGGGCGTGCGGAATAAATCTTCTGGAGGTGGTAGGGTAGGAGTTTCGGGAGTCTCTGGTGGAGAAGGTTGTGGCAGCTGTGGCCTGGGCAAGATTTCCGGTGATGGCAGATTGGGCGTTGTTTGAGCCTGAGTTTGGGATACTGAATTAGTGTTCCCAGTCTGCGCTTTGACAGAACTGGGAGATAAATTACCTAAAAATAAGAGTGCGAGGATCAGCAGACTGAGCGATCGCCTATGATATTTCAGACTCAAAAAATATTCAGCGGGCATGGCAGGTAGATATAAACCAAGATGTGTTATTTGTTGTGGGAGCATGGGCAATCAATGAGACTTCGCCCTTGTTGTTGAATATCCAGCCAGTAGCAGGAATCTTGGGTCGAGCATCAGCAGACTTTGGTAATTTCGCACTAAAAGTTCTGAATTGATGCCTTTGTGCTGTAGTGCTTGGTATTCTTGTATCTGACCAAATTACTTCACTACTTAAAGGTTCATTGGGACTAGCGGGTAGCCCACCACGTCCGGTGATTGTAAATTTATTATCTTGAGAGCCATCAGCAGCACAGCCTTGATCAACTCGCTGGGAAGGGTCGAGAACATTAGTCGATAAATCTACAACACCGGTCTTAGGGTCAACATCAGGGGAATTGATACTGACTACACCATTAATGCCAAATTGAGAACTTGCCGTGATGTCGCTTTCTGGTGTGTCAAAAGGTTGGCTTTGAATGCCAAATAAGTTTTGTGCTGTAATATCAATTCTGCCGCCACTGCCTGTAAAAGCATCGGCTGCAATATCACTATTTTCTGAAGGAATAGCGACAATAAAACCATTAGGTATTTGGATTGAAAGATTACCACCATCACCACCCGCTGTGTTTGTACCTGCGGTTGTAGAAATTTCACTGCCACGGCGTAACAACAATAACTCAGCAATACTTAATCTGATGTCGCCACCATTACCCGATAAAGTCTGAGCGACCAGTCTGCCACCATCCAGTTGGACTAAACCAGCAGTTACATCTAAGTTGCCCGCAGGTGCTGTTGCTCCAACACTGCTCACGGAAATTTGTGAGCCATTCTGAACGCGTAAAATATCATCAGCTTTGATAATGACATCTCCTCCTTCGCCAGTTCCTAAAGTCGCTGCGGATACTTCTGCACCATCAAAGACGCGCAATACAGGAGTAGTAATTTTCACTTCTCCGGCGTTTCCTGCACCTTGAGTTTGAGTAAACAAACCACTAGGAAATCTATTATCGGATGAGCGGCCAATCAATTCCACTGATTCAGTAGCATTCACAGTCAAACTGCGACCGTCTCCGCTACCTAACGTACCTGTTGAAACTTGTGCGCCATCAAAAACTTGCAGTTTAGGGGTAGTAATCGTTAAGTCGCCTGCATCTCCTGTGGCTTGGCTTTCGGCTTGATTAAACAAACCACTGGCAAATTCACCATCAGCAGAACGTCCAACTAATGTGGCAAATGTCGTCGCATTTACGATCAAATCGCCACCATTACCTACACCCAAAGTGCCTACTGAAACTTGTGCGCCATCAAAAACTTGGAGTATAGGAGTAGTAATCGTTAAGTTGCCTGCATTTCCAGTGGCTTGGCTCTCGGCTTGAGCAAACAAGCCACTGGCAAATACACCATCTTGTGAGCGACCTATGAGTTGGGTTGATGCGGTTGCATTCACAGTCAAATTACCAGCATTACCTGCGCCCAATGTCCCGGCTGAAACTTGTGCGCCATCCAACACCCGTAGTACAGGAGTAGTAATCGTTAAATCTCCTGCGTTTCCTGAGCCTTGAGTTTGAGCAAACAAGCCACTAGCAGATACATCGTCTTGTGAGCGACCTATGAGTTGGGTTGATGCGGTTGCATTCACAGTCAAATTACCGGCATTACCTGCGCCCAATGTCCCGGCTATGACTTGCGCCCCATCCAACACCCGCAGTACAGGAGTAGTAATTGTCAAATTGCCAGCATCTCCTGTAGCTTGGCTTTCAGTTTGAGCCAACAAGCGGCTCTCTATACCCACCAAATCTGTGGAATTGGTGGCGTTGACATTCAAGTTTCCACCATCACCAAATCCCAAAGTCCCGGCTGAGATTTGTCCCCTATTTTGGATGAGTAACTCACCAGTATTAATTGTCAGGTTGCCACCATTGCCTGCACCTGCTGCTGTACTTTCGGTTTGTGTAAACAAGCGGCTACCGCTACCAGTTATTTGCAGCAGTTGAGAGGTGTTGATATTCAAGTTGCCGCCTTGGCGAGAACCTGTTGTGGAAGATACAACTTCGGCTCCGTCTTGAATCAGCAATCTCGGAGTGGTGATTGTTAAATCTCCAGATGTGGCTGTACCTTCATTGAGAGTAAACAAACGATTGCCAGCACCAATCAACTGTACTGATTCTGAAGCATTGACTGTCAAGCCTTCACCGCTACCATCCCCAAAAATCCCTACTTGAATCAGTGAAGCATCGGTCAGTGTTAAGTTAGCGCCTTGTACTTGGATGTTGCCGCCCAAATTGCCGATTGTAGTGACAGCCGCTTGCTGTTCTAAATTGATATCTTGAAAGCTTTCTACGCTGTTATAACTAAGAGCGTAACCTGTGGGTGTTGATGTCAAGCTGACGATATTATTACCCGCCACACTTCCTAGTTCAATCCGTCCGTTAGGTGCGCTAAGAATACCTCCTGCTAACGTTACATCACCACCTACCAGTGCCAAAGTTCTTTCTGGTTGGACTTGTAGACCAATTAGCTGACCTATACTGTCGGCTGTTCTCGATTGATTTTCGATGTTTCCGGGATTAGAGTTAAACTGCAAGCCGATGGGAGTGCTGACAGTTAATAAGGGTGCAGCATCAGGATTTGTGGCACTAAACTGCACGCCGTCTTGAAAGATAACACTACTTGCTGTGCTGGCGATAAAAGAGCCGCCAACACTTAATCTGGCATTCGGGCCAAATATAATTCCTTGAGGATTGATTAAAAAAAGGTTTGCTGTCCCTTGGGCGCGAATTGTGCCTTCAATGATAGAAGGTAGGGAACCTGTTACCCGACTGATAATGTTCTGCACGGTTGTGGCATTGTTGAAGAAAGCTTCACCACCAACTGGTACAGAAAATTCCCCAAAACTATGAAATAGATTAGTGCCTTGTGTAGCTCCGCCGTCAATCTGAATATTAAGTCCGTTGTTAGTTACTTGAGTTCTTTGATTCAGAGGTAGGTGAGTATCGCCTGTGATTTGTTGAGCTAAAGCAAGGGGCGCATATGCATAAGCGATCGCCCCAAATACAATTAAATTACTTGCCAGCTTTAGCCACATATGCACCCCTATGCCAAAAATGAGATGTTTCAGTATCTACTTTTAGAGAGATTTAAGTAGTCTCACTAATAATACACACCCAAAAATTATCACAGATGAATTTATTAACTGATTTTAACAGTATATTTGCGTAGGTAATATTTCTTTTTAATAAATTTTTGGAGCTAACCGATATATTATGTATGAGTAAAATTCAAGGGAAGTTAGCGAACATTACAAGTTGTGAAAGTAACACCTAAAATATTTAATGTATTATTAAGCACTTTTGCTATTAGTGTTACTTCGCCCTTGTCGTTGAATACTCAGCTCACAACATCCATAGTGCCTGCTGTTATATTGCGTGGGATTGATTAAAAATAAGTTCGCCGTGCCATTAGCTGCAATTATGCCATCAATGTTAGAGGATGTCTGAAAAGTAATAGGCGAATATAATGAAACTATTGGCGAATTAAAAGAGAGTGAAACCAAACATCCCAGATAAAGGTAGAAGAAAGATGATGAAGCAGAGGTAAAAAGATCAGCATAACGAGAAACACGGGTCTTGCCAACCGAAACATGAGACCACCAGGCGCACATCCGGGAGAGATTAAAAAGAATCGAAAGCGGCTGGGATATATTCTTGAAGATGAAATTCGTATCCAGCAACCGATGAACTAAATACAGCATCTTGGACTGATGTGAATTTAGTTTGTAACTTTGAGATTTGCTGACAACACACAATAGCCACATCAAAGCGACAAGGATAATCAGCTTTTTCTGGATATTGAGCTAAAAACATTTCTGCTGTTCGCCAAAGTTTTGCCTGTTTTTGTGAGGTGATAGCGCTTCTTCCGCCTGCATCCCAATTGCCTGGACTGCGGGTTTTCACCTCGACGAATGCTAGTGTAAACTGCTGAATAGAGTTCTGAGTGGTATATTCTTCCTCTGCTCCTATGTTCCCCTGCTTCCCTGCTTCTTGTTCTTGATATTGAGCAATAATATCAATCTCTCCCCAACGGCAAGAAAAGCGTCGATGCAGAATCAACCAACCTGTGGACTGTAACCATTGTGTAACTATGTCTTCACCAAGTTGACCAATATTTAAGAGTTTCATATAAGTCAAAGTTATAAGAAATAAACTCAAAATTTGAAGTTAATAGGGGTGCGATCGCACTCCCTAGGAAATTTTCAATTCAAGAACCAAGAGGTCGCACCAAATAGTCTAAAACCGCGCTAATACGTTCAAGAGCAGCACTCGTAGTCCGCTCAAATTCTTGTAATTGGCTAATATCGGTTCGCAGTTCTCTTATTTCATTACGCTGCTCTCTCATTTCACGGGCTAAAAGCTCAAGTCCCTGTTGATGAATGTTCGCAGTTTCTACAAGTGCGTTTACTGATTGCCTTAGTTCCGCGTTCACAGCAACTTGATTATCTAGCTGTTGTGACACTCTCTCTAGTGTCGCTTCTATTCTGTCTAGTCTGTCTGGCTGTCCTTGGGTCATAGGTGTAAGGGTGTAGGGTGTAGGGTATGAGGGTGCGATCGCGTTATTCAAATTCAAAAAGCTCTCTAATATCTACTTCCAAAACTGGCTTTAATTTTGTTCCCTCAACTTTCCATCCCGGTGGTAAATTAATCATTGCGGATATGCAGATTGAAAAATTTGTTCAGCAGTTAAATTCAAGTCTGGAAATACTTGTGATTCAATGCGATCTCCATTTCGGAATTGCTTAACCTGGTATTCCCCTTCAACCAATGAGTAAATCGAGATAGTTGGTTGTTTAGGATTACCAATGAATTTTCTACCGCCTAAAGCTGCATAATCTACAATCCAGTATTCCGGGATACCAGTAGCTTCATATTGACCAAGTTTGGTGAAGTAGGCATCACGCCAGTTTGTGCTGACAACCTCTATCACCAATGGAATTGATGACGCTTGACTAACTGTTGACTTATTTCTCCATAATGGTTCGTTGACTAAGTTAAGGCGATTCAACAGCAGCACATCAGGTAAGAAAGCAGATTCACCTTCATTTGATTGAACAAGTCCCATTTTCGGAATGTCATAGGGCTTTGAAAAACGGGCGCACTCCAGCAAAATCTGCTTGACCAAGAATGCAATAACTAACTCATGATCGCCTGTTGGTGGTGGCATTTGCTTGATAAATCCATTGTGGAGTTCGTAGCGAAACTGGGTTGAATTAGCAGGATACCAGTCTAAAAACTGGTCAACAGTCATAGGAATCGGTAGTGATTGAATCATTGTTTTTAGTCATTTGTTATTGGTTATTGGTTGTTAGTGAGTGCGATCGCATGGCTCTCTTGAAAATACTCAGTTGAGCGCGATCGCGTCCCTCTCAAGGTATTTGGGTTAAAGCTCGATCTAAGCCTCACGCGGTGCATTCTCCCGCCACCCATCACGTCTTGGTTTGTGATCGCAATTTTTATTTTCACGCCCGCCGTTACATAGACGCTTACGAAACCTCTTTTACAGATTTAATGCCTTGATTACATCTTTGGACTAACAACCATTTTTTGGCTTCAGGTTCCAGTGCTGGCATAACGCGAAAATTTAAAACATCTGCCCAAGTCTCTACACCATGACTCCTCACAAAGTTTCTCTCAAATTCCTTGAATTTTGTCCAATTGCGATCGCTAATAGCCTCAAAGACCGGAATAAATTCACGAATCGGCACTAATGTCGCAGCTTCACTCATCTTTGTAATCCTCAAAAATACAAACTATTGGTAAAATCTCGTCGTCCGTCTCAATTATTTCGATCAGTCGTCTAAAGGTGTTTTTGGCAATCCGTTTACAATAATCTTCAGACGCAGCCATAGCCCAGTCCCTAGTCTCTGTAACTGGGTCAAATTTACCTTTAGTCCTCTTGACCTCTCTATCCTCAGTTATTTTTAATCACCTCCTAGAGATTGCGATCACATTTGTGAGATGCGATCGCTTTTATGAATCAGGTTACCGCAGGCAAACAATGGTTTACCATATTTTATGTAAATCACAAGCCCGCCCCAACCGTCACGGTCGGAACGGGCCTTCTTTTGCAACTTGCTGTATTTGTTCTAGCTTTTGCCTCAAGAGGCGATTCTCGTCTCTGAGGCGGGTAATTCCCCCAGCCGTGATTGCTTGAGCGCCATAATTTCTTCTTCTGTACATTAACTAATTATTTGTCAATTTAACAAATTGCTGTCACAGAACTTTAAACACCTCAAACCCTGTTGTAGTAAGAACTATAACAGGGTTTCATTTATTTAATACAGTTCAATTCTTTTACAC
>NZ_JAIVFW010000107.1 GCF_020829595.1 Nostoc sp. CHAB 5844
TTGCTGAGAAAATTGAGTCGCCCACTGAAGTGGCACTTGGACTTGCTTGAGCCGTGTACTTGGAAACTTGTACGCACGGTTCTGAGGGGGGAAAGAGGCAGCGATGCCTCCTACCTACCCGATAAAGGTGGCATTGCTGTTCAAGACTTTAGAATTCATGTTTCACCTCAAGCAGGCAATCATACACCGCTAATTGATACCGAGGCAATTACAACAGGGTTTGGTGGTAAACGCTATATTTACGATGTGAATGCTCTTGATGCTGATGAAGACACTTTGACTTACCAATTGGCTGACGCGCCTAGAGCCATGTTTATCGATGAAGCTACAGGTAAAATTACTTGGGTGAGTCCGCAAGTTGGTACATATCAGGTAACAGTGCGTGTTATTGATGGTCGAGGTGGTGTTGATACTCAAACTTTTGAACTTGTAATTAAAGATATTACACCCGGAACGGTAAAAGGCACTGTATTTATCGATCTGGATGCCGATGGTAAGCGCGATTTAACAAATCCCAATAACTTAAGTGTTGATAACCGCCTTGTAATTGGCGATCGCTTCAAAGATACTTATGCCGCGTATGATTTAGGTAAGCCTTCAGGCGTTCCACCGATGTTAGGTGGTATGACGTTCAAACTAAATCCCGATAGCACAGTTGACACTAATACCGTACTTATAGGCGGTGCGGCTAATAGCTGCGGTGGTGTAGTCATGGAGGTGAAAGTCCAACGCGGTGATGGTGGGCATATTATTGGTTTTGATGATGATGATGACCCGACAACTCCCTACGTTGCCAGTTTTTATGCTTATTCTCCTTACATCGATGCTGGGTTAGTTTATTACACAGATAATCATCAACTACTTAAGAGTAGTAGTAAACACGGCTTGTTTGGTTTACAGTTTGTTCCAACAGGTTTGCCCGGAGAAGGTCAACTCAAATCAACTGGAAGCAGCAATACATTCTCGACGCTTACCTATGATGCCAATGGCAATATAATTTCGACTAATATCGAAACTACTATTGGTGAGCGGGCGGGTGGTTTTGTTTATTTGCCTGTAACTGCACCTAATTTTGAAACTGGTGCTTCTTTATTACTAGCTGAGTGGAATAATAGCCAAATTAATGCTTACGAGATTGATAGTAATGGTAATCCTATTTTCTCAACAAAGGAATTGTTTATCGACAACTATCAAGGTGCTTCTGGGGCATTAATTGATCCAGTAACGGGTGACATATTATTCAATGCAATGGCTGGCTACAACAATGTCACAGTTGTTCGAGCTTTGGGTAAACCAGGTGCAAATGAGCCAGGTTTAGCTAACTGGTTAGTATTTGTGGATGAAGATTTAGATGGCACTCGTGATGCTAATGAACAGTACACTTACACTGACGACCTGGGTAATTACTCATTTGATTTAGCCCCAGGTACTTACCGAATTGTTCAAGAAGTACAGCCAGGTTGGACGCAAACTAGTCCAATTAATCCAAATTATTGGCAGGTGACAATTGCTGCTGCTGAGAAAAAGTATGGATTAGATTTTGGCAATACTAACTCTAAGTTGGCTCTTGACAACGTTGACCCAGATTTTACCAGTACGGCGATTACTCAAGTTACGACAGGTGAAAAATACCTTTATCGCGTAACTGCAACGGATCTTAACGCTGATGACCTGACGTATGATTTGGTGTTGAAGCCAGAAGGAATGGCCGTTGCACCTAATGGTACAATTTCTTGGCGACCCCTTAACGAACAAGTTGGCAAGCATCAAGTCATCGTCCGCGTTCGTGACGGTAGAGGTGGCATTGATTTGCAAGCGTTTGAAGTTGAGGTGTTGCAAGGTAATCGCGCTCCCAGCTTCACTTCTGTTGCGCCTAATACTATTGTTCATCCCCAAGCTCTTAAGCAATTCCAGTATCAAGCCAAAGCTATAGATTTAGATAGCAATTCAATTACTTATGAAATAGTCCCCAACACTGTCAAACCTGTAACACCAGACAATGCAACTATCGACTCGATTACTGGTTTGGTAACTTGGACACCCACAGTTGACCAAATAGGAGGTGCTTTCAATTGGGCATACACCGACGAACCAGCACCTTGGCAAATCCTGATTCGCGCCACTGATGGCCAGGGGGGTGAGGCTTTTCAACAACTTAACTTGATTGTAGACCCGCAAGCTCCTAATCGCCTTCCACAAATTACATCCTCACCACGCAACAATACTCGCTTGGGTGAAACATATCTTTACAAGATTGTTGCTAATGACCCCGATAATGATGTCCTAACTTACAGCCTTCAGACTGCGCCTGAAGGTATGAAGGTGGAAAATGGCATCATTTCTTGGACACCAACTGCGGCACAGTTTGGCGACAATGAAGTAATTTTGCAGGTCACTGATGGTGAAGATATTGTTGAGCAAAGTTTTACGGTTAATGTCAGCAATCAAATTACTAACTACGCGCCTGTAATTACTTCTGCTCCTGATTTTACTACTAATGTAGGACGGGATTACCAGTACCAATTCACAGCCACTGATGCTGACGGCGATGTTCTACTGTGGGCTTTGGAAGATGGCCCGGATGGTATGATTGTTGACTCGGATACCGGAACCCTGAGTTGGAAACCCAGTCTATACCAAATTGGCGAACATTCTGTCAAGGTATTTGTTCTGGATACCCAGGGTGCGTTTGCTGGACAAGAGTTTACCTTAACCGTAACTGGAATTAACGCTCCACCGCAGATTGTCTCAAATCCTGTCACCAAAGCTGCACTGAATCAGCAATACACCTACAATGTTGTTGTCAACGACCCAGAAAATGACGAACTTACTTTTGCTCTGGGTCGCAATCCCGCCGGGATGTCCATTGATAATAATGGAATGATTCGCTGGACACCCCAGGCTAATCAGCTTGGTCAACAAGAAGTGGAAGTGTTAGTGACTGATGGGCAAGGTGCTGTTACCAGTCAGATTTACACGATTGAGGTGGGTACAACAGCAATCAACCACGCTCCCAGCATCACCTCCACTCCCGTGTACGTGGCAAATACTGGCAGTGCTTACCAATACCAAGTACAAGCAACTGACCCAGATGCTGGCGATCGCTTGACCTATCAACTGTTGTCTGTGCCTGCTGGTGTGACGGGTATTACTATTGATGCGACCACTGGGTTGCTAACATGGAGCAATCCTGTTGCTGGAAATTACAGGATTGTTGTCGGAGCCGTAGACGATGGTGGATTGTGGGCAGCGCAAGGATTCACGCTGACGGCACGAGCGAACAATGCGCCTGTGATTCGCTCAACTCCTGTGTTAAATGCAACGCCGGGGAGTGCTTACAGTTACGATATTATAGCCAGTGATGTGGATGGCGATCGCCTGACGTATTCCTTGGATCAGGCATCCCGTAATTTGGGAATAACCCTTGATACACTGGGACGACTGCGTTGGAATCCGATTCTTCGTGATGTTGGCACTCACAAGATTGTTCTGACTGTCAGCGATGGTATCGTATCCACTCCACAGCAATACGATTTGGTAGTAGCGGCTGATACAGAGAAACCGAAAGTCAGGCTGATTGCAAACTATAGTTCGGTTAATCAAGGTGAAACCGTAATCTTTCAAGCACGAGCCACTGACAATATTAAGGTGGCTGGCTTGCAGTTACTGGTCAATGGAAATGCGGTTGTGCTTGATGCGAATGGGATGGCTCAGTATACGCCGACCACCGCAGGAACCATTTTTGCCAAGGCGATCGCTACTGATACAGCAGGGAATATTGGTCAAGCGACATTTGATGTAGCAGTAATTGATACAAGCGACTTGAATGCACCTGAAGTAAGCCTGAATCTTAGCGCGATCGCTGGTGGTTTAGTCACAGCACCGATTGATATTAGGGGTAGTATTTCTGATGATGGGCAGATTGATTACTACCGCCTACTAGTTGCTCCTGTTGCGGGTGGTGAATTCAAGCAGATTGCGTTTGTCGATAATCCCACTGCGATCGCTAACGGTGTGTTGGGCAAATTCGATCCCTCACTGTTGCAGAACGACAGCTATATTCTCAGGCTGGAAGTGGCTGACAATGGCGGTAACATTAGCTATGCCGAGGAAGTGGTTGATGTTGCTGGCGAGTTGAAGCTTGGTAATTTCCGACTGTCGTTTACGGATCTTACTGTGCCTGTGACAGGGATTCCTATCACGTTAACACGCACGTATGACACCCTCACTTCGGGTATCACCGACGACTTCGGGTATGGGTGGCGGCTTGAGTTTAGAGACACGGACTTGCGTACTTCTCTGCGATCGCCGAGTGAGGAAGAGGCGTTGATTGGGTATCAGTCTGCGTTTAAGGATGGAACACGGGTTTATATTACTCTCCCTGGTGGCAAACGCGAAGCTTTCACTTTCCGTCCCACAGTAGATCCGATATTTGGATTAGCAAGTGCGATTGGTGGTGTTAACAGTACAGTGTACAAGCCTGCTTTCGTAGGGGATAAGGGTGTAACAAGTTCCCTCACGGTGAAAAGTGCGCGGATTCTGCGGAAGGATGGAACTGATGAGTATGTTGGTTTGAACGGGGGTATCAACTATAACCCTGCTGACGTGAATTTCGGTAATGTGTACGTGCTGACTACGAAAGAGGGTGTCGTTTACGAAATTGATGCTGCTACGGGTGACTTGCTCACTGTAACGGATACCAACGGCAATAAGCTTACTTATACGGATGACGGAATATACAGTTCTAGTGGAAAACAGGTAACTTTTGAAAGGGACGCTCAGGGGCGGATTGCGGCGGTTAAAGACCCGATGGGTGAGTTGGTGCGGTACACCTATGATGCGAAGGGTGACTTGATTAGTGTTACCGACCGTGAAAATAACACGACCCGGATGGAGTATAACCAACAGCGATCGCACTACCTTGATAAAATCATCGACCCACTAAACCGGACGGGTATACGTAATGAATACGGTGACGATGGGCGGCTGAAGGAGATTGTGGATGTTAACGGTCAGAAGGTGGAGATGTCCTATGACCCGAATAATTCCAGACAGACTATATTAGATCAACTTGGTCATGCCACAGTTTACGAATACGACACCAGAGGTAACATCCTTACAGAGATTGATGCCGAGGGACAGATTACCAAACGTAAGTATGATGATGACAATAATGTTCTGGAAGAAACCGTTATTTCAGATCGCTCTGGCTCAGATGGTTTTACTACTAAATATACCTACGACAACAAGAATAATAGACTAACTCAAGAAGACGCTAATGGTAACATTACCCGTTACAGTTATGGTGCTTACAGCCGTTTGCTGACTGAAACTGATGCTTTGGGTCGCACTACTATCAATGCTTATGACAGTTACGGGAACTTGAGTGCTAGTAAAGATGCACTTGGTAAGGTTACAAGTTACGGCTATGACGGCGACGGTCAGCTAACTTCAGTCACAGATGCCAATAAGCAGACTACCCGTTTTGACTATGACTCAAATGGCAACGTTACACAAGTAACGGATGCTTTGGGCAATGTCACCAAATACAGTTACAACAGAAATGGTGACAAACTGACCGAAACAAGATACATGACTCTGGCTAACGGCCAAGTCCGCGAACTATTAACGAAGTGGACGTATGATGATAACGGTCGGATGAAAACGATGACCGATGCTGAACAGCATACCACTACTTACGAATATGATGCGCTTGGTAAGCAGACTGCTGTAATTGATGCGCTTCAACACCGGACTGAGTATAAATACAATGACAGAGGTGAACTGGTAGAAACTATCTATGCGGATGAGACTCCTGATGATCCATTTGACAACCTGCGCGATATCAGTCGCTATGATGAGGCGGGGCGTACAATCGCCACCATTGATAAAGCTGGAAGGGAAACGCGCTTTGTCTACGATAAGGTAGGTCGGTTGTTTGAAACTATTTTGCCAGATAACACGCCGAATAACTGGGATGATAATTCTAGAACTCGCACTGAGTATTATGTAGATGGCTTAGTTAAAGCACAAATCGATGAGAGGGGTAATAAAACCGAGTTCCGCTATGATGCAGCAGGGCGGCAGATTGAAGTTATTTATGCCGACGATACACCAAATACTTTAGATGACAATCCCCGTAATACTTATAAGTACAACAAAACAGGGCAACAAGTTTCTCAAACAGATGCGCTCAACCATACTACTACCTATAAATATGATGATTTAGGAAGGTTGACCAAGACTGAGTTCAACGATAAAACTTACACCACCAGCGAATACGACAACTTAGGTCGGCGCATTGCAATGAACGACCAGAATGGCAAGCGGACTGAATACCGCTACGATGTACTAGGTCGCTTGACTGGGGTGAAGAATGCACTTCAAGACTGGACTGAGTATGGTTATAACGAAGTTGGCAACCTGATTTGGGTAGAAGATGTTAACGATCATCGCACTAATTATGAATATGATGGCGTGGGTCGCCGCACAGCAGTAATCTTGCCAATGGATCAGCGTTCTGATACTTTTTATGATGCAGTTGGCAACCTGAAAACTTACACCGACTTTAACCGTAATACTACTACCTATAGTTACGATCCCATGAACTGGATGACTTCTAAACAGTTCCAGGATGAGTCTAAGGTAACGTATGCTCACACGGATACAGGTTTGCAAGATGTGATTGCGTTTGTTGATGTTAATGGTCAAACTACTGAGACGTATGACTACGACTATGATGAGCGCGATCGCCTCGTCAAGCGCACTGATAATATTGGTGGGGTGAGCCGCAGTATTAGTTATACCTACGATGCCACTAGTAATCGCACTTCAGTTACTACTGCATCCGGTACAGTTAACTACACATTTGATGTTCGCAATCGCCTTGACAAAATAATTGAAGACGGGGTTGTAACAGCAGATTATGATTATGATGCTGTAAGTAGATTAGTGCGTACTAATTTTGCCAATGGTACTTCAGAAACTCGTCAGTACGACGACCTGAACCGTTTGAAATATCTAGAAAATCGTAAGGGTGATACCATTCTGTCTAGCTATACCTATACCTTGGACAAGGTGGGCAACCGTACCAAAGTTGTTGAACAAAATGGGCGTACTGTTGATTACACTTACGATGACTTATATAGGTTGACTCAAGAGAAAATCACTGATGCAGTTAATGGCAACCGCATCTACGATTACACTTTTGATAAAGTAGGTAATCGCCTTACTCAGAGTGAAACTGTCAATAGTGCTACAACAATTACCAACTACACTTACGATGATAACGACCAACTGTTAAATGAAACAGTTAATCAGCAAGTAGTTGTCAATTATACTTACGATAACAATGGCAACACCTTAACCAAGACTGAAAATGGCATCACAACTCAATATACATGGGATTATGAGAATAGATTGATTGCTGCAAGACTGAAGGATACTAACGGCGCAACTCAAAAATCAATGCAGTATCAGTATAACGATAACGGTATTCGGGTTGCATCAACGGTTAATGGTGTTGAAACACGGTACTTGATTGATGATGTCCAGCCCTATGCTCAGGTTTTGGAAGAATATTTTGCTGATGGTGCTGTACAGGTAGAGTATGTTTATGGCAATGATTTGATTGCACAGGAACAGGATAACAGTCGTACTTACTACCATGTTGATGGTTTAGGTAGTACACGAGTGTTGACTGATTTAAATGGTAGTGTTGTTCACACTTATAATTATGAAGCTTATGGAGAATTAATTAACTCTACTGGTGGGGTAGAGAATAAGTACCTATTTGCTGGAGAACAATTTGATGAAGCACTGGGAGATTATTACAATCGGGCGAGATATTACAACGTAGAAACAGGGAGATTTACTAGAAGAGATGATTATCCAGGAAACATTTCTGAACCGTTGACTCTTCACAAGTACATTTACACGAATAATAACCCAGCTAATGGAATTGACCCTACTGGATTTTATGCCTTAACAGAAACTTCAGGTACTTTTAGGATGTTGAGCCAATTTGCAGCACAAACGTATACAACTGTGTTAAATCCTGTAGTCATAGACATAGCAAAAGCTTGGGCTGTCATTATGGGTATTGCTGGTGTTTCTCTCCTTATTCTAGAAGAAGTAAATAAGAAAGGTGATACTGAGCTTAGGGTAGTGCCTGATGAAGCTCCTAAACCTGAGGGTAAGAAAGAACCTAAGGCTCCACCTAATGATAAAAAAGATATGTATCAAATGAGGCTACAGTTGCAAGATGCTGCTGGAAATACTTTTGGAATACCCATAGTGAACGTTCCAGAAGTAGGTGTCACCGTTGGACAAGTCGGACAAGCCGTTATGGGACTTTGGTCATATCGTAGATCGTTAGCCAGTTGGTTTCCCGAAGCTCACGATACAGCCTTAATTAAGGGTATGGCTGGAGTGACAAAAACAGCAAAGGCAGCTCCACCGCAAGGAGTTTTTCAAGGTAACTCTCAAGTTTACTCACGTCAGTGGAATGAGAACGATCCAAAAGGCAATCGTCCTGTTAGTCGAGGATACTATAGGGTTGACTTTGAGAATCTTCGCGGTCACAATTTAAGAAATTGGTGAAACGAAGCTTTATATTCATACTGTTACTTGTGTAAACAGTATGAATATAAAAAATATTTTTACCTAAGTCTAAAATTCAGTTTTTTACTATATAGGATTTTTAATTATGTCCAATATAATTAAAATATATTTACATTAGAAAGTAGGAAAATATTTTTTGCTGAGACTAACTTTTAGCTTTATAAAAATAGACTGTTTAATTTGTTTTAAAAAGTATAGTGTGAAAATTATATTAATTCAAAGATTATTGTATGTCTAATTCTTTAAATACAACTACTTGTCTCTTAATTTGTGCCGAAAATCTTGATACAAACCTAATTACTGAAAAACTTAAGCTATCACCTACCGCAGTGACACTTAAAGAGCAAGTAATTCTACCTTCACTTGTGAATGGTGCTTTAAGAGCCTACGATTCTAGGCTTGGACTTGACTGTTGGAAGCGAAGCCTAACTGGCAAGCAATACAAATTTGACATAGTTAAACAGTTAGAGTTTTGGATAGAGAACCTTTATCCAGCCCGATCAGCTTTTCAAGAATTTAAAAATTTAGGTTATTGGAGTGTTATTGACTGTCAAATATCATCAACAGATAGCCAATTACCTTCGATTCAGTTTCGCTTGACAAAGGAAATGCAGTTGAAGTTATCGATGATATGCGTTGATCTAGATTTCACAATCTACAGACCCATAGCCTAAAATATAAGCATTATTGCCAATATTCTATGTTAAAGTTATTTTCTGTTTTATAGATTCATCTATTTTAACACTAAAACTTTTACTAATTATGGTTTTTGACACTACTGAATAAGCACTTTTACTTCCCCAACGGATACCGCCGCATCATCTCCACAACCGTCACAGCCTCACCATCCGGCGTGTAGACAGTTTCCCCTGACATCGCAATCACAATCCTCTGCTTTCTTGCCCACTCGAACCACTCCTTCACAGCAGATTGAACTTGTACGGACTCCGGTTTCCTTCCTCCCTTGCAAGCAGCAACAAACACGGCTTCCGGCGACTTGATCCCCTTCCAAGTTCGTATCGCCTCTTTGAGATAGGCGATCGCCACAACAATTCGCAATTCGCAATACCCTTCGGGAAGCCGCTACCGCGTCTACGCAATTCGCAATTTTTGGGAATTAGCCCTTTTTATCTGGCAGCACCCGCCAGATGGATTCCCCCGTCAGCAAAAACAATACCCCATTGAGGATATCGATCGATCAGCTGCTTAATCATATTCCACAGCGCAACATCTTCCCAACATTGAGCCAAAAACTCAAAACCAGGGTTTTCACCTGTTATCCGACAAAGTTTTAACTTAATCTCTCGTCTGGGACGTAGTTCTCGACGTTGCACAATGGCTTCATGACTCCACTTATCTAAACTTGTAACTGCTTCAACTTGTGGCGCGGAAGAATGGTCTTCATGACTGGCTTCCTGCTCAACACCAAAATCCTGCTTCTTTTCTACCAACGAAGCGGGATGGCTGGTTTGGACTGAAAAATCTGGTACGGCGGACGCGGGGGAAAAAGTGTCTTCATGACTGGTTCCCGGTTCATAACCCAATTCTTGGTTCTTTTCTATCAACGTTCGCGTAGCGTCTCGTAGAGAAGCAGATTGACTCGGCGCAACATCCACGAGCTTTAGCGATGTGCAGTCTGTTACCTGCGGTAACTCTTCTTTCTCTTCTTCCACGCCAAGGACAGTTTGAGGCGACGCGCCCCCAAAAGGCGCGTCAGCCGTCTCATCAACACGCGAAATCTCGTATGAAGTGGAAGAAGTACACCTCACAAACTCTACTGAAGAGTTTGTGAGGTGTTCCTGAACAGTTCGTGAGGGTTTCCCAAACCCTTGTTCTGACTGGGTTTTGTCTGAAATAGACGCTGTATATTTACAACGCATTTCTTCAAACCCAGCATTCATTTCTGCATTCTCAGCATTTGATTGTTGTTTTGTAGAATTTGGTTCCTCAGCGTTGACCTTCTCCCAAAACTCCTTGATTCGACTGCCATGCAAATTCCGTACCATCCAACCCACAGTCTCACGTCCATCTTGTATCGACTTGTCCGGCTTGAAGATAAACAGCCCACTTTCAGAGAGAATTTTCTTTGCACAGATAAAACTGCTGTAACCCAAAGCTGTAGATAAAGGCATCCACCGCGAACCATACGGGTCAGATGTCCAGCACTCCTGCCATAGCTGATTAACAGATGGTTTTTGCTGTGAAGCCCAAAGCATATCTTCAATGGGGATGATGACGTGAAGCCGTTTGTATGGAGATTGTGCTTTCTCCTTGGTAGACTTTTTAGTGGGTTTTGTAATTGTTGCTGTCATTGTACAATCTCCTGTTTATGTTGACGCACGAAAATCTCACCCAACGCGATGGCAGGGTTTTGGGTTTTCGGAAACGTTGTCTAAAAAATCACAATCTACGGGTTACAAAAGCCGCAACTCATCTTTGAAATAGCGGTCAGTCTTTTTCGGTTTGTCTCGCCAATGCTCCCAAGCCACCCAAACTTCTTCACCCATGTCTTCGATGACTTCACCTTTGGCTTTGTACAAAGCAAAGTAGATATCTGCATGGGCAACAATAGAACCGAGTTCAATAGTTTTAGGTTGTGCAGCTTTCTCCAAAGCAGTGATTAAATCTGTCTCTTCGGTTTTTAACTCCGCCCAGTAGTCTGCTTTGATCACCTCATACTCGTGTGCTACTTCTAAATAGGGCTTGCTGAAAAAAAAGAAAAGGAGACAATCTCTAGAATCTCAAAGCAAATAAGTATATTCAGGTGCAAGGAAAGAAGGTAAAATAGCTCAAAATCCTTGCATCACAGTGGTCAGACT
>NZ_JAIVFW010000108.1 GCF_020829595.1 Nostoc sp. CHAB 5844
ACTATATCTGCATGGACGGCACGATCCCGACCGGGCAATTGCCCTTCGTGCTCGAGCGCATGGATGAGATCATCAAGGGCTATGGACTGCGCGTCGCCAATGTCTTCCACGCCGGCGACGGCAACATGCATCCGCTGATCCTCTACAACATCAACGACCCGGAAGATGCGGCCAAGGCCGAAGCCGCCGGCATGGAAATCCTCAAGCTCTGCGTCGATGCCGGCGGTTGCCTCACCGGCGAGCATGGCGTCGGCATCGAAAAGCGCGACTTGATGCTGCACCAGTTCACCCAGATCGACCTAGATCAACAGATGGCCGTACGCTCCGCCTTTGATGCCGACTGGATCCTCAATCCGTCGAAGGTCTTTCCGCTGGAGGGGAGGGGATGATGCTCATGTCTTTCGTGTCCCTTGTTTACCCCCCTCTGTCCTGCCGGACATCTCCCCCTCAAGGGGGGAGATTGGCTGTGGCTGCCGCTCAATCCTCCGCATCCGTGACTAAAGCGACAGTCGCCGTGGTACGAACATCCATCAACCACGGTCGACCGCTTTCGACGTTGACTGAAGGGCGCGGCACCTGCTGCTTTCCGATCTCCCCCCTTGAGGGGGAGATGCCCGGCAGGGCAGAGGGGGGTGGGCTTTCGCCGAGACATGAAGGGGCCACCCCATGCTGACCCCGTCGACCGAAATCGAAGCCGCCGAAATCATCCGCGAGCACGCTGCCAGCAAAACTCCGCTCAAGATCCGTGGCGGTGGCACCCGGGCGGGCTTCGGCAATTCGGTTGCAGCTGAGGCCATACTCTCCTCTGCAGGCCTCACCGGGATTGTCGAATACAACCCCGCCGAAATGGTCATCACCGCACGTGCCGGAACGCCCGTTGCCGAGATCGAGGCAGCGCTTGCCGCAAACGGCCAAGGCATGGCCTTCGAACCTGTCGACCATCGCGGCGCCATGGGCACTTCAGGCGCGCCCACGATCGGCGGCCTCTTTGCCGTCAACAGCTCCGGTCCGCGCCGCTTCACGGCCGGCGCTGCCCGTGACCATCTGCTCGGTGTCCGCTTCGTCAATGGCGCAGGCGATGTCGTGAAGGCCGGTGGCAAGGTGATGAAGAATGTCACTGGCCTCGATCTCGTCAAGCTGCTCGCCGGTTCCCACGGCACGCTGGGCTTCCTCACCGAAGTCACCTTCAAGGTCCTGCCGGTTCCGAAGACCTCCACCACCCTTGTTCTCTCCGGCCTTGAGGACGAGCAGGCAATGAAGGCGCTCGCCGCCGCCATGTCGCTCTCCGTCGAAGTCTCCGGTGCCGCCCACCTGCCGGAAAGCGTGCGCGGCCGCTTCATCTCCGGAAAGCTTGCAGATGGGGCAGCCACCGTCATGCGCCTCGAAGGCCTGGAGGCCTCCGTTGCCGTGCGTGCCGAAAAGCTGACGGCGGCCATGGCAGGCTTTGGCCCGGTCAGCCGCCTCGATGATGCGGATTCGAAAACCCTCTGGCGTGAAATCCGTGATGTCCTGCCCTATGCCGATGGCACGGCGCGCCCGCTCTGGCGTGTGTCCATGGCGCCATCGGAAGCCTGGAAGCTCGTCGCCGGTTTGCGGCTGCGTGCCGGCATCGATGCCTATTACGACTGGCAGGGCGGTCTCGTCTGGATGCGCATGGAGGCCGATCCGGAGGCCGAGGTCTTGCGCCACGGCATCCGCACCCTTGGCGGCGGCCACGCGACGCTTGTCAGGGCCGCACCGCTGGTGCGCGCCGAACTCTCTGCCTTTGAACCGCAATCGCCGCCCGTCGCTTTGCTTTCAGACCGAGTCAGGGCAAAACTCGATCCACACCGGATCTTCAATCCCGGTCTGATGATGCAAGGAGCTTTGCCATGACTGATCCACAATACCAGCCGCCCGCGACCTCGGGAGGCGAGGGCTGGTTCTCGCCTGGGCGTATGAATGTCCAGGTGGTCTACGTCCTTTATCTCGTGAGCTTCGTTGTCGGCCTCACCGGCATCGTCGGGCTGATCATGGCCTATGTGAACCGCGGCAAGAGCGCGGCCTGGGTCGATACGCATTACACCTACGCCATCCGCACTTTCTGGATCGGTCTGCTCTACGCGCTGATCGCCTCTATCCTGATGCTTGTGGCCATCGGCGTCGTACTGATCTTCGGCGTCGCCATCTGGATCGTCGTCCGCTGCGTCATCGGTCTGCAGAAGGCCTCGGCCGGCGAACCGATCGCCCGCCCCACCAGCTGGTGGATCTGAATTGAAGTCACAGGAGCGGCCAGGTCGGCCGCTCCAGGGGAGGAAATGCGTGCAGACCAATTTCACCGCCGAACAGCTCGCCGATCCCCATGTCGCGGAAGCCGAGAGCATCCTGCGAAAATGCGTGCATTGCGGCTTCTGCACCGCCACCTGTCCCACCTATGTGACGCTCGGCAACGAGCTCGACAGCCCGCGCGGGCGGATCTACCTGATCAAGGACATGCTGGAAAACGGCCGCCCCGCCGATGACCAGATCGTCACCCACATAGACCGCTGTCTCTCCTGTCTGGCCTGCACGACGACCTGCCCCTCCGGCGTCGACTACATGCATCTCGTCGATCACGCCCGCATCCATATCGAAAAGACCTACCGCCGCCCGCTGATGAACCGGCTGACGCGCAACATGCTGGCCATGGTCCTGCCCTATCCCGGCCGTTTCCGGCTGGCGCTCAAACTCGCGACCCTCGGACGCCCCTTCGCCGGTCTCCTCGATCAGGTGAAATCGCTCAAGCCCATGGCCGCCATGCTGCGGCTCGCACCTTCCAACGTCGCGCCACCCTCGGACTACGCCAAACCCGCCACTCATGCGGCGACCGCTGCGCGTCGTGGCCGTGTCGCGATCCTGACCGGCTGCGCTCAGCCCGTCCTCGATCCCGGTATCAACGAAGCGGCGATCTCGCTTCTGACCCGCTTGGGCGTCGAGGTTGTCGTACCGCAGGGCGAAGGCTGCTGCGGCGCGCTCGTCCACCACATGGGGCGTGAGGAACAGGCGCTCGACAGCGCCCGCCGCAATGTCGATGTCTGGACCCGTGCCATCGAAGAGGGCGGCCTCGACGCAATCATCGTCACGACTTCGGGCTGCGGCACCACGATCAAGGATTACGGCCACATGCTGCGCCTCGACCCCGCCTATGCCGAAAAGGCGGCGCGCGTTTCGGCGCTGGCGAAGGACGTCACCGAATATCTCTCCACCCTCGACCTGCCGATCTCGGAGACCAAGGGTCTGACCGTCGCCTATCATTCCGCCTGCTCCCTGCAGCACGGCCAGAAGGTGACGATGGCGCCGAAACTGCTCTTGAAGTCGGCCGGTTTCACGGTCAAGGACCCGCCGGAAGGCCATCTCTGCTGCGGCTCCGCCGGCACCTACAACATCATGCAGCCGGAAATCTCCGCGCGGCTTAAGGCCCGCAAGGTCAGGAACATCGAGGCCACGAAGCCCGATGTCATCGCCGCCGGCAATATCGGCTGCATGACCCAGATCGGCTCCGCCACCGGCATTCCGGTGGTCCATACGGTCGAGCTTCTGAACTGGGCTTATGGTGGTCCGCGACCCAGGGCGCTCGATCGCCGCGCGTCAGCCTGAGCGAATTGTTAAGCGATTGCTGTAATAATTGTCCCGGGATGGGGCATCCCGGGAGGCCATCATGGCAAAGAAGATTTTGGCAGTCGCCTGCATGTTCATGTGTTCGTCGGTGACATCGGCGGCAGCGATCGAGCGCATCTACTGCGCCACATCCGACGCTGTGATCGACATGTCCCTGGAAAGCGGCTTCAGCAACAAGGATCAGGAGAGGATCGTCCATTTCCGCGGCATGGCTGGCGTGAAGGACAAGGCTGTCCCGTCAAGCTTCCAGCGGTTTCAGATCACCTCGAAAATGCTGAAGCAATACTGGATCGATGAGCGCGATCTGCGCTTCAGCATCCATGCCTTTGCGCCGGAGAGGGAACCCCTCTATCGCGTGTCCATGGCGATGATCACCGATCGCAGTTCGAGTACCGCAAAGCGCTTCAGCGGGCGCTACGACCTGAAGGTCGTCAAGCTGAAGATGGGCAGCGCCGTTGGTGGCGAGCCGATCCTCACGCACCAGGGGGACATCTTTTGCGACGTTAAGCGCTGAACGAGCTGAACTCTGAAATGAAAGACGGCCGCCCCATTCGGATGCGACCGTCTGCCTCTAAAAACGGATCTTTTGCTTCATCCGCCGAAAATCGTGCGCAGGATGTCAACACCCTTGTCGTCGAAGGAGACGTCGCCCTGGCGGTTGCCCGGACCGATGACGATCACCTTGGTGCCGATATCGGCGCGCTCGTAGAGGTGCTCGACATCCTTGTTCATCATGCGGATGCAGCCCGAGGACATGTTGAGGCCGATCGTCCAGGGCTGGTTGGTGCCGTGGATGCGGAAGATGGTGTCACGACCGCCCTTGTAGAGATACATGGCGCGCGCACCAAGCGGATTGTCCGGACCGCCTTCCTGCACGACCGGCAGGATATGGCCCTTGGCGGCTTCGCGGCGGCGCATCTCTGCCGGCGGACGCCATTCCGGCCATTCCGCCTTGCGGCCGATCTTCACCACGCCCGACCAGCCGAAGCCTTCACGACCGACGCCCACCCCGTAGCGGGTCGCGCGGTTGTTGCCTTCGACATAGTAAAGGAACTTGTTGTTGGTATCGATGATGATCGTGCCCGGCTTTTCATCGGTGGTCAGCCGCACGACCTTGCGCTTGAACTTCTCAGGCACTTCCTTGCGCTGCTGCGCAACGAGCGTCACGTCGCTGGTCGTCTGGATGCGGTTGAGGCTGATGGCGCTGGCGGGCGCCGGCAAGGCGAGCGTGAGCGCGATCACCGCCACCGCCGCCTTGCGGAAAGTCGTGTTGAGCATTAGCAATCCCCCTGATTTGCAGGGCTTCAAGCCTAACTGCTTCGCCCTTCAAAGCAAGAGCTAATCGAGTCTGTGTGATCTGAGAAGCGCCTCAGATCACAATCACCTTCGTTCCGACCTTCACCCGCTCATAGAGGTCGATGACATCTTCATTACGCATGCGGATGCAGCCCGAGGATACGCCGTTGCCGATCGACCACGGCGCGTTCGTTCCGTGGATGCGGTAAAGCGTCGAGCCGAGATAGAGGGCGCGGGCACCCAGCGGATTTTCCGGGCCGCCCGGCATATGGGCAGGCAGGAAATGCCCCTTGGCCGCCTCGCGCGCGATCATCTCCTGCGGCGGGCGCCAATCCGGCCATTCGCGCTTGTCCGTCACCTTGTGAGTGCCGGCCCATTCGAAGCCCGGTTTGCCGACCCCGACACCATAACGTTTCGCCATGCCGTCTGCCATGACCAGATAGAGGAAGCGCTCGCGGGTATCGATAACGATCGTGCCGGGCTTCTGCTTTGTCTGGTACTCGACCATCTGTGGCAGGAATTTCGGTTCGATCTGCGTGCGAACGGGTTTTTCAGGCCGCATCGCCACCGGCTGGGCCGCTGGCTGTTGCGGGAAGAGCACGCGCCGCTGCTGCACAACGCGGCGCTGCTGCACCGGCTGCTGGCGGAGTAAGGGTTGCTCGCGAAGCACCTGCTGCGGCTGCACCACGCGCTGCCGGCCCGCCGGGATGGCCTGTCGCATCCGCTGCGGCGTTGTATAGCCGCGCGTCTGTGCGGGAACGCCGCCGAGCTGCATCACCCACGACGCCTGCAGGTCTGGGCTTACCATGACGGGCGGGCGGCTGCGATAGCGGTCGTTGGCGTGAACGGGCAGGGCAATCGAGAGGCTGGTCAGCAAGGCCAGAAACAGGGAACGCTTGGACATCGGACAACTCATGAACTTAAGGACCGGATGCGGCGGCACGACATGCCACCAATTCCCCCTGAAGGTGCCAGAGCGGAGCCCGCCATTTGGTAAAGACGCATTCATGAAAATGCGATCCGGTCCGTAAACCTTTCGGAAGGGTTAGCGCCCGGTTTGGAAAAATCGTGAACAAATGGTAAACGCCCTCAATGGCGGGAGGGAATCGCATGGAGACGATCGCAGAGGGCCTGATCCGGGGAGACGACGGTCTCGACCGTTGCTTCTGGCATGGCGGCCTTGAAGACTATCGTCGCTACCATGACGAGGAATGGGGCCGGCCTGTGACTGACGATGTCAGGCTCTTCGAGAAGATCTGCCTCGAAGGGTTTCAATCGGGCCTGTCCTGGCTGACGATCCTCAGGAAGCGTGAAAACTTCCGCGCCGCCTTTGCCGGCTTCGATTTTCATCAAGTCGCACGTTTCGGTGACGAGGATATCGCCCGCTGCCTGGCGGACGCCGGCATCATCCGCCATCGCGGCAAGATCGTCTCGACCGTCAACAACGCCCGCCGCGCGGTGGATCTGAAAACGGAATTCGGCTCGCTGTCTCGTTACTTCTGGAGTTACGAACCCGACGCCGTCGAGCGCCCGCCGCGCATGGATTATGCCACCCTCAAGGCCAATCCAACCTCGCCGACCTCGATCCGCCTGTCGAAGGACCTGAAGAAGCGCGGCTGGACCTTTGTCGGTCCGACCACCGTCTATGCCTTCATGCAGGCCATGGGCCTGGTCAACGACCACATCGAGGGTTGCTGTTGCCGGGGGACCACGGAAGAGTTGAGGGCCAGGCTCGTGCGCCCGTGAGCCTCAGTCGATGCTGATGGCAAGGATCCGGCTGATCTCGGTCAGGGAACGGCCGGACTGTCCGCGCCACTTGTTGAACGCCGCCTGCACGGCTGTTTTGTCTTTCGCCGATGTCGGTACTTTTCCGACCACGCCCTCGGCGATCAGACGGTTCACCACGCTTTGCGAGAGGATGAAGCTGTCGATACCGGCAAAGCGCAGGAAATACTGCCCCGTATTGCCGCCAAGCCGCGAACCCTTCTTCTGCAGAAGATCGAGCAGCCCGACATAATTCTCCGTCGGCCAGCTGGCGAAGAAAGCGGCTGCTGTTCCATGGTCGCGTGCCAGACCGGATAGAAAGACGGCATTCTCCTGCACCGCTCGGATTTTTGGCCCATGCCGCACGATCCGCGTATCAGAAACGAGACGGCCGAAATCCTCGTCATGCAGCATCGCGCAGCGTGCGATGTCGAAGCCGTGAAATGCGGCCTCGAACCCCGGCCACATGGCCTCGACGACCTTCCAGTTGAAGCCGGACTGGAAGATGCATTTCGTCATCAGCGCGAGGAAACGGTCATCCGGCATGGCCGCGATCTCAACCCGCGATTTTGGATGCCGCAGGCTCTCCAGAACACCGTCTTCGCCCTTTCGAGCGACGGCGAGTGCATAGATCTGGTCGAAGGATCGCATGAGGGCCTCAGGGCTGCAGGTTGGCGACGAGGTCAGGCACATGCCCGAGATCCGGGATCTCGCGGAAGCGGGGCGCCTCCTCGGGTTTTTCGACATGCTCCAGCACCCAGGTCAGTTCATGCGGCACGAACACGCCCCAGGCGCCAGCCGCGATTGCCGGCACGACATCGGATTTCAGCGAATTGCCGATCATCATCGATCGCTCCGGTCCCTCGCCATGCTTGCCGAAGATGCGCCGATAGGTGGTGGCTGTCTTGTCGGAGACGATCTCGACCGCGTCGAAATAGTCGCCAAGCCCGGATTGCGCCAGCTTACGCTCCTGGTCGAAGAGATCTCCCTTGGTAATCAGCACGAGGAAATATTTGCCGGCCAGTGAGTCCAGTGCCTCGCGGGCATGCGGCAGGCATTCGACCGGGTGGCTCAGGAGATCGCGTCCGATGGCCAGGATTTCACTGATCACGGAGGAGGGCGCCCGACCCTCGGTGATCTCCAGCGCCGTCTCGATCATCGAGAGGGTAAAACCTTTGATGCCGAAGCCATAATGGGCAAGGTTGCGCTTCTCCGCTTTTAAGAGGCGCTCGGAGACATGATCGCCCTCGGCATAGTCGGTGAGCAGGCTGCGGAAATGGCCTTCCGTCAGTTTGTAATACTGCTCGTTCTGCCAGAGCGTGTCGTCGGCATCGAAGCCGATGACGGAGACAGGGCGGTTGGACATGACGCCTCCTTATCGATCAGGGAGCGTGAGACTAATCCCTCTCTCGGGCAAAGCAATGGCGCCCGTGAGCGCCATTGCAGTTTCGGGTTTCGACCGAGCTTACTGGCCGTTCTTGGCCAGCCACGCCTTCATCATGGCGATCTCGCCCTCCTGGGCCTTGATCACCTCTTCCGCGAGCTTGCGGATCTCGGGATCCTTGCCGTGTTCGAGCACGATCTTCGCCATGTCGATGGCGCCCTGATGGTGCGGGATCATGCCGCGGACGAAGTCGGCATCCGCATTGCCGGTGAGCGGCACGGCCATGTCCTTGTGCATCTTGGCATTGGCCTCCTGAAAGGCCTTGGACGACGGGCTGTCATGCATCATGCCGTGGTCCATCGTGGACATATCATGCCCCTGATGCATGGTGTTGTCCTGCGCAAGGACAACCGACGTGAAAAGCGCGGTCGCAAGCGACGCCGCAACGAATAGGGTCTTCAGCATTGAAGTCTCCTGTGCTGATCTGAAGATGGAATTGCGCAGCTAACGGGCTGTGCGCGTTTCATCCGATCAGGCGCGGGGAGGGGGCGTCAGCGGCGCCGTCATCTGCGAGACAAGCCTTGGGAGACGCGCAGGAGCCTCAGCGGCGCGTGCCGGTTTGCCACTCTCGGCAAGAACCGGATCTGCAGGCAGGGTAAGACAGGCCGCACAATGCCAGGCCGACTTCAAGGGTGTGGCAGGTTGATCGGTGCTGCCACTAGCGTCGGCGGCGATCGCTGACGGTACCGAATGCGGACAGTCGCTGTCGACCGCCACCTCGCTGGCCGAGACGGGCATCTCCGCATCGCCGCTCACCTCCATCGCATGCGCCACAGGCATCGCCATGGCCGACATGCCGGTCATGGGCATGGCGCCGTAGGCAAGCGCTGCGACAAGCAGCAAGAGGCGGGCGATCGATCTCATGCCCTGAAAATGGGCCGTCATTCAGACGAAAGCAAGGCATCCGAAGCGAGAGTGATGTCTCAGCGGGCAATGACGTGATGCACGATGCGATAGTCCCGGCTCTCTTCACCGAAGGGGATCACCGGCCAGTCCCAATGAGCGAAAGATCGCCCGAGATCGACGCCGTGCATCAGGTCCTGGGTCCCTTGCTTGAGGCCGTTACGGTCTATGACCGCATAGCTGACATCGGTGACAAGGCAGGTCTTCGCCGGCAGCTGCGCCAGTCCTTCAATATGCGCTGCGATCACCTGGCGCATCCTGTCGTCCTCCGCTGGCTGCCCACCGAGGCGCCACGCGACCCCGATGCCGATCTGCGAGAGCAGATTGGCCGAGGCCACGAAATCGAGATAGGGCACCTGCCGGAGAAACGCGAGCGGCTCCAAAACCTCGCCGGCAAGCAGAGCATCTATTCCCGAAAGGTCCCGCTCGATCAGGCGCACATTCTTCAGGCCCTTGAGCTTCAGCCAGCCCCGCACGCTGGCCAGATGCACGAGATCGACCAGCACCACCGTATCGAAGAGCCGCGAAAGCTCGAAGATCGGCACGTCGCGCAAGAGCCCCGATCCCAGCACCACCACCGTCCGCCGCTGTCGGCAGGCTTCGGCCGCCCCGAGAATTGCGGCCTTGGTCCGTCGCTCATGGTCCGCCCAGTCGGCTGAACAGCGATTGGCCCGCGCCCAGAGATTGACGGAGGAGCGGATGAACGGGCGATGCGCAGCCGAGGTCAGCGGCCATGTCGCGGCATAATTGAGGGCTTCAAGGATCATGTCTTACCGATAGACGGAGCTGCGATGGCCGATCTCGACCACGAGGACGACGAGCTTTTGGTCCTGGATATCGCAGATGATGCGGTAATCGCCAACTGTGTAGCGCCAATAGGCACCAAGCTTGCTGCCGTGAAGCGGATCGCCGAGGCTTCGGGGGTTGTCGTGGGTAGCAAGGCGTTCTTCAAGAAACTGCTTGATGCGGCGCTGGATGACGGGGTCGAGTTTCTTGATCGTTTTCTGAACGGGCTGACGATACTCAATCGTCCAGGCCACACCAGAACTCCTCGGAGCTGACAACTTTGTCCTCGCCGCTCTGAATACGCTTCATGGCCTCATCGGCGGCAGCCAAATCTTGCAGGTTTTGAAGCTCGCGCTGGATCATCTGACGCAGATAATCATCCGGCTCCGCGCCGGCTTCCGAGGCGTATTCAACGATCAACTGGTGCATTTCTTCCGGCATCTCGAGCGTGACGCGCTTGTTCATTGGTCCAACCTCTGGTTTCGCGCCGGAATATACCACCGCCACCGCCCATTTTCCAGCATCGGGCCTCGTCCCCGCCCGCCTTCGCCCTTGCCGCCAAATCCTTGATCCTCTAAGACACCGGCACCTTTTTGAAACGAAAATTCCGGTTGTCATCATGAGCGATAAGAACAAGAAGCCCCAGAAGCTGAAGGCCCGCCTGCCGCGCGGCTTCGTCGATCGCGAGGCCGCCGACATTCGCGCCGCCAACCAGATGATGGAGACCATCCGCGAGGTCTATGAGCGCTACGGCTTCGACCCGATCGAAACGCCGCTTTTCGAATACACCGATGCGCTGGGCAAGTTCCTGCCCGACAGCGACCGCCCGAACGAGGGCGTCTTCTCGCTGCAGGACGATGACGAACAGTGGATGTCGTTG
>NZ_JAIVFW010000109.1 GCF_020829595.1 Nostoc sp. CHAB 5844
TGTCCAGTCTGACCACTGTGATGCAAGGATTTTGAGCTATTTTACCTTCTTTCCTTGCACCTGAATATACTTATTTGCTTTGAGATTCTAGAGATTGTCTCCTTTTCTTTTTTTTCAGCAAGCCCTAGTTAAGATTCTCTAAACTGACTTCTAATTTTTCTTCAAACAGAGAAATGTCACGCAGCCGCCTGATTTATATAAATTAGGTTCTGTGCGTGACTAGATATCAACTATTCTTACTGGCTCATAGTTTTTCTTCTATGAGAGGAATGTCACGCAGCGACCTGATTTTGATAAATTACGTCTTCTGCGTGACTATATATCAAATACTCCGTTGACCTTAATGTTTTTCATCGGGTTGTAGCGTGTCAGCCAACTGGTGCGATCGCAAATGTTGGAATTGGAAAATGCTTGTTGGACATCGCTTTCACTCGACAATCAGTTCATTGCTATCAAATTTGATATCAAATGACTGACCACAAAACCATAATCATTCAATAAGTTATGCTTTTTTTAAAATTTAAAGCATAACTCTTTTTACTCCAAGTCCACGCCATCGCTTTGGCTACCACAGGCGCAGATTCTTTCTGCTGCTCATAAACATTTCTTGCTCATTTAACCTAAAACCTGTTAATGAATATTAGAAAATCAATTAGATTTTTAACAGGTTATTCTTCACCAGTGAGATTTCTGTATCGCTTTTCTGTGTAAGCATTTAATTGTTTTGAAATCAAAACAAATCCTATTTCAGTTTCTCTGCCAGGAGAATAACTATAAGTTTTGCTGATAAAGCTAACGTGCTTCTCGCTTTCCAGCCCTGCCTCAATGGCGTAGTGTTCGTATTCTAGAATCATATCGTTATGATCTGCATCTATGTTCCCACGTGCAAAAACACATATCTTACCTTCTGATTTTTCTACATTTTGCTTTTCTCTTTTCGCTATCAAGTGTTTTATTTTGTCCAAAGTTCCATTGTATTGTGAGTTGTGCAATTGGCATAGCTTTGTGCGCTCATTACTCCAATCTGCTCCTGATTTCTGCGCTGTGACGATCACCTTTTCTAATAATGACATCTCACGCTCAATCTCTTCTAGTTGAAGCACTAATTCTTCAACTGAATCTGTCGATTGCGTCATCTTTCTACCTACCGTTGACTTTGCTCCATTCAACAAAAAACGATATCCCTTTTCTCAGGCATCATCTCATGACCATTCTGCTTACTTACCTCTCGAACTTGTTAAACTTATTTTTAAAACTTTTTAACAGGTTATTGAGACTTGGTATGATCGCACTCTTGCGGGTGCAGAATGCCATCGCTTTTTCAATAACAATCAGTTGCTTGGCTCGGTTTAACTATTTTACCAAGTGCGCTCTTAACTACATACAGCCTACTGTCATCAGTTTTCCCTTCATTTTCATCAATTAAAATCGCAGGATGCTTACAAGGCATGGATTTTGCGTTTTTATTTGCTGTGATTACTTTTCAAAATATTACTTATGAGAATCACATAAAAGACATTCTCATAAGTAATCCCATCCGTTCAGCCAATTTTGACCACAGCCCTGACATGAGAAACACCGTTCAAGGGCGATCGCTTCCTCAATTTTCATTTAAGTTAAGTTGGTATACAGTCGTAGCATGAACTTGATTACTACCTATCACCACTTGTAAGCCAGGTTCGCCCAAAAGATGCTTGATTAATTTGGCTTTTCCTTCAGCATCCAAGCGATCGCTATTTTCCATTAATTCTTTTAAAAAATCATCCTCACCTTGATCTACCACAATAAGCGCCTAAGTGTATATATAAAAATTTAATAGGCGATTATACAGCTACTTGCAGGTCTGTAGTATCCGTATTTTTCACAGGTATAGCCCCTGGTTGTAATACCCAAGCAGCGATAGCTTGCAGTATCTCAGCCTTTTCTTTGGGTGTAGCAGCTTCAATTAGTTGAACAGGCGTTAGCTCAACTACTCCTATTCTCGCTAGTGCTGGAATTCTACAGATGTCTGGCAGGGCATGAAGGATTTTGAAATAATTACCAGCTTTTAGGTCGGTTTTGCCATCAAGAAATTTACTGATAGTACTCTCATGGACACTAGCCCTAACAGAAATTTCTCTTGCTGTTAAACCACTGTCCTTAATTGCTGTAATTAATATTTCTTGATGCTTATCCATATCGCCGCTACTTACTTGCTTTTTTTCAAGTTATTGAATATTATCAAATTTACCAGGGAAATACAATCTAGCAAAGGATTGCACTGGCTTAATGGTGCTGGTGTGACAATTTTGTGAAATTTCAGCAACTTTTTACAAAAGATTAACCCTTCTTGCATATGCAGGCAAGGGCAAAAACTTGTTTGGCTCAATCTCATTATGACAGACGCAAAGATTCAAGGAAAGTTCTACCCGCTCCAACATGAAGAATGGTTAAGAGCCTGTCGGGAATTAACCCCAGCACAGAGGGATGTACTGTACTACCTTCGCACTCTCGACCCATACAGCAGCGGAATGGAAGTATCGCCAGCACGGATTGCCAAGGATTTATCTACCCCAGAAAAACCGGTTCATCGCAGCACTGTAGGACGCGCTCTCAAAGCCTTGGATGAAAAGGGGTTTGTCGATATGGAGCTTCTTAAAGTCAAGGTTCACGTCCTCACCAAAGGCTTGCATTGTTGCGATGAGGCAACAAGTTGCAGTGAGACAACAAGTTGCGATGAGGCAACTTTGTTGCCTGACGGCAACAAGCGCGATCGTGACGCAACAAGCGCGATCGCTACGCAACAAGCGCGATCGCTACGCAACAAGCGTCCATCCGAAGCCGCACCAGACAAAGATTCCAGCACCCCTAAGATTAATAAGACTTATTTAGACTTTTTAGACTCTCTCTCACAAGACCAGAGAGAGGATTTTTTAAAATTTGGGGAAAACAAAGCTGCAAAGCTTCCATCACCTCCTCAACTTCCCCAGCGCTGGGTGGAGACAAATTGGCAAGAATTATCAGCCCAGTGGTACAAATCCAAAGGCCAAACTCCCCCGACGCAAAACAGTAAATGGGAAAATGACCCCCGTCGCGGTGACTGGCTGGCCATCATCGAAGAAACTGCTAACCCTGCCGCATTCGCCACAGATAAAGAAAAGCAGCAGTTTGTCAAATGGTGTTACGAAACTAAACAATTTAGTTGGTTGAGGGAGGAAGAATCATGATTGATAGCGAAACTAAGCCGTGTCTTCTCCCAAGGAAAGACACCAAAGGCGATAGCGCAGCGTTAGCGAGTCATCAAGCCTTACGAGCGTCAGAACTCCCGATATTTGAGCCACTATCAGTTAGGTCAAAGCAGGAAGAAGATAAAGAACTTTGGCAACCATCCTGGAATTGCTTCTGCTGCCAAGACACGGGGAAAATTCAGCCAAGTTTAATAAGGTTAGTGATGCCGGATTACAACTATGACCGCGATCGCTTACCCATTTGTCAACTTTGCACTAAATCAAATGATTTATTTCACCTCAACGAGTTTGGTGTACTAGATACTCGATTTGATTTGTATCTGTGCAAAAAACTAGATGCTATTGCTCGTGACGACTGGAAGCGCACTACACTTCATCATTTTGAAACTGTCAAAAAGCGAGTTGAAAAAGCAACTGGCCAGATAGTACACAGTTTGACTACACAAAATCGCACCCAAAATGACAACCGTGAAGTGCAGCAGCGCAAGGCAGAAATTGAGGCCATTAGCCCTAAACAGTGGGCAGTGATGAGAACAGCTTACTTGGGAGAAGATGATGAGTAACTTTCAAGTGGGGAATCGCTTTCAATCTAAATGGGAAAGACACGCCATCTGCACCTTAATCAAAATAAGGATCTGTGGTAAGAAGCCTTACACAATTCGATGGGACAACGGCCGGAAAGTCCATTGTGATGAGTCTTGGCTACTAGACATGAATTTCTTAGAGGAAGAGGCGATCGCATCCAAAACCGTTTCATTCAGGCACACTTCCAGAAGAATGAAATATGGGATGAAGTGCTGATGGTGGAAAACCTTCTCTTAAAAGTTGATGTCTATTCATATAGTCGTTATCGAGAATTCCATAGCATTTATTCTTTTGTGCCATTTCCACTACAAAATCATTATTGAACACTACACCAAAATAAGTACTACCCTTAAAATTTTTTCCTATCCAAGTTGGGTCAATTAAATCTCCATCATTATTGACCAGCCAAGCGTGGGATACAGCTAGGTCAACATCATCACTAATAGCAAATCCTTCACAGTAATTGAGTTGTGGAAAATTTATCAGAGCTTTTAAGCAGTTCTCAAAGCATGATTTTGGCTGTCCTTTAAATGGTGGCTTAACACTTTTTAAAAAAGGCTTACCATAATTCAATACTAGCTTTTGTGTACTTTTGTAGCGGAAATCAGAACGAGTGTTAAGGTCATCAATTAAGTCTGCTTGCTCTTTTAAGATTGCCAGCAGACGGTCTAAATTATGATTCATAACTATATTAATAATAATTAGTATGTATTTATGAATTTTTCTGTATTAGCTAGATATTAAACCACCAATACTTATGTAGTCCTCTCATTTTTGAATTTGCATTACCATGTTCATCTGACCATGTAAGTGTACTGCCATCACCACATACATAACCAGAACCACCAAATTTATTTTGCCCTTCATTTACTATTTCCATAAACACTTTAACAATTATTCTTTCACTGACAGAAATACTATAGTTATCTGAGAGAAGCGACTTAATATCTTGAGCGCAAACACCATCAAAAAATCTTGGCTTTTCGGAAAGAATATTAATAATCAGATTTTTCAGCTTTTCTGCTTTCATTGTTTTACGTAGGTATTTGCATACTTTTATTTTATATCTATTTTTTATTCAAAAAAAATCATTCTATAGGTTTTAGCCAACCAACACATTTTTTATAATAAAAATCCTCAGATTCACAGTCAGCAATTCTAACAATATCTTTTTGATGATAAGGGATAGGAAAAGAACTGAAATATCCCTCTTTTATAGAACCATCTTCTAATAACAAGAGATAAGTTCCATGTTCTTCAGGTAGTCCTTCAATTACTTCAAACTTTTTTATTTTATTTGACATTTAAATTATCCTTGAGCAAATTGCTAAAATCCTTGTTGTTCTAACTGTCTGAGTTTTTCTAGTTTTCGATTTAGAAGTGCAGCATCAGTTTCAGGTTCACCATCTTCATCAAACCTGCGCTCCTGTTCCAGCCATTCCAATAGTTCAGCTTTCGGATGAAATGATATTATAGGACGCTTTTGATTGTACTTTTCTTGTGATTGATAAACTTTATCACGGTTAGCTTCATTCCAAAGTTGTTGGTTGGACTTAGCTGAAAATTGGCTTTGTGAAAACTCTGGCATTACCTCAATTTTGAGATAGCCTCCTTTACTTTTGAACTGCCAGTTATTGTTGTAATAATCGAAGTGTTTTTTAGCTCCTTTTTCAGTCTTCCAACGCTTACACAAGTGAAAATCTCTATTAGTCCAAGCATATTCAAGATTTTTGTTAAATGTGTATAGCCAACCTAAAGGTTCATCTTCTTTGGTATAGCAACGGTATCCGTAGTACATCAGTCAAAACTTAATTTAATTAATAGGTTCGTGTTCACTAAGATATTTTTTGATAATTTGCTCAAGTTCTGATTCCATTGCATCCATGTGACCATCTACATCTGCATACCAACCATACTGATTGAGTGCTTTAATAGCAGCCTGTACTGCCAAAGCCGCAGCTTTATCACGCCTACCTTCAGGTGATGCTAAGTAAGCCTTATATTCTTCTTCTTTTTGTTGCTGACGTTGCGCTGCTTTATCTATGACAGCTTGAGCTTTTTCTACGGTGCATAAATAAGTAGGGTCGCCAAGCGCACCAATTTCTTTTCCTTTTGAAGTGTAGCGAGTGCCTGATTTTAGAGTAACTACACCAGTTGGTGATACCTTAGCAATTTCTTCAATTACGGCTTTAGTACCTCTTTTATCATCGTAGAAGAATACGCCAATTTTCTCCCCTGGTTTTAGTTCTGATGTATTCATATTTTGCTATTAGAAAATAAACTCAATTGATGGCGAAATATTTACTGCACGTTCACCACCACCTCTACAACCAAAAGCACCACGACCAGAAGGTCGATAATCGCCCGATTTGTAGATTACATTTTTAGCCCCCGCCATTGCAGCAATTTCTTGACTGTGTTTTTTGATGAGAGTTTGTAGCCTACGAGTATCTATATTTGGAACACAAGCTAAAAATGTTTTTGTTGATTGTGAAACTCGATTTAGTACACCCATTTCTACATACATCTTGATGGCAGTTGCAAGCGCCTCGCGTTCAGTATCAGTCATAAGGTTTTTCGTCATGTCACGACATCAAACTCTGTTCCAGTAGTGCTTCACTCCGGGTTAATAACTTGCCAGTATAGGGAGATAACCAACGCAAACCAGGAGGTTGACAGTTTTCTTGCTTCTGCCATCCAGCATCGCGTAATATCTGCTCTTTGCGATCGCACTCAATAATTAAAGCAATAATTTCCTTTGCTTCGCTAAGAGTATCTACACGCTTGATATTCGTTTTGTGATAGCTGTTGTGAAAAGGTGTAAGCCCGCTTTTATCTTCAATCAACCACCCTTTAGTGGTGTTACTGCGTCCGGGGATACCATTTGAATAGTAGGTATTACGAATGTAGAACCTACCATCAGGAGTGCAATATTCACCTGCCTCAATACGTTGCAGTTCAAGTTTTATCATCATTGGTAATTCTCGACATTGTTCAAGCGGAATAGAAGGCAAACTTAAAGGATTAATAGTTGATAAGTCAATCATCAAAGTGTATCTCCAAATCAATACCTAAAGCTTTTTCAATACCTTGCAATGTATGAAATGGCAATTCTTGAACTTTCTCGTTTTCAATTCGATTCCAGTGAGGAACGCTGATTCCAGCTTCAGCCGCTAGTTCTGCAAGAGACTTGTTTGATGCTTGTCTATATTTTTTTATCCGCTTACCTAAATCTGTAAACTCTTTACTGAAAGTAACTCGCATTAAGACATATTCCACCAAAATTACTTTTAAATAACACAATCTTGGTTATATTATAACCTATCAAGAGTTACTTTATAAGTAATACTTGTAAAGTTATATAAAAGTTGATAGAAAGGTCAATTAGGGTTGCCGTCATAATAGCTGGATGCGATCGCAGCCCTTTAATTAAGACGATTTGCAACAACCTCTATCAGTTTTGCTATTTCTTCAGGGCTGGCATCCCCTGAAGGAACAATAGTTATCAAGGATATAGAATAGCGATTAAGCTCTGCTTTGACGTTTGCTAGAAGGTTGGTATAAGTAAGTCCATTTAATTCTGTTTTCACTTCTAATCCACTCAAAGTTAAGTTATTACTATAAAAATCTACAATCGCCTTTAACCTCTGTTTGCCATCAATAACTACGTATGTATGATATGACCTATCGTAGAGAACAATTGGCATTACAGGTAAATTAACAATAAAAGATTCAATTAACTTGGATTTCTTAACATCATCCCAATCTCCAGAATATTGACTATCATTATCAATCTTCATGTAATTAGGATTAGACTTGATATTTTCAACTAACGCTGGTAGCTTTATCCTGTCAATTTCTTGAATTAATCTGTTTTGACCGAATTCATATTTGGCATTAATTTCATCGTCTGTCATCATGATGATTCTTTTCCACCCATTACTAAAACTGGCTCAATCCAAACTAGTTTTCTGTGCTGTCTGCCTTCTCCGTAAGGTTGATTACGTAAGAAGCCTCTACGCCAATGGACGCTTTTAGTACCATGTGTACCGCTACTACCTTCACTACTTTGCGTCCCTTCACTATGAATTCGATATCCTTGTCCGAGCCAAAGTGGTTGATAAAAATCTTGCGCTTGCGCTTTACCAAAACCTTTATTAACCCTGACTAGTTCACTGGTTGTATCTACAAGCTCAAGACGGCATTCCATTATCAAAATTAATCGCAGGAAAATTGATTGTAAATACTCATTAAATCCTGCGACTACTTTGGGGTCAATATCTTTAGAGTCGGTATAGCTAAGTTTTTGTGCATCAAGTTTAAATCGGCGGCAAAAGAAACTAGACCCATCGGTTGCTGTCCAATAAAAAATATCCTCTTCATTATCGTAATTCCAAAAAATAGCATCAACGCTATTATTTTCAGGAGAAAGAATTACACCTTTGGGTAACATAAACATTCCCGTTTTCATTGCCCAGTTTAAATTCTCAATCTCGACGTTTAAAACTGATTGCATGAGTGCTTCGAGTAAATCTTTGTTCACCCAATATGCCGGACATTTAGCTTGACCAACTTTAAACAATGTATACGCGGTGATATACATCGATTCTGTGGGATTAGTTATTAATCCGCGCCGTAGCTTTTGTTCTTCCGCTGAGTAGTAAATATCAGCAACAACACTGCACATTTTCTCATAGCTTTCGTAACCGTCTACATGAATAACGGGACGAATAACAATTTCTTTATACCAACCTTTGGGTTTTTTGCTCATGCAGCACGTCTCAAAAATTCCTCTCGATGCCATTGTAGAGAATCTTGTCTTGGATAATACTGCACTTGGGCGGGTAAGATGATGCGTTCTCCGTTAAACTCGCCCATCGGTTTAGCGTTGGGTGAATCTTCCCGCAAGTTATCAGCAACGATGATTGTGTAATCATCATCAATCGTGAACCAAAAGCGGTCAAATGCCCAATGATGATTTTTGCACAGTGATAACCCGTTATCGATGCGGTCATCATAAAACTGGGAGAATGGTTTAATGTGCGACCCGTCCACAATGTTCTGTCCGAGTGAGTCGAGTATTTGTAACCCGCAGAACGCGCAAGTGTGGTTGTAAGTTGAGAGAACGATTTTACGGAATGCCCCATCTCGCACAATTACAGCTTGCTCATCTTCCAGTTCTTCTGGCTGGTAGACCTTACCACCAGTACGTTGCAACTGTTCTTGTAATTCAGCAAAAGCGTTAACTTGCAATAATGACTCGATATCCTGTGTACGCTCCTTAAACCAGGAATTAATGAGTGTGTGGGTTAGTACAGTGCGATCGCTCTCGTTTTGCAGCAGTGACCAAAGTTCATTATCAAGGTATGCGTACTCTACAGTTTCTCTAATGGTGCTAGGAGTCCTGATTTTTATTTTGGCAGCAATCAGTGATTCAAAACCTAGTTTCATTTGGTAATGCCAAAATCCATCACTGGTAAGGTGATAGAAAGGTAAACCTATATCCGGCTTACGTAATGGTTCTAGGTGACTCCACAGTTTGAGGAAAGTGGCAACGAGTTCAGCATTAAACTGGATTTGATTTCGCGTTATCTGCCCTGTTGCTATCATTTCAATGACAGATAGCAGCAAAATGGGCTTATTTGGTGCGCCAGGGCTAACGTTTAAACCTATTTTGTTGGATGCGGATTTAGGAGAAAATTTCTTAACGTAGTAAGCTAAATCTTTATTCATTTGCAGCCATGCGCGAATATCGATGTACACGTAACGCATTATACTTACACGATTGCATTGGGCGTGATGACCTGCGCGAACGCCAGGGGCATTTCATCTGGGCAATCAACGAAGAAGCTGCATGGCAGGAAATGGCGCGGCGGTATCCAGATGAAACCGAAGCGGGGTTTACTGTCCAGGAGTGGGAAGGGTTTAATGTGAAGGTGGAGGAGGTAAAGCGGGATGATGAAGGAAATGAGTGAGTCACTAAATGCTGCTCAAAGCGAACTACAAGTTATGGAATTTTTTGCAGCAGCCCTCCAAGATAAAGTTTTGTTAAACTAACTCATGGAAGCAATGGGTGCAAAAGATAATGCTGCAATTATGACTATAGCTGCCGAGCATGGCTATAACTTCTCTCAAGAATCACTGCACTAAGGGCTAACGAAAATATTCCATTTGATTACGCCAATTATGCAAGAGCAAAACTTAGCAGTGTCTGAAGAAATTGATTAAGGAGTATGAAGTGATACCAAAAGAAAGAATTCAGCAATTCCTTGATCCTTATGATTCTTCTCAAACAGAGTGTGATGGCATGACCCGCATCTGTCACACTTTACTAACTAATCACGGTATTGAACATCACCCAATGATTGGGGTTTTATTTCTACACAATCAAGGAATTGAGCCGCATTTTTGGATTGATTTACCATCAGGTGAGCGCATCGATTACCGAGCTAATACCAATTCGCAATGACGCTCGCGGACTCGCTAACGCTGCGAAGATCGCAATTCGCAATTCGCAATTAAGAAAGCTGGATATGACAAGGGTTTTAGCGTGTGTATCTGTCGCATTCTTTTTTCAAATCGGTATAAGATGTGGCTTAAAGGAGAGAATATTCCTCATGGCATCTTTTACCCTCAAGATTTTCCAAATGTTATTTACTCTGGTGAGCCTATAGAGTTAGATTTATTGTCACCTACACTGTTTGAAATACTAACGCTTAAGTTTGATTGCAATCAATTCCAGCAATATCAAGTACCTGATTAAGATTTTGTCCAGGTTCTACCGTGATAATATATTAGACCTCTTGCAAAAGTCAGTCATGAAGATTCGGTTTGTGGGAGATGAAGTTCATAATTGTAAAGACCAGCAATCAAATTGAACCTCAAACTAAATCTTTTTCGACGATTTCTATAAGTTAGAG
>NZ_JAIVFW010000010.1 GCF_020829595.1 Nostoc sp. CHAB 5844
TATTGCTGAGAAAATTGAGTCGCCCACTGAAGTGGCACTTGGACTTGCTTGAGCCGTGTACTTGGAAACTTGTACGCACGGTTCTGAGGGGGGAAAGAGGCAGCGATGCCTCCTACCTACCCGATAACAGCGTTATTTACACCATAAGCGGTAGAAATTCATTGTGTTTGTCCTCAGCGGTTACGAGTACTTTCTAGGCTTCTTAATTATCTGTAGCCTAGTGCCAGCCCTAGCGCTTTCTGCTTCCAAGCTTCTCAGACCCAGTGGTAACAGCCTGGAACGCCGCACCACCTATGAATCTGGGATGGAACCAATTGGGGGAGCCTGGATTCAGTTCAACATCCGTTACTACATGTTTGCACTAGTCTTCGTTGTCTTCGACGTGGAAACTGTATTCTTGTATCCTTGGGCGGTTGCTTTCCACCGTTTAGGGCTATTAGCATTCATAGAAGCGCTAATTTTTATTGCAATTCTTGTAGTTGCCTTAGTTTACGCATGGCGTAAAGGAGCTTTGGAATGGTCTTGAATTCTGATTTAAGTACCCAAGACAAAGAGCGAATCATCAACCCCATTGAGCGTCCGACAGTCACTCAAGACCTTTCTGAAAATATTATTTTGACAACGGTTGATGACCTCTACAACTGGGCGAGGCTTTCGAGTCTTTGGCCTTTGCTGTTTGGTACAGCTTGCTGCTTTATTGAGTTTGCAGCTTTAATTGGCTCTCGGTTTGACTTTGACCGCTTTGGACTAATTCCCCGTTCTAGTCCGCGGCAAGCTGATTTGATTATTACAGCCGGGACAATCACGATGAAGATGGCTCCTCAGTTAGTGCGTCTTTATGAGCAAATGCCTGAGCCGAAGTATGTCATTGCGATGGGAGCTTGTACAATTACTGGCGGGATGTTCAGCGTGGATTCTCCTACTGCTGTACGCGGAGTTGATAAACTAATTCCGGTGGATGTGTACTTGCCTGGTTGTCCTCCCCGTCCTGAAGCGATTATTGATGCAATCATTAAGCTGCGGAAGAAAATCGCTAATGATTCCATGCAAGAAAGGGATCAAATCAAGCAAACCCACCGCTTCTATAGTACGACTCATAACTTGAAGCCAGTAGAAGAAATCTTAACTGGTAAGTATTTGCAGTCAGAAACTCGCTTCACTCCACCTAAAGAATTGACAGAAGCTATTGGTTTACCAGTACCGCCTGCGCTGCTAACTTCCAAAACCAAGGAGGAACTGAACCGTGGCTGATGAAGAAACTAAACCAGTACCAGCAGCGGAAGATGCCATAGTTCAAGCTGGGCCTACTTCTCAGTGGTTAACAGAAAATGGCTTTGAGCATGAATCTTTAGCGCCTGACAAGAACGGAGTAGAGATAATTAAAGTAGGGGCAGAGTTTTTGCTGCCTATTGCTACAGCTTTGTATGCTTACGGGTTCAATTATCTCCAGTTTCAAGGTGGTATCGACCTCGGCCCAGGACAGGATTTGGTCAGCGTCTATCACCTAGTGAAAGTTGATGATAATGTTGATAAACCGGAAGAAGTGCGGGTTAAGGTATTTTTACCACGGGAGAATCCCAGAGTGCCTTCGGTGTACTGGATTTGGAAAACTGCAGATTGGCAAGAACGCGAGTCTTACGATATGTACGGCATTATCTATGAAGGACACCCAAACCTAAAGCGGATTTTGATGCCGGAAGATTGGGTGGGTTGGCCTTTGCGTAAGGATTACGTCTCGCCTGATTTTTACGAGTTGCAAGACGCTTACTAGAAAGTGCTGAGTGCTGAGTGTCAGCAGTAAGAATTTTGATAAACTCACTCTAAACCTCTCTCCGGCGGCGGAGGGGGGTAATGTTTTTTTAACGCAAAGTAACGCGGAGGTTGGCGCAGAGTTTCGCGGAGTTTAATTTCTACTTTTGCGCTGCGCGGATGGGTGATGATATTAATAGTTAAGTTGTACAGTGATGGTTTATGACTAATGAATTATTAAAGTCTTTTCAGGAAGCGTATAGCAATCTCGAATTGTTTCCACTGATGGAAGAGAAAGAGATGAAGCAATTTCGAGTTGATTATGGTAAGGATTTAATCGCAGATTTAATTCAGTTAGTTGAAGATAGCCCTAATGGTGATGGCAAAATTGTGTTTACGGGGCATCGAGGATGTGGGAAGTCTTCTTTGTTGGCTGAGTTTAGTAAGCAGATTCAAGATAATTATTTTGTAGTTTTATTTTCTATTGCTGACAGTATTGAAATGTCAGCTGTTAATCATATCAATATTTTGTTTGCGATCGCTCTTAATTTAATGTCTGAAGCGGAAGCACGCAAAGTACAAATTACTCAAACTACTAAAGATCAAATCTATGGGTGGTTTGCAACTCGTACTCGGACTACAGAGTTAGAGCTAGAGAGTGGGCTTGAGTTGGGTTTTAATTTACTCAGTTTCCTGAAAGCTCAATTAAAAGCTGATGCAAAAGTTAGAGAGGAAATTACCCAGGAATTTGAACGCAAAATCTCTGATTTAGTTGCACGGATTAATGAAATTGCGGCGTTGATTCAAGTCGCTACTAAAAAAGAAATTATAGTCATCATTGATGATTTAGACAAACTAGATTTGGGTCGAGTCAACGATATTTATCGAGATAATATTAAAGCTCTCTTTCAACCTAATTTTCGGATTATCTATACTATCCCGATCGCGGTAATGTGTGACACTTTTCTCTGGCCACTTATTAGCGCAGAAACTAACTACCAAACTGTGGTAATGCCTGTTATCAAAATATTTAAGAAGGGTAACAATCGCTTACCTGATGCCCAACCTCGCAGTGAAGCAACAAATATTTTATGTGAAATATTACAAAAAAGAATTTCTGGTGAATTAATAGACAAGTCAGCCGCTGAAAAGATTGTTATTTACAGTGGTGGAGTGCTGCGAGAGTTGATTCGGATAGCTAATGTATGTTGTCGCATTTGTTTGCGACTCATCAGGCAGAAACCAGGAGAAATAATTGTCATTGACGGCGAAATTATAGAACAAGCAATTAAGCAAATTCGTAATGACCTTTCTATGCGTTTAGGAAGGGATGATTTTGAAATTTTGAAAATTACTTATGAGAAGTTCGAGCCTCAAGATGTACAACAGCCGGAATTTTTAGAATTACTGCATGGTCTGTATGTTTTGGAATATCGTAATGATGAAACTTGGTATGATGTTCACCCCGTCCTTGTAGAAACTTTGAAACGCAGGGGGTTGATTAATGATGAATGAAAACTTATTAATAGATGACGAAAATAGAGATGCTTATGATGACTTAGTTGTTTCTATTGAAGCTAAAGCAAATCGATTAAATTTGCTAATTGCTGTTTGTGATGATGCTAGTTTTCGGGATGAAATTATTGCTCAGTATGAAGCAGAATTACAGCCGAACATCCGTTGCTATCGCGTGATGTTGGCAAGGGGTGAGCCGAGTTTGAGGGCTGCGATCGCTCAACTAGTCGAAAATGAAGAATATTTACAGCAACATAACCCAGCAGTAATTACTGTAACGGGTTCAGAACAGCTTCATTTTCTCAAACTGGGGAAGGAACGTTCAGAACAAGAGATTTTTTTCGGTTACTTGCAGTGGACTAGGGAAGGTTTAAGGGAATTTTCTTTTGCGATCGTCTTGTGGGCGACTAATCAGATTTTAGTTGATTTGATGAAGAAAGCGCCTGATTTTTGGAGTTGGCGTAATGGTGTTTTTCGGTTTGTATCTAGGAAGAAAAATACAATTTCAGGTAAAGAATTAGAACCGATTCGTTTTGCTTTCAGTAATAATGAAATTTCAGGTTTTGATGATGACAATGATTATTTGTTGCCTATAGAAGATTTGCAAGGGTTTATTCAAGATGCAGAACAGCGTGGTGTAAAAGATGCAACTTTAGCGACGTTGTACTTTAGTTTAGGAGATATTTATAGAAAAAGACTCAACCGGGGTGAGTTTCAGGATTATAAAAAAGAGCAGGAATTAGGAATTGAGTATTTAAGCAAGGCTGTTGAACTGGAAAAAGAGTTAGGTTTAGATCAAGACTTAGCCACCAGCCTTAATAACTTAGCATTGCTTTACCGTTCCCAAGGCAAATACAGCGAAGCTGAACCTTTGTACATACAAGCCTTGGCACTCACGCGCAAACTGCTGGGTGAAGAACATCCCGATGTCGCACAAAGCCTCAACAACCTAGCAGTACTCTACCGCTATCAAGGCAGACATAGTGAAGCTGAACCTTTGTACAGCCAAGCTTTAGCACTGTGCCGTAAACTGCTGGGGGAAGAACATCTCGATGTCGCACACAGCCTCAACAACCTTGCGAGACTCTATCAATCCCAAGGCAGATACAGCGAAGCCGAACCCTTATACATCCAAGCCTTAGTACTGTACCGTAAACTGCTGAGGGAAGAACATCCCGATGTCGCTGTCAGCCTCAACAACCTTGCAGAACTTTACCGTTCTCAAGGTAGATACAGTGAAGCCGAACCCTTGCACATCCAAGCTTTGGCACTGTGGCGCAAATTGCTGGGGGAAGAACATCCCAATGTTGCCACCAGCCTCAACAACCTTGCAGGACTATACCACTCCCAAGGTAGATACAGTGAAGCCGAACCCTTATGCATCCAAGCCTTAGTACTGTACCGTAAACTGCTGGGGGAAGAACATCCCGATGTCGCTGCCAGTCTCAACAACCTTGCAGAACTTTACCGTTCCCAAGGTAGATACAGTGAAGCCGAACCCTTATACATCCAAGCCTTAGTACTGTACCGTAAACTGCTGGGGGAAGAACACCCCAATGTTGCCACCAGCCTCAACAATTTAGCAAGACTCTACTTTTTTCAAGGCAGATACAGCGAAGCCGAACCTTTGTACATCCAAGCTTTGGCACTGTGGCGCAAACTGCTGGGTGAAGAAGATCTTTCAGTCGCACAAAGCCTCAACAATTTAGCAGGACTCTACTTTTTTCAAGGCAGATACAGCGAAGCTGAACCTTTGTACATTCAAGCTTTGGCACTGTGGCGCAAACTCTTAGGTGAAGAAGATCTTTCAGTCGCACAAAGCCTCAACAATTTAGCAGGACTCTACCACTCCCAAGGCAGATACAGCGAAGCTGAACCTTTGTACATTCAAGCTTTAGATATTTTAGAGAGACTTTTAGGGGCAAATCACCCAATTACTGTTACTGTGCGTGAAAATTTAGCAGAGTTGCGCGATCGCCTCCCCTCAGAATAGTAAAAGCGATCGCCAAATCTCAGCTTTTCAGATTCCAAGCAAGAATATTCTTATTTCAAGTGAAAACGTTCCTGTTTTAGGTGAGAACGTTTCTGTTTCAAGTGAGAATGTTCTTGTTTTAAGTGGGAACGTTCCTGTTTCAAGCTGGAAGTTTCGTGTTCAGAAGTGAAATGTTGGTGTTGTAAAGGCGATCGCTTCATCTTTTGACTCGGAGTTTCGCGTTCAGAAGTGAAATAATTATGTTTTGAAGATAATTGCTGAAGCTGCGAACTTGATCATTTCTAGTATCCAAGTGCAAACAGATAAGATATTCTACAGCTTATTTCAAGCTTTCCCCAGTATATTTTTTGCCATTATTGGCGAAACCAATATTAATCCCAGTACTTATGAATTTGTCTCAGTACAACTCAAAGAAACGGCTTTTCGCATTGATGGGGTATTTAAGCCTGTAAATGAAACTCCAGAAGAACCCCTATATTTTGTGGAAGTGCAGTTTCAGCTAGATTCCAAATTTTATCGCCGCTTCTTTGCCGAAATCTTTTTGTATCTGCGGCAAAATCCATCTGTAAATTTTTGGCGTGCTGTGGTGATTTACCCCCAACGCATCATTGAACCAGATGATCAACAGCCCTATCGTTTGATTTTAGATAGTCTCCAAGTACAACGCATTTATTTAGATGAATTAGGCAGAGCTAGTCAAGACTCTCTCCAATTAGCGATCGTGAAATTAATTATCACTGGTGAAGCAACAGCAATTGACCAAGGTAGACAACTAATTATACAAGCAAGGCAAGAACTAACAGATGAAGCCAATCGAAAACAAATTGTAGAATTGATAGAAACTATCCTGTTGTATAAATTCGCTAACTTAAGCCGAGAGGAGGTAGCAGCAATGTTGGGTATAGATGATGAATTTAAAAAAACCAGAATGTATGAGTCTATCAAGCAAGATGGGCTAGAAGAAGGAAGACAAGAAGGATTACAAGCAGGTAGGCTACAAGCAAAGTTAGAGGCGATTCCCCGTTTGTTGGCTTTGGGGTTAAGTGTAGAACAAGTAGCAAATGCTTTAGATTTGACGGTGGAACAAGTACAGCAAGTGGTAGGAAATTAGTTGATGTTTGCTGATTGGTTGAATTTCATCATCTCAACTCAGAATTAACGATCGCCTCACCTCGTAACTGTAATTCCAATGAAGACGACTTCCCCAAGCAGGGGCAGAATACATACATTAAGAGTACCCCTTGATATTGTTTCTGCAAGAATAGCTATCTAGTGGGTAAATTGGGATATATATCCAGAAAATTTTTCTATCCAAACCTAACCCACACATCGGAATGAGAGAACATTATCGAGATTTCTTGATTCGTAACTGGGAGAAAGGCGATCGCACCAGAGCGGCCGCAGTCATCAGTTATGTATTATCAGAATACGGGTTGGGTTGGGAACCCAACGGTGCTGACCGAGATGTGTTGCAAGTAGAAGAATGTTACTTAGCAACAGGCGGTGAGTTTTGGGTAATTGAACACCAAAGTCAGATAGTAGGTACTGGGGCATATTACCCGATAAGTCGTGGTGAAAAAGCTGTCGAAATCCGCAAAATGTATCTTTTACCAAGTGTCAGAGGTATGGGACTGGGCAAATATTTGTTACAACAGCTAGAAGCAGCGATCGCTACTCGTGGTTTTCAGCAAATATGGATTGAAACCGCCAGCATTTTAGTAGAAGCAGTCAAGTTATACGAAAGCAATGGCTATCAACCAGAAACGGGTGTAGAAACTGCACGTTGCGATCGCGTGTATGTAAAAAACTTATTTAGTCATTAGTCATTAGTCATTAGCAATTGAATGTATTTTTAGTTATTAAACCTTGACCAATGAACAATGATAAAGGACAAATGACCAATGACCAATGACCAATGACCAATGCTCAAAAGCTTTCTTAAACTGTTTTTACAATCTCATTGTCCTTTGTGTCAGCGAAGTACATCTGATACTTTGTGTGAATACTGTGCAAGACAATTAAAAAACTGTAGTCAAAAAAATCCTTGCACGTCATGGCAAGGCGCAATACCAATATTTGGTTGGGGAGTATATGGTGGTAGTCTAAAACGAGCGATCGCTGTGATGAAGTATGAAAATCAGCCGGATATTGCTCGAATATTAGGTGCATGGTTAGGTGAAGCATGGCTATTAAACTCGCCTCAGCGTCATACTCAACTTCTAGTCGTACCTATCCCTATGCACCCTCAAAAGCAAAAGCAACGTGGTTACAATCAAGCTGCGTTAATCGCCGAAGGCTTCTGCCAGACAACTAAGTTAAAATTAAAACTAAATGGTTTGGAAAGAGTGCGGGAAACTCAAGCGCAGTTTGGTTTGTCGGTGTTTGAGCGAGAAAAGAACTTAGCTGAAGCTTTTGCAGTTGGCAAGGAATTTCGCGATCGCTGTCCAGGTACTTCAGTATTGTTAGTAGATGATATCTATACTACTGGTGCTACCACCAAATCTGCTGTACAAACACTTCGCCAGTCTGGAATTACAGTCTTGGGGTTAGCAGCAGTTGCTGTTACCAGCAAAGACCAACATACTAGTTCTTAGGCGAGTTCTCTCTGACAAATCTATAATTAAGCGAATACCTTGTGTTGGTAATACTGCCGGAGATTATGAGTAAAGCTTTTGCAGCAGGTTTAAGAAGATTAATTATTGTTCCTACTACTTTTTTAACAATTGGTATAAGTACAACAGCAGCATTAGCTCAAAGTAAGTTGTACAGTCCAATTCCGTTAACTAATCTTACTGAACTGTCCGATACACTATCAGAAAAAGATATACCCACAGGGCAGGGTGGATTTGCCCGTGACTATACTGTGAAATTGAATAAAGGTGATAATTTAGCAGTTGATTTATCTTCCGAAAACTTTGACTGCATCATCACGCTGTTAGCACCGGATGGTTCTACAGTGGCTGAAAATGATGATGGGCCTGATGGTACAAGCAATTCTCTGCTCTTTACCCGCATCAACGAAACAGGGATATATATTGTTCGTGTTCGGTCTTTTGGGGAAACTGGTGTCGGAAGTTTTAAACTGAAGGTAACAAAACTGCAACCGATTAAGTAAAGTGCTGAGTGCTGAGTGCTGAGTGCTGAGTAATATTTATTCTTCCCTACACCCTTACACCCTCACACCCTTCCTCAAACGTAAAAACTAGTTAACACACAGAGAAATAAGGCTTCTGTCCACTCGACGACTGCGCCGTAGGTATCACCTGTGTGTCCGCCTAGTTTGTGATTAAACCATGCACCTGTGAGAAAGGCGATCGCACTACCTGCAAGGATCATTGCTAGTGCGAAAAATAGGTATTGGCTATTGAGTAGCCACAATAAACCACTCAAACTCAACAGCAACAGCAGTCCTGGAATTAAATCTTTGTAGGAACGAATGGCTTCTTTATGAAATGCACCTTTACCACTAGGTTTGAGGTAAGGATATCGCAATATTGCTAGTTGTTGTCCCCACCGTCCCCAACCGCAAGCAGCCATCAATACTAGCCAACGGTTCGTTTCAATTTCTGTTAAGGCTGCCGTTTTTAATAATACTATGGCGATCGCTGCCATTGCCCCAAATGCACCTGTGGCACTATCTGCCATTACTTCTAGTCGTCTTTCTGGATTACCCACAGCTAAACCATCAGCTGTATCCATTGCGCCATCTAAATGCAATCCTCCAGTTAAAGCCATCCAAGCACACACGACTAAAGCAGTGCGGGTTAACACTGCTACACCCAGATAATTCATGCCAATATCACATATCCCTAAAATTCCCCCAATTACTAACCCTACTAGTGGAGCCAGGTGTGCTACTTTCCGAAAATCTAAGCCATTGACATAAGGCAGAGGAATAATGCTGTAAAATATGATACTTGCTACTAAGTTATACAGAAGTGTTTTCCACCACTGTGAAAAATCGGTCATCTTGGTTACATGATTGAACAGCTACTTAAGTACAAGCGCTAGGGGTAAGTTTAAAGCTTTGGATAAGATAGATATTAGTTTACAGATTCTTCGGAAAAATTTTGCTATGCTGGTTTCGGTAAGTTAATTTTTTAGCTTGCAATATTAACATAAAAAAAATGATTTTACAAGGTAAAATTACAAATAAATCCTTTGTATTCATTAGCTAGTAAATTAAATCCAGAGTATTGAAGCGATCGCACCACAAAATTGATATTTTTTAAATGTAGGGAACTAATTAAGCTATTCATCTAAGTTTTTAGCTGTGTTCTCACCTTTTCTCACTCTTTAAACTTCCTATGAGTCATCATCTACCCGACACCAGGATACCGGCTCCGTGCATTGTTGACACGGGCGTGATTGTGAATAAGCTCGATATGCGGCGATTGCTTTCTGATTTAGGTCGAGTTCACTATATGTACACCCACGGAGACAAGGTAGTGAGCGAGGGTGAAGGAGATGTGATAGAAGTATTCGCTAATCCGCAACGTTCTACCTTAGTGGCTAACAGTGCGCTTTATTTAAATGTTTATAGTTTTGATTACATAGAGTTGAAACAGTCGTCGCAACAAGAAACCTGTTTCGATTTGATGCAAGAAGGAATGTGTTTACGGCTAATTCCCCGCACTACCCCCCTACAAGAGCGTCGGGAGAAAACCTTCAACGCCAGTGCGATTGAAGCGATGATGGAACAAGTTCTCTCAGCTAAATGGGATGCAGAAATTGATGATGACTGCTCTGATTCGTTCTAGAATTGTCATTTGTCCTTGGTCATTCGTCATTGGTCATTAGCAAAGATTAAAGAGGGTTAATCCACTCTATTTTCTGTTAGTCCACGCAGGTGGTCATTGAGCTTGTCCTGAGCGTTGGTTACTGAGCGCAGTCGAAGTAAGCCGAAGGGCTTGTCAAAGTGCGGACTTTGCCTATGTAGTAACGATTTCTAATCGCCTAAAACTTTAACCAAGGACAAATGACTAATGACAAGGATTCACTAAAATAGCTTAATTTTTACCTTGAGCGACAATTTTTCTTTTCAATCTCTGGCTCGCTGTAGCCAAACAAAAGCTAGAGCCGGGATATTCTTCACACCCCACGGTGGTGTCGAAACCCCAAGATTTATGCCAGTGGGGACGCTGGCAAATGTCAAAACAGTCACCCCCGCCCAGTTAAAAGACACTGGCGCACAAATGGTATTGTCAAATACCTACCATCTGCACTTGCAACCAGGAGAAGCAATTGTGGCTGGTGGCGGTGGGTTGCATAAATTTATGGGCTGGGATGGGCCGATGCTCACTGATTCTGGTGGGTTTCAAGTATTCAGCTTGAGTGAAATGCGGAAAATTACCGAAGAAGGTGTGACGTTCCGCTCACCACACGATGGGCAAATTATTAATTTGACACCAGAGCGTTCCATTGAGATTCAAAATACTTTGGGGGCGGATGTGATTATGGCATTTGATGAATGTCCACCTTACCCAGCGACTCGCCAAGAAGTAGAAACCGCCACTGAACGAACTTACCGTTGGCTAGAACGTTGTATAGCAGCACATCAACGCCAAGATCAGGCATTATTTGGGATTGTGCAAGGCGGCGTGTATCTAGATTTGCGTTCTCAAGCGGCTGTGGCGTTGGCTAAGTTAGATTTACCTGGATATGCCATTGGCGGTGTGAGTGTGGGAGAACCCGCAGAATTGATGGCTAAGATTGTGCAAGCCACAGCACCACTGCTACCGCCAGAAAAGCCCCGTTATTTGATGGGAGTGGGGACTTACCGAGAAATGGCGATCGCGATCGCTTCTGGTGTAGATTTATTTGATTGCGTCATCCCGACTCGTTGGGCGAGACATGGTACGGCGATGGTGCAAGGCGAACGTTGGAATTTAAAAAATGCTAAGTTCCGTGACGATTTTGCACCAATGGATGAAACTTGCCTTTGTTATGCATGTCAAAATTTCAGTCGGGCTTATATTTCCCATTTAGTGCGATCGCAAGAAATTTTAGCTTACACTCTGTTGAGCATTCACAACATTACGGAATTGATTCGGTTTACCCAAAAGATTCGCCAAGCAATATTAAACGATTCCTTTTTGGCAGAATTTGGTCATTGGCTCAACTCACCGGAAACTGGAGAATTATAGTATTTTACTCAAAAGATAAGGTTCAAAGCCTCGCCCCTTGTGGGCGATAGCTCCCTTGGTTGAAGCCCTACAAGAGTGTGGGTAGTTTTTCTCCCCTGCCCCTCTGCTCAAGAGCTTTTTCACGAATTGAGAACGTTCTTAAACGCAGAGTAGCGCTGAGGTAAACGCAAAGGGTACGCAGAGTCTTTGTTCAAGTTTTCGTTATGAAAAGGTGAGTGAACTTATTTATTGGTATAACGGCAAATTAATTGAGTCCCAAACCCTGGAATTAGATATTAACGAGCCAGGATTGCTTTATGGTGCGACGGTGTTTACTACACTACGGGTTTATGACAATTCGCTCGATAGTAGTTTAACTAACTGGCAAGCACACTGCGATCGCCTCAAGTTTACTTTACAAGCCTTCTGTTGGCCACAACCAGACTGGAACCGTATACATCAAGGCGCACAAACCCTGCTGCAACATTTCCCCGTTCTCAGAATTACTTTGTTTCCTGATGGTAGGGAGTGGATAATTGGCAGAAACTTACCAGAAGATTTAGCTGAAAAGCAACAACATGGTGTAAAGTGTGCCATTGCACAACCAGAATTTTCTCGCAACCTGGCTTCTCATAAAACTGGTAATTATTTAGGTGCTTGGTTAGCAAAAAATAGTGTGCATTCCTTAGCCGCCCAAGAAGCGATTTTAGTTGATGCGGCGGGTAAATGGTTAGAAACTTCCACAGGAAATCTGTGGGGATGGCGGGATGGTTGTTGGTGGACACCGCCCTTGGATGTAGGGATTTTACCCGGAATTATGCGCTCGCAAATCATCCAATGGCTGCAAAGTCAGCAAAATGTGGTGCGAGAAGAACCGTGGACAGAGCAGTTAGTCACGGGATTTGAAGCGATCGCCTACACTAATAGTGTGGTTGAAATTATCCCCATTCATACCGTTGAGCAAGCTTCAGGGTCGCTACAATATAATCCCTACCATGCAAATTTTCAGGAAATTAGGAGGCTTTTTAGCATGACAGCCGTATCATTTTGGTATACCTTAAGATAAGTTAACATAATTCTTAATAATGTCCTCTCATACAGAGACCCTCCGCGAAAGCACAGAATATACAGGAGATAGACCTCAGTGAATAAAAGATGGAGAAATGCGGGGCTGTACGCGCTACTATTTATTGTTGTCATTGCGCTAGGAACAGCATTCTTTGACAAACAACCCCAAAGCACCCAAACATGGCGCTACAGTCAATTTATTCAAGAAGTTGAAAAAGGTAGAGTTACACAAGTTAGGCTGAGTGCAGACCGTTCTACAGCCATTGTCAAGTCTCAGGACGGAACCCAAATTAAGGTGACGTTGGTTAACGACCCTGACTTAATTAATACTCTCACCTCCAAAGGTGTTGATATTTCTGTATTGCCTCAAACCGACGAAGGATTTTGGTTTAAAGCACTGAGCAGTTTATTTTTCCCTGTACTGCTTTTGGTTGGTTTATTTTTCTTGCTCCGCCGCGCTCAAAGTGGCCCCGGTAGCCAAGCAATGAACTTTGGTAAATCCAAAGCCAGAGTGCAGATGGAACCGCAAACTCAGGTGACATTTGGTGATGTCGCTGGTATTGACCAAGCCAAGCTGGAATTAAATGAAGTTGTAGACTTTCTTAAAAACGCCGATCGCTTTACCGCAGTTGGTGCAAAAATTCCTAAAGGAGTATTATTAGTTGGCCCTCCAGGTACAGGTAAGACCCTCCTCGCTCGTGCTGTGGCTGGGGAAGCTGGTGTACCTTTCTTCTCTATCTCCGGTTCGGAATTTGTGGAAATGTTCGTTGGTGTGGGTGCATCCCGCGTCCGCGACTTATTTGAACAAGCTAAATCGAATGCTCCTTGTATCGTCTTCATCGATGAAATTGACGCAGTTGGTCGTCAACGGGGTGCAGGTTTAGGCGGTGGTAACGATGAACGGGAACAAACTCTCAACCAGTTACTCACCGAAATGGATGGTTTTGAAGGTAACACTGGTATCATCATCATCGCTGCTACCAACCGTCCCGACGTATTAGACGCAGCATTGTTACGTCCTGGTCGTTTCGACCGTCAAGTTGTGGTAGACCGTCCCGACTACGCTGGACGCAGTGAAATCCTCAAAGTTCATGCGCGTGGCAAAACCTTAGCCAAAGATGTGGACTTGGATAAAATCGCTCGTCGTACTCCTGGTTTTACAGGTGCAGATTTATCCAACTTGCTGAATGAAGCGGCAATTTTGGCAGCACGTCGCAACTTAACTGAAATTTCGATGGATGAAATCAATGATGCCATCGATCGCGTGTTAGCTGGCCCAGAAAAGAAAGACCGGGTAATGAGCGAAAAACGCAAGACCTTGGTAGCTTATCACGAAGCTGGTCACGCTTTAGTTGGTGCATTGATGCCTGACTACGACCCAGTGCAGAAGATTAGCATTATTCCTCGCGGTCGTGCAGGTGGTTTAACTTGGTTCACCCCCAGCGAAGACCGGATGGACACTGGTTTATACAGCCGCTCCTATCTGGAAAATCAGATGGCTGTGGCATTAGGTGGTCGTCTTGCCGAAGAAATCATCTTTGGTGAAGAAGAAGTCACCACAGGTGCTTCTAACGACCTACAACAAGTAGCAAGAGTTGCTCGTCAGATGATAACACGCTTTGGGATGAGCGATCGCTTAGGGCCAGTTGCCCTCGGTCGTCAGCAAGGTAATATGTTCCTCGGACGCGATATCATGTCAGAGCGCGACTTCTCTGAAGAAACCGCTGCCGCCATCGACGAAGAAGTGCGTAAACTAGTAGATACAGCCTACAACCGTGCCAAAGAAGTATTAGTCAACAACCGTCATATTCTTGATCAGCTGGCACAAATGCTGGTTGATAAAGAAACAGTAGATGCTGAAGAATTACAAGAAATCTTGGCAAATAATGATGTCAAAACTGCCGCCTTTGCTTAATCAATTGCGGTAAAAACCTAAAATCTGGATTTGGGATAGTTCTTTTACAAGAACTATCCCATTTTTTTTCGCTTTGCTTTGACTAAGCATAAGTTACGATAAATCTGATAATAAGCTTTTGTGCTGACAAGTTGCACAATTGAAATTTTGGGGAAAAACTTCAAACCCTCTCCTCTGCTCCCTTGCCACGCCAGTCGCGCGGCTGTCGGGAAACCCGCAAGGGGCGCGCTGGCTCCCCTTGCGGTCTCAACAAGCCAACTTTTGTGATTATTAGCTTACGGCGTAACCTGATTTTTGCTAAGTTCTAAATAAAAATATATTTTTAAAGCTCCTAGCTTTACCAGACTTTAACTGTACCTAGAGATATGAACTTGATAACTAACAAATCCCAAGAATTTGTCAAACATAATTCCGGGATGCTTTCAGATTATGTAACAGCATTAGCTTGGTCTCCCCAAGGTGAAATTCTCGCTGCGACTTCTGCCGCTGGAGAGGTGGTGCTATGGAATGATGGTAATGTAATAGAGTTACAAAATGGCAGCAGTACATCTGTTGACTGTGTTGCTTTTTCGGCTGATGGCAAATTTTTAGCTGTTGGCGGACAGGATGGACAAGTAAAAATTTGGCAAGAAAATGAACTAATTGCTACTTTAGAAAATGCTCCTGCATGGGTGGATAAGCTGGCTTGGAATCATACTAGTAACCAACTAGCTTTTAGTTTGGCGCGTTATGTGCAAGTGTGGGACGCAGATCAGCGCGAGATAGTTGTCACGTTGAATTTTGATAACTCCTCGGTTTTAGGTATAGATTGGCGCAGCGATGGACAGTACCTAGCGATTGGCGGTTATCAGGGAGTTAAGATTTGGCAAACTCAAAACTGGGATGAGGAACCATACACTCTCAGTATGCCGACTGTGAGTGTAGCTATGGGCTGGTCGCCTGATAGCAAATATCTGGCTTCAGGTAATATGGATCGCAGTGTCACAGTTTTGGACTGGAGTAACCCCGACCCTTGGGTGATGCGTGGTTTTCCTGGTAAGATTCGGCAGTTGGCGTGGTCAGAAGCTACTACCCAACTAGGTGCGCCCATACTTGCTACTTCTAGTTTTGACGGAGTTGTAGTTTGGGAAAAGTTAGAAGATGAATCTTTGGGTTGGGAAGCGCGTGTTTTAACTAATCATGTGGATGTGATCAATGCGATCGCATTTGCCCCTCAAAGCTTTCTGTTAGCCTCCGCCGGCGCTGATGGTTTGTTGTGTTTGTGGCCAGAAGCCTCGCAAGTATCTCAAATTCTCACAGGTGTTACCGCTGGGTTCTCCACCTTAGCTTGGCATCCCCAAAGCAAGTTTCTCGCCACAGGTGGTGAACAAGGCGAATTAATTATATGGTCGAAAGAATTATGAAGTCTGAAGTATGAAGTTTGAAATGATTTTATGCTTGTTTTGTCATTATTTTTTAAACGCAAAGGTACACAGAGACTTTGTTTGTAACAGACTATTTAGTTTATAGCTTAGTCCTGAATCTCTTACAATTCACTGTTATTTAAGAACAATGATTATCGTTAGATTCAGTCAAGCTAGTAGAACTTGATTATGCTAAAAAAAATACTATTTCATAATTACTTACGCATTGCTTTTGTTATTTTGTTGATGGGATTTTTTGGTTGTGCAGAACAAGCCACAACTACCTCATTTACTCAAACTACAACAGTTGATGAAACTCTTCCTAAAGTTGTCGCCACAACAAGTCTATTATGTGACTTAATTAAACAGGTTGCTGAAAATACAGTGAACCTCGCCTGTTTGATTCCTCCTGGTACAGACCCCTATACCTATCAACCAAAAACAGCAGACCGTCAAACTATTGACCAAGCTAATCTGATTTTCTACAATGGCTACAATCTTGAACCAGACTTGATTAGAATTATTAAATCAAGTAGCAATACTGCACCTAAAATAGCTGTGAGTCAGTTAGCAGTTCCTAAACCACAAAGATTTATTGAAGATGGGCAAAGAGTTACAAACCCGCATATTTGGCATAATACTAAAAATGGTATCAAAATGGTAGAGGTAATTAGCAACAACATCAAGAAATTAGAACCTGATAATGCAAATATTTATAATAGAAATACTAAACAAATTAAGAGCGAACTAACTCAGTTAGATAGTTGGATAAAAACAAGAATTGCCAGTATTCCTCGTGATAAACGTAAATTAGTTACAACCCACAATGCACTGGCTTATTATGCCAAAGCTTATGGGATTCCATTAGTAGGAGTGTTGGCTGGTATTAATCCAGAAGAACAAACAACAGATGCACAGATAAGCGAAAGTAGTTTAGTTAGAAATATCCAACGGGCTAAAGTACCGACTATTTTTGTAGAGATGAAAGTTAATCCTCAGTTAATTCAATCGGTAGCACAAGAAGCAGAAGTTAGAGTTTCCGAAAGAGAACTTTATACCGATAGTATTGGAGATGCAAAAAGTGATGGCAATAGTTATCAAAACATGATGGTTGCTAACACACGCACCATTGTAGAAGGTTTAGGGGGAACTTATTTAATATTTGAACCAAAAGTTAGTAATTAATTTACCACAATAAGGTATTGATAGAAAAATGGCGATCGCGCTTTTCAAACAACACAAGCAACAAGAGACTTGAAAACGATTCAAATCTCTTGAGTAGATTTAGCAAGCTTTAAAATTACCGCGTCTGAATTTGGCAAATAGTAAACTTAAGCTGACAACAGCTAATGTACCTAATATAGAACAAGGAAATCATTTATAGATGAGAATTTAGTGGAACTTTTCACCATCCCCAAGTGCCAGTCCCACCTTTAAATGGCCCGACAATATCACTAGTAATCCAACCACCATAAAAGTTTCCTGGTTGCGGTTGTACTTTTTCTCCATCTACATAACAAGCCTCCATGAGATGGGCATAAAAAGCTACATGATCTTTAATTGATGCAAAAGCTGGTGTCGGGCTGGTGTAATACCAGGCTGCATTTTGGGCTTCTTGATCACCGACACGAATTGTATAGTAACCAGCGCTGCCTTTCCACTCACAAAAACTAGATTTTGGTACTGATACTAGATATTCCATTTTGATATCCGCTGGGGGAATGTAGTAAGAAGGCGGATGACTGGTTTCTAAAACTCGTTTGGCGTTGTGGGTGTCTGCAATGGTTACGCCATGAAAAATGATTTGTATATGTTTGTTGGTAGGTTCTAAGCGAGGCGGACGAGGATAATCCCATACTGATTCTTGTCCGGGTGCAGGTTCGATGCGTTGCGGGAAAACCATACAAATAGGTAAAAATAAATATGCGATCGCCTCTACTTTAGCGTAAATGCGATCGCCTCTCACCAAATATTCAAAAGCTATACGTTTAGCGTACTTCTTTTAAACTTTCAACTTGTTTGGTAAACAACTCAGTAAACAGACTCATCACAGTTCGTTCTTCGCGCACCTTAATGTTGGCACTGATAGACATCCCTGACTGCAATGATAGTTGTTTACCATTTATATCTAGTGATTGCTTATCTAAAGCTATTTTGGCTGGGAATCTGTAAAATTTATGAGTTTCATCTGGTGGTAAAGCATCAGAACCAATAGAAATTAACTCTCCTTTAATATCACCAAATTCGCTGAAAGGAAAGGAATCAATTCTCACATCAGCCTTCATACCTTGCCGCACAAAGCCAATATCTTTATTAGTAATAAATACCTCAGCAATATATTTTTCGTTAGGTACAATTTGCAGTAATTTTTGTGTAGAGTTAGCTACAAAACCCGAATTTTTCACTTGCGAATCGAAAACTACTCCGCTTACAGGAGCATGTAGTTTTTGATATCTTAAATTCAATTGAGCTTGAGAAATTTTGCTGTTAATATCTGCCAAACGTTGTTCATTTTCCAGGACAATTTTGATAAACTGGCTATCGATATCAGCGATGCGTTGTTTATTTTCAGAGATTTTTTCTAAAACATTTTTACCAGAAACAGCAACAGTATTAGTTAATTCTTGCCGTCCTTTTTCTATGTCATATTTGAGACGTTTATCCTCTTCTTGTAATTGGGCGACTTCTGCTTGGAGTGTTTGTACTTGTTGTCGCTGATTGAGATATTGTAGCTGGGAAACTCCACCTTCTTCTGCTAATATTTTCAGTCTATCTAAAATCTGCTGCTGAATAGCTAAACTAGATTGAGTATCAGCTATTTTGACTTGGTTTTGTGTAAGTTGTTTTTTAATTTTTTCAACTTCTAACTGGGCTGCATTTGCACGCGTCGCTAATTCTAATTTAGAAATTCGCAGACGTTGTTCTTCATCTACGCCGAGTCCTTGAGCATTTGTCGAATTTCTTAATTCTTTACGTAACAGTTCATTTTCGCCGACTAAGGCGGCTCGACTTTTCAAAAGAAAGACTGCATCTGTTGGTAACTTACTCCTTAAAAATTCTAGTTCCGAGCCTACAGTATAGCTAGAACTCATTAAACGGCGATAAATTTGGTTTTCTCTAATCAAACTGTTACGAACTTTAATTAATGAATTAAATTCTGCTAAGGTGGCAACAGTCTCAAAAGTTAGTAGTAAGTCTCCTTTATTAACTGTTTGTCCATCTTTGACATAAATTTCTTTAACTACTCCATTAACTGGCGCTTGCACATCTTTTACTGTTCCTTGGGGTTTTAATTGACCTGTAGCAGGTACAACTTGTTCAATTTTGGCAACACAAGCCCAAACAATACCAAAACAAGCTAATGCCATCAAGGTCAACATAATTGTCCGTGACCAAACTGGAGATTGACGCAATACAACAGATTGCTCAAAGTTATCAAATTTTTGATTAATTAAAGGCTGTTGAGAAACTTTGTCTGGCGATGTTAATCCGGGTGATTCTGTTGTGATATCTGAATGATGTCTACCATTACCATTATTGCTATTTAGACGGTTGCCATTAAGTTGAGTCATAGTAGTTTTACCCTTTATTAATAATTAGCGATTGATTATTGACTATTAACTATTGACTAATCACAAATTAACTTCTTGCTGTTGATACAAGTAATAATAATGACCTTTTGCTGTCATTAATTCTTGGTGGCTACCTTGTTCTATGACTCTGCTTGCGTCCATAACAACGATGGTATCTGCATGGCTGACAGTGTTAAGGCGGTGAGTGATGAAAAATACTGTGTTACCTTGAAAGGCTTTGGCTAAGTTGAGACAAACTTGGCGTTCTGTGGGATAATCTAAGGCACTGGTGGCCTCATCTAAGACTAACAGCTTTGGTCGTTGGAGTACAGAACGAGCGATCGCAATTCTTTGGCGTTGTCCCCCAGAAAGTCCCGCACCTCTTTCGCCGACGCGGGTATTGTAACCGTTGGGTAAGCTCATAATAAACTCATGGGCGCAGGCAACACGCGCAGCTTCGATAATTTCATCGGTAGTCGCTTCTGGGTTAGTCAAAGCTATATTTTCTTGCACTGTACCATCAAACAACAGGGTTTCTTGAGGTACTACACCTATCTGTCTTCTTAAAGAGTAAAGTTCGACTTTGGCAATATCATAGCCATCAATTAAAATTCTGCCTGACTCCACATCATAAAGTCTCAGCAGTAATTTCATCATCGTACTTTTACCTGAGCCACTCTGCCCGACAATACCTACAAATTGTCCGGCTGAAAATTCAATATTGATATTAGAAAGTTGGAATGGGCCACTAGGCACAAACCGGAAGGAAACGTTGTCAAATTTAACTGTACCGTCAATAGCTGGTAAAGGAATATTGTTTTTATCAGATTCGCCTTCTTCAGGTGTATCAACAATGTCACTCAACCGTTCTAAAGATAAGGCAGTTTCTTGGAAGCTTTGCCATAGTTGTGCTAAACGTAAAATCGGGCTAGTGACGTATCCTGAAATAATCCGAAAAGCGATTAATTCACCTAAGGTAAGTTCCCCTTGGAGTACTAAATAAGCACCAACCCATAAAACTAATAAGCTACTAAGTTTATTGAGGAAGTTACTAGTAGAATTAGCTAAGGTAGAAGTCACAACAGTTTTAAATCCAGCCCCGACATATCGAGCATAACGCTCTTGCCAAGAAAAGCGCGATCGCAATTCGATGTTTTGGGCTTTGACTGTTTGAATACCAGACATCACCTCAACTAAATAAGACTGAGTTTCAGCGTTGCGTTCGGCTTTGCTGCGTAACTGTTTACTTATCGTTGGCGAAGCAATTAAAGTAATTACAATAAATATCGGAATTGTCCCTAAACCGACTAATGTGAGTTGCCAACTGTAAAACAGCATGACAACAATATAAATCACGGAAAATAACGCATCTAACCCTACAGTTAATGCTGTACCTGTGAGAAATTGTCGAATGTTTTCTAACTCGTTAATCCGGGTTGACAATTCTCCCACTGGTCGGCGTTCAAAATAGCGTAGTGGTAGCCGTAATAAATGGTCAATAATTTGCGAACCCAAACCCATATCAATGCGGTTGGTAGTATCAACAAAGAGGTAAGTCCGCAAAGTACTAATTATTGCTTCAAATAGTCCAACTACTAACAGTAATACTCCTAAAACATTCAGAGTGCTAATACTGTTTTGGACAATAACTTTGTCAATAATCAACTGAATGACAAGAGGGTTAGCCAGTTGTGCTAATTGGACAAAGAAGGAAGCAATAAAAACTTCACTCAGAACTCGACGGTAGCGCGACAAATAAGGTAAGAACCACGATACACCAAACCGCTCTTGGGGTGTTTCTTTGGTAGAACTCAACAGCAATACCCGCATTTGTGGCTGATATTTGCTTTCGTCAAGTTCTAAATTCGCCAGTAATTCTCCTGGTTTACAGCGTACCAAGCCTTGGGATGGCACACCAACAACAACATGATGTGCATCTGCTGCATATAACACAGCGAAATTTTCCCGATAGCGAATGAGTGCTGGTGTGGGAATACGTGCAATGGTAGCAGCCGGTAAATCTACTAGCTGTGCTTTCAAACCAATTAATTCTGCTAGATAAGCACAGGCTGGAAAAGATACACTACCTTGGCGTTTAATTTGTTCAGATAAAATGCGACGTACTACTTCCCGACGCAAGGGAATTTGCAAGTGCTTGGAAAGCATTTGAAAACAAGCGAATGTTGCATTTAATTCGCCCTTACCACGAACCAAGGGGTAGTTTAGCTTTTTTTGATACTTTTGTTGTGGATAGTCTACTGGAGTAACGTCTTCAGGTGCATAGGGAATATCTAACTCGTCTGTAATACTGGGTTGGGTATCATTAACAGACAGTTCTTCAGACTGAAAATAGTTATCTAGAAATGATAAATCTGCTGGGGCAAAACCAATTAAGCGTGCAGGATTTCTACCAGAAACTTCAATCGCTCCATCGCTTAATTCTATGCGAGAACCGGGGGTAAAATTCTTGAGCGCCCCACCACTAACAAACCAAATACTGCTGTTATCTAGCTGATTAGATGAATTTTTGCCAGGTAGCAAGTAATGTATTTTAGCTCTTAACAAAGCTTGCTCTGATACTTCTTTGAAGTTAGCAACAGCATTAGCTTGCTTGGCTACTTGTACACCCAAAACATCGAAAACTTCTGAGATGTTGCTGCGATTTTGGCGAGTGTTGGCAAATTCAGGATAGTCAGATAACAGGCGGAAATATTCTTCAATATTCAACGCTAAACATATCACTTCCGTAGAAGCGATCGCAATCTCACAAGCTACCTGACGCAAGCAACTCATTTCCCCAATCATTGCTCCTGGTTTGAGCAATTTTAAAGTAATTGCTGTTTGCGTTTGAGGTTCATATCCTAAGATACGGACTTGCCCTTCATATAGAATGATGACTTTTTGAGGTATGCTTTCGTTGCCGATAATTTTCTGTCCGATGCGGTAACGCCAAGCTTCTAATTTTTCTGAAATATCTACAATTACTTCCGTCGGTAATTGTTCAAATCCCTCTTGGGTGGCAATAAATTCTTGAAAGGCGCTTTTAATATATGTCATACTTTAAGATTTGAGTTATCTTAACTTTTATTGATATTAAGAACTGCTGGAATCTTGACATTCATCAAGATAATTTAAAAAATTTTAATTTATATTATGATTAGGTTAAATAGCTCTATTAGATAGAAACTAAGTAAACCACTCTCTATTTTGTTGTCTGTTTCCTCTTTACACAAGCATTTTTAATCATCACCTCAGATTCCTATATTTCATAACTTAATTTTTTTTATTTCAAATCGGGGTTTTACATTAATTGATATTCTCTTGTAAATAAATAATAAAATTACCAAACACACTGAGAAAGTGAGTGCTTTGATAAAATAAAACTATCACAGCCTCATATAGAGAAATCGTAAATTATTGGTTAAACAGAATAAATACTGAGTCATCAATAACACCTTGCAATGAAACAAGTTTCATCGGGCCTGCTTTCTGCTTCAAAACTTGTTCTGCATACAAACAAAAGCCGCTGGAAGACAGGTTATGCGTTGAGGAACAGTAATTGAGTAACTTTTTCTAATACTTTTAACCCTTGTAAGGAACCACGAATTAACCGAGTAGCCGCTAGGGGTTGACTAATTAATCCCCAGGCTAATGGTAAAGTTTGTAGTGAACCATTGGCACTGATAGCTGCGGTGAGGTCAGGAATATCGTGTTGACAGTCATCACTGACGACTCGCAAGACTGCAACTGCTACTCCCATTTGCTGAAAAAACTTGACAGCGGCGAAACTTTCCATATCTACAACATCACTATCAGATGTTTCACCTAAATGAGATTTTTCTGTAGCTGACCAGATGATGCGATCGCTTGTCAAGCCTTTCACCAAAGATACTTTTTGGTGTAAACGAGAATACAACTGAGTCGTGAAAGTGCGATCGCATTCTTGCACCTGTCCCTGATAAGTACAATGTTGATATAGCACTACATCCCCAACAGCGTAACGCTGGCGCAAGCTACCACACAAACCCATCACTAGTAGCCTTGATGGCCACTGCTGATGCCATTGTTGCAAATACTTAGTCAAAGGCTGCATTCCTAATGGTATCGATACCGTTTGTATTGCTTCCGTATTTTGACGTAAGCCACGACACACAGATTTATACTCCGCACCCTGCGGCACTAAAATAGTGTTCATCATCAATCTTTGTGTAGAGTATTAAGAAGTCAAAAGTGAAAAGGCAAAAGTAAAAATAAATACTTTTGACTTTTGACTCCTTCGGAGTCAAAAGTCGCTCATGGGGGAAACCCCCAAGACCGCGCTGGCTCACTTTTGACTTTTGACTTTAATTTATTTCCCAGTCAACAATTTGCGGTTTGCGTTTCGGTAGTAACTGGAGAGTACCCAGAGCTATACTAGCGAGTCGAGGCAGGAGTTGCGGTTGCAATAACCGAGAGTCAAACTTGCTCATCCGGCAGTGATTTTCTTGAATGCACACTTTGAGGAATTTTTCAAGTGTTAAATCTTTGCTAAAAACACTGGCATTGCTGGCGGTAAAACCAGCACCATTAGGGTCAGCATCGCCAAAGGCTTTAATGACACTGCTCAGTGCTTTACCGTAGTACCAGAGAGTTTTGGCACTGCGTAGTGGGAAAAATCCATCACCACGTTGAATTTGTAGATACGTAAACCAGTTGACAAAAAACACAATATGTCGGACTTCTTCATCCAAAATCGGGTCAAAGATGGTGAAGATTTGCTCAGGAAAAACTCTGGCTTCACGGGCAATTTCAAATAACCCAAAGGCAAAGAAAGAATCCAGGCATTCTTCAAAACCAAATTCGATGAATGTCTGCTCAAGATTTTCGGGAACTTCTATCGGTGGACAAGCAGGCATCGTGATGCCATAACGCTCAATGAGAATTTTGAGCAAACGAGCGTGGCGAGATTCTTCTTCACCTTGGAGACTGAGCGCTGCTTGTAAGATGCGATCGTCTACAGTTTTGGCGTATTGACTAACGATAACTCCAGCTTGACGCTCCTTATTCAAAGCCTGCTCCCAGAAAGGTATGCCTCGCATAAGTGCCAAAGCAGCATCATCCAGATTAGGCCACGGGAGATGCTCAGGCTCATATTCTCTGTAGCTCTCCATAAAACAGAGACAGAATAATTCCTTATGGTCAACAGAACCAATTTTCATAAGTAAAGTTATGTGTCCTTAAAATTGCAGTCAGATCCAGGATGATGTAGTGAGTAACACAAGTTTGTTATCAGCCTACCGCAATTGAGTACTGAGTGCTAAGTGCTGAGTGCTGAGTGCTGAGTGCTAAGTATTAATTATTAAGTGTTTGAGTAGAAGAAATTTTTTTACCCTTTATCCTTTATGCTTTTTTAAGAAACTAATTAAGTAAAATTGCCCACTATCAGGAAACTAAACCACCCAAACTTTAGACGATTAATGTAGCATGGCAATTAATTGGGACACCAGTACAATTTTCCAAGATGGTAAAGCTTAGTAGCGCAAAATCGGCACGAGAACGCTTCAATATTTCCAAATTGGCAATTGACTTCTCGTGGTTGACAGTGAGTTTCTGGATTGCTGTAACGGTAGCTGGGCTTTTAGCTTTCAGTTCCCTCAAGTATGCTTTGTTTCCAGATATTACATTTCCGGTGGTGGTAGTAAACGCAACAGCACAACTAACAACAGCAATAGATACAGAAGCAAAACTCACCAAACCAATTGAAGAGCGCCTACGCTCTCTCGAAGGATTAAATAATCTTCGCTCATCTGCCTATCCTGGTCAAACAGCCGTTAGCTTATCTTTTGCAGTCGGTACTGATTTAGAAAAATCTACCAGCAAGGTAGAAACTGCGCTCAAGCAGTTAAACCTGCCTCAAGGTGCAAATTATAAAATTATTCCTTTAAACCTGAACGAATCAGCAGCAGTTAGCTATACCGTAGAGAGTTCCTCGCAGAATCTCACAGATTTGACCAAGGTAACGCAAGATCAAATCATCCCAGCTATTAGTAAATTGCCAGGAGTCTTGAAAGTCAATTTGTTGGGAGCGCCTAGCCCTACGCCGGCATTGCCGACAGCACAAAATGCAGCGGCGGCTCTCCCCCAAAGCGGAGCAACATTAGTCCGATTTAATGGGCAAGATGCACTGGCATTTCAAGTCATCAAACGTGGTAGCGCCAACACCTTAGAAGTGGTGAGTCGGGTTGAAAAAGAAGTGCAGAAGTTGAGAACCAACTTCAAGGATGTCAAACTCACCTTAGCTGCTACCCAAGCAGAGTATATTCGTCATGCCACAAAGTCAACAATTGACGCGCTGATCGAAGCAATTGTGTTGTCTATCGTGGTCATCTTTCCCTTTTTGTGGAGTTGGAGAGCCACCTTAATTTCTGCACTGGCGATTCCTACGTCTTTGTTGGCGACGTTTATCGTTATGGCGATTTTCGGCTTCAACTTAGAAACGATTACACTATTGGCTTTGGCCTTGGTAATTGGCAGTATTATTGATGATGCGATCGTTGATGTTGAAAACATCATGCGCCATATTGAAGATGGCGAAACTCCCCGTCAAGCTGCATTGTTGGCTACCAATGAAATTGGTTTGACTGTGACTGCGGCCACGTTTACAGCTGTTGCGGTATTTCTGCCTATAGGTTTGATGGGTGGCGTAGTCGGACAATTCTTCAAACCCTTTGGCATTACTGTTTCAGCCGCAATGCTGGCTTCGATGTTAGTGGCGCGGACTTTATCGCCAGTGTTGGCTATCTACTGGCTAAAACCTGTATCTGCAAGACCCCGGAAGCAAGAAGCCAAAACTTGGTTAGGTTTTAACCAAGCTTATCGCCACTTACTGCACTGGTCTTTGCACCACCGCAAGCTAGTTATCGCGTTAGCAATCTTGAATTTTGTTGGTGGGATAGCCTTAATTCCACTCATTCCTAAAGGATTTATCCCCAAACTCGATCGCGGTGAATTTAATATTACTTATACTGCTCCCTTACCAAAAATACCAGATTTAGCAGCATTACAAAAACAAGCAGCCCAAGGTATTCCTGCTCCTCCTCCTGGCTCCCCAGCTTTCCAATTCCCTAACCCCCTCAACGACTCTCTAGAGGTTGCCAAGAAACTAGAAGATGTTGTCAGGAAATCACCAGCAGTAGAAACTGTATTTATTACTGTGGGTTCCCGTGAAGGTGAACCAAACAAAGGCACACTCTACCTCAAGCTGAAGGAAGACCGCAATATTACTACAGCCCAACTGCAAGACCAATTCCGCGCGAGTTTACCCGCGTTACCAGGAGTAACAACCAGTGTCGAAGATATTCAATTTGTCGATACAGGCGGACAAAAACCTTTACAAGTGGCGTTGCGAGGTGATGATTTGCAAGCTTTAAATAAAGCCGCCAAAGCAATCAAAGAACGCTTGGTAAACATTCCAGGATTGGCCGATATCACAGTTACAGGTGAAGCTAATCAACAAGGGCAAGTCTTGCAAATTGAGCGTTTGAACAATCAGCGAGTCGCATATATTAGTGCCAACCTTGGTCAAAATCTCTCATTAGGTGATGCGACTGACAAAGTTGTAGCAGAAGCGAAAGCTATCTTACCTCCTGGAGTGACGCTTGATTTGGGCGGTGATTCTGCCAGCTTGGCAGAGGTATTTGGCAGTTTTGCTTCAACGCTACTGCTATCAGCACTGTGTATTGTTGTGGTATTGATTTTACTATTCAAAACCTGGGTAGACCCGGTAGTAATTGGTGTGTCTTTGCCTTTGGCGTTGGTAGGGGCATTATTGGCACTGTTGTTTACCAAGAGCGACTTCGGCATGATTTCGCTGATAGGCTTTGTCTTCTTGTTAGGACTGGCAAATAAGAATGCGATTTTGCTGGTGGATTATATTAACCAACTACGAGAGTCAGGCTTAGACCGCACAGAAGCAATCTTGAAAGCCGGGCCAGTGCGCCTCAGACCAATTATGATGACAACTGCTTCTACAATTTTGGGGATGCTACCTATTGCCTTGGGTTTAGGTGCTGGTTCAGAATTGCGATCGCCGATGGCCGTTGCTATTGCTGGTGGCTTAGTCAGTTCCACTATCCTTAGTTTGATTGTAGTACCCGTAGTCTACGCCATCTTGGATGACTGGTTCCCTCGCTTTCGGAAAGGGGCAGAAAATTAATGCAGGCTTTTGTTACAGGAGGAACTGGTTTTGTCGGTTCCCACTTGGTGCGGTTATTACTGCAACAAGGATACACAGTTAAAGCTTTAGTACGTCCTAACAGTAATTTAGCCAATTTACGCGGCTTAGATGTGGAACTAGTTAAAGGTGATTTGACTAACCCTGATCTTTGGCAACAAATGCTGGGTTGTCAATATTTATTTCATGTCGCAGCCCACTATTCTTTGTGGCAAGTAGACCGACAACTACTGTATCGCTACAACGTCATCGGCACGCGCAATATCTTAGAAGCCGCCCGCAAAGCCGGGATTGAACGCACTGTCTACACCAGTTCTGTATCGGCAATTGGAGTCGGGCCTGGTGGAAAAGCCGTCGATGAAACTTATCAAAGCCCGGTAGAACAACTGATTGGCAGTTACAAACAGTCGAAATTTCTCGCTGAACAAGAAGCTAAACAAGCTGCTGCCAGAGGGCAAGATGTCATAATTGTCAACCCTAGTAGCCCGATTGGGTCATTAGATATCAAGCCGACACCCACAGGAGAGATTATCTTGCGATTTTTGCGGCGAGAAATGCCCTTTTATCTGGACACTGGACTAAATTTTATCGATGTCCGGGATGTGGCTTGGGGACATTTACTAGCATTGCACAAAGGGAAAGGGGGCGATCGCTATATCTTAGGCCATCAAAACCTCAGCCTCAAGCAACTACTCGAACAACTCGCTGAAATCACTGGTTTACCCGCACCCCAACGCACCATACCTTCGTGGATACCCTTGAGTGTGGCTTGGATTGATGAGACAATTCTGACACCTTTAGGAAAAACCCCCTCAGTACCTATAGATGGTGTTCGCATGGCTCAACAACACATGTACTACGATGCTGCCAAAGCCGTCCGCGAGTTGGGACTGCCTCAGTCTCCCCTCAAAACAGCACTTAAAGACGCTGTGGATTGGTTTATCGCTGAAGGCTATGTCAACTGAATTTTAAAGTATGAATTATGAAGTATGAAAAATAAATTTCAGACTTCAAACTTTACACTTCATACTTTTTCTGTGTGGCTGTACTTATAAAAGAGGAGTAATAGGAAAGTGGGAATTAATCTACAACAAGCTATGGATATCGGGAAGTATCTTGTAACTCAGCGTCTTTTAGGGCGCAAACGCTTCCCTTTGGTATTAATGTTAGAACCGCTATTTCGCTGTAATCTGGCTTGTTCTGGTTGTGGCAAAATTCAGCATCCCGTCGAAATTCTCAAACGCCATCTCACACCCCAGGAGTGCTTCGCCGCCGTGGAAGAATGTGGCGCACCTGTGGTTTCCATTCCTGGAGGAGAACCGCTACTCCATCCCCAAATTGATGAGATTGTCCGGGGATTAGTGGAACGCAAGAAGTATGTTTACTTGTGTACCAATGGTTTGTTGTTAGAAAAAAGCCTTGATAAATTTCAACCTTCGCCTTACTTTACTTTCAGCGTCCATTTAGATGGAATGCAAGAGTGGCATGATAAATGTGTCGATCGCAAAGGTGTATTTGATATTGCAGTCAAAGCTATTCGTGCAGCTAAAGCTAAAGGATTTCGCGTCACCACCAACACAACTATCTTTGAAGGTGCAGATATCAAAGAAATGCAGGAGTTCTTTGATTTTCTCGATAGCCTGAATATTGACGGGATGATGATTTCTCCTGGCTACAGCTATGAGTGGGCCCCAGATCAAGATCATTTCCTTAAGCGTGAACAAACCCGCGCCCTCTTCCGCGAAATTCTCTCTCCCTACACATCAGGTAAGAAAAACTGGAACTTCAATCACAATCCTCTGTTCCTAGACTTTCTCATTGGCGAAAAAGACTACGAATGTACACCTTGGGGAAGTCCTAGTTATAGCGTTCTCGGTTGGCAAAAACCTTGTTATTTATTGAATGAAGGGCATTACACCAGCTTTAAAGAATTGCTAGACAACACAGACTGGAGTAAATACGGCCGTGCTAGTGGTAATCCCCAGTGTGCTGATTGTATGGTTCACTGCGGCTACGAACCAACAGCCGCAATGGATGCGATGCAACCACAAAACATTGCCCGTTCTCTGGGAACTGTGTTTGGCAGAAGTTAGACAAATTTAGATGCCTAGCTTAAATTGTAGGGTGCGTTGTGCTTTGCTTAAACGCACCCTAATTAAATATTGACTATTGTTAAAAACATTGATGAATATATTCTTGTGATTAAAAAAGTTCCAGCAGAAATTTGTGATAACTGCGGTGAATATTATTTGAGCAATTCAATCACTAATAAGTTCTAGAAAGGTTAGCAATAGCGCTGAAGTTGAGATTATTAAATATGCAACTTAGTCTTATACTAATAGTGAATTTTTAATTTAATCTTAGCTATTATGTATAGTAGTGTGGACAGGCTTAGGATATTTTTACAGTTAGCAACATATATAGTAGTTCACAATCACATGAGGTATAACTTCTCTAGCTTAAGCGCCTCTGAACTCAACGAAATATACCTCGCTAAAATGAGAAACGCTATAGCTATTGATAACACTGCTAAAATAAACATAGAAATAATTAATGCCGGATTGATTCTATGACCATAACCCAAGAATTAGAATCTCAAGCAGACATTTCGCAAGATGTGATATTTCCTCCTGGTGATTTATTTAGTGATGAACCTCCCTTGGAAAGTGAACTACATTTAGAGCAAATCACGCTCTTAATCCAATGTTTAAAATGGCTGTGGCAAGATAGAAAAGATTTCTATGCGGCGGGAAACCTAACTATTTACTACAGTCCACACCAAAAGAAATCAGAATATTTTCGCGGGCCAGACTTCTTTGTTGTATTGGGAACAGAACTCAAAACCAGAAAAAGTTGGGTAGTGTGGGAAGAAAATGGCAAGTATCCCAATTTAATTATAGAAATTTTATCGGAATCAACAGCGAAAACAGACAAAGGTTTAAAGAAAGAAATTTATCAAGATACTTTTCGGACACCTGATTATTTTTGGTACGATCCTTACATACAAGAATTTACCGGATTTCATTTAGTAGATGGAAAATACCAACCTCTACAAGCAAATGCCCAAGGACATTTGTGGAGTGAACAATTAGGGTTATATTTGGGAGTAGACGAGGGATTATTACGTTGGTTTACACCAGATGAAAAATTAGTACCAACACTTCAAGAAATCGCAGCCGAAGCACAAGCACAAACCACACAGGCACAAGCACAAGCCGCACAAGCACAAGCACAAGCTGCACAAGCACAAGAAAAAGCAACTCGCTTGGCAGCAAAATTGCGAGAGTTAAATATAGATCCCGATACAATTTAAAGTGATAAGCTAAAACACATCTAAATTACATAACCACCTGTGAAGATCGTCCTCTCTTACAAAGTTCTGATCGGAGGAAACCTCCGATCAGAACTTTGCGCTTTGTCATTATTCATTAGTTATGTGTATTGACAAAGGACAAGGGACAAATGACTAATGACAGTCTCAACCAGAGAATATGCAACTTGAACGCGCATCAGACTATTTTCTGGCATAGTTCAGTATTTTTAGATAGCAGACTGCATTCTAAAACTAGACTACGACAAAATAGAAGGAATTAAAGATGGCAGAAGCTAAAAATGTACTAGGCACAGATTTGCAACTTTGCTGTACTTCACCCATGACTGGATTTTACCGTGATGGGTACTGTAGTACAGGTGGGCAAGATTTTGGAATGCACGTTGTCTGCGCCCAAGTCACAGTAGAATTTTTGGAGTTTACTAAATCTCAAGGTAATGACCTAAGCACACCAGCTCCACAATATAATTTTCCTGGATTACGACCAAGCGATCGCTGGTGTTTGTGTGCAGCCCGTTGGCAAGAAGCGCTCGATGCTGGTGTTGCACCACCTGTAGTTCTAGAAGCCACCCATGCTAGGGCTTTAGAAGTCTGTTCTTTAGAAGATTTAAAAAAATACGCGCTTACTGCTTCTTAAATCGCAGCAAGATATTTTCAGGATTATACAATTTCACGAAAAAACATCATTGCGATCGCGAGCAAAGCAATCTTGCTAAGATAAAGATTGCTAGTCTAGACTAAGTTGCGCTCGCAATGACATATACCGATTTGTAGAAGTCATAGCTTTTTTTAGACTTACGACGTAGTTAAAAATTTGGATTCACAACCAAAGTACACCACGATCTAAAATCAGCACTATTAAACTTGAACTTAGTTATTAACTGGCTTTGACATTTACAGCATTTAACTGTTCAAGCAGGGCAATAACATCACTGCGGCTGAGTTTTTCTTTGCCCTTGGCTAAAGCATCAATCGTACCATGTGCCAAAGTTAACGGAATTTGGCAAAAGTTTAAAGCCGGGCCAGCAGGTAAAGCATGAGTATAAGCGTCTGCTAACGCTAAGTTGCGTAGGGCATACTCTTGCATATCAGTTACAGTCCAACCTTCTGGAAAGAAGCTGACACCACGCCCCATATCTTCAATATGATTGCGAAGAATGTTGACAGCTTGTAAGCCACGACCAAAGCCAATTGCCAGAGTCCTGTTAGTTTGCGTTCCGTCGTACCAAGTCCATAAATCAGAGAGTAACAACCCAACTGCACCTGCAACCCCAAAGGTATAACGATCCAAATCAGACTCTGTTTCAATTTTCCAGTTTCTTTCTGCCCAATAAGCCATCCGGTCAGCCATTGCTGCGGTTGCATCCCAAATTCGTGGTGCAATAGTCTCAGGGGCTAATAACGACCATTCCCTTACTCTCAGAGTTACTTCTGCTAAAGTATCCTCGTAGCCGCTAAATCCTACCGAGAAAGCATCAACTGCAAAGCCATCAACTCCTGCCTGTAATGTCAGACTAATCTTGTGTAACAGTTGTGCCTTTGTAGAGTTATCCAGTTCTGGATGATCTTCAATTTCATCGATGGCACGCATACACAAGTATGCTGATGCGACGGCTTCTTGCAATCCTGACGGTAAAATACTAATTGGAATATAAAAAGTTCGACTAGTTGCTTTGAGGATTTGCAAGGCATCACCACGTAAATCCATGTTTTCACTCCCCTCTGAGTTTTTACACCACATGCAGTTGAAAGTTTCTTGATGATACGGGATATACTTTTTACTCAATCTGAAAATCTTGAGATGCGCTAGTATTTCATCTAAAGATTAATAGTCTTTGTATCATAGTTAACGAAAAATTCAAACCTATTAAAGTCATGTCTAGTATATAGGACTTTGGTTACTGAAATTTGTTCTGTGTGATTTGATATATCAAACAAGCATAATTTTTTGCTGTAAATATAAACAACTATGCTAAAATTCGAGAGTTATGGAACTTAGTTGTTCAGTAGCTATGAGCCAATTGATACGGGCGTATGTCTCCCCACTCTGAAGACCTCACGAAACGCCAGACAAGATTTCTGCATTATAAAAATAATCTAAAAGACTAATAAAAGTTCTCAGGAAATGGGTATGCCTGTAGATGCTAATAGGTGGATTATTCTAAGCTATAGAAAAACTTTAGCTGTTGACCAAATAGCGTTACTGATCTGATATTACAACTCGATTAACAATTTTTTAATCAAATTGAGAAGATTATCTGAGCAGACTTTTAACAAGTTTCCTAACAAAGGGAATTTGCTACTTGAATAATTTTTAAAGTTAATCCCCCACTATAGTTTAGTAGGGGCTTTGACAATTAAAATCTGAGGTCACTTATTAAAGTGGCACAGAAACTAATGTTTCAGATTGATATGAGATACCAGCTTGCTTAAAGCGATGTAAAGCTTCACCTAGGCGATCGCAATCTGCAATCAAACTGATCCGCACATAGCCTTCACCCGCAACCCCAAAGGCATTACCAGGAGTCACCACAACGCCTGTTTGTTGTAATATATTCAAGGCAAAATCTGTGGAACTAATACCCATCGGGCATTTCACCCAGAGATACATTGTTGCCTTAGTTTTAGGAATATCCCAACCCAACTCTCCCAACCCTTGAATCAAAAAGTCGCGGCGAGTGCGGTAACGCTGTTGCACTTCATGCAAATATACATCTGGCAGTTGTAGGGCAGTTTCCGCTGCTGTTTGCAATGCAGCAAAAATCCCGTAATCCAAGTTAGTTTTCAGCGTCCGCAAACCTTGGATAATTTGACTGTTACCAACGACAAAACCTACCCGCCAGCCAGCCATGTTGTAAGTTTTGGATAAGGTATGAAACTCTACACCAATTTCTTTTGCGCCAGGAATTTCTAATAAACTGGTAGGTTGATAACCATCAAAAGCTAACTCGGCATAACACAAGTCATGCACCAGTAGAATTTCATATTTACGGGCGAAGGCGACAATTTCTGCAAAAAATTCTCGCGGCGCAGTGGCAGCGGTGGGATTACTGGGATAATTGAAATACAGAATTTTGGCTTTTTGGGCAACTTCTTCAGGAATAGCAGCTAAATCGATTAACCAGTCATTCTCTGGTTTGAGAATCAAGTTGTGGACTTGCGCCCCAGCAATTGCAGGCCCGCGAAAATGTGCCGGATACGCCGGTGAAGGCACTAAAACAACATCACCAGGGTTAATATAAGCCATCGCCAGATGTCCCAATCCTTCTTTAGAACCGAGTAGCGGTAAGGCTTCGCTATCAGGATCAAGCACTACACCATAGCGGCGATTGTACCAATTGGTAATCGCACGGCGAAAACTTGCAGTCCCTTCAAAGGGCGGATAACCATGATTTGCGGGATTTTGCAAAGCCGCGATCGCGGCTTCTACCACTGGTTGTGGTGTGGGGCCATCCGGGTTCCCCATCCCCAAATCAATCAAATCCAGTCCTTGTTCCCGTGCCTTAGCTTTCAGTTCATCTAGACGGGCAAATACATAAGCAGGCAGTTTCTGTATGCGTTCTGCTGGGGCAATCCAATTCAGTGTCATTGATGTACCACTTCTTGATACAGTTGATTTGTGGGTGAAATATCTCTCATGTACCACAGTTGGCTGCTGTGGATAACTTTGAGAAAACGATTAGTTAGCAAAATCTGACAGGTGAAATATCTGGCAAAAAATAAAGAATAAAGCTTCATACTGCAAGCTGGAATTAGTTCATTCCTCAATCTCATCATCAATTGTCTTGACAGAAACTCGATAACTTGATTCTCTGCTGTCTGTTGGTGCAGTGGTAGAAACCATCGCTGCCATCAGTTGTTCTGGTGCTACTTTAAACGGTAGGCGATGAATATCTGAATTTGGTGCTAGGGCAATTTCCGCAGCTGTTTTTAACTCGCTTAATTTGATGTTGCCTAATCCCAAATCATCTAATTTTTGGGGCAAGCCAATCTCTGCGTAAAACTTCAACAACTGTTGCCGTGCAGTAGTTGCTAACTGATTACCCAGGATCATTTCTTCTAAACGCAGTTGCACCAAGATACCATAGGCGACTTTTTCACCGTGGATGCTGCTGTGTCCAGCAATGTGCGTTAAACCGTTGTGTACAGCATGGGCGGCAACAGTACGACACTGCGCCCCACCCAATCCGCCAATGACTCCCGCCAATAAAACGGTAGCATCAACAACTTCTTGCCAAACCTCACTGCCTGGTTTTTCTAAAGCTGCGGCTGACTTTTGGAATAAAATATCACGTAAAATTCTTGCCTGTTGGACTGCGGCAATGATTAAAGTTTGTTGTAAGTGTCCACTACTAACTGATGCTTCGTACCATTTGGCGATCGCATCACCAATCCCGGCGACTAATGTGCGTTGTGGTGCTGTTTGAATCAAGTCGTAGTCCAGAATTAATAAATCAGGACAGCGCGACAGCGCCACATCATACAAAAAAGCCCCCGCCTCCGAATACACATTGGAAAGGGCAGTCCAAGCTGCACAAGTAGCACCAGAAGTAGGAATTGTCACCACTGGCAACTGCAACTGATGGGCAACTAGTTTAGCTACATCTAACGCTTTACCTCCACCAACACCGATAATTACATCGGCTTTGTGTTCCTTAGCTGCCTTTTTAATAGATTTCAAACTAGCTTCTGAACAATCTGCACCATAGGAAGCTTGAGCCGTGTGCAACTGTTGTTTTTCTAAAATTGGTTGTAAAGTATTCTGAGTAATAGCCAGAGTCCGATTGCCTACAACTATCAAAGGACGACTGCCCAAAAGCGCAATCTCGGCTGCTGCCGCTGGCAACACTCCAGATCCACGAATGACTTTTGCCGGCGCGATCGCCAGTGCCAGTAATGAACTAGATGTTTGAGTAGACAACGTAGTAGTGGATTGATCAGGCATATAACTAGTTAGACAAAACCTTGATTTTTATCGATGCTAGTAGAATTACATATATTTACAAAAGGCAGCCACTTATCAACAAAACTCACTATCACTTGCGACCAGCACCTACTAAAAATTTTTCCCTTGATGGAATTGGTAAGTAATATCTTAATCTAAAAATAATCTTTATTGTATAGTCAAATACAAAAAAAATGAATGTTTCCTTGATCACAAAATCATGACTTTGTTTATATGGGAATATACTGATAAATTAGACTAAATTCACTACAAAAAACTCTATGGATAGAATACACAAAAACTGAAACAATTAGAACTTACACAGTTAGATGAAAAATTAAAGGTTTAGACAAAACCTGTATGGGTATCGGGATATTAGCGTATAGATAAGCAAAACCCTGATACCCCTTGTCCCTTGCACTTATCCTCAACAATTACGCTTGCGTAAGTCTGAACTTCTGCCTCGCAAGGGCTTTGTTAAGTATTAGGTTTCGGCAATTGAGCAAATTTATCTGTATAAATCTCAATTGCCATCTCTTCATCTTCGCGTGAAGCCAGAGTGCGTTTGATTTGACCAAGATAAAGTGGTATAGAAACCCCAGGCTCTGGGTGTAAAAGAGTACGGGCGCGTATCGTGAGATAATTTTCGCCTCGTTTACCTAAGCGACCATAGGAATATAGATTACTGGCTGCTTGACGCAGGGTAGCCTCTACCTCTGAGGGTGAAATTTCTGGTGAGATAGCAATTACTGCTTGTGTAGAACCATTATCATACACCAACATATATTTTCCGGCTCCGGAAATCACTGTGCGACTTAAAGGCACTAAAGAAAGCGCAAATAACCCGCCTGTTACTACCAGCATAAAGCCAGTTGTACCTACCAGCCGAAAGCGAATGCCCCATTTAAAAATAAAAGCTAGTACTGCTAAGGCAGCAAATACTAATGTAGCAATACCCGACCATTGGGTGTATTGAAGAAAATCAGCTGTTGAAAACATACAAATATGTAAAGGCGAACAAGCGTCCGCCCTCATAATATCTATAACTAGTAGGGCTGACAAGTAATTGAGAAAACACCAGTATTTGAAACTGCAACCTGTACCTTATATTCTGCTGGGCAAGTCTCGACTAAATTACCTTTTCTAATTTGAATTTGTTCGGAAAGTTGACAGCTAGAAAACTGCCCTTTTTCATCAAATAAAATATAACTTTTGGCTTTACATGGAAAATTAGATGTTCCTGAAACAGAACTGCTAACTTGAACATTAACATTCTGAGCAAGTAAACAAGTTGCTAAGGAATTATTTAGATAATAATTTACAGTCCCTGGCTCACATGAAATTGCTGCTTGAGCAGGTAATGAAATCCCAAAATTGATACTCAGCAAACCTGATGCCAACGTTAATAATGCAAATCCCTGAGAAAATGATTTCATATAACAGTTTATATTTGACTAATAAAATTAAAAAATAGTGCTTAACTGATGAAAAACAAAACATACAAAAGGGCATCTAATTTTTAGATGCCCGTCATGTAGGAAACCCCCAAAAGGGTTGTCCTTACACCTTCCCAACTATCAGCAACATTGGCTAATCAGAAATTAGCCAAATCACAAATGTGAATACTGTAATTTTATTAACTTAAAATTATGAATGCCGCCAGTATAACCACTGAAAATAAACCAAGTAATTAAATGCTATTTTTGAGCAAAATTGCTTATATAGCAGGTAATAGGTGACAGGTGACAGATAACAGAGTTAAAAGTCTTTTGTTGTCTAAGTTTGATCTTCTACCAATGTCATAACTATCTTGGCTATTGCTATATAACTAATTTTCATTTGCCAAAAGCTTGTTGTTTTGATGGTAGTGAAAGACAACTCCACAAATAGCTGCTAAAAATAACCAGGAGAGCGTATTCACTCGAAAATCAAATAAAGTTACATCCACTGTGTTGAACAGTATCCACTCTCCAAATACCAAAAGATAACTGAAGAATATTAACTTATCTGCTTTAGCCAAATAATTGGATTGCCGCAACAGTTGAATGCTTGCAATTAAAATCCAAGCTAGTAAACCACAAAACAAAAGAGTCGTAGGAAATCCCGTTTCAGCAGATAGCATTAAAAACAAGTTATGCGGATGACCTAAAGCAATGTGCATCTTGGCTTTGTAGAGTGCGGAGAAACTACGTAAACCCCAACCCGTCCAAGGATGCTGTTGTGCCAAAGACCAAGCAAACTCCCACTGAGTTTTTCGCATTAAGGCAACTGGTCGGTCTGGATACATTTCATCATTTAACCGCGCCCAAAAGAAAGCCGGAACAACGCGGCGAAAAATTTGGGCGATGGGGGAAGGTGCAAAAGCTGCCAAAAGAATCATAGTCACAACAGCCACAACACCACTAACCAAGATCCGCCAACCTTGATAAAGTGCGTAAGCTAAACAGGCAATCATAGCGATCGCCCATCCATTCCGCGAATTCGTTAAAATCAAGCCAGCAAAACTGGCAATTACCGTCAAGGTGAGAAAGGGGAGTGGAGAAGAAGTCAAAAAGTGAAAGTTCAAAGTCAAAAGAAAAGATTCTTTTGCATTTTGCCTTTTTACTTTTAACTTATGGCTTTGCAATTGCCATTGTTCTAGCCATAGTCCTAATCCTACAGTAAAGACGATCGCTAGATAAGCTGCTAACAGGTTGGCATGCATGAATAAAGCCGCCATCCGTCCAAGTGGTTCTCCTCCAGGTGCGATCGCCCAATCCAAGACAATCCACAAAAACTGTAATTTTAAAGCCCAAGCTAAAAATAACTGCCCAAAGCCCAAAATGATCACTGGTACAGAACCAATTACCAAAATCCAAGCTATGTGGCGTAATTGGGCAATTGTCTGAATCAAGGCACTCCAGCCAGCAAAAACTAAAAAGTAAGGAATTAAATTAAATAAACCTAAAAAAGCATCTGTTTTATTCGTGGCAAATCCTGCCGTAATCACGAGAAATAAAGTAAAAAGCGCAAACCCCTGATTGATGGGGCGGCGAATAATTGTGCGGTATTGTTGCAGCCAAGTAATTAAAGCTGCCAAAATTATCGCCACCGCCCCAACAAATGGACTTAGAGGAAAAATTAACAGCCCGATTTGGAAAGAATTCCAGGCAAATTGGCTCTTGGGGTTGGGATGATCAAAAGCTAGTTTCAAGCTGGCTCCCAACATTCTGTGCGAGTGAGACGAATTTGTGCTAAGGCAAAGATAGTCGGGATGATGCGACCATAATTAGTAGCGATCGCTCTCCAACCTAAATCTGCCAAAAACCAAGTCCACATGGCTGGGCCGACAAAGGCAAACATCGTGCGAACTGCCCCATAACGCGCTGCACTCATAGTCATACCTCGCCGCGCCATTTGCAAGGCGACATAGGTTTGAAACTGCGTTGTTGCTGCTGTTGAACCTGTAAATGCGGCTTGTTTAGCTACTTGATAGGTAGCAAAGTGTACGGCGAATTGTCGCGCAATTTGTTTGAGGATGAATGGCTGAATTACAGAGGTAACAGCTAAAGCACTACCGCCTTTAAAAAGTAATCCCAAAGGATCACGCTGCAACATTAATGGTAGCGGTTGTTTAAGTTCTGTTTTTACCAGATGGCGTTGTACTTTGACAGTCAATTTTTGTTTTTCTTTTTCAGGCAGTTTTTTCCATACTTGCCCTAACAGATGCAAAAATACTTCTGCTTCTAAATCAACAGTTGTTAACTGATCAGAGTAAGGAATTTTTAAATATTTACAAACTTGAATTAGTGCTTGGCGGTAAGTTACTTGATTTGTACGTCCCCGCAATACTGTTACCCCATCTGCTGCCAAAAACCGAAAACGCTCTTCTAGCGAGTCTAACCAAGCTTGGCGGCTCTGGCTTTGAATTTCGATGGGTTCCGGTGTTTGAACATAATCTAGGGGATTGAACTTCCGACTAAACAGAATTGCGGTTAAATCTTGCAATTCATCATCTGTTGCTAGTTCTAAGGCCGCCCTGAGTTCATCCAATGTTCCTTCCTCCCTTGCGTGCAGCTTGTCTGTACTTTATTCTACTATTAGCTTTTGGCGGTCTTTAGTAGTCTTTTTATCCTTCGTCATCTGTATTTTGTCATTGATTGAAGAATTCAGAACAAGAGTGTCGAGAATTCTGACTCCTGACTCCTGAATTCTGTTTGATAATAACCAAGGACTCAAGACGAAGGACTATATAACTAATGATAGATGTTGCAGTGATTGGTGCTGGGATGGCGGGTTTAGTTTGCGCCCAGCAGTTAAAGCAAGCTGGATATTCGGTGTTAGTGGTGGAAAAGTCCCGTGGTTTGGGGGGACGAGTAGCCACACGCCGCTTGCATGACATATGGGCAGATCATGGGGCTTGTTATTTGAAGCCCAAGGGTGAATTTTTTCAAAATTTTTACCTTTTAATTACATCTATCTTTAGACTGGTTGCTCTGCGTAGCCAAGTCTTTTTTTTCAGGATTTGCTACACTTTTACTTCAATAATTTGTTTTCTAGAATACATAAATTAAAACACAAAATCATCTAGACACAATAAGTAATGTAAATTACATAGCAAACTTTACTTATCCAAATATTTCCTTCTCAAGGATGTTATTAATAAAATATTAAAATTGATCCCTCAATGCTTATGCTGCGTTTTGTGTAGATTTTCGCCAAAAAGCTAGAAATTTGAAATAATTGGCATTGTGGATCTAAAGCCTTGGTACTGTACTATTTTACTTGAATTTATTGACTGGACTCAGAGGTAAAAAGTATAAAATTTGACAAAATAATTGTAGCAAATAACTGACTTTGTACCGATATGAAAAGTCAAGTTCAGGGTATAAAAACCAATTTAGTAGCAGCGGTTTTGGCTGATAATCAGCACTCAGTGAGTCTTGGAAGAATTCGTTCTTTGAAACAACACTCAACCGTATTTAAAAGGAGATAAAAACTTATGAAAACCGTAGTCAATTTAACACGAGAATCAGTAGTCAGCGAAATTGAAAGCGTTTTAGATACTTATGCCTACCATCCTTACCAAGAAACCTTTGCGATTCCTGAATTACGTCAAGAACTGATTGTTTTTGTGATCAGTCGCATTCCCTGCTTTTACAACGTGGAGTTTGACAGAGAATTTCCGCTACAAAACGTTATAAAAGATTGTTCAATAGAGCAAAAATTTCCCCGTAGTCCATTAGAGCAGAAACTACATATACAAAACTTGATTCATCAAGGTATTTTTGCGATTATGCAAGATAAATCAGCTTGGATTAATAATCATCTGTGTCATACAGTTGAACCAGGTTGTGAACCTTCTCAATGGTTTGGTTAAGTACGGGTAATCAGCAGTTGTAAATCATTCAAATTAAACCTTTTTTATCACTTTGGTGAGAGAAAAATAAATGTAGGTTGGGGAGCCACTTGCATGGCGGGGAACCCCCCTTCGGGTGACGCTCAAGAGCGTCGAAGATCGCTGCGCTAACGCAGTTCCGTGACTGTCGGCAAAGCCGACGACACTTGCTTCAACGCTCTTAACCCGCGCAACGCAGTGTCTCCCCAACGGACTGCTCACCGCAACGCACTGGCTCCCCAACCTACGCCTAAATTTATGAAAGTCGGTAAAAATAAGGGTTTGGGATTTTTATCTAGCGAGAGTGACTAAAGAGGGTTAATTTTGAATGATTTACAACTAGCTAAAAAGCTAAAAGTCAGGAGGAAACATAATTCTTGACTTTTAGCTTTTAACTTTTAGTGGATCATGTCCCCAATTCATGAGGGAATAACGCCAGCGTGTATGTTCAATTTCACCTTCAGGCTGTTGTGCAGAGTGGCGGTGGATGTAACTGACGACTTTTTTTATATGTGATAAATCATCATCAGTGTAGTCATCTTTTGGCTTCTGTAATAAATCAACGATGCGCTTACCTGATTTATGTCCAATTGATTCATCACCATTGTCTTTTTGTCCAACAGATTGTGATTCTTCTGTTTTCAGCCAAGATTCTAGTTCTTTGGGTGTCATGTTGACTGAGGCATAAAAATCATCAATGCTTGATTTGATATCTTTACTCATGACGCTAGACTACTCTTTTATACCAGCTTATTATCTTGCTGACGTGAGAGAAATTAATCAATCGAGCGACAGAAAAAGCTACTGTAGTTCTGAAATAAGCTAGATTGAGAAGGATGGAGGTGCAATTATTAACGTTGACGAATGAAAACTATAAGTACACTTTTTAACGAAGAACGTAACCAACTTCAGACAGAGATTGAAAATATAACTAGTGTTGAACAAGTTGTTAAACTAGTTCAGAATCGACTTGATAATCTGGAAAGAAATTATATTAGCGAGCTAAATGTCACTCAAGTGCGTTTAGCGTCCTTTTTTTTGGATATGCTGCGACAGTCGATCGCTACTTTGACTGTAGTTAACCAGTCTCAAGTTGTGTCAAAAGAGCAAAAGCAAATTACTAATCTAGCTACAAATTTTTCCCCCAACAGATTAATCCTGAAATTGCTCAAGGCACTTATTTATATAGGTATTTTAGGCTCTTTATTTTCGCTAACTAAAATTACCTTCAGTGCTTGGATGGGTATCTTACTGACTTCACTGCTTCTAGGTTTGGAAGTTGTGCTTCAACTGGACAAAAATAATTCCACCTCTGCTGAATTGTTAGAGATACCCCAACCTATATTGCGGGTTGATAGCAGAGTTCTTTTGGATAACTTAGCCGATGCGCTGAACACGATTGATTTAGCAGTAGCTAGATTTGCAGAAGGAAACAAACTAGAAGACGATCGCAACCTAGAAGAACTACCAGAGTTATTGAATTTTCTTCAACGGCTGATGGGTGCATCATTTCTCGACCAACCCCAAATGGCGATCGCTTTAGCAAAACTGCTACCACAAATTTTAAGGTCTCAAGGAATTCGCGCACACATTTACCAACAGCAAGCACCGCAAAGTGAGCGCGAGTATTTTGACTTTGAGCCAAGTATCGACCCTAACACCAAAGATTACGTTACCATCACGCCTGCCTTATTAAAAGGCGATCGCTTACTCCGGCGCGGTCGAGTTATTGAGCCAGCATATTCCGAGGCTGAGAATAGCAGACAATAAAAGTATGAGAATTTTAGAAACAATCGGTTTTGATTTGGGACACGGTGAGACAGCGGTAGCGAAAGCGATAGTAGAAAGTATCGAACCACCTCAAATGCTGGAAATTAATAATAAAAAGAACCAAATTACGGCTTTAGGTTGGCATCCCAAACTCGGTTATCTTGTGGGAGAACAAGCCTTAATTCAAGCTGGCGTTACTCAACTGGCAATCTCTTTCAAGCAAAAACCCAACCACGATCCTAATTACAGAAAAACAATTTCGACTTTTCTTGCTACTTACTACCACAAACTGCAAGAAAGCAAACAAATTGAAGGAGTCGAAAGTAGCTATTTTTACATTGGTTGCCCTTCAGGATGGTCAATGAGCGATCGCCAAGAATACCAAAAGCTACTTCAAGAAGCTGGTATTCCCCACCTGAACGTCATCCCCGAATCGCGGGCTGCTTTTATGCAAGCCAAAGAAGCTGGGAAGTTAGAGTATGAAAAACTACTGGCATCGGTGCTAATTGTTGATATTGGCTCTTCGACCACAGATTTTACTTTAGTAAAAAGCTTACATGAAATACCCTTAGATTTCGGAAGTAATGCTTTAGGCGCGTCCTTAATTGACAAAGCGATTTTTGCCCACACACTCGCCAAACACGAGCAAAAACCATTACTCGAAAAAGTATTTCAGGAATATCCCCATCATCAAGCTCGTTGTGAACTTGCCTGTCGCAAAGCCAAAGAAGATTATTTTTCTAATGAACAGCTATACAATGACCCGCAATCTTTTGCCCGTGGCTTTGAGTCGATTAACGAACAGATTTATTTTATCCCGCAAGTCAACAAATTGATGATGGAGGAAATTCTGCACCAACCTTTAGCCGAACTGGGACAAAAGAGTTGGATTCAGGCGTTTCGTGATGCAGTCAGCGAGGCCAAAGCCAAGCTAGAACAACTTGATACAATCCCGAAACTAGTGTTGATGACTGGTGGTGCATCCCGGATGAAATTTACTCACCAAATTTGTCAACAAATGTTTCCCGAACCAAAAACCCAACTTCGTCCCGATCCGGAACCGGAACGGTGTATTGCCCTGGGTTTAGCACGAGTCGGACGCTGGGATTTGCGGGCTGCGGCTTTCAAACAAGAAGTTAATAAACTGCTGGACTCACAAAAGCTCAAAGAATTGATTGGACGACATATCCCAGAGTTAATTGAATTGTTGACTCAGCCATTGGCAGATGGTCTGATTGATAACGCCGTCAGACCAGGGGTAAAAGACTGGCAAAAAAACCAATTACGGACTTTAGCTGATTTGGAAACATCAATGAAAAGTCTGGCAGAGCAATGGTTGAAAGGGGATGTTGCCCAGCAAATAATTAACAATCAATGTATTCGTTGGTTTAACAACAAAATTCAACCAGACTTAGCCGCAGAAACTGACCCCATCTGCCGAAAGTTTCAGATACCCAGAAGCAGTTTAAGGTTTGAAGATAGTATCGAACCAGCTTTTGTCAACCCAGAACTCAGAATTGGCAATGCCATCCTAGCTGACACAGTGGCTTTTATTGTGAATGTCATCATTGGTGGTGGCACGATCGCTAGTATCATTACTCTCATCCTCACAGGACATTTGACTTGGCCGATCGCATTAGTGTACGGTGTTTCGGTCATGGCCGCAGGCATGGAACTCAACCGCAAATCTGTCCAAGAAGCCATCAAAACAAATGTCGATATTCCCAGTTGGATTCGTTCTAGTTTTATGAACGATAAAAAAATTGAAGATATGTGTAACCAAATAAAACCTGAATTAGAAAATGTGTTTCGAGAACAACTGACAAATAATCAAGAGGCTTTTGAGCAACTCACAGAGAAAGTTGAGCAAGGATTGCAAAAAGCACTTTCAACTAAAGTTGAAGAAGCAATCATTCTAATTCAATAGTGGTAATCAATGACTCAAGCATATCCTAACAATTTGACCTGAAATTAATGTCGAATTGGGATAACGATTACAAATTCTGTCCCTTGACCGAGAGAGGATTTACATTGCAGTGAACCTCCGTGTTTTTCCACTACAATTTGATGAGCGATCGCCAATCCTAATCCAGTACCTTTACCAACAGCTTTTGTGGTAAATAGACAGTCAAAGATCCGTTGCCTCACCTCGTCTGTCATGCCAATACCATTATCTGAAATCCGAATCATTACTTCTTGAGGGCTGGACATCTCGGTGCAGATTTTGATTGCCAGAGAATTATTGCCTTGCTTGTCCTGCTGCCAAGCATCTTCTAAAGCATCAACGGCATTAGCCAAAATATTCATAAAGACTTGATTGAGTTGCCCTGGATAGCACTCCACCTTTGGCAAAGCAGCATATTGTTTGAAGATTTGAATTTCCGGCCGCTGTCCCAAACTTTTAAGACGATGCCGCAGAATTAATAATGTACTGTCAAGTCCTTCATGGACATCAAACTCAATTTTTACAGATGTGTCAGCGCGGACAAAGTTTCGCAGCGACACAGAAATTTCTTTAATTCGTCCTGTACTAACCTGCATAGAATTGAGGAGTTTTGGTAAATCTTCTAAGAGAAAATCTAAATCTGCTTGAGCGATCGCATCCTGAATCGTTGCTGGTAATTGAGAATACTGTTGCTGACATAATTGCAGAATTTGGGTAAGTTCAGCAATATACTCTTGAGCAGGATGAATATTACTAATAATGCAGCTAATGGGATTATTCATTTCATGTGCTACACCTGCTACTAATTGACCAAGCATTGAGAGCTTTTCTTGCTGCACCAGTTGTACTTGTGCTTTTTGTAAAGCTGCCGTTCTCTCTAATACCTTTTGTTCAAGATGATCTGTCAGTTGCTTGAGTTGCAAATGCATCTTGACTCTGGCAATCACTTCTGCTTGTTCAAAAGGTTTAGGAATGTAATCAACGGCTCCTAACGAAAGTCCTTTCACCTTATTTTCCGTATCTGCCAACGCTGTCATGAAAATAATCGGGATATTTTGCGTTAATGGATCAGCTTTGAGTTTCTGGCAAGTCTCAAACCCATCGATTCCAGGCATTTGCACATCTAACAAAATTAGAGCAGGAAGTTTATGCTGCACCAGTTCGATCGCACTTTCTCCATCTTCGGCGACGCGAATAGCAAAACCTGCACTTTTTAGGGCTTGTGATAGTACTGACAAATTAGTTGGATTATCATCAACAATTAAAACAAAATCAGAGTTTTTCATTGATTAAAATAGGATTTTTTATAGAAGAAACAAAAATCAACATAAATTAGTTAGCCTGGTTCACCCATTGGCTTAATGTCTCTCGCAGTTTCTTAACTTGAAAATTCTCGGCAAGTTGGATTACTTGTTGAGCAAAGTTAACATAAACAGGATAATTATTTTTCAAGTCATTAGCTTCATGCATTACGCCATCGACATTGCCATCTTTTGCCAACTCATACAAGCGAGTCAAGATATCAATAGGAGGTAAAGATAACTCCTGTAAGTCTGACTGAGAATTCGTTTGAGTTTGCTTGGCAACAATTTCCGATTTTGATGCATAAATCCATACCAAATTCAGGTGTATCCTGAGTAGTTCTAGTAACACTTCAGCTATAACAGGTTTAGATAAAAACGCATCTGCACCGACATCTAAACTTTGATTTTTATCACCTTCAAACACACTTGCAGAAGAAGCAATAATTGCTACATTTTGTAACTGAGGCGATCGCTTTATTTGCCGAATCAAGTCAAAACCATCCATGACAGGCATGATTAAATCAGTAATGATCAAGTCAGGTTGAGATGCAACAGTCCGATTAATGCCCTCTTGTCCATTACTAGCTTCTATCAACTCAAATCCAATTGGTTCTAGTAAATTGAGAATTACTGAACGATTTTCCCACTTGTCATCTACAACTAAAATGGTGCGTTTTTGGCCTTGATAACCTGTAATAGTTCCTTGTTGCGTAAATCGGGAACTTTCTGCCCATTGCTTTGCTTCTGGTAATTCCACTTCAAACCAGAAAATACTACCTTGACCAAGTTGACTTTCAACTGCCAAAGTACTGCCCATGAGATGGACAATTTTTTGACTAATAGCTAATCCTAACCCGGTTCCTTCTGCCTGCCTCTTGATGTCGCCTACTTGCTCAAAAGGAAGGAAGATTTTCTGCAATTGCGCTGATGTCATCCCCACGCCTGTATCTTCCACTTGAAAACGAATTTTATGATTAGTCATTTGTTGTGTTTTTTGACTAATGACAATTACTTTTAAAGTCACTCCTCCTTTGTCTGTAAACTTGATTGCATTTCCCAAAAGATTAATCAGAACTTGCCGCAGTCTTTTCTCATCGGCATGGACACCAACAGGAAGTTGAGCATCGGGCTGATACTTGAAAGAAATCATTTTTTGATCAGCTTTAATGCGGCAGATTTCAACGACTCCTTCCACGAATGAGGGAAAATGAAAATCGATTAGATGCAACTCCATTTTGCGGGCTTCAATTTTAGATAAATCAAGCACGTCATTAATTAAAGTTAATAAATGAAACCCGCATTGATGGATGATTTCAATTCCTTTGTAGCCTTTGTATGTCAAGGTTTCAGTCTGTTGTAAGATTTGAGTGTAACCGAGAATGCCATTGAGCGGAGTTCGTAATTCGTGGCTCATGTTGGCAAGAAATTCACTTTTGGCTTGATTGGCAATTTCGGCAACATTTCTGGCCTCTTTGAGTTCAGCCGTTCGTTCTTCAACTCGTTGTTCTAGTTCATCATTGGCTTGTCGGAGAATCATTTGTGATCTCTGATTTTCGCTAGTGAATGCAGAGATCACAAAAGTAGTGATAGCAATGACACAAATGAATGATTGCAGCAAGATGAGCGATTCATTCGGTGAAAGTTGTTTAGCAAACGAACCGAAGCCTTTAACAGTACCAAAAACCGCGATCGCTGACACAATAAGTACAGATAAAGTCGATATCCGCGCTTCAAATCGAAATGCCATCCAAATCAACGGCGGAATAATCATGTATTCAATGGGGTATCCTCCGGAAAAGGCAATCCGAACAACCGCCATCATGGAAAGTAAAAGAAATCCAAGTTCGATAATTTGCCGTCGATGAAAGCTTCTTTGAGATGGAGACTTTTGCAACCAGGCCAACACTAAAGGTGTCACAACCAAAATACCTGTACTGTCTGATGTCAGCCAAGTTCGACAAACGTTGCTAAATACTGACCAAGGTGCAATCCCACTGATACATAACGTCAATGCCGCCAGTATTGAACTGATGAGGGGACTGGGTATAGTTAGGAAGATAAATTTAAAAACATCTTGCGATCGCTCTAAGAAATGGCGACGCTTGATAAACTTATCAATTAAAAAAGTTGCTACAAAAGGAGTAATTAAATTGACGGCAGGAATAATACTACTAATTAAAAGATTGTGTTTAAAAAAAATAATATAACTAACAATAAAATCACTCACAAATAAGATAGGCCAAACCCGATAGCCTACCAATAACATTCCGGCTACAAATACACCAAGTGAAGGCCAAAATGCTGACGCACCACCAACGAACGTCATGGGTAAACCTATGTATCCAAGACCAAGATGAACAATAGGAATAATTAAAGCTGCTATTATAAATGGACGATCAAGCTTGATTGGAAATAACCGCTTTATCATAGTTTGTCTCCGTGCAGATGGCTGAAGGACATTAACCCTCAACAAAGTTTGTCAAGCTTATGATTCCCAAATAAGTGGTTGTGACTTTCACTATGCAGTTATTCTGTTAGTAATTGGAAAATAATTATTAATTACAGGCTGCAATCATCAGTTATCAACAGAATCTATGCCGAAACGCCTTCTAGTGGTCGAATCTCCTGGAAAAGTCAAAAAACTCAGTCAAATTTTGGGTTCTGATTGGATTGTCCGAGCTAGTTGTGGCCACATCCGCGAACTGAGTGATACAGGACAAGATTCCTTGGGGTTCGTTATAGATGATGGTAATGTCAACTGCAACTACGTTCCGCGTGACCAACGCTCTAAAGAAACTATCCAGCAGCTGAAGGCAGTTACCAAGCAGGTTGATGAAGTTGTCCTCGCCACTGACCCAGACCGAGAAGGTGAAACAATTGCTTGGCATCTCAAAGAAGTGCTGGGATTGCGGGAACCGAAACGAGTTATCTACAGTGAAATTACAGCATCGGCTGTGCGAAGTGCGATCGCCAATCCCCGAAAGCTGGATTTTAACTTGGTCGGTGCTGGACTGTGCCGCGATTGTCTGGACAAGCTCGTAGGCTACAAAGGCAGCCCCCTAGTTTGGGCATTAAATAACGGTGCTAAGAGTGTCGGCCGAGTTCAAAGTGCCACGTTGCATCTCATTTGTCAGCGAGAACGAGAGATTGACACGTTTGTGCCGCAAGACTACTGGAGTGTTTGGGTGGACTACGCTGAAGGGTTCCGGGCTTTTTACAAAGGCACAGCAAATTCGCTCACAGATGCACCAGAACCAGAAACAGAAACTCACGACGATGCGGCTGGTAATAACACACAAGCACCAGAATCTAAGCGTGTTCTTTCCGAGGCAGAAGCCATACGTTTAGTTGAAGAAGCACGACAGCATCCGCATCAAGTGATGCAAGTTGAAGGCAAAACTGTTTATCGTCAACCACCGCCACCATTTACTACTTCCACCCTGCAACAGGCAGCTGGTTCTAAGCTGAAATTGGCTCCTGACAAAACTATGCTTTTAGCCCAAAAGCTTTATGAAGCTGGGTTAATTACATATATGCGGACAGACTCAGTTATGTTAAGTCCGGAGTTCTGCACCAGCGCTCGTCAGTGGTTAGAAGAACACGATCCGCAGAATGTACCACAGCAAGTTGCCAAGCATCGCAGTGCCAAAACGGCTCAAGAAGCTCATGAAGCGATTCGTCCCACAGATGTGTTCCGTCCTTCAGCCCAGTTACGGGAAGAACTGCCTGCTGATGAATTTGACTTGTATGTGATGATTTGGAAACGGGCGATCGCTTCTCAATGTAAATCTGCCCAACTCCGCAAAACTCAGATTATCACTCAGTCTGGTGCGCTGTTATGGCAAGCCAGAGGACAAGTAGTAGAATTTTACGGTTACGCTCGGTACTGGAATAACCTCAGCAAAGATAGTGTTTTACCTGTTGTACAGCAGGGACAGGCATTAACTCTAGAGAATGCTAACTTCGAGAAAAAACAGACTCAACCGCCACCCCGTTACAGCGAACCGAAACTGGTACAACTCATGGAGCGCAAAGGTATCGGTCGTCCTAGTACCTATGCTCCCACTGTCGCTACCTTGAAGAAGCGGGGTTACGTGCATTTAACCAAGGGAAACCTTCAACCTACAGATCTAGGGTTAGAAGTTGATGATTTTTTGCAGAAAGCTTTGCCAGATTTACTAGAGGCAGAGTTCACAGCCAAAATGGAAAGCGCTCTTGATGCGATCGCCGAAGGTAAACAAAGTTGGCAGCAATACTTAACAGCTTGGAATAAAAATTACTTCGCACCAGCCCTAGCAAAAGCTAAAACTGTAGTTGTGAGTTCTTCAAATCCTAAAGCTTCCGTCGTTGAACGCAAATATGAAACTTCTAAAACTCGTTGTCCTGAATGTAATAATTTTCTAGCCAAGATTCCTAGCAGCAAGGTCAAGAAAAAATATTTCCTCAAATGCACCAGCGGCTGTGAAAACATTGTCCTATTTTGGAGTGACTTCAACAAATCTTGGCAACCACCGCGAACCAAAGAAGTTAAAAAAGAAAATCACTCCCAGTCTCCTGTTAAGTTAAGCTCATATCCCTGTCCAGTCTGTAAAAAACCACTAGAAGAGTATACCTACACAAAAGACGGACAGAGCAAAACAATGCTTCGTTGTTCTGCTGCACAGTCTCGTCAGGATAAAAAGCATAAAGATGTGGCTTATTTTAATACAGCAAAAGGTTGGTGGAGTCCTAAGTTTGGGGAGTTATAGGAGGCAGGAGGCAGGAGGAATAGAATCTTCTACTCAGCAACGCCAGTTGCTACAACGCTCTTAACCCGCGCAACGCACTGGCTCCTCAGCACTCAGCACTTTGCTATAATCTGCGCTTTTTCCGTAACTTCCAGGCTGTGTAACAAGATGCACCGATAAACAGGAAGCCTGAAGTCGTTGGTTCGGGAACTTTAGTAATTACTAACGAGAGATTATCAGCGTAAGCATCGTTTACTCGACCTCTGGCATAAGTTGCATTCAGCAATACATTGATTTGACGTGTACCTACAGGTACAAACCCATCAGTTGATTGCAAAAACAAGCCTGTGGTGTTATTTCTTTGCTCTGGAGTTGGTGCAGTTATACTAGCTGTGCCAAGAAGTTGGTTAGCCTGATTGAAGAAAGTAATATTGAGCGCGGCGCTATCTCTATCGGTGTCGTATCCACCCAGCCAGCCACTCAAGTTAAAACTACCTTGACCTGCGTCAATAACTGAGGCTAGGTCAGTTACATCTATTACTTGGGAAGCGCTAGAAGAGTCTCGATTTGCACCACCGAAAAACAGATTGTTGCCGCGATCGCTTGGCCCTGGAACATCCACACCAGGCAGCGTTACACTTACTACATTACCCAAGGGGTTGGTAAAGCTAAAACCTGCTGCACCGTATCGCAATACACTAAAACTATTACTTGGAGTCCAGCCAGGAATTGCAGGTATATCATCTCCAACAGCATTACCAATCGAGTCTCCTAGCCCTTGTTCGGCACCACCATTCACAATTAAGTTTGTGCCAAGAGTAGCAGCATAAGTAGGACTAGATAACATAAGACTAGATGAAAGTCCTGCGATCAAGGCAATAGTTAGATTATTCATTGATTTATGATTAGTACTGAGATTTTTAATTACAAAAAATAGTCATATCAAAACTGTGGTTGCAGCCTATATTGCAACCATCTACTAGCTTTATTGATGTACCTATGCAGTCTTTAATTTGCGTGTTTTTGCGGACAACGCAATATTACCAACAAAATTGGCGAAAAGACAAGAGGTAAGACCAATTTTAAAATAATTGAAAATTATATTTGTAACACAATTGTATTACAATATGGTCTTGTTGCTAATTATGGTACAGGTGATGACACCTTTATTTGAATACAAGACTCTTGTCGATCTTAAAGACGCAAAACATTTAGGCTCGATTCTCAAACAAGCCTTTGTCACGTCTGCTGGTGATAGTGAAAATTCCTTTAAATCTATTGGGTTAGAGAACTTACGCATCATTTGTCGAGATGGTTTAGTAGCTGGCGGATTAGCGACTTTACCAATGGGGATGTGGTTGGGAGGTCAGTCTGTACCAATGTTAGGGATTGCTGACGTGGGGATTGCTCCAGAATATCGTGGAGGCGGAGCAGCGATCGCACTCATACAACATATGCTTCAAGAATTCTATGCACAGGGAACTCCTATTTCAGTTCTCTACCCTGTTACGCAACAACTTTACCGCAAAGCAGGATATGAACAAGGTGGTAATTACTGCATTTGGGAAATGTCTACTCAAAATATCCACGTACACAAGGCATCTTTACCTTTACGACCGATAGCAAACCTCAATTGTGAAATCTTTCATCACTTATATCAACAGCAAGCGAGACTAACTCATGGTTATTTAGACCGAAATCCAGGGATTTGGGAAAGATTAATTCAACCAGAAGATAAAGAAGCTATTTATGGTTATTTGATTGGTAGTCAAGACCAACCCCAAGGCTACATTATCTTAAGTCAGCATTTACAGACAGATGGTGCAGTGATCAAAATTAGAGATTGGACAGTTTTGAGCAATGCTGCGGTACAAACTTTCTGGTCTTTTCTGGCTAACCATCGTTCTACAATCAAAAAGATACTTTGGAAGAGTTCGGTTATCGATTCTTTAACGTTGTTATTACCAGAACAAACTGCGAAAATTCAACATCAAAAACGTTGGCTAATGCGGATTGTGGATGTATACAAAGCACTCCAATTGAGGGGTTATACATTAGGAGTAGAAACAGAATTACATTTGGCAGTTAAAGATGATTTGTTAACTGCAAATAATGATAAATTTATTCTCTCTGTTGCCAATGGACGTGGTGAAGTTACACAAGGTGGTAAAGGTGAATTACAGATAGATATTAAAGGATTAGCATCTTTGTACACAGGTTTGTTTACCCCTCATGATTTAAAATTAGCAGGAAAATTAGATGCTACAGACACAGCATTATTAACCGCTACACAAATTTTTACTAGCCCTTCCCCTTGGATGGCAGATTTCTTTTAAAAGATAATAACTTCCTGGGATCACAAAAATTATGATTATCTGCGTTCATCTGTGGTTTTTAATTTAAACAATGGATACTGTTAGCCAACATTGATAATATTTAAAAGCTAAACTAGGGAAAGCTATAAAAAAATTGGTAATGCAGTTTGCTCCCTTCTTTCCTGTTATCTATCGGATTCTTCAACCGAGTTTTCCTCATTGTCTGTGGCATGGCGATCGCCACACCAAAGCGATCGCATTAACTTTTGACGACGGCCCCCATCCACAATACACAAGCCAAGTGTTACAAGTTTTAGACCGCTACAATATTACAGCCAGTTTTTTTTGGTTGGGTGCTTGTGTCAACCGTTCACCAGATATTGCGAAAGCAGTTAGCGATCGCGGTCATTGGATTGGCTTGCATGGTTACGATCATCGTTCCTTTCCTTTGCTTACGCCCAACGAACTCAAAGAAAGTTTAGAAAAAACTCAAGCTGCTATCTACGATACTTGTAATCTCCTACCCGAATGTGTGCGCGATGTTCGGCCTCCCAATGGTTTATTTACACCGAAAACTTTAAAATTATTCCGTCAATGGAATTACCGTCCGGTAATGTGGAGTGTCGTACCAGAAGACTGGGTAAGGCCAGGAATTACCACTGTAGTGCAGCGAGTTCTCCAACAAGTACAAAATGGTTCACTCATTGTTTTGCATGATGGTGTTTGTGGCGGACAAGACGTAGCTGCAACTATAGAAGTTTTGATTCCCCAACTGCTACAACAAGGCTATCAGTTTGTGACAATAGATAGTCTATGGCAACACAATCACAATCATTCAAACTGAATATTCAAAAACCACCGACAGATCATCTCTTGCCAAAAACTTTTTGGAGATGACCTATCGGTTAGTCCAGGGAATTTATAGGAGTTGCGAGTTAGATTAGGACATAAACTCATCATAAAACCAAGGGAATTTCAAGCCTATTCCCTGTTCCCTGTTTCCTTCTACATAAGAGCTATGTTAACTGCTCGTGGCTTTGCGTTTTTGAGCAACATCACCCTCAGAATTTATGGTTGAGGCTGCTGCCTCGGTTCCCAGTATCTGATGTATTTCGTTTATTGAACTTGGTTTGGCTACAGGTTCTTCTAATGGTTCGTTCACATATTCTATTAGGTCTTCTACTTGGCAATCTAAGGCCTTGCAGAACCTAATGATTCTTTCAATGTGGTCTGTCCCAGTTCTGCCACTTTCCCAGTTTTGAATAGTGCTTTCAGTTACGCCCACAAGACGCGACAATTCAAGCTGGGTCAGCCCTGCTCTCTCACGAAGCAAAGCAATCCTCGGTTTTGGCTTTTGTTTCACAGCTACAGCACTTTTATCTCAATATATAGTGCTAGATCCTAGCACCAAAAAAAACCTGCGCCTAGAAAATCCCTAAAAAAACTTTATTTTAAACCATCTTTCTTAAAAAATCTGGTGTAAAAGAGGCAGGGATGTAGGGAGCAGGGAGAAACAACAATTGACAATTGACCAATTACAGACACTTCTGTAACTGTCTTTCTAGGTTGGTTCGCAACCACAAGTCAGATACCGACCACACCCACAGCTGATCTGGCGCTTCTGCAAAATCCTCTGGTTTATGAGTAACAATCGCATCTAGCACTTGGTCACTGACACAAACTAACTCCACAGCAGATTCAAAATCTCTTAGAGGTAACGAGCGTGCTATTTGCAGAATTTGCTGGTCAACAATACAAATGTGAATTTTTTCTCGCAACCAATCAATTACTATCTCCGCAATTTGACTGTTTTGCAAGCGGCTAGTGTAAGCGGCTATTTTTTGCCAGCCAATATCCGTTAAATACATTTTAATTGATGGATGCACTCCATCTAGTAATTCTCTGACATCTTCCGTCAATTTGTTGCGATTTATCAAAGCATCTAAAATTAAATCGGCATCAACTAAAATCCTGAACACTGTCAACTCCCATGATGGACTAGATAAATGCAGCTAATCAGTGGTTAATAACCATTAAATATGCGACCCGGAAAGTGAAGCGTCATCAGCACTGAGTTGTTTTATAGCTAACCAGCGATCGCTAAAATTGAGAATAAGGGTGATGCTAATATAGACGAGCATTAGCTGTAGTAACGGGAACTTAAAATTACATCATCAAATACAAGCGAAAATACCATTATTTCAGATTTGATTTTCCATATTTTTTGCAAAATATTAAGACAGGGAACCTATTTGTTATAAAAATATAAAATACAGGACACACCCCATTCCACAAAACCATCAGTCTAAATACTCAAAAAATCAAAACAGGCTTGACCATACCCCTGTCGAGTATTGACTATCAGAAACGATGACGAAAAATGATTTTATTGGTTCCAGATTTCAAGTCTTTTCACTGGTTTGTCCCCTGTTTGTTAGGGTTTGAGTAACAAGTAATACAATTGTCCATTGCTAACAGTAACACCAGCGCGATCGCCGGCTATTTTCCCAGTACCCAAAAAATAATCGACTCTACCTGCGCCTTTAATAGCGCCACCTGTATCTTGATCAAGCACATAACGACTAACAATTTGATGTTCCATTTCGCCGTTAGCTTGGATAAAAGGAAAAGCAGCGCGAATCAAAGCTAATGCACCGGGAGGCATGAGAGACTTATCTGTAGCGATAGAACGTTCCGGTGTGAGTGCTACATTAATCGAACCTTGGGCTGGTGCGCCGTGGTTTTCTTGAAAAAACACAAAACTAGGATCACGCGGGATATATACATTTAATTCTGGGGGATGCTGTTGGAAATAGTCGAGGATAATTGGCATTGTCATCCCTTCTAAAGGTAATTTGCCATCATTGGCTAGTTCTCGGCCAATACTTTTGTAGTTATAAGCTGTATTACCTGCGTAACCTATAGTTGTTTGAGTCCCATCCGTTAACTGAAGCCGCGCTGAACCTTGAATTTGAATCATATATGGTTCCAAGCGATCAGGGAACCAAAATAACTCTAATCCCCGCAATTTTCCTTGCTTGCCTTGTAAGCCATCTGTACCTTCGAGTTCTAAGCGAGTAGGATGAGGCTGAAGCCAAGAGTTGAAATCGGGAGGTAATCGATAAACAGGATAGCGAAATTCCGCTGTGGGAGCGCGACTGGCAAGATAGAGTGGTTCATAGTAAGCGGTAAATAAAACTGTGCCTTTTTTGTCTTTACCGACAGACTGATAATAAACAAACTCTCGTTCTATAGCTTGATGTAATTCTTTAGCAGATTTAGACTTCAGTAGCAGTTCGCGGAATCTTTTTAAACTTTTGATGACGCGATCGCGTGTAATTCCAATTACCTGATATTCTTGGTAAGCTGCGATCGCTTGTGATGTTTGCAAATATTTTAAACTGCGATTAATAGAAGTTACTAAAGCTTTTTTATCTGCTAATTGATTGTTTTCTGGTTGATAAAGAACTTGATCTAAACAAGAGAGATCGTCTTGACAACAACTAACAGGCGATCGCTGGATGAGGATTGGCGACGATAATTTTGCTTGGCTTTGCAAAAATTTTGGTATATCCCATTTATTCACTCGACAGGCTGGTGAACTCAATTCCCGATATCCCAATGGTTGTATCCCCACCAAAAAAATCAACAGAATTATTGGTAGGCTGATGATAGTTGTTAGTCTGTATTTCATTTATGACCAAGTGCTGAGTATTAAATACTCCCCACTCCCTACTCTCTACTCCCTATTCAACTATTTTGGCTTCTAGATACTTACAGCGGATATCAAGGAAATTAAGTACACCATATAAGTCTCAAATCCAGTTATCAAGCCTGTTTTAATTCTGACTTTTGAATTCTGCTGTATTACTCATTCATATTCCGGTAGGTAGCCACAGCAGAAGGCGAAATGCGGTTGAGGTAACGGAATATCCAGTATTTAAAAATCGTATCTAAAATTACTGGAAATGTCGCAATAAACAAAAAGATAAAATCTCGGTTGGCTGGTAAACCCCAATGACGAGATATACCTTCTAAGATTACTTCCCAACCGTGGGGAGAGTGGAATCCGACAAATACATCAGTAAACAAAATGATAATAAATGCCTTAGCACTATCACTCAAACCATAGACAATATTATCAAAGAAATCTTTTAAGACTGCGATAGATTGCTTACTAACAAGCAGTAACCAAACAAAAGCCCCCACAGAGAAAATATCTGCAAAAACATTTTTAATTGCATTGGCACTTTCGCCACGAAATTCTTCAGCAATTTCCGCTGCTTTTTCTTTCAGCTTATTTTCTATGACTTCAGCATTCAGAGACGGCGTAATGCCAATCAAGTTTTCAAATTTAATTCTTTCTTCAAACCTTTGTAATTCTGCTAGAGCTTCTTCCTCCATTTCAAAATTGATGAAGACATTTGCTGTTTCATCTGGTCTAAAATGGTTAATTAATGGCCCAACAATCAAAGCTTTTGATAGTTGATGTGCTAAAAGAGGTACAATAATTAGTAATAATATAAATCTGATAGATATGATAGTTCTTCTTTGCGCTTGACGAAAGCTTTTAACAACATCTTGCTCTGAATTTGGATCTAATTCAACTTGTAAACGACTAATGGTGCCTAAAATTGAGCGAGGTAATACACCTGTTGTATCAGCTTTCCGCCGAGGTTTTAGTTTTTGTTCTATATTTTTATTAGGTAATTGTGTAGTTAACGGTGCAGGTAATTTTTGCGTAGCAACCTCATCAACTTTATCAACTTTGACGATTTGTGGTTGGGTAACTATCGCAGAATTGGTGTCAACCTCAGCTACAGTATATTTTGCTATGACTTCATCAATGAATCTTAACTTTTCTAAAATTATGGCAGCACTGGGATATTCTATCCCTGTTTTTCGAGCCGCTTTTTGATTAGATTCGTTGGAAAACCAGCGGCTGGCTCGAAATTCTGTCAAGCGCATCCGGGCAATTTTTAATTGTTTTTTTAGATCTAACTCAAAATAATCCATCATGCTACTGCTATAGATGGTTGAGTCAGCTTCTATCTTTTTACCATTGAAATGCTCATCTTCTATTGACTTAATGTGTAATGCTGCTTTATAAGCCTCATCAAGAGAACGCTGTGGCGTTAATAAGTACCAACGGTAAGCAGCTAGTAAGTAAGAGTAAATTTTTTGGCTAAAAACAGAATTATTCATTGTAGGCAATTATCCAGCCTTTTTATAGTGATTTTAACCTTAAGTTAACGCACGAGATATACTAACCAAATCTACAAGGAGAAGTTTGTGATTTCACATTCTGTTTGGATTGTCGGCACTAGCCGAAGTGGTAAGACAACTCGTTTGGTAGAGCATTTTTTTCGTTGGCTACAAATAGACAATCAGAACTTGGGATTATTTTATACTAAAAAAGCCGGAAAAAAAGCAGACAATTTCATCTCGAAACCACTAGTTTTAAAGCAAACAGAACCTGGAGTTTTGGTCTTAGCTGCCAATGATGATAATCGTCGAGAATTATCTGATAAAATTGTTAAAAAAACATTAGGAAAGTATCCAGTTCGTGCCAAAACTCCACTAGGTTTTTTTCAGGATGAAGTTGTTTTATTTTGGCCTTTATTGATTGAATTGTTACATCTCAAGGCACAATTTCCGGTAAGATTACGCCCTGAAACTGAACAAGAATTGGCAACGAAACTCTGGCGTGAACAATTAGATGCAGAAATTCTACGTCGTGCGGGAGTGAATGAATACCGTTTAGTGCGACGGATATTGGATTTATTACAATTAGCTGCTTACAGTGGCACACCTTGTGAAGGAATTGCCGAGGTTTTACAAAGAGGTTTAGAGGAAAACGGCATAAATCTAGAGCCGGAATTTCTGGCATCTTTGCTGCTAGATTGGCGTAACTGGTGTTTAGAGCGAGGCTTTCTCACTTATGGGATTATAACTGAACTCTACACGCAGCACTTGTTGAGCGATCGCCATTATCAAGAACGCCTGATTCAAAGGTATCAAGCTATACTAGCCGATGATGTTGATGATTATCCAGCAGTAGCGCGTCAATTGTTTGAAACACTTTTAGAGCGTGGTGCAGTTGGTGCATTTACTTACAATCCTGATGGAGCAGTGCGCTTGGGATTAGGCGCAGACCCTAACTATTTAGAAGGTTTAGCAAGGCATTGTCGCCTAGAAACTTTATTTGAACCAGCCGAAGAATGCTTGGCAAAGAAACTAGCTACACCAATGGTAGAATTTATTACACAACCAATGGTGATGTTAGAGTTACCTGCAACAGTACAGTCGATTCAGACAACTTCTCGTGCTGAAATACTGCGAACCACAGCAGAAGTAATTGGCAAAGCTATCAAATCAGGACAAATCCAACCAGAAGAAATTGCAATTATAGCACCGGGTTTGGATGCGATCGCCCGTTACACCCTGATCGAAATCCTCACCAAGCAAAACATCCCCGTCGAATCACTCAATGACCAACGCCCCTTGATTAGTTCACCAATGATTCGGGCTTTACTGACCATGTTGGCACTAGTGTATCCCGGTTTGGGACGCTTAGTAGATAGGGATGCAGTTGCCGAGATGCTGGTGGTACTGGGGAGGAGGCAGGAGGCAGGAGGCAGGAGGCAGGAGGCAGAGGGCAGGAGGCAGGAGGCAGAGGGCAGGAGGCAGGAGGCAGAAGGAATAGAATCTTCTACTCAGCACTCAGCACTCAGTACTCAGCACTCAGCACTCAGCACTCATATCGACCCAGTACGTGCTGGTTTAATTGCTGATTATTGCTTTGTACCTCATCCTGACCGACCTAACTTATTACCTGTCACATCCTTTGAGCGCTGGGATAGAATTGGCTATGCAGCGACCACAGCTTACATTGAGATTTTACAGTGGATCGAAAAGCAGCGATCGCAACAAGAACAACGTTTGATTCCGAGTCCCATTTCCCTGTTGTATCTGGCAATTCAAGACTTTCTATGTAAAGACAGTAACCCTCCGTACGACCAAATGGTAGCACTGCGAGAACTGCTAGAAACTGCTCAACATTATTGGGAAATTGATACGAGGCTAATGCAGGAGGCAGGAGGACGACACTTTGCTCAAGTCGGGAAACCCGCCCACGCAAGTGTCTCCAGAAGGCAGGAGGCAGGAGGAATAGAATCTTCTACTCAGCACTCCGTACTCAGCACTCAGCACTCAGCACTCAGCACTACCTTAGCTGAATTTATTCAATTGTTGCGACGTGGTACTATCACTGCTAATCCCTATCCGTTGCGTCCTATTGGACTGTCGAGAAAAGCTGTCACCTTAGCAACCATTTTCCAATATCGTTCGAGTCGGCGATCGCATCGTTGGCATTTTTGGCTAGATGCTGGTTCACCATTGTGGGCCAAAGGTGGTGCAGCTACTTTATTTGGTGCGCCGTTATTTTTGCAAGATAGATTAGGGCAACCTTGGACAGCAGAAGATGAAAAAATCACAGAACAAGAAAGACTAAGGCGAATTTTGGGAGATTTGCTATCGCGGGTATCTAATAAAGTTTATTTGTGTCACAGCGATTTAGCCGTCAATGGGCAAGAGCAACTAGGGCCTCTGTTACCGTTGGTACATACTTGTATTTCTGTTGCTTCATAGTTCACAGGAATTTGAACAGAATAGCTAACCTTCCAGGCTTCATGAAATATTTAAGTATAAATACTGAATAATTCATGAAAAATTTACATAAAATATTTTACATTTTTAAGCAGAATATTAAACTCTTACTGAGTTTCAGTTTTTTAGGATTCCCAAACCCTTCAATTTCAGTCTGCAATTCTGTGACAGAGACAGCAGATAGTAAGCGGGAGTAATGACTCAGTAAAATCACGTTAGTTTAGGAAATCATCCTGATGACCATCTCTAAAGTTTTGAATAGACTATCAATGACTGCCTTAAGTGCAGCATTTGTAATTATAGGTACAGCTAATAACGCTCTAGCGGCTGGGCTTTTGCTGAATGGATTTGGTGGTGATGCGGGTTTTGGCGAATTAGCCCTTGCAAGGAATGATGATGCTTCATCAAACCAACTTAACCTTCCGTTTCAAATCAACTTTTTTGGGAACACTTTTAATAACTTCTTTGTTAACAACAATGGGAACGTTACCTTTAGAAGTCGATTAAGCACCTTTACACCTAATCCTTTTCCCATTGCCAACCAACCAATCATCGCGCCATACTGGTCGGATGTTGATACTCGGTGTGCAACATGTGGTGAGGTTTACGTTGCTTCTCCCAACTCAAACACAGTTGTTGTGACTTGGAACAATGTTGGTTACTACTCTTTGCATGATGATAGAACGAATGCTTTCCAGACAGTTCTGCGTAATCGTAGCGACACAGGTGCAGGAAACTTTGACATTGAATTCCGTTATCAAAGCTTAGAGTGGACTACAGGAGATGCTAGTGGCGGTGTCAACGGTTTAGGTGGAATTCCCGCCCAAGCAGGCTTTGATGCAGGTGATAATCTTAATTTCTTCACTCTGCCTGGCTCACGGACTGCTGAGATTCTGAACATACAAAATACCAGTAATCTTCCTGATCCTGTTCCAGGTCTTTGGTCTTTTGCTGTTCGGAACGGTGTATTACCAGGTGCAACTCCAGATAATCCCTTACTACCGGTAGTTACAGACGATGGTTGGAATTTCGACTTTAACATTGCTGATCCCACTCAGCCAGTGTTTATCGATCCTCCAGTCGCAATTGGTTACGACTACATTGTTGATTCAGGTCCAAACATTGCCTCTGTACTTTTGCCAACTGGTATTGGGGATAACCTCTACGATTTGTTCACTTTTGACAGCACAGCCAATGATTTTATTGATTCTGGAATAGATATTACCGGAGGTTCGACCTATAATTTCGATCCTGATGGTGTAGATAGATTCCGTATTTTAGGCATTGAACCCAGTGCAGGGCTTAATCCTAATGACACGACTGCATTTGTTACAGGTTTAACCTTTACGAGTACTGGTCAAGTACAGCTTCGTCAAGTCCCAATTAGTCAAAATAATGCTCCAGTGCCAGAACCAGCAACTATCCTTGGTTCATTTATAGCCTTTGGATTTGGCAGAAAGTTACATAGAATGCGATCGCATTCTAAAAATAAACTTGCATAAATAGGCAATATGAAAGCATTGATGCACCAGCATCTTCATACTTAAACCAATATTAATTCAAAGCAGTCCTAGCAGACCTGAACCCAAATTACTTTTTAAAAGATAAGGTCTGAAAGGATTGCTTTCATGATTTAATTTCCAGTAATGAATAAAAGAATCTGCTGATAACACTTAAACAATCGCCAGAGTCGGAAAAATATTTACTAAAGTAAAGATGTATATCAAACCTTAGAGTTAGACGCAATGGTACTATTTGGATTTGGTAAAAAAAAGCTGGCTCTCCCCACTCCTGAAGAAGCTTTGCCAGGACGGACAAAGGCAATGCCAATCCCGGCTCATCACTATGTGAATAACAATCCTCTGAAACCACCTTTCCCCGCAGGTATGGAAAAGGCTTTGTTTGGTTTAGGCTGTTTTTGGGGTGCAGAACGTAAATTCTGGCAACTTCCAGGAGTTTATACCACTGCTGTCGGTTATGCAGCTGGAATTACACCCAACCCTACCTACGAAGAAGTGTGTACTGGCATGACTGGTCACAATGAAGTAGTCTTAGTTGTATTTGACCCTCAAGTTATTAGTTACGCCCAACTACTAAAAGTCTTTTGGGAAAGTCATAACCCCACCCAAGGAATGCGCCAAGGAAACGACGTTGGCACACAGTACCGTTCGGGGATTTACGTCTATTCTGAAAGTCAAAAACAGCAAGCCGAAGCTTCCCGTGATGCTTATCAGCCAGCCTTGACTGACGCGCGTTATGGCGAAATCACCACAGAAATTTTAGATGCGCCGGAATTCTACTACGCTGAAGATTATCATCAACAATACTTAGCCAAAAACCCCAACGGGTATTGTGGTTTAGGCGGGACAAACGTTGCTTGTCCTGTGGGTGTATTTCAAGCAGAAGTGAAGTAATACCAATTCACCAACATTTTTGTAGGGGCGAAGCCCCTACACCTGTATTTGTATCATTCATAAAGTGAAATGGTATCAGCAGCAAGAGAGTAGGGAAAGCAGGAAAAAATTCGTTGATTTTGTCTGTGTTTCCCTACTCCTCATTACCTAACAATATTTATCTCAAGGCATGGAACATACACATCCACAACATAATACTAAAGGGTGCGCCAGCTAGAATGCCAGCGATCGCCCAACCGCGTTGATGTTCTTTAAAATGTTCGATACTGCGCCACTGTCTGCTTTTCCAAGCCCATTCATTGCCTTTTGCACCTAGAGCGATCGCCATCACCCAACTAATTTGTGGTACAAAACAGAATAAGCCACACCATACCTGATTAGTCCACAGCCAAAACCAAGGCATTAAAAAAGCGCCCCAATTCCAACCCAAAATTTCTTCTGGTACTGGTTCTGGAGAATTGATTCCACAACCAGAATTATTATTAATTATCTTTTTGCTTACAGGTTTGACAGCCAGACCAGATTTTAAGACATCAAGTGCTTGGCGAGCATTACTAAAGCGTTGTTCTGGTGCAGGTTCAGTCAACTTCTGCAACCATTGCACAAAACTAGGACTCACGTTCACTCGGTCTGTAAATTGCAGTCGCAAATCTTTTTGAGGTAAATCACCAGGCGGAATACCAGTTAATAAATGAATTAATGATGCTCCCAACCCATAAAGGTCAGATGCAGGAACAGCCCGACCACCAAATTGTTCCATCGGTGCATAACCATAAGTGCCAACAACAGTAAAAGTCACGCCTTCTTTGGCAGCTTTATCTTGTACTGCACCGAAATCTACCAAATAAATCTGATTATCTTCACCCCAAATTAAATTACTTGGCTTGATATCCCGATGCAACACACCAGGATTCAACTCATGCAGATATATCAGAATATTTAAAACTTCAGTAGCAATTTTCCTAGCTTGCTTTTCTGGGCATCGTTTACCAACTGCTAGTTTTTCTTTGAGTGCTTCACCAGGAATATATTGTTGTACTAAACCAAACCACAATGTGCGGTCATCAATACAAAAATAATCAATGTATTGCGGAATGCGCGGATGTTTTAGTTGTTTGAGAACTTGTGCTTCCCTCTCAAACAACTTCAAATCATCCCACTGGACAGTCCCGCCGAAAGCCAAGAGTTTGACCACAACTAGTGATTCTTCTCCATCAGCAGCTTGTAAATCTTTGGCCAGCCAAGTTTGGCGAATGCCATTATTACCGAGTTGCCGTTGGATTTGATAACGGTGCTGTAATATTTGTTCTATTTGCAGCATCTAACACCTGCTGGCAATTTACGCTAAGGTGATTCCCCTACTATTCCAGGATAGACATTACACAGAGAATTTGGGGGCAGATGTTTACCAAAAAGAAGTCAACAGTCGAAATCATCCTGGTTTAGTCAGCAAAACTTGGCTTTTTATCAAAAAGCAACCTGTGTTTCGATTCATAAACTTCGGTACTAAGCTAATAAAAGCTTGGGTGTTTTTTTGGGAAAAGCGGTGAAACAAACAGATGTCGTAGTTATCGGTAGTGGTGTTGGTGGTTTAAGTTGTGCGGCGATTTTGGCACGGTATGGCTTTGATGTGATTGTCTGCGAAAGTCATACTATTGCTGGCGGTGCAGCACATGCTTTTGAACGTAATGGATATAAATTTGACCCGGCCCTTCACTTTACTCTGGATTATCTTACAGTCCTTCCCACAACTCGCTGCGGCAAGTACTAGACGCAATTGGTTCACAATTAGCTTGCGTCACCTACGATACTTGGGGTTGCTGTTTACCAGAAGGTGATTTTGATACCTCTGTGGGGGCAGAACAATTTTGTGAGGTGTTAGCAAGGCTGCGTGGTAACGATGCTGTAGCCCAATGGCGACAGTTACAAAAAGTAATGGCACCTCTAGCTCAGGCTGCGATCGCTCATCTAAACTCCACCAAATCAGAGCGCAGGTGTCAAGGACAATCTTTATACTTCCGTCCATTGTTCAGTAGTTGGTGTAGTTAAATCTTCAAAATATTGAACTTTACCGCGCATATCTTTAAATAATTCTTCAGTTGAAGAAGCTTTATTATACTGAGAAATTCTCACGACTGGTTTATTTCCATCAGTAACTAAAATTTCTTCACCTTCTAATTCTACAAGTTGCAAAAATTCTAGCAAATTAGCTTTTAATTGATTCTTGTCAACTGTTTTCATACTTTTAGTCTTTGGTTTTGGTTGCTAATTTTTAAGGTAAAAAGCTAAGAAGCTTATAAATAACTATAGGATTTATATTATATTTCTGAATAAAACTAAGTATCTGTAAGGTGGGCATTAACCACTATATTCTAGGTTAATTGAGAGTTTTGCTGACAATGCCCACCCTACGTATAATTCTACTTAGCTACTCAGTACTTATAAAGGCTTTTTCCCGATAATAGTCCGGTGGCGGGGGTCGCTGGCAACTTCAATTGTGGGTGAAAAGCCTACTTCATCCAAGGCTGCTTGAATGTCGAAACCGTAATAATCGTCGCTCCAAGGTTCAGTACTTTTCATTAAAGTAAAGAGGGCAGGAGAAAGATTTTGAATCACAGGCGATCGCGGGTTATTATCTACCAAGGCAATGTAACCACCAGGTCGCAGTAGTCGTTTAGCTTCTGCAAAAATTTCCTTGCTGGCGTAGCTAGGCAATTCGTGACACACAAACTGGAGTGTCACCAAATCACAGGAATTGTCTGGTAGTCCTGTATTTTCGCCTCTAGCATGAACCCACTGGGAAATTTCATGATTAACATCCCTAGCTTTAGCAACAACCAGCATATACGGCGATAAATCTAAACCAACGGTGCGAATTGGCTGGTCTTGTTTTTGCTGATAGTAACGATGCAGTGCCATAGTAGACAGACCTATAGAACAGCCAATATCCAGGATTTCTTTTACCTGCACAGGGCCGTAGGCTGCCAAAACATCATGAAAAGTACCTCTGAGTCTGGCATGAGCAGCTTCCCAAGTCAAATTTTCTTGCGGCCAAACACGCAAAGACATGGCGTAGGTCGCTGACTCCGCTTCAAAAGCCGCTTCCCAGCAAAGATTACCTTCACCATAAGCATGGAATGGGACTTTGTAATATTCTGGATACACAACTTCAGGGTTAGTAACTGCGCCTAGAAGCTGTTTTGTCATTAGCGCTTGTAGTGCTTGGGCGTTTTTGCGCCAAGGAATCCCGTTCTTTTCTGCTGTTGTGATTAATACTTGCCTAGCTTGGTATTTCATCACATTATAAACAGGTTTGGTCTGGATCAGCAGATTAACGAACTTGGAGAGTATGCTTTCACCAGCCCAATCAGGTTTGATTTTATTTTTCATCACTTTGAGGAAATGAAGCGATAATTGCCTATACCTATTTTAGGTTTTATCTATCTTTCCCAAGCATTGTTTTTTCTATTGTTAGTTCTCGTTCACTTTCATAGCAATAGCCAAGGTATTTAGGACATCAACAGAGAATAAAACTTAGACACCAAAAGACTTTTAACTCTGTCACCGTTCGGCTGATGCTCACGGCGGAAGCCTGTCCCCTGTCACCTGTTGTAACTCTCCCTCTAAAGGCTCTTGGGCGATTTCACCTAAGCGGACTGATTCTAACAGGCTTTGCCAATCAGCTTTTAATGCTGGATCATTGGGACGCTGACGAAGTAAATCAGCTAGGATGGCTTGGCTATCGTACCAAATGCCAGATGCTGCATACAAAGCTGCACATTCTCGCGGTGAAGCATTTTTTAGCTTATTAATTAAGTTTTTGTCAGGGATGATTCGTTGGACTTTTCCTGTTGTAACTATGTCCAAAGAGCGGTCTGAGCGATCGCAAATCACTGTAAGATACCAATAATATTCCTGACCTACTTCGAGCAATGGCTTTTGTGAGTTACCAGTCAAGTTAATACTAAAAACACCGGGTTTTTGATTAAACTGAAGTTGTTCTTGATAAATCACCTGTTCATCAGCATCCTGCAAAACCAACTCAAATCCCTGCACAGAAGTATTAGCAGTTTCGGGGATGTATGCAAATAACTGTGGGTGTTCAGAAGTAGTCAGTACGGGATTCTTTTCTGGTGTCAAAACAGTCAGAAGTCTTTTGGCGCGTAATAAACAATGTTCTCTTATTCCTCCTGCTATCCGCCTCATCCGTTTTCCGTTACCAGAGTCTTGAAATCTGATTGGTGCTTTTGGTAATATCTGTGAAATCGGCAGATTTTGCTCTACTGGCAGAGCTATTGTTGCATTAACAGGTAAAAATAATATTGAACATAAAATTATAGATACGCCAAGTTTTTGTTGCATAAGCATTTTTTGTTATCTCCCTAAATTACTGTTTCTGAGCGCAACCTTCCAAAACTTTGTTACCCAATATCAAAACAGCCGAGTAAAGATACTTGTTATCTGACATCCCATCACTACAAGCGCTGACTTTTTTAAGAATTAACATATTGTTGCCTCTCAGCCGATAAACTCTCACCAAATCAGCGGGACGGCCTTCGGCTTTCACGGGTGCAACGTAAGGAAAGGTTTGTTTTTTTACCTCCGGTGAAGAGTAAACAATGCCATTTTGGCTGACAGCCACGCTCCAAAAGGGTTCTGTACCTAAGGCGATAAATTTTTCACTGCTAGGCGTTCCTGCAAGCAGGCTGGAACTGTTAATTAGTAAACCAGCACTCAATCCTAACAATGCAACGTAAGAGATAAAAGTTTTCATAGCTCAAGATTTTTATATGATAAGTATTAAATAGATACACCTTGATTATTTCAATTCCGCTGGGCAATAAAAAACCCCGATCAAACCGGGGAGCATGATAGTTTCAACATTTAAAGAAAAATAAAATACCTGTAAAGGTGGTGAAAAATTTTTGTGTCTGTTCTTGACTATTTCCAAGAAGACAGTGGCGGAACTTGTGTTAATTCACGGCTGAGAATGTCATGAATGTAACCGTTAGTGGCGAGAATGCGACCTGAGTCTATTTGTAACGGTGTACCGTCGTAAGCAGTGACTTTACCACCAGCTTCTTGTAATAAAATAATCCCAGCGACTATATCCCAAGGCGAGAGTCCCCGTTCCCAGTAACCATCGACACGACCACAAGCTACATGAGCCAAATCAATGGATGCTGAACCACTTCGTCTAACTCCTTGGGTAAGGTGAGTCAAGTGACAAAATTCGGCGTAATTATTATCTGAGGTTTCGCGGCGATCATAAGCAAATCCAGTCACTAATAGGCTTTTACGCAATTCATTTGTTTCGGAGACCTTGATGGGACGGCGGTTACGTGTCGCACCTAAGCCAGCCGCTGCACGGAATAACTCATTATGAACTGGGTCATAAATTACCCCTACCTGTGGCGTACTATTAATTAACAGCCCAATAGAAACTGCAAAAAAAGGGTATTGGTGGGCGTAGTTAGTAGTCCCATCTAAAGGATCGATCGCCCAAAGAAATTCATTATCTTGATTACCTATCTTGCCTGATTCTTCCGCCAAAATCGAATGCTGGGGAAAGTGTCGGTGCAGAATTTCCAACACAACTGCTTCTGAGGCTTTATCCGCAGCAGTCACCAAATCACCAGGGCGGCCTTTTTCAGTTACTGCGTCTTCAAGCTTACCTAAGTAACCTTGTAAAACTGCACCCGCAGCTAAAGCCGCCTCTGTAGCAATATCGAGAAAAATTTGTAGTTGAGTCATGGGTTAGTTAATAGTCAAGAGGAGCCAGTGCGTTGGAGAGACACTGCGTTGCGCGGGTTCCCAAGGCACTCCGTTGGGCGGCTTTGCCGACAGTCACGGAAGTGCCGCCGCGAGTCCCGCAAGTGTCGTCGGCAGAGCCGACTCCCTCACTGGCGTTTAATGGTCAATAGTCTCATACTCAGCACTCACGACTCAACACCACACAAGCGGCCGTTTTTGGAACGAGGTTTTAGACCCGATTATTTCGGTAATAATTACGAATTATTTTGACGCACCCTACATTTCTACATTTCTTCAATCAAATCGGTTGGGATTTTCCTCATAAGCTTTTGTGCTTACAAGTTGCACAATTGAAATTTTGGGGAAAAACTTCAAACCTCTCCCCTGCTCCTCTGCTCCCCTGCCACGCCAGTCGCTTCAAGTCGGGAAACCCGCCCAACGCGCTGGCTCCCCTTGCGGTCTCAACAAGCAAACTTTTGTGATTATTAGCTTACATTGCGGCAAGTTTCTCTACTTTTTGTTGATCTGCGATCGCACCTTGGGTATTTCCCAAACTCCGACGGATTTCACTGCGTAGCATATAAGCGCCGATAGAATCAGGTGAATCAGGACTTAATTTGATCACATATTCAGCATCAGCAAGTGCGCCTTTGTAATCTTTGAGCTTGTGTCGTAATTCACCGCGCGAGATGTAAGCCCAACTTTGTTGAGGATTGAGTTTAATAATTGTATTGTAATCAGCGATCGCACCTTGATAATCTTGCATCCGACTACGAAGGTGCGCTTGTTGGTAGTAGACAGTAATATTTTTAGGATTCAGGCGTAAAGCTTCGTTGTAGTCTTTAATTGCACTTTTGTAATCTTTTAAACTAGAGCGCAAGTTTGCACGGATAAGGCGATATTGAATATCATTGGGTTTTAAACGCACAACTTGGTTATAATCTGCCAACGCTCCTTGATTATCACCCAATATTTTCCGCGCCTGCGATCGTTTTATATAAGCATTTACATCATTAGGATTGGACTTTAATATAGCAGTTGTCCGCTCAATTTCTCGTTGCTTCTCTTTAGTGAAATGCTCACGTCTTTGTTGAGGACTTTCAAAATAATAAGTTAAGAATCTGAGACCACCAGGAACAATTGCTTGCACACTTCCAAGCATGCCACCTAACAAGCTAACGCAGTACAAAAGGCTGAGGAGCAATCTAGTTGTCCACTTGCCACCAGATTCGTAGTAACGTTGAATCAACTCTTGTACTAAAATGTATTTTTTACTAAAGGGTAAGTTTCCTTGCCCAAATTGCAGCAGATGATCATAGATATGATGTAAGAGTTTATCTTTATCCACATCTGGTTGATTTTTTCGCAATTCTTTTTGTAAGTTGGCGTTAATCTTGGCACTGCGAAAACTGTTAGGGATAGTGATAGCTATCAAGCCTACAAACAATAACATACTAGGTCTATCTTTGCCAATCAATCCCAAAATCATCACGCCAATAACTTTGAATAAAACACCAAGATAAGGAAAACGAGAAAACAGAAGCAAGTCAGCAATTTGTCCACCATCTAAGGGATATATTGGCAACAAGTTAAATAAATTTAGAAAAATCAGTATTGAACTGGTTTTCCTCAACAAATTAAAATACTCACTCTCATGAGGATTCAGAAAAAATGACAATGCAATCCCTAAAATTAACCCTGGTAAAGGGCCTGCTATTGATATCCAAAACTTTTGAGTCAGTGTTGCATCGTCCTTCCGCGCTGTTGCTAAAGCACCCAAAAATGGTACGAATAAAACAGCAGTATCACGGTAGCCAAATAATTTCATGGCTAACAAGTGTCCGCCTTCATGAAACATTAATGCACCCATAAAAATCGCAAAGGTTTCGGGAGCAAAGTTTTTTGTATAGCTGGCGATGAATAATACAAAACTACCAAAAAATAGCCATGTACGAAATTTTTTACCTACAAGCCCTTGATTTATATATTCCATATATTTAAATCCCTCAACTTCAAGTTCTACAGGGATTTCTTTTGGAATGCTGGAATCAGTTTTGGCTTTTTGTCGGCGTTGCTTGATAATAACTGATGCTTTCTTATTACCCTGCAATATAGGATTAACCATTTTTAGAGACGTTAACCAACTTAGCTGAAATAATTCATCGCCTTTAATTGGTAAGATATTTCTGGATTTAGCTAGGTGATTAACATAATTTGTCATGTGTGACTGTAGTGCTTTAGCAAAAGCCTCTGGTGCTAAACCACAAACTTTTTTGTTAGTAGCTAATTGCTCTAGTTTATCTTGATGGGTTTGCCATTGTACTGTTACTTGATCTGTGTAAGCATCTTGAATAATAGTGTTGGGAATTTCATCGATTAGCCCATGTAGCTTACCATTTAAAGTTAGCAACAAAGTTCTATCTTGAAAAAAGCTATAAAATTCAATATCAAATAAATTGACAGGCTCAACTAGGCGCTTTATCACTACTGTGGCGTATGTTTTAGACTCTTTATTATACAACAGCAATTCCCAATTAGTTTGCTGGTGAACTTTGATAATTGGTTGATATTGTAAATAGCTACATGGTTTAAAGCCAAGTTGTTCTAGTTCTTTAATAGATGTTTGAAATAATTTTCTTAGGTAGATAGGAACTGCATCAGATTTTGTAACTTGGTATTTAGGATATTGAAACTTAGCCTTACAAAGCTGTAAAAAAGTAACGACATATTGAATAGCAATAAACAAAACGTAGATAGCAACTGGGTACAGTAGGTATTGCATAGCAGTGGCGAAACTTCACTATGCTTAGTATTCCCTGCTACTAAATAAAAATATGCTTATTTCCTATATCTCAAAATAAAAATGGGTATAGTTGAATTACTACACCCATTTGAAAAATTTTAGTTCAGTGATTACAGTTGCGGTACATACTGAATTTTTTCAGGTACATCGGTGTATTCAGCAACAATTTGGCGGAATTCTTCGCCGTCGATGGTTTCTTTTTCGATGAGTAAATCAACGATGCGATCGGTTACGGTGCGATTGTCACGCATAATCTTTTTAGCTGTTTCGTAGCATTCTTCCACGATCGCCCGAACTTGTGCATCAATCCGAGATGCGATCGCTTCGGAATAATCAGATCTAGTCATCCAGTCACGACCAAGGAATACTTCACCTTGTTGACTTTCCAAAGACAGCGGCCCTAATTCAGACATCCCGAATCGAGTTACCATTTGCCGCGCCATTCCTGACAATTGCTGCAAGTCTCCACCTGCACCAGTGGTCACTTCCGCAGGGCCAAAAATTACTTCTTCGGCTGCACGACCACCCAAAGCGCCAGTAATTCTAGCTTTCAGTTGACCGCGAGAAATTAAACCTTGTTCTTCGTTGGGAGTAAACCAAGTTAAACCTTGTGCTTGTCCGCGAGGAATCAGGGTAACTTTTTGTACTGGGTCATGGTCTTTGAGCAAAGTACCAACCAAAGCGTGTCCGACTTCGTGGTAAGCAATTAAGCGTTTACTCTTGCTGTCTACTAAGGGTGTACCTTCCATCCCCGCGACTACCCGATCTACAGCATCATCAATTTCGCGCAGAGTGATGGCTTCCTTACGTCTTCTAGCGGTGAGAATTGCGGCTTCGTTGAGTAAGTTAGCTAAATCTGCACCAGTAAACCCAGGAGTGCGACGCGCGATCGCTTCTAAAGATACGCTATTGTCTAATTTCTTGTTCCGTGCATGGACTTGCAGGATTTCCAAACGTCCTTTGATGTCTGGTGCATCGACAGTTACTTGTCTGTCAAAGCGTCCAGGACGTAACAAGGCTGCGTCTAATACGTCGGGACGGTTGGTAGCAGCGATGATAATAATACCTGTGTTGCCTTCAAAACCATCCATTTCGGTGAGCAACTGGTTAAGGGTTTGTTCTCGTTCATCGTTACCGCCACCAATACCCGCACCTCGTTGTCTACCTACAGCATCAATTTCATCAATAAAGATGATACAGGGAGCGTTATCTTTCGCTTTCTTAAACAAGTCGCGGACGCGAGAAGCACCGACACCGACGAACATTTCCACAAATTCCGAACCGGAAATGCTGAAGAATGGTACGCCAGCTTCCCCGGCGATCGCTTTTGCTAGTAAAGTTTTACCAGTTCCTGGAGGCCCAACTAACAACACACCTTTGGGAATGCGTGCGCCTACAGCGGTGAATCTTTCTGGCTGCTTTAAGAAAGTGACAACTTCTTGCAATTCTTCTTTGGCTTCTTCAATACCAGCCACATCGTCAAATTTCACACCAGTTTTGGCTTCCATTTGAAAACGCGCTCTAGATTTACCAAAGCTCATGGCTTGTCCAGGGCCACCAGGGAGATTGCTGGAACGACGGAACAAAAAGAACAATCCCGTAATCAATAAAATTGGGAAAACAAGATTGCCTAATAATCCCCAAATTGCGCCATCGTTACGCATGGGGTGAGCATCAAAACTAATTTCTTTTTCTTTAAGCTTGCTAATTAACTCAGGAGCGCTAATTGGCAGATCTACCCGCCAGCGTTGAATGCGATTTTCGATATCTGGATCGATAGCTTCGACAATTGCTGTTCTGCCGCCTTCATACAGATCTACGCTAGTGACGCGATCAGCATCCAAGTATTCTAGAAAACGGCCGTATGTCATGCGGGTATTGGCAGCATTCTTACCCATATCCGCAGGAGCGTTAGCAAATGCTCCTTGCCAGAAGAAAAAGCCAATTACCAAAGCAGGCAACGTCCAGAGTACCAGGACTCTCCAGGAGAATTTCATCTTAATTTGCCTCAGCCAATACAATTAATCACTTCTAGCAATCTGGCTTGGCACTCACCTCTGAAAGAGATATTGCCTCACCCCGTCACTAGATTTAGTTTGCAACGGATGTTTATTAATCCATTTTGTTTAATTTGATGTCTAATCATGCGTCACCATGAATGTGTGCCGCTGAAAAGATTCTTAATTAAATTTAACTTAATTTTAATACAGCTTGGATTAAGACAACAAAATTTAAGATGTAGAGTGCGATCGCGCTTTGGATACTGTGAGCCAGCGAGATCGGTGAGTGGGAGGTGCGATCGCGTAGTATTAAGTAATATAAGCTATCTCAGCCGCTAAGTAATTTTCTAGCAGTCAGTCAGAAAAAATACACTTATCAACCTAAATAGGTGTATAACCATTGCGAACAAAAAATGAAATTATTTAATAGAACTACAAAAATGAGTTGCATAAGTATTAAACACTTAGCTTTAATCCTAGCTGTTTCAGGTGTGAGTTTGGGAATATTAACTGCTTGCAATCAAGACGACAGAGAAACTGAAATGATGACCAGCGGCCCACTGGCTGAACCAAACATAATACTTGATGTCAAAACCGAGATGGCAGAACAATGTCCCAAGACAGTCGGTATTTGGACTTTCTTACTTCCCTTTGAAGGTGGTGCTGAACATACTGCTGTTGCTGACATTAGAAATGCGAAGTTGATAGCTTCAGGTAAAAACTTTGTGGAGTATGAAGCACCATTGCGACAAACTTACGCCTCCTGTGTTGGTAGTGCTAAGTCAGAAATACCTCCCGTGTACAATTTCCGATTGCAGAATGGAAAAGTTTATTTTCGCTTAGATTTGAACCAAGCAACACTAAATACCACAATTACCTATCAAGGAACAGGTGGGTTCCGTCCTTATGTGCGCTGGATAGCTGAAGAATAGAGGCACTTAGACTAGGGACTAGATAAGACAGTTTTTCATGCTTGGTTGTGGATTTTTTCTGTAAGTAGCTAACTTGAAAAAGTGCTGAGTAAAAAATACTAATCTCTAACCTCTAGCCCCTTTTTCATGCTACTTAACTTCAGTAATTTTTAATGTGTAAGGGTAATACTGGCCTTTGTCGTATGAACCTACCCAAATTTGGTAATTTCCCGGTAGCCATTCACCGCTCATGCCAGGATTCTTGCCATCGAAATCGTCGTTGCACCATGTACCACCAGGGCCTTTGACAATCATGGTTACATCCTGAGGACTTTGCACTTGTAGCTTCAGATAATCGAATTTGGTTGTAAGTGCTAAGGTATGGTCTGGAGCCTCATCGACAAATCCATCACAAGGCCCAGTGACTGTTTCTCTTCTGCCAGCAACTTTGCTCCCAGAGACTGAACCGCCACTCATTCCCCGAACACTCAGAGGGTCTGGAGAAAATGGATGGTTAACAGTCACATCTCCAAATATTGGTGCTTCTTGAGCATTAGTGATGGTATTGGTGGCTGATGTGACGCAGAAAGCCACTATAGTCAACGATAATCGTATCCCTCGATTTAAAGATGTTTTCGACATTGCGATTACATAAGTTTCTCAGTGCTTTGGAAGACATGAATTTTACACAATAAGTTCCCAACATGAGAGGAATTGACTAAATAATTACGAATTACAAATTAGTAATTATTTGGATTTAAGTCATGAGAATAGTAGCGACTGTCTTGAAAGTCAAGCGATCGCGGCTCAAAAAACTGGGACAAGTTTAGCCAGTCTGCCTGTAGCTTTGGCAAAGTCTCGTCCTTGGCGTAGATTGATTAATGCTACTGGCAATAGTACTGCTTGTAATTGAATGATTAGTTCTGTTTCTAATCCTCCTGTGGCTTCTAAGACGATAAGTTTTAAATTGTAAGATTTGAGTTGCTCAACTAGATTTGAGATGGAGTTTTCTGTGTTTGATACCTTTATTGCTTGACCCAGAGGACGGATATAAACATCCAACATGGCTTTACTCACATCAAAGCCTACCCACTGAGCAATATTTTCCATTTTTTACTCTCACAGATTTAGCATTTGAACACGTACATTGACCCTTTGGAACAGTGAAGTATCATAGCAAGCAACAGTTTAGACTCTTACAGACCACAAAATTCTGCTTATGCGCCTGACCTCACTGGATGTTTTTCGGGGCATCACCATTGCTGGTATGATTCTTGTCAACATGGCAGGAGTTGCAGATGATGTTTACCCTCCCCTTGCTCATGCTGACTGGCATGGTTGCACGCCAACTGATTTAGTATTTCCCTTCTTTTTATTTATTGTTGGTGTAGCAATGACATTTTCTTTGTCAAAAAACACCGCAGATAACAAACCAACCTCTGCTGTTTATTGGCGAATCTTCCGCCGTGCAGCCATTTTATTTGTTTTAGGCTTGTTATTAAACGGCTTTTGGAATAAAGGTGTTTGGACTTTTGATTTCAGCAGCATCCGCATTATGGGAGTGTTGCAACGCATCAGCCTCACTTACCTATTAGCTTCGCTGGCAGTTATCAACCTCCCACGCAAAGGACAATGGATACTAGCCGCAGTCTTACTTATTGGCTATTGGTTAACCATGATGTATGTCCCAGTTCCCGAATATGGTGCAGGTGTGCTGGCACGCGACAGTAACTTTGGTGCATATGTTGACCGCCTAATTATACCGAAAGCTCATCTGTATCCAGGAGATGGTTTCAAGAACATGGGAGACCCAGAGGGACTTTTCAGCACAATTGGGGCTGTTGTTAACGTCCTTGCTGGTTTCTTTACTGGGCAATGGATACGCAAGCAGCCAGTGCAAACACGTACAAGTGTAGGGTTAGCCTTATTTGGTATTGGTTGCTTAATTATTGGTTGGGCGTGGGGCTGGGTATTCCCCATTAACAAAAAATTGTGGACGAGTTCTTATGTTGTTTTTACCAGTGGTTGGGCATTACTATTATTAGTCGCGTGTTACGAACTCATCGAAGTACGATTAATCAAACGGTGGAGTAAACCATTTGAGATTATGGGCTTAAATGCGATCGCTCTTTTCGTCGCATCTGTGTTACTAATTAAAATCTTAGTCAAAACTAAAATTGGCACAGACGAAACTGCCCTCAGCACCTTCAACTGGATATATCAGAACATCTTCGCATCATGGGCAGGAACTTTCAACGGTTCACTACTATTCGCCCTTGCCACTGTATTATTATGGTGGGCTGTTGCCGTCCTCATGTATCGTCAACGCTGGTTTTTTAAAGTTTAACCTTTGTGTTTTTTTACCAGACGCAAGGTTTTTTTAACTCTTTGCGTCCCTATGTTGACAATCATTTCCAGCCCATACTTAATATCAAAGCTTTTTCTATAGCTCTTAATTACGTTAGCGAGTCTTCTCCCAAAGGGAGACGCTGCACGAACGAGCGTCATTACGAACTACGAACTTGTACTGAGCGTAGCCGAAGTATTACGAATTAATCTTACTCCTCCACACTAAAATCCACCTTATCGTAAATATCCGCCAACAAAACCTGACAAGGAATACAAGCGAAACTTAACAACACATCCTCATCTTCATATTCAGAAAATATCCATTTATTATTGTCTGTTTTGTAATACTGCTCAACGTGCATTTTATACTGGTCAATCAGAACATATTCCTGAAAACTCGGAATTGTACGATAAGCAGCAAACTTTTCATCTCTGTCATAACTTTTAGTAGATTTTGATAACACCTCAGCAATAAATACTGGGTTAATTAAAGTGTCTCGTCTTCCTTCTTGATATTCCAAAGGAGTTTTCACCACCATAACATCGGGATAAGTGAGAATGCTTCTTGTAGGTATCCAGAGACGTTGGTCTGTAGTTGAAACTCGATAAGGCTGACGCTTAAGCAAGGCATTGATTATACCACCGAAATTAAGCGCAATTTGACTGTGATCTGGTGTTCCGCCTGCCATTTGAATAATCTGCCCATCAATATATTCGTGTTTTTCCTCTGAATTAACCTCGAATTCTAGATATTCTTCAGGTGAATAGTAGCGTTGTTCTTGTAACTGCATAACTATTAAAGTTTAATTTTTGCGTAATTTAGTGAAATACTTCTGCATCCTCAACAGCGTTGATTTGATCAAGAATATTCCAAATTTCTTGTAACATTGGCTCTAACCCAGTACGTGTTACCGCAGAAATCAAGAAAACCGGAGCATAAGAAAGATGATTTAATTGGGTAGCCAACGCATCTAAATCAACTTCTTCTCTATCAACTGCATCAATTTTATTCAGTGCTAAAATTTGGGGACGCTCTGCTAAACCTCGTCCATAAGCTTGCAATTCTTGTTGAATTGTATTGTAATCTCCAATGACATCATCACTAGTCGCATCAATCAAGTGTAATAGTACTCGTGTGCGCTCAATGTGACGTAAGAAATCATGTCCTAAACCTGCACCTTGGGCTGCACCTTCAATTAGTCCGGGAATGTCGGCAAAAACTGTACCATCACCAGTTAGTTTGCGGACTACACCCAAATTCGGCACAAGGGTAGTAAAAGGATAATCAGCAATTTTTGGTCTTGCTGCTGATAAAGAAGAAATCAAAGTAGATTTACCAGCGTTTGGTAAACCAATAATTCCAACTTCTGCTAACAGTTTCAACTCCAGACGTAGAAACTTTCTTTCCCCTGGTAAACCTGGGAGAGCATATTCTGGGGCGCGGTTGCGGTTACTTAAAAAATATTGATTTCCTAGACCACCTTTACCGCCTTCAGCAATTACTAAAGTTTGTTCTGGTTCAACCAAATCACCGATAATTTCATCTGTTTCCCCATCATAAATCACCGTACCGCAAGGAACTTCGATGATTAAATCTTTGCCAGATGCACCAGTGCGGTTATTAGGGCCACCTCGACCACCATTTTCTGCTTTAAAAAGATGGTTATATTTAAAGTCCAGTAGGGTTTGGAGGTTTTCTACAGCCTGGAAAATAACTGAACCACCTCGTCCGCCATTGCCACCAGAGGGGCCGCCAGCAGGTACATATTTCTCTCTACGGAAGGCAACAATACCATCGCCACCTTTACCAGCTTCAACTTCAACTTCTACTTGGTCAATGAATTGCATATTTTTACAGTGCTGAGTTGTGAGTTCTAAATTATAAATTTTTTAATCAATGCTTTACTTTTATTCTCTACTTTTAACTCAGCACTCAGCACTTATATAAATGGCGTAACATCCTCACCACAATCATCTGCCAAATAGGAGAGGGCGCGGAAACGTAAACCGACTAGTTGTTCATAAAGTGGATTAATCTTACACAAAGGCGGTATATGAACAATTTTGCGTCCAAATAAAGTGACATCTCGTTCAAAGGGACACTGAGAAGGAATCATTTTACACAAGAACCGGGCAACTCTGGGGTCTTGAACATCTAGCCCATCTAACCATTCGCGCAGAGAGTCGAGTGGTAAGTGAGGTGGTACTTTAGATATGCCTGGTGCAGAAACTAACTGGTCTTGAATTTCTAAGGTGTGACGGAGGGCTTGAATAATTTCTTCTGGTTGTTCTAAAGCTTGGCAAAACTGATGTAGAACTTGATCTTCGCTAGAGGAATATGTACCATCAGCGATCGCTACCATAACAGCTGTACGTAAAAAATTTTCGGCTGCTGGTGTGCCTTTACCCAACGCTGCGGCTAATTCTTCTGGTGTAATTACCTCTAAAGACTGCCATTTTAGACTAGGCGCTAATTCTTCTTTGGTGAAACTGGCAATGAATTGCTGTTCATGGTCATCAAAGTTGCCATCTGCCCAAGCAATTGTCAGCAGTCCACGTAACCAAGCTGCAATTTGTTCGCTACTGTATGGGGATTTAACAACAATGGTCATACACTTACGCCTCAAACTTCTCTCGGTGAATACTAGGCTACCTTGAAGGTAACTGATTGCACAGTTAACTAATAGGCTTTTAAGATTTGCTATTTTGCTAACTACAAGTTAAGAGCGATCGCTTCCTGAACACACACTACTCTTAAGAAAATCTTGAGAATCTTTTTTATTTAATCTTCTACCATGAAAATTAATCTAACTAGCATATGTACTTACAAGTGTATGACTTCTGACTTTTTCATTTTTGTCTTAGCGCACTCAAACTGTTGAGTTTAGTACTTGAACTACTGCAAATTAATCTCAAATAAGGTGGTGTTTATAAAAGAATCATCCTCAATAGGTAGATACACACCTACCACGAACAGCATCAGCAAAGGTTTTTATCGATATCCCTGTAAAGCCGAACACAGGCTGTGACTCAGGAGATAAGCAAAATACCTTGGCAGAAATCCACAATTAGCAATTAAAGTATAAGTGATGTTTTATTTTGGCATTGAGCATGAAGTTGCGTTCTTGAACCAAGAAGGAAAGTTTGCCGATTTTACTCACACTAAGTTTGCAGACTTTGCTCAAATTGTAGAAAGATTACCTACCTACCCCAGCGACTATCCTCAACTACGTGTAGGTGACGCTGGTATTAAAAAGAAGAGATGGTATGTCGAAGGGTTTGAAAGATTTGCTGATTCTGATAAACCAATTGATTGTTTAGCTAAAGGTATTGAAATTAGAACAACCATACATCCTGATATTCAAGGTGCAGTTAAAGAATTATCAGAAAGTTTTCATTTACTGCGCGAGGTGGCGGCTAGTTTTGGTTACTCACCAGTTTTAGCAAGTTTTAACCCTTACAAAACTGTTTTTGAACCACAACCGCCATTAAACGATTTTGAAATTAAACAACTACAAGCTTATCCTGACGAACAAACTGCCAATATTTACATGGTCAGTTACGGGCCTGATTTAAATATTTCTGTAACAGACATGTCTACAGAACGCTTAATTGATATTGGGCAAAAATTAACTTATTACAGTCCCTATATTGTCCCTTTTACTTATAGTTCTCCTTTTTACAATGGGAGTTTATGGGAAGGGCTTTCTGTCAGAACTTTTATCAGAACAGGAAAACGTTCAGCAACACTAGTTTTTGTTGAAAAGCAAGCAGAATTAATTCACAGTGTCCCATCATTAACAAAAGTCGCCCGCATTCCAGCAGAAATTGGACGCATCGAATTTAAAGCTTTTGATAGTTGTGATGATTTTAATATTTATGCCGCCTTACTAGCATTATTAAAAGGTTTGATATTAGATGCAACTCTACAAGGTAGACTTACAATACCTGACGCAGCTTCGCACAAAATTTCTGCTAAAGAAGGCTTTGATAATGAAGATATTTTTGGCTTTAGTAAAAATATTTTACAAGCCTCTGAAGTCGCTCTTAACAATGACCCAGATGTTAAGTTACTAACCCCATTAAAAATAATGTTAGAACAGCGAAAAAGCAAATCACATGAATTAATCGAAATATTTCAACGGGTAGGTTCAATAGAAGAAGTGCTACGACAAACTTATTGAGCTTAAAAAATTAGCAAACATAGCATTCATCTTTAATTTTTGAACAATTAGGGGCAAATTTAAGCCCCATAACTCTTGTAGTGTGTACATCAAGAAAAACGCATCTTATTAGGTACAGTTGGCTACATGAGACAAAGCAAAAGATGAACCTGCTTACTATCAACTTTTTGTCCGCACTAGATGAGTTAGAAGCCCATCTCACAAGAAATTCATAACAGTCTATACAAAGGTGTCAACCAATAAGTAATTCCTTGAATTACTTGATTTTTAAAACCTAACTTAGGCAGATCTTCTGCTGATACACCTAAATAAGTCCAGTGCGGTACATCTTTAACTACAGTTTGAAACCAACCATTTTGATTCAGAATCTGTCTTTGCTTCGCATTAAATACACCTAAATCAATAGCTAATCCCCAAAGATGCTGCGATGTTCCTGGAGGTGCAACTACACCAAGGATTGCAGTTTCTTTACCTTGTTTGACTTTTTCTAAAGTTTTATTATTAGCATATTTATGCCAAAATCTTAAATTTGTGGCAAAACTGCGTGTACAATCACTAGCACCATATCCTGATTTCAGAGGAATATTGAACTGTAATCTTGCTTTGTTTAAAGCCTCTGCTGCTGATTTTTGTAAATAACAATCATTGGTATTAACAACTTTTTCTAGCTGGAGTTGTGACTGGAATTCTTTAGTATCTTCTTCATTATTGAAAATCAATTTTGGTGGTAATTTAACATTATCTGCTGGATTGATAAACGCTGCACCGTAGGAACGTAACAAAGTATATTCATAACTTCCCGGTTCGGGCATTACTTTTAAGTTCTGCATAATTGCAGCCACAAAACGCTCTTGCTCACTTAAAGGTTGACTAGAAACAGGTGAAGGCAAGCTTGGTTCTTGAGCGTTAGCAGTACAGCCCGACACTTCTAATACTAAACATGGATTTGTTGTAGGCGCATTAGTAACTGTTTGATAACGTTGGATACTGTTACTAGCTACCAATGCTAAACAAATAAAAATAGCCGTAAAGATAAATTTTGCTTTTTTAATTATACGCTTCATTAATTGCTTAAAATATTAAATATATTCAATTAGTATAGCCAGCAGAAATCCTGTAAAAAAGTCGCAATTGAGACATAAAAGCTACGATAAACTAAATTTGTTTCTCGAAACTTAGTTAATAATTATAATTTCTAAAATTTAGAATTTCACTACTACTATATGACTAGTTCTTTTGATAGCTTTTTTATTAACAAGGCGCATCCTTGAAAGCACTGGATCAGCTAAAATATCAATGAATCATTAGCTTGCTGTTGTATAAGTATGACCATGCACAATTGTGTTGAATTCCAAGACGCTTATGATGTCATTGTCGTCGGTGCAGGTCACTCCGGTTGCGAAGCTGCCCTGGCCGCTGCCCGTCTTGGTTGTCGGACTTTGCTACTAACACTTAATTTGGATAAAATCGCTTGGCAACCTTGTAACCCAGCAGTAGGCGGCCCAGCTAAATCTCAGTTAACCCACGAGGTAGATGCCCTCGGTGGGGAAATTGGCAAAATGGCAGACCGCACATATTTGCAAAAGCGCATTCTCAATTCTTCACGGGGACCAGCGGTGTGGGCATTACGCGCCCAAACAGACAAGCGCGAATATGCTGCCGTCATGAAAGCTATTGTCGAAAACCAAGAAAACTTGACCATCCGGGAAGGGATGGTGACAGATTTAGTTTTGGGCGCTAATGATGAAGTTGTCGGCGTGGAAACTTATTTTGGCGTGGCATTTCAATGTAAAACAGTAATTTTGACTACTGGCACTTTCTTAGGTGGCAAGATTTGGGTTGGTAACAAATCAATGGCTGCCGGACGCGCGGGAGAATTTGCGGCTGAGGGTTTGACAGAAACTTTAAATCGCTTGGGGTTTGAAAGCGGCAGGCTGAAAACTGGGACACCTGCACGGGTAGATAAGCGATCGGTTAACTACAGTAAAATGGAAATCCAGCCTGGAGATGCGGAAGTTCGTTGGTTTAGTTTTGACCCAGATGAGTGGGTAGAACGGGAACAAATGCCTTGTTATATGACCCGCACCACCCCTGAAACCCACCGCTTGATTCAAGAAAATTTACACTTATCACCTGTTTATGGTGGTTGGGTGGATGCGAAAGGCCCGCGTTACTGTCCCAGTATTGAAGATAAGATTGTGCGCTTTGTTGACAAGGAAAGCCACCAAATCTTTATTGAACCAGAAGGGCGAGATATTCCTGAACTATATATTCAAGGTTTTTCGACTGGGTTGCCAGAAAATTTGCAACTGCAAATGCTGCGGAGTCTCCCTGGTTTGGAAAACTGTGTGATGCTGCGTCCGGCGTATGCTGTGGAGTACGATTATTTACCAGCAACTCAGTGTTATACCACAATGATGACGAAGAAGATTGCTGGATTATTTTGTGCAGGACAAATTAACGGTACAACAGGCTATGAAGAAGCAGCAGCCCAAGGAATTGTCGCTGGAATTAACGCGGCACGGTTTGTTCGATCTCAGGAAATGATTGTGTTTCCGCGTGAGCAAAGTTACATCGGTACGCTGATGGATGATTTGTGTACGAAAGACTTGAGAGAACCTTACCGAATGCTTACCAGTCGGTCTGAGTATCGCTTGCTGTTGCGTTCTGATAATGCTGACCAACGTCTAACACCTTTGGGACGGAAAATTGGCTTAATTGACGATCGCCGTTGGGATTTATTCACCAACAAACAAGCCCAAATTACTGCGGAAAAAGAAAGATTATACACCACCCGCATCAAAGAACATGATGACATCGGACAGGCGATCGCAGCTGATACTCAACAAGCAATCAAAGGTTCCATTACCCTAGCTGACTTACTGCGGCGACCAGGATTTCATTATGTAGACCTGGAGAGATACAGTTTAAACAATCCCAGCCTTACATCAGCCGAAAAAGAAGGTGCAGAAATTGACATCAAATACTCTGGCTATCTCGCTAGACAACAAAATCAGATTGAACAAATCGCTCGTCAAGCACACCGCCAGCTACCTGCGGATTTAGATTATGCCAAAATTGATACTCTTTCTAAAGAAGCACGGGAAAAATTAACTAAGGTAAAACCACTGACAATCGGCCAAGCTGCTCGTATTGGAGGTGTAAATCCTGCGGATATTAACGCATTGTTAATATTTTTGGAATTGCGTAAAACAAAGAACCAGAAAGACTTTCCGGCGTTAATGTAACTTAAAGTTTTAACAAAGGTGAGTATAGTAGAAAGTAGGAGATTGGTATGAACGATGACACGAATTCATAACTGGCATCACTAGCCATCTCCAGACTACAGTTGAATTTAATACCACATAAAAATAAACGCGTCAAGTTTAGGCTGGCAGTTCGATATTTTTGCAAAACCCTGATTTCCAGGCATTAAAAGCATTATTTAATCCTGGCAAACAAAACCTCAAATCATGCCTATGTTACAAGAATTCAACACCCATCTCATCGTTCCGGAACCATCAGAAGATTTAATTGCCAACGAACCGTGGTCGATAGAAATCTATGCTGATGGCTTGATGGATGATCTGTTTGCCGATATTGACGATATTTTGGATGGCAGTGGCACTCTATCTTCCTATACTGTGAGGTATGGTGGTCGCATACCACAGCGTTCTAGAGAAGAAATATCTGCAAACGATTGGTATTACTCAGACTACGAACTGCAAACACTGAATCTACCGCAGATTGTCTTACCAAACACGCTGAACCGAACTGTACAAGGCGTTCCTCAAGTGAGAAATCCAGATACGAGTACAGTTGTGGTTGATACTCCGGCAATGTCTTCCCAAATCAGAAGACCTAGAAAAATCAGACGTGCTTTCAGCAAGCTGGTGATTTTGGGAACAGCTATTGGTATTGCGATCGCTGGTACGATTTACCTATTACGATCCGAAGTTCTGGCTTTTCTCACTGCCAAGACCCAGCATAGTTTCTTGGTGTCAGGGGCGCAAATACCTACACGCGCAGATGTTGAAGCCGATTTAGCTGACTATATGCTGGGGTCGTTAGCAATCATCGATCAGCAAGGAACAACAAGGGGTCACAAATCTTTTCGTACTGGAATCAGTAGCAGGATAACTTCTAATCCTACTGCGATCGCCTACGCTAGTAGTTCACCAATCGGTAGTTTACCATCTCCTCTAACTGCCAACAATACAACACCTACCCCTAACCGTTCTGCAAGCAACGTTGTCGAACGCATCTATATTCCTGTTTATCAAGCGCCATCACCTATGCGCTACGGGCTACCACGGATTCCCGGTACGCCTTTACCTCTGCCACCAATAGCCAATGCAAAACAGACAACTCAGCCTAATGCTGTAAAAACTGCTTTAAGTACTGTCAAGCAACCTGCTAAACCTGTTAGTGTCAATATGTTGGCGGCTGCTGTGCGTACAGACCTCAAACCTGTGGCTGTGCGTACTGCGCCTATTACTGTACGGCAATCTGCAAGTCCGATTCCAGCATTACCAGTTGCGCCACTGCGTACTGCACCATCCCAAGTAGCCAGCTTAGTTTCAGCACCAACAACCACTCAACAGGTATTTTTAGCATCGAACCCTCAACCTGCTCCCAGTCATACCTTAGAAGGATTGCTGGAGTTAGGCAATAAATCTGCGGCTTTATTTCAAGTTGATGGTGTGACTCGCCGCATCAATGTCGGAGAAACTATCGGTAGTAGTGGCTGGACATTAGTAGAAGTCAATAACGGGGAAGCAATTGTTCGCCGTAACGGTGAAGTCCGCTCTATTTACACAGGACAGAAGTTGTAATCAGTTAGCGGTTTTTACTTTTAAAGCCAAATTCGTTGACTAACAAATATAACAATTAAAGACTGACTAAAAAACTGATAAATATCAGAGTAGCTTGTAGCTTTAATCTACTCTAATTTAGACATGGCAGTACTGCGCTATGTTTTATTTAACATCGTTGTTCAAAACAACCTGCTTATGCAGGTTTCTTACTTTATGTAATACTGCTTAGATAGTATAACACACTTTTTTTGCTTATCTAGTAATATTACCGGAATATATTTTTGATGTTATGAGGGGTCGCACCCCTCATAATTACGGTAATACTCGACAACTTTTTTACCCAACAGAAAATTCATCTTCAGATTCAGCAATGCCGAAAAAGTGAACCATTGCCTTTACGCCGAATCTTTCTTTTAATTCGTAAACCGATTCCAATTACAGCCAAACCCATGAAGGTTATGCTGGCTTTTGGTTCAGGAACTGACTGAGGAGTTTGTAAGTTAAAGTTCAGTTTAGCCAAGCCTTGAGAAGGAGTTCCCGGTGGACTGAGTATGTCCTCCTCAGTAAAAGTTATTGTGCCTGTGACATTCTTAAATAAGCCTGTACCACCAGAAATAGTTATAGTACCACCACCCCTAATAGTACCTTCGGCAAAATTAATTTCAGCACTGTCACTTGCTGTGCCGAATAACTCATTGGCACCACCATAATACCTATCAGAAAGTATTGGTTCTTTATCTAAGCCAAATACTCTAGGATCTGAATTAAAGGTATATCGGTTGATAGCTGGATTTTCAATAGGATTAAGCTTACCGTAGGTATTGCTAATAAAGAAATTTAAACCATACGTAACAGGTTCTACACTTTCACCTATAATGGTTGCTCTGACAATACCTAAGTCTGGTTTAAAGTTTGGATCAATGGTTACTGAAGTAGTGTAGTCAGCACTAAATATATAAGAATTGTATGCACTCTGTGCTTTGACACTTTGCACGTTCGACCCTACGCTGGCTATGGTTAAAGCTACAGGAACCAGCCAGTTGATTTTTGAATCAAACATAATTTTTTTCGCCTGGTAAGCAACTAGAATAAAATTTCACTAATTAGATAAGTTTTAATTACCTAATTAGTAAAAACAAGATTTAAAAACTGTTACAAATTATCTTAAATTTACTGTTCTACTATTTCAATTATTTATTATTTGCTATTAAATGAATTATTTTTAGATCATTCCTATATATTAGGTAATACAGTAGTCATATTTGATGTATGAAATTGCTTGTAAGAATAAGAAACAGGTAATTTAATGGCTAATACAGCACGGCGTAAATAACGCTCTTTAGTCACTCTCGCTAGATAAAAATCCCAAACCCTTATTTTTACAGACTTTCATAAATTTAGGCGGAGGTTGGGGAGCCACTGTCTCCCCAACAAACATTTATTTTTCTCTCACCAGAGTTATAGAAAAGGGATAAAGTACTCATTTAAAATAGGCAAAAAGTCTAAAAAATAAGCTTTCTTTCTTTTGCCTTCTTACAAAGTTAGGCGAAGAGCAACGCCGTGCGGGGGTTCCCCCCGTTGTAGCGACTGGCGTGAGTTTCATAGAGAATTAAAGCAATTAACTGGTATTGAATCATGTCAATGCCGTAAGGGTCGTATTCAAAGAAATCATATTGCCTGCGCTGTTTTAGTCTGGCTTAGACTCAAAAATTTAGCTGATCAAACTCGTCAAACAATCTATCAAATCAAGCATGGATTGTTATCAAATTATTTAATTCAACAACTCAAACGTCCGGCTGTTCCCATGTTTATGCTTCAAGCAGTAAAGCTTGAAAAAGTAAATATTGAACGAACAATTCTTGAAAGAGCGAATCTTCAAGGAGCAAATCTTAAAGAAGCCAATCTTGAAGGAGCGAGACTTAAAGCTGACTTTTCACGGGATCTGGAAAACCTCTCTCTAAATCTCTCTCCTACAAGGAGAGAGACTTTGAATCTTCCCCCTTCCCGCGTCGGGAAGGGGGCTAGGGGGTTAGGTTTTTCGTCGGCTTTTCCACATGACGTGAAAAGTCAGGACTTAAAGAAGCCAATCTTAGTAGTGTTAATCTTCAACAAGCTAATCTTCAACAAGCCAATCTTATCGCTGTGAATCTTAAAGGAGCAAATCTTAAATAGGCTAATCTTGTAGATGCAAATCTTTTAAATGTGAATGTTGATGAGACAAATAATGATTGGTAATATTTATAGACTTTATCTTTTGTCAATCATTCATAAATTTCTGACTCTTCGATTACAATAACAACACTATGCCACATAGCGCAAAATTTCGACTTCAGCACCTTTATTAACTGCTTCTTCTGCACGTTGTAAAACTTGCTCCGTAACAGCAGAACTTAAATAATATTCGCCGCAATTATTACAAACGTCTGCTGGCACACCTTTGAGAATCACAATTGTATCATCCCGCTCTAAGGTTACAGTCACTAGTCCTGGTTGAGTGTCGCCGTGTTTACATATAACGCATTGCATAAATTCAATACCTTTATTTTCGTATTCTAAAATTATCTGTCCACAAATTTGAATCAGGAATATAAGCTGTAACTACATAGCCAGTATTACTAAGTTCATCATAAGAAAAAACAACATGAATCGGCTTACTGTTAACAAAATCCAGAATTAGATAGCTAGGAAAAGGTGTATCGTTTGGGTTTTCTTCTATTACTTCTCCATAGTTAATAACCTGTTGTACTTGTTGTTGACTAATGCGGCGAAAAAACATCTGTTGGATTGCATGACGCGAAAAAACTAAATTTTGACAATACACAAGTTAAAACCAAGACAAGTAAGTAATAAATTTAGTAGGGTGGGGTGCATTGCGCTACACGACAAAACACCCTACTGGCTACTCAGCACTTTTAACTACTCAGCACTCTTTACGCACCTTCGCGCAATTTATCTAACACGCCACGATCTTCTAAAGTTGAAGTATCACCTGACACTTCTTGTCCAGCTGCTAGATTTCGCAACAATCGCCGCATAATTTTGCCCGATCGCGTTTTGGGTAAAGCATCGGTAAAGCGGATTTCTCCAGGACGGGCGATCGCACCAATTTCCTGAACGACGTGTTTTTTCAGTTCTTTACTCAAATCTTCGCTAGGTTGATGAGTACCTTCTAAAGTGACGAAAGCTACAACATCCTCACCTTTGAGTTCATCTGGCTTCCCAACTACCGCAGCCTCTGCAACGGCTGGGTGAGAAACCAAAGCTGATTCGATTTCCATTGTGCCAAGGCGATGTCCAGAAACATTCAACACATCGTCTACTCGTCCCATCACCCAAAAATAACCGTCTTCATCTCGTCTTGCACCATCGCCAGCAAAGTAAGTATACTTGCCATCTTGCGGCGGAATGTGTTCCCAATAGGTGCGACGGAAGCGATCAGGATCGCCGTAAACAGTCCGCATCATTCCCGGCCAAGGATAGCGGACTGCTAAATAGCCACCTTCGTTGTCAGGTAAAGAATTACCCTCCAAATCCACGATGTCTGCCAAAATTCCAGGGAAAGGACGAGTCGCCGAACCTGGTTTAGTGGGAATTGCGCCTGGTAGTGGCGTAATCATGATTCCACCTGTTTCAGTTTGCCACCATGTATCGACAATCGGACAGCGATCGCCACCAATCACGCGATGATACCACATCCAAGCTTCTGGGTTAATTGGTTCGCCGACGGTTCCCAGCAACCGCAGTGAAGAGAGATTACGTGCTTTGGGATGCTGTTCGCCCATTTTAATAAACGCCCGAATTGCCGTCGGTGCAGTGTAGAAAATATTCACGCCGTATTTTTCAATCACATCCCAGAAACAACCAGGATTAGAAGCACGAGGCGCACCTTCATACATCAGCGTGGTTGCACCGTTGGAAAGTGGGCCATAGACAATATAACTATGTCCGGTAATCCAGCCGACATCAGCAGTACACCAATAAACATCTGTGTCTTGCAAATCGAATATCCACTTGGTGGTGATGTGGGTGTACAAGTTATAGCCACCAGTGGTATGCACAACGCCCTTGGGTTTGCCTGTACTGCCGGATGTGTAGAGGATGAACAGCATATCTTCGCTATCCATCGGTTCCGCCGGACAATCGGCTGATGCGTCTTTTTGTAACTCGTGCCACCAATGATCGCGTCCGCCCAACTGCATATAAACATCTTGTCCGGTGCGCTTGACAACTAAGACGTTTTGTACAGATGGTACAGCGCCATTATCTAAGGCTTTGTCTACTTGTTCTTTGAGAGGAACGATCGCATCTTTGCGCCAACCACCATCAGCCGTAATCACTAATTTAGCTTGAGCATCAATCAAGCGATCGCGTAAAGCTTCGGCACTAAAACCACCAAATACCACACTGTGCGGCGCACCAATTCTGGCACAAGCTAACATCGCGATCGCTGCTTCCGGGATCATCGGCAGATAAATACCAACGCGATCGCCTTTTTGAACTCCCAGTTGCTTCAATACATTCGCAAACTGACAAACTTCGCGGTGCAGTTGGGCGTAGGTGAGAGTCCGAGAATCGCCTGGTTCACCCTCCCAAATCAACGCTGCTTTATTCTTACGCCACGTTGTCAGATGTCTATCTAAACAGTTGTAAGAAATATTAATCTTCCCACTGACAAACCATTTAGCAAAAGGTGGTTGCCAATCTAAAACTGTGTGCCATTTTTCAAACCAATGCAACTCTGTTTCCGCCAATTCTGACCAAAATTGTTCCGGGTTAGCTTTGGCCTTGTCGTAAAGTTGCTGGTAATCTGCCAAGCTTTTAATCTGGGCTTGCTGCGAGAATTCAGCCACCGGGGGGAATAAACGCTTCTCTTGTAAAATTGATTCTATGGTTGGTTGAGACATAATCTTGAATGCACTTCTGACACTGAACTATATTCTTAGCGAAGTTTTAGCCGAAAGTGTTTAGATTTTCATTAAGTGTTATTGGTCATTGGTCATTTGTCCTTTGTTATCAGGCAGAAAGATAAAATTTCACACTTCATACTTCAGACTTGAAACTATGCCACTTATTCTCGAAGCTAGTAGCTTATCCCTCAAAGATGTTCATCGCTTGTTTAAACTCGAAAAGCTTGGGAATGGTTCATTTACAGATTTTTTAAGTTTAGAACCATTATCTGAGTTTGAACAGCACGATTTATTGCGAATTAGAAGCGACTTTGACCGTTACTCAAGCGAAGGGAACATTTCTGAGGGTTTGGTAAAATTTTTAACTATTGCGCCATTGATGCGGTTGGCTGGATTTTATGATGTGCCAATTCGGTTAACAATGGAAGATAGTGTGGCGATCGCTGTCGAAGATGAAGACAAAAGAATTACCGGACGGATGGATATTTTAGCCCTCAATACTTTTCAAAATGATGCTTTACCACCTTTTTGGATTTTAGTGATTGAAACGAAAAATAGTGCGATCGAAGTTGGTGAGGGTTTGCCGCAATTACTTTCTTATGCTTTTAAAAGTTTAGAACAACAATCATCTGTGTGGGGTTTGGTAACGAATGGACTGCGTTATCAATTTGTTTATTTAACACGCGAACAACAGCCAACTTATCAATTAATGCCATTATTAAATCTTAATGAATCACCAGATGCCATTGAGCTATTACAAGTTCTAAAAAGCATTTGCAAGTTAGTAAATCTTCAAAAATAATGCAGAAGCCAGAATTCAGAATTAAACTGCCCAAACAGCACTCATCAAACTCACGTTTCTTAAGATTTGGGTGAACCTAAATTTGTTTGGAGATAGGACAGAAAAGTTTGCACATCAGCTTCAGATGGAAAACAGCGACGAGGGAATATGTAAAAGCTGCGATCGGTAGGATATAAAACGATTAGCTCTTGACTGACTTTGTATTTATGAAAGTCAGCTAAACGCATTCTCGTTGTGCCTGTAACTTCAACGACTTCTAACATTTCTGGGGAAATTTCTACCTGATGTTCAAAGGTTACATAGGTACTTTGGGAAGATATGCGCCGCACCCTTGAAGGCAAAAGAAAAAAGTAAAGATATAATCCACATATCCCCAGTGATAACCAGAAGATAAAATCAGCAATATTACCGCCTAAAATAATAACAGAATACGATAAGAAACCGCCTAGACTTATATAAATTCCCAGCAATAGAAGATAATAAACTCTCAATTCAGTGGCTGGTCGTAAATGAAGATAGTTAGCTTTTATATAATCATTGGTTGTGAGTTGAATGCGAAATGAAATTGTAGACTCTAAAGAACTGGAAGCTCTATATGCTAAGTTTCTAGGTGGCAAAGATTTACGTTTTATGGGTTTTCCTGGCTTGCCAAAAACTGCTTTAAGATAAACAAGAAATTGCTGAAAATCTTCATCTGAATTAAAACAACGCCGGGGAAATATGAGATATGAAAGACTTAATAAATAAACTAAAATAAAATTAGAATTAACTCTATACATATAAAAATCAGATATTCGCAACCTCTTCATAGAAATCTCCGAGATAGTTTCGATGATTTCAGGAGATATCGTTGTGTCGCTAGGAACTTGCATCACTTTAAACTGTTGAAAGTTGCGACGAATTTTTCGAGGAAAATCAATACCAAAAAGGTAGTATAATGAAGCTATTAACAGGGATGGAACGAATAACGATCCCAAGAAATTAACAAAATTTCCTGATAGTAGTAACTGAATAATGTATGTACCAAGAATAACTATCCACGCCAGTATGGCAAAAAATATAATTAGTTTTGCCCATAAAGATGATGACGCTCTGGTGTGAAAATACAATGCTTTAATGTAATCTTCGGATGTTAATTTCTGGTAAAGCCTAATGATGGGTGCATGAGGCATAGTAGAATTAACGTCTGGGCTGGTTGTTACAGCAACGATATGCTGATTTTGTACAACTTGCGATCGCTCCCCCGCAGATGCCATAAAATTGCGTCGAATCTGTTCTGGAACAGGTAATTCCATACCACCAATCTGAATTCGTCCTGTCTCAGCCAACCACAAAAGTTCAGCAGTGGCTTCCTCAGTACGTCCCCGCATAAACAATTTCATGCCTCGTGAGTATGATAACAATGGCTTGAATTCAGCTAAGGGGTCAGCCAGTGTTTCCACCAGAGAAGTGAGACGCAGCCACTGGGCTGACTCATTCAGGTGTAACTCAGACAGAGCCGCTATTAACTCGCGGGTTGCCGTACCAGGTCGAGTATAAGCCAGCGCCGTCCAGCGTTGAGTTCGGGCAACTTCTCGCAAATCTGGATCGGGACTTTTAAGTTGATAATGAACATAACTCAGGACAAACTCAGCCAGTTGTTGAATGCGTAGTGAACCGAAACGTGGTTCATTTTGTAACTGATTGAGTAGCTCAATACGGACGACTGCATCCATTTCGTAAAGTTCATGACCCACTTCCCGACACAATCCTGAGAGCAACAAATCTGCAACAGCAATCCACGGAATATTCAAAGCTGCGCCAGTTTGGTCAGTTTGAAAGTTAGCCCATAATCGATACAACAGTTCAGGCGTTAGGGATAGGGGAAAAGCCGCGTGGTAACTTAAATAAAGATGTGCGTCACCAAATCGCCGGGTAAAGGCGGCAATCTGACGTTGAGCAGCGCGTTGCCTAGTAGATGCGGCAATAGATGAAGTCATACTTTCTTCCTGCTACAAAATTACCTATTTATTTCCCTCTTTGCGTCCTACCCTGCGGGAAGCCGCTACCGCGTCTATGCGCCCTTGGCGGTAGCCTTCGGCAAGCCGCTATCGCGTCTACGTCAAAAAGTTAAGTACTTTTACGACAAAACAGAATTACTCAAAGCACTTGTTCAAAAGGATAGTAACGGCCACGCAAAACTTCGATCGCTGCATCTAATCCCGAACGATTGATCTCAAACATCGGTACAAGTTTAGCGATCGCACCAGCAGTCGATTTGTGCCATCGGGATTGCGGGACTGGATTTAACCAAGCGATATGTGGAATTCGTTGTTGCAATTGATTCAGAAACGCCTGTGTTAATTCTAGGCGATCGGGGTTGAAGTACCCGCGAGCCGCTCCAGCATCACTAATAATCAAAGCAACAGATTGAGTTTTGTTGAGTCGAGCCAGCACAGATGTTAGTTTTTCTGCGTTTGTCTGATAACAATCTTGATAAAGATAATCGATTGGGCAATTATGAAAATAGTATGCACCAGTCTTACCTAATCGCCCTTCTCTAGAGGCCGTTTCTGCCAAACGAGAAGACAGTCCGTGAAAAGGAACCATAGAACCTGCTTGATCAATCAATAACAACAATTCCACACGATTGCGGCGACGCGGAACCAGCACGGGATGAAGCAGAATTCCCTGTCGTCCCACCTGATCGAGCGTTGCTGCTATATCTAGTTCAATTGCTGGCCCTTCTCGCACTAAACGACGTAAATAACGCCAGTTCTGCTTCATTTGTCGGCGCGTTACGGGAAAGAACTCGCTGGATGAGAGAAACTGTTTATTAGGCAGTTCATCACTGATACTAGTAGTAGTTTGCCGCACTGCTTGGGCTATTTGCACCTCATCCTGAATCTGCGGAATTAATCTAGAAGACACGGGAGTAACTGGAGATTGAGCCACATCCTGATCATCCTTTGCTGCTGCTCGACGGTTGAAGAACCACAGTGTCCCTGCTAGTAGGGAAGTCAACACCAGCCCAGTTGCGATCGCGGGACTGTAGTTGCGATTCTCAGTTGGTTTTGGCTGAGGCGGTGGAAAAGGCAGATACCGACTGGCTACCACCGCACCTGAAACTCCCATCACCAGTGTTGCGGCGATCGCTAATAATTGTTTAACTGGAACTTTTGTCGAGGGTGGATGTTCATCAACAGCGATCGCAGGTGGCTGGGTTTCTTTGGGTTTAACCTGTAAACTACCGATAATTTGCTCAAAGTGATAATTAAAAATCTGCTCGTCGTCCGACGACTTCACCCACAAACTGCGGCAAAGCCGAGCTAAATCAGTGCGATCGCCCAGTCCAAAACCCCCTTGAAGCGCTTGCAGCACTGCCTTGTATTCCGAAATACCCAAAGGAAAGCCAGCTTGACGCAATCGGGTAAATAATTCCAGCAGGGGTAGCTCGTCATTCATGAGAATCGTCTTGCTTTAAATAGCGAATGTGGTCATCCCAACTTTTGAGCAGCACTCCAGCATAAGGAAGCTTACCTTCTAGCTTTGCCAATGCTTCATCTGTGGAGTGTTGGTTTAATATGCGTACCCAGTCGATCAACTCACTGGTGCTAATTTTTTTACCAATTTCTCCTTGCTCCTGCATTTCCGTTCGCAGATCCCAAAAGCGCTGAACAGCTGCTTCCAAAACTTGAGAAGATGGCTCCTGGGGAGAAATTGCCAAGTGAGCTTGCACAATTTCTACTAACCGATTCTGTTGGGGAAATTTGACGTAGTGAAATAAACAGCGCCTTAAAAAGGCATCAGGCAGATCTTTTTCATCGTTGCTAGTAATAAACACAATTGGCGGAAATATTGCCCGAATTTCCTTGGCTGCTCCAGCCACCTCCAATTCTTCCACGAAAAATCGCTGCTCATCCAGTTCTAGCAAAAGGTCATTGGGAAAATCGATATCAGCTTTGTCAATTTCATCAATTAAGACAATGGTGCGTTGCGGATTTTGAAACGCCCGTCCTAGTGGCCCCCAGCGCACATAGATAGCGGGATCGTTCGACCTCTGCAACTCTTCGGCTGTGAGACGAGCCGCCGCCGCCAGTTGAGCATCCCGGAGCCGCCCCACCGCATCATAAGTGTACAGCCCATCCCTAGCACGGCTAGTTGATTTAATATACCAAGTTTCATACGGGAGCTTCAGTTCATAGGCAACGCTATGAGCTAATTGAGTTTTGCCACATCCCGGCTCTCCTTTCAACAACAATGGACGACCCAGATAAATTGCCAAATTCACCACCTCTACCAAATCAGGCTCAGGCAAATATGGATATAGCAATTGACCCGTTGCGTCTTGTTCTCCTGGTTGGGGTTGCACCTTCCCGGTATAAATTAATGAAGGAGTTGTCATAGTCTGTCCCATTCGTCACGCCATTCACAATTTGACAGGGTACAGATTTCTTGAAATACCCATTGAGGCACGCCATTTTCACTGTTGCTCAAAACTGTTTCCACCGCCACTTCTGTATCTTCAATAAATTGAGGTAAATTAGGAAACTCAGAGAAAATCCAGTTAGTTAAAACCTCGCTGGAGAACTTTTGAATCCAGGGGAGTTTAACTGGAATTTCCGATCGCCAAACAGGATTAGGGCAATCCACAAACTGAATGTTCCAATTTTCAACAGCGCCGCTTTTATCGATTAAGAACATCAGCAGTTTAAAAGAAGATGTTAATTTTTGCGCTTGCTGAATTCGCGCCACCAGTGGAGACCAAAATTCTTGCAGTAAATTTTGCATGTATGCTTCTGGCATGAAATCGACACTATCCAAAATCAAAAAAATGTTTTGCGTCTGCCAGCATTGATAAACGCGATCAGCGATTTCGCTGGGTTTGCTGTCCTGGCGGAGTCCAACTTGGCGGCCTAATTCTCGCCATAGTGCCTTGACATCTCGACTCCGCGCTAGACAAGTCAGATCCAGGATGACTTTTTTTCCCGCAATCCCCTGAAGTACTCTTAACTTCAGTCGGTTGAGAAGCCAGTGCTGTCCATATAACCAGCCATTTTCTGGGTCGGGATGAATATGAATCAGAAATGCTGCCACAGATTCTCTGTAGACGAATCTAGTAAAAGTTACTTCTTGGTCTTGATAGCCCAGGCGCAACAAGCAAGCATACAAATCTTGGCTGGTGATTTGTTGCCTTAAATCAGTTAGTTCAGCTTGGGTATTTTCCAGTTGTTTTTCTAACTTGAATTTGCTGGCGGGGTCATTTTCGATGACGAGTGCTTCCCCTAAACGCTGAATTTTTTCAACTAATAGATTTTGCTGTTTGCGTAACTCATACATGCAAATTACTAAGACAACTTAGATACGGATTATTTCTCAAGTTTACTATCCACATCCGCCATTTCACGACTAATTTGGTCTCGATCGCTTTGAGCCTGTTGAAGTTGAATTTCCAGTTTGAAGCAAGTGGCTGGATCTATTTCAATATCTAGAGCTTCTCCTAAGCGTTGAATTTTCTGGCTCAACAAGTTATAGCGTCGCTGTAATCCTGTTTGTTCTGCTTCTAAGTCTTGCCGTTGGCGGTGACTGAGTTTAGATTTTGGGGTAGCAGTTAACGTTGCAGCTTTAGTAGATTGTTTGAGCAAGACTGGGGTTAGGTGTTCAGCAATGCCTTCTAGGCGAATGGCAGCACAACCCAGTTTATAGGCAAACTCAATGTCACGACCAGCCCCTAACGCATCGTAGAAGCCAACTGCAAAAGCGATCGCGGCTTGATCTCCAATTGCCTGATTCATGCCGATCACGTAGGGAATGTGATCAGCGATCGCTCTTGCTTGCACTTCAGAATAGCAGCCATTCAGCACTACACAAGCAATTTTGTCAGCAAATAGTTCAAATAGTCCCGCCAGCACAGATCCATCCACTAACTTCACATTGCCAGCGTCATCCTCAAAAACTAGTCCTTCTTCTCCTCCTCCATGCCCAGAAAAGTGGATAATTTGCGGCTCAATATCCAGCATCGCCCGTTGAATATCGCGGGGACGCACTGCCAAGCGTTGCTCTAAGTTGAATTGATCTCGCTTCTGAGAACGTTTTAGTCCTTCGGCAATGTCTCGCAACTCCTGGTCAAGCCTCAAGCGTACAGTAGCTTTAGGGTTGGCGGTAATAAATAAGATGGTTGGAGGAGCGGTGCTGAATGAAGACATAGCCTGACTTGACGAAAGTTACATGAGCGAGGTTTATAACAAACTAAATATATGGCAAACCGTCAACTAACGTGCGTTAAATTACTAAACAATATTGATAGTAATCTGGTTAAGCAGTTTGGTTATGACTCACAATGATCACAACGATCAATCCCACAGCCATGAATTGTCTTCCCATATCACCTGAAGAAAAAGCTATACAAGAACAAATCCACGCCCAACAAGCCGAAGCAGAAGTTACTCGACTGCGGGAGATTTTACACGCTCAGGGTATTAACCTCGAAAATATTTGATAACATGATGAAGCTAACAGCAGTTTTTTTCAAAAAAATAAGTATTTTTGACCAAAAGTAGGGCAGCATTTGCAAGCAAAAGAGATTAAGGAGCAGTTAAAATCACTTATCGAGGATGCCTCCACGATAGATCCAAACCTAGCGAGAAAATTGCATGAAATTAATCGTTGGGTTAAAGATATTAAGTTAGGTTCCCTGACGGCAAAACCATTGGTTCTGGCTTTTCTTTTAGAAGTAATTACGGATTCTACGATTTGGCTATTAATTCAATCTTTACCTTCCGAAGCAGAAAAACAAGCTAAGTTAGCCCAAATGACCCCCAATGAAAGGTATTGGTATAGTTATCTATTTCCTAAGTGGATTAATGCAACTGATTCTAAATTTTATATTTGGAAGCAAAAATTAATGTCCGGTGAATTTAATCAAGTTGATGATGATATTATTAAATCAATAGCTCAAGATATTGTCAGTCGTGAAGGCAGTTTTTGGCAGCGTTATATTGCCGACCTTTCTATGGCAACAGATTTAATCGTCAGCAGTCGGAACAATCAACCTCTATGTATTCAAGTTACTAGTGTATCTGGAGAATTAAGTAACCAAAAGTATCATGACTGGAAAAATACACTTAACTTGTGGGAGATAGAAAGAGGATTATTTGTCAGTTACAATCCCAAAGATGCTAATTTTATTAATCAGTTAGTCAACGTTGCTCTGTATAACAGTGATTATCTTGCTGACGGCAAATATCTAAAATTTGCTTAATCTTCTGATGTATTTAATACAGTTAACTGTTTATCACAGCCTTTATGCCTAACCAACGTGAAACTGCAAGCTACGAAGGACAATTAGACAAATTTGCCCAAGCATTAGCAACAGCTAGAAAAATGCAACAAGATTGGCTAACTTACGGGTTAGATTTTGTCCATATTTATATTGAAGATGTTGATGGAGACTGGCTGGAAACTTGGGGACATGATGAAATTTTAGGTAATCCTTTATTGGACGCTATTAAAGAATTTTTAGTAAGTGATGATGTATTAGCTGTGCAGGTAAGACAACAATTAGGGAAAAAATCGCTGTTTGATTTCGCAGTTAACTTAGCAGAATGTGAAAGAATTATTGAACAGAGTGACAGATTATCTGCGATTAAAAATTTGTTAGCTGATGATGACGGGGATAATGTAGAAGTCGGGAATTTAGCAAATCAGCTTGTAGAAAAATTCTTCTAGTAACTATAGCAATCTGATTTGATTTGGAGAAATTATTTGTGTAGGGGGAGGGAGAATAGAGAACAGTAACCCCCCAAAATAATTGTTGGGTTCCACTACCCTACGGGAATCCACCCTTCGGGTGTCTACGTTACACCCAACCTAAAAAAATTTATGAGTTGTAGCAAAAGTCTGAAAAAGCAAGACAATTGCTAAAATTTGTGTATAATGAACTACATTTAAACAGAATTGTAAAAATACTTAGATGCAATCGCCGCAATTATGCAGCGTCTACAAGTTAAGCTGGATGAAAGTAGCGATTCATTGCGTTTTTTTAGAGAAAAACGTTCTGTTAGTTTTTAATTTTTCTGCTTGAGAAACCCGGAATGCTAGACAGCATATTTGATTATCTCCACTTTCATTTCAGCATCGAAGCCCCGATAGTCCTACTAATCCTAGTGTTTTTAGAGGCGGTGCTATCAGCTGACAATGCGATCGCTCTCGCCGCGATCGCGCAAGGATTAGAAGACAAAGAACTAGAACGTCAGGCACTAAACTTTGGTTTAGTCATTGCCTACGTGCTGCGAATTACCCTAATTTTGACTGCTACGTGGGTACAAAATTTCTGGCAATTTGAACTTTTAGGTGCTGCTTACCTATTGTGGCTGGTGTTCCAACACTTTACCTCAGAAGAAACAGAAGACTCTCACCATCACGGGCCAAGGTTTAATTCTGTGTTACAAGCCATACCTGTAATTGCATTTACAGACTTGGCCTTTTCTTTAGATAGCGTGACAACCGCGCTCGCAGTTTCTCAAGAACGATGGTTGGTACTAACTGGTGCCACTATTGGGATTATTACACTGCGATTCATGGCTGGCTTGTTTATCCGCTGGTTAGATGAATATGCCAATCTTGAAGACGCAGGTTATGTAACTGTAGCATTGGTGGGTTTGCGTTTGTTATTGAAAGTCGTCAATGATGATTTAGTACCACCAGAATGGTTAATGATCACGGCGATCGCCCTAATTTTAGCTTGGGGATTTTCTAAACGCACTGCGAGCGCCTCACCCCAAGCAGAACAGGAGAAAACCGAAAAATTCTGAATTCTGAAGTCTGAAGTCTGAAGTTTTATTTTTCATACTTCATACTTCACACTTCATACTTATTTTATTCGTGCAACCAAGGGAATAAATGTGGTTGCCAATTAACTAATTCTTCATCTTTAAACCACAAAGCAACTTCTCTTTGTGCAGTTTCGGGAGCATCAGAACCGTGAATTAAGTTGCGCCCGATATTGATGCCAAAATCGCCACGAATCGTTCCTGGCTCTGCTGTTAAAGGATTGGTTGCCCCAATAATCTTTCTGGCGGAAGCAATTACACCATCACCTTCCCAAACCATCGCTATTACCGGGCCAGAAGTGATAAATTCGACTAAGCTACCAAAAAAGGGTCGTTCCCGGTGAACATCATAATGTTGTTCCGCCAATTCTCGACTAACTTGAAGAAACTTCAACCCAACAAGGGTAAAACCTTTAGTTTCAAACCGACGAATAATTTCACCAATCAGTTTACGTTGTACGCCATCAGGCTTAATCGCTAAAAATGTGCGTTCCAAAGCTGTCTCCCAAAACTTAATAAAGTTTTTATTTAGTCCTTTGTCATTTGTCGTTTGTCCTTTGTCATAGTCTCAAAATAAACAACCAATAACCAATGACCAATGACCAATGACAATTAACCAATCAGAGTTTATCTCAGAAATCATCTCCGGGTGCATATCCATTACCAGATGAATGCGTTAAATTGTTTATTCGTGGGTGAAACACAGAGGTCAGAAATGGGTGTTGAGTCAACTGCTACATCTGATGAGGTGGTACAACTACCGTCTAATGGTCATAAATCTGAAGTGAAAAATCACAAACAAAAAAAGTTATTACCACCTAGCACTACCGCAAGCGATTTGCCTCGCGCCTGGAAAATCGAGGATAGCGAAGCATTGTACCGCATTGAAGGATGGGGGCAACCTTATTTTTCGATTAACGCAGCTGGTCATATTACTGTTTCCCCGAAAGGCGATCGCGGGGGTTCTCTGGACTTATTTGAATTAGTCAATGCTTTAAAACAACGTAATTTAGGGCTACCCATGCTGATTCGGTTTTCTGATATTTTGGAAGACCGGATTGAACGATTAAACGCTTGTTTTGCCAAAGCGATCGCTCGTTATAACTACCCAGGTGTTTATCGTGGTGTGTTTCCTGTCAAGTGCAACCAGCAACGGCATTTGATTGAAGATTTAGTCAAATTTGGTAAACCCCATCAATTTGGTTTAGAAGCCGGTTCTAAGCCGGAATTAATGATTGCTTTGGCTTTATTGGATACCCCAGGAGCCTTGCTCGTTTGCAACGGCTACAAAGACCGGGAATACATCGAAACAGCGATGTTAGCTCAAAGACTAGGCCAAACACCAATTATCGTTTTAGAGCAGATTGAAGAAGTCGATTTAGTCATAGCTGCCAATCGCCAGTTAGGAATTAAGCCAATTCTCGGAGTCCGCGCCAAACTCAGCACCCAAGGAATGGGACGCTGGGGAACCTCCAGTGGCGATCGCGCCAAATTTGGTTTAACCATGCCAGAAATTATCGAAGCCGTGGACAAATTGCGCGAAGCCGAATTAATTGAGTCTTTGCAGTTATTGCATTTCCATATCGGTTCGCAGATTTCTGCCATTAATGTGATTAAAGATGCCATCCAAGAAGCCAGCCGCATTTACGTAGAGTTGGCGATGTTGGGAGCAGATATGAGATATCTCGATGTTGGCGGTGGCTTGGGTGTAGACTACGACGGTTCCCAAACCAACTTCTACGCCTCGAAAAATTACAATATGCAGAACTATGCCAACGATATCGTGGCAGAGTTAAAAGATACCTGTGCCGAACGGCAAATTCCCGTACCTACACTGATCAGTGAAAGTGGCAGGGCGATCGCCTCTCACCAATCAGTACTGATTTTTGATGTTCTCAGTACCAGCGATGTCCCCCTGAATCCGCCAGAACCTCCACAAGAGGGAGAATCGCCAATTATTAATTACCTGTGGGAAACTTACCAATCGATTAATAAAGAGAATTACCAAGAGTTTTTCCACGACGCAACGCAATTCAAAGAAGAAGCCATTAGCCGCTTTAACTTAGGAATTTTGCGCTTGCGCGAACGTGCCAAAGCCGAACGACTGTACTGGGCTTGCTGTCAAAAAATTTTAGACATTACTAGGCAGCAAGATTACGTACCAGACGAACTGGAAGACCTTGAAAAAATTATGGCTTCCATTTATTACATTAATTTATCAGTGTTTCAATCAGCACCAGATTGTTGGGCGATCGACCAGTTATTTCCCATCATGCCAATCCATCGCCTCGATGAAGAACCAACGCGGCGGGGAATTTTGGCAGACCTCACCTGCGACAGTGATGGCAAAATAGACCGCTTTATTGACCTGCGCGATGTCAAATCAGTTTTAGAACTGCACACCTTCCACCCAGGAGAACCCTATTACTTAGGTATGTTCCTGAATGGCGCTTACCAAGAAATCATGGGCAACCTGCACAACTTGTTTGGGGACACCAACGCTGTTCACATTCAACTGACACCCAAAGGATACCAAATTCAACACGTCGTCAAAGGCGACACCATGAGTGAAGTAGTAAGCTACGTACAGTATGACTCAGAAGATATGGTGGAACACATCCGCCAGCGCTGCGAGAAAGCCTTAGAAGAAAAACGTATTACCCTCGCAGAATCTCAACGGCTCATGCAAACCTACGAGCAAAGCCTCAGACGATACACGTATTTGAATAGCTAAGAAGTAAAAAGTCAAAAGGCAAAAGATGAAATTTTTTACTTTTGCCTTTTACCTTTTGACTTTCATTAACTAGCGTTTGTCCCCAGCAATTCTTCAATCGCTTGCCGTTCCAAAGGAGTATGAACTGGTGGTATTTGGCGAGCATCAGTAATCAGCCAGTCTAAAGCAGCTGCTTGCACATCAATTGATGCGCCTGTTTTATCAACGCAGTAACGACCAAACACCAGCTTATCAACTAAGCGAACTCCAGGCCCCAAGCGCGACCATTCAAAAATTACGCTGTTATCTACCGTTGCGCCACTGCATATCCAGCAATTCGGGCCAATCATCGCCGGGCCGACGATTTTTGCTCCGTCTTCGATTCTGGTCATGCCACCGATGTAAACTGGGCCTGTGATATCTACTTTGTCCCAATTTACAGCCACATTTAAGCCAGTGTAGATCCCAGGGGCTACTTCATGGCCAGGAATTTGCACATTTTTAATTTCGCCTAGCAATACGCCACGAATCGCCCGCCAGTAGTCCGGGACTTTACCGATATCTACCCATTCAAAATCCATAGGAATGGCGTAGAAAGGCGCACCAATTTCCACTAGTTTTGGGAATAACTGGCTACCGATGTCATATTCAATTCCAGAGGGAATGTACTTAAATACCTCTGGCTCAAAAATGTAAATCCCTGTGTTGATGTTGGTACTGAGGGCTTCTTCTGTTGAAGGTTTTTCTTGGAAAGCTTTGACTCGCCCATCGTCATCAGTGACGACAACACCGTAACTAGAAACTTCTTCTAGGGGAACAGATTTAGAAATGATTGTCGCAATTGAGCCTTTGGATTTATGCCACTTCACAGCTGCTGTTAAATCCAAGTCAATTAAAGCATCACCGCATAATACTACAAAGGTATCGTCAAAAAACGGTGAGAAATCTTGAATGCGTCGCATTCCTCCAGCAGAACCAATTGCTTCCCCTACTAATTTACCGTCGTCAATTTTTCCTTCAAAAGAATAGGCAATTTGTACACCAAACCGCTGACCGTCGCGGAAATAGTTTTCAATTTCCTCAGCCAAATGGCTAACGTTGACCATAATCTGGTCAAATCCGTGTTGGCGCAAAAGTTCCAGTAAAAATTCCATCACTGGCTTTTGCAGGATGGGAATCATCGGTTTGGGAGTCGTGTAGGTAATTGGACGAACGCGAGTACCCTTACCCGCCGCGAGAATCATCGCTTTCATAAAATTTTATTCCTCAACCACAAGCCAGTTTACTTTCAATGAGTGATACTTAATCATCAGTTTTATTTTCTGCTCTAAGTAACTCCTAGAAACAGGGATAACAGGAATTTGCTGGTTGTTGCAACCATAGCGAGAGATAGATGACAAGCGTAGGCGTAGCCCAACCTAGGCATCGCTGATCTTTTAGATTTGCTAAAACTTAAAAAATAGCTTCGTTGTATCTGTGTAAATTACATATATTTTTAGTACGAACCAGTAATTTAGTTTATTGGCTGTTCTATTGGTTTTGGGATGTTAGTTGCATCTGTGATTAGGCGAATTTTAATCTCTTGGTAAAATTCCTCTTGAAATAGCTCTACTTTAGATTGAGCCGACAATAACAGTAAAGCCCAAAAAACGCCAACTAGGTGGCTGTGTTCTGATTCGTGGCTAGAACCATTTTGGTGCGGTTGCTTCTTTTGAGACCACAATTGTACAAGCTGTTCTAGGGTCACATAATTTTGTTGTTGAAATAATTCTTGAGCAGCAAAATGCAGTATTTCCTCCAGTTCTCCGGCTACCTCGGTGAGATTTTCTTGGTGAGCCAATTCTAGCGCTTGCCGCATGGTTCTCACACTGGGCTGACGCTTGACACGAGTTGGTTTATCAACTTTTTGGACAAGTTTTAGCTGGTTTGCCATCAGCTGCAATTGCTCAATTAGCTCTTGCAAGGTGACACGGCGCTTGGGCGGCGGCATAGCAGAGGGACGGCGGCGCAGGTGCAATTCCAAGGGCAGACGACGCTGATGTAAGAGGCCGTTTTCAATATCAGTTATGCCCTCATCTTCGAGAATTTCTTGGACATCTTCGGCAGTTGACCATTGCATCAAGGTGTTGGCTTTGAATAACACCAGCATTGATGCAGATAAAAAAGCCTGTCCAGATTGAGATAAGTCAGCTTCGTAGCCTCTTGCTGTTGCCTCCGGTGCCATAAATTCTAAATAGCGGTCAATCACCTCAATTACCTTGACATCCCAAGGGTCTATTTCCCCCCGTTCAGCTTGGTCAATCAGGAGTGTTATCGTTTCTAATAGCTCGGAAGCATCCATTCTGATTTCCGAATTATGGAAGTTGTGATTTGAGGTCGGTGAAACAAATCCCAGCAAAATGGTGTAGTTGATTTTTTATTTATGGACAAACTAATATATCATTAGGTTTTTATACTGGAGTTGAAGTAAGATAACTTAATAGTTAATGGTCATTTGTCATTTGTCATTAGTTATATTCCCCCCTGCTCCCCTGCTGCCTAGTTTTTATAATCTTCTGGTGGGTCGTGGGGAATAGTTACGGTTGAGACGAAATTACCTCCTTTGTTACTTTTGATAGCATCGAAAGTGCCTTTAATCGTACCAGCGATAGGAACAGCCACAAGTGTACCTAACAATCCAGCAATTTCAAATCCCATCAAAATAGAGACAAAAATCCAAATTGGATTGAGACCTATAAAGTCACCCAGCAATTTGGGTGCTAAGAGATTATCTTTAATTTGTTGCATAAAAATCGCTGCTATGGCAACTTGCACTGCTAACCAGCCATTTTGTAGCATTACCAAAATTGTGACTAAACCAATGCCTAGTGTCGCCCCAATAAAGGGAATAAGTTCTGATAAACCAATGAATATGGCAAATAATAGGGCAAAAGGAACTTTCATGCCAATAAAAATCGGTGTAAGAGTCACTACCATGAATAGACCTAGTAATAATTGACTCAAGAAAAATCTTTGAAAATTCAGCTGCAAAGATACTGTTAAAGGCACGCCAATATGAGATGGCAAAAGATTTATCAAACCGTACCAGAAGCGATCGCCATACAAAAGCATATAAAATGCCAGTACAACTACTAATACAAGATTTAATAATCCTGATAGCAAAGTTCCTGCCACACCCACTGCACTAGAAGCCAACTGTTGCACTATATTTTGAATGCTGGCATTGATTTGATTACTCAACACTCGTAAATCTAAAGGTAAACGTCGCTTTTGGGCAAATGCCTCAAGCTGTTCTAGATTTGCTTGACTAGCGGTTAACCAATCTGGAATTTTATTCAAAAGTTGAATTGTTTGATCAATGACTATCGGGACTAAAGTAACGCCTAAAATCACCACTAGAGTTAATGTCATCAGCAAAACTATGATGACTGCCTGTGTACGTGTGATGCGAGCGCGTTCAAAGAATTTAACTGGATAATTAAGTAAAAACGCTAGAATTGCGGCAATGCTCAAAATGGTAATCGGATGCTTAAAATAGTTGAAAAGTACTGACAGTAGCCAAACATTGAGAGCGATAATTGGGCCGCTCAGACCGTAGAATAACAGAGTTTGCAGAGAGGCTGAACGGCGCATTGGATTTAATGCTTTAGATAGTTCTGGAATAAATTTGGGAAACTGGCATTGATACTAGTACAACTTGGCGAAAATAAGCACAGCAGCGCAAATGCTTAAAAAGCTTGCAGTATAAGTATTCTTACTTTTTACTTTTGCCTGATTGTACTAACCATGATTTATAGATATTTTTAACAAAGCCCTGTATAAGTGTATCTGTTATAGAGGAAATATATGACGATGAACACCATAGCTGACCTCCGCAAAGACTACACATTACAAGACTTAACTGAAACTGAGGTTGACCCTAATCCATTTATACAATTTAAAAAATGGTTTGAGCAGGCATTAGCCGCTCAATTACCAGAACCTAATGCGATGACTTTGGCTACGGCAACACCAGATGCTAAACCAGCGGCTAGAATGGTGCTACTTAAAGACTTTGATGAACGAGGTTTTGTATTTTTTACCAATTACAACAGTCACAAAGGACAAGAACTTGCAGAAAATCCGCAAGCAGCTTTGGTTTTTTGGTGGGCAGAACTAGAACGTCAAGTCCGAATTTGTGGTCATGTAGAGAAAGTTTCGCAAGCAGAGTCAGATGGGTATTTTAATAGTCGTCCTGCCAACAGTCGCTTAGGTGCGTGGGTTTCTCAGCAAAGCGAAGTTATAGAAAGCCGAGAACTTCTAGAACAGCGAATGCAGGAGTTTCAAAGTAAATATGAAAATCAGGAAATTCCCCGTCCTCCGCATTGGGGAGGCTTAAGAGTCATCCCTTCAGAAATTGAGTTTTGGCAAGGTCGTCCTAGCAGACTACACGATCGCTTGCTTTATACTCTTTTAGATAATGGTAGTTGGAAAATTGAACGATTATCTCCTTAGAGGCTAGAGGCTAGGGGTAAAAAAACTTTATTCAAAAACATACTTTTCTGCCACTTTCCAATAGCGTGAGAAGCGCTTTAAATCGATGTAGCCGTCATACTCAAAAAATGGTTCCACTGCTAATACTTCTAACTTCAAAGAACGTTCTATTTCATCGCAGATATCATCAAATCTAGGACTAGGACTTTCGGCTGTCACCACTAAATTGGCATTATGTTCTTGAGCAAAGGCTAAGATTTCTTGGGCAACATTGCCTCGACGGATTTCTACTGGCAACTCCAGCAAGCATTCATAAATAAAGGCGATGCGTTTGAGGCTTAATTGCCATTCCTCAATTAATGCATCGTCCCAAACCCAAATAGCAGGAACATCAGAGTATTTTTGAAGTGCGGGGTTGGATGGACTGAGACAGTCGCCGTGTACCCATATAATTGGTTCACTCATTAGACTCGATTGGAAAATGGGTGTAGGAGTGTAAGGGTGTAAGGGGAAAAAATTTTCATAACCTCGTTGTGAATTCTTTTCATGGAATCTCTTGCATAAGTTTGTTGCAAGAACCCTATTTTTTACCTCTTTTACCACGCTGCCAACTTTGAGTATTTGGTTTTTTTGTAAATTCTCCTTTGGGAAATAGCTTTTGTTCTAATTCTTCATAGCTACCTTCAAAGTCACAGTGTCCATATAGCGGACATTTCTGACAATAAACTCCTTTGGTGTAGCGTTCTAAATTCTCGCGGTTGAAAAAATATGGTTTATGGCTAAAAGTACTAGCTACCCATTGCCAAGACATATTATTACTTGCCGGATCACCATCTAAAAGATGTTCTAAAAACCACTTTGCACCAGCTTGCCAACGAATACGTCGCCAATGAACGATGTAAGCGGCTAACCACATCCGGACGTGGTTGTGTAAATAGCCAGTTTCGCGTAATTCTTGGCTAAAACTGTCGATGCAAACTCGCTCTGTGCTACCTTCTTTAATATCTTGGGGTAATTGGGCGGCGTATTCTGGGGCTGTATAACCAGTCTTATATTCTTCTTGGTCTTGCCAGATGCCATTGCCTAGCTTGACATACAATCTCTGCCAATAATCACGCCAGCCTAATTCGTTAATCAGTTTAGTTGCATCGTCTGGGTGCTTTACGTTGTTTAGCACGTAATCTCGGATTTCTGCTAGGCTCAAAACCCCATAACGAATGTATGGTGAAAGTCGTGTGACTGCACCTGTTAAGAAGTTACGGGTTTGGCTGTAGGTGGCGGGGTCTATTTTTTGTAATGCTTTTTGGGCTGCTTTGCGTCCCCCAATAGTGTTGCTGATATGGTCGTCACGTTCTGCGGCTTGCGGGAACTGTTCTCGCAGATAGGCTATCAATTCATCGCGGTTAGTAAATTTATTTTGCATGAATAGTGACTCTTATAGTTGTAGGGTGCGTTAAGCGTTGCTATAACGCACCGAGAAAGATGGTGCGTTACGGCTAATTCTCACTCTCTTAAGTTCCAAAATCCTTGTATAGCCGTAACACACCCTACTTAATATTTACTTTATAAATAGCTTCTTATAGTTGATTTGCTTAGAGGTTGTTTGAAAAGTCCAAATTAATACCAGATCCGGCGATTAAAAATCGCACACCACTTGCTACAAGTCGGGGAACCCGACGACAGTTGCCTCAAGTCGAGCCAGCCGCTTGCGGGGGTTCCCCCCGTTGTGCGGACTGGCGTGGGAAACCTGCCCACGGCACTGTCTCCCCAACGCAGTGGCTTGGCTACACAGACAAAACCCACCTCCGTGGGTTTCAAGTCCTGGATTTTCCGCGCTGTCCATGCAGGCGGTGAGACCAGCGCTCTTGGTAGGGTTTCCCTCCGCAGGCGACTGGCGACTGGCGATCTCAAGAGTGTTAGACGAAGGAGCGTCGGCACGAGCGTCAGGGACTTCGCCTGTGTAGTAGCGAATTATATATTTGCCCAAAACTTTTCAAACATCCTCTTAAAGAATTCCTACTTTTCTTAATAATTTTAAAAATATTCATCCAATTAACTTATACACTATTCACGGACTTGATGTGATTTAGCGATTTCATTTTTTCTGCAAAGGTGCATTCCATGTAGCGATCGCATCTTGACAGAAAAGTTAAATAACTAAATTACACATCAGCATTTGTATAGGTTCAAACAACTGAATCTATAATATGATTCGAGTTTTATGTAGCTAAAGATTGTATTATTCAGCCAAGAGTAGATTATGTCTTCTACCGAACAACAAGGTCACTACCGTTACGATCCTCGGAGTTTAGAACAGAAGGGGCCAGCACGCATATTTCCCTATGCTGGGGAAGATGGTGTACTGCGTTATATATTAACTACACTGCGAGAAAATAAACTCAATCAGGGAAAGCTATCCCAACCTTGGAGTCTGCTGCTGGAACAGGTGGAAAAAGCAATTCATACTTTAGATGAAGCTTGGGTACGGCTGGCAATTTTATTAGTAGATTTAGAGATTTTTCAATCGGGATGGTTTAATTTCAATTTGCCGCCAAATGAACAGTTTAATGCTAGTTATATTCGGGAACGGCGGACGATGGGACAGAGATTGATGGCTGCAACAGAAGCCGCCCAGGCTGTGGGTAATGTTACAGATAAAAGTGAGCAGCAACGATCGCAATTTTACCAAGAGTTAGAAACTAGTGGCAGTCTGAGCGATCGCTATGTGCCGACACATCCTGTAGTCAGCCGCATTTACGAACGAGATGGGGGTTTGAGTGATTCGGAATTCGCCCGTCAACGCTTGGCTGGGCAGAATCCGATTGTATTGCGACGGGTACAGTCAGCAGAACAACAAACTTTACAAGCTTGGGCAAATCAATCTTACAAATTAGCTGATGCTACTCTAATCGACTTAGTAAAATCAGCCAGCGAAAATCTTTTATTTATTGCCGATTATCCTCTGTTGAAAAACCTGACAGCCGCCGACTTGCAACTTGGACGCTATGTTGGTTGTCCTGTTGGGTTATTTTACCGTTCCCAAGAACGACTTGAGCCTGTGTTAATTCAGGTAGAAAAGGGAAAAGTTCTAACTCCGGCTGATGCAGATGACTGGATGCGGGCGAAACTTTACTTTCAAAGTGCGGATGTTACCCACCACGAATTGATTACTCACCTCTGCTATACCCATTTGGCAATGGAGGCGTTTGCAATTGCGACTCCCCGCCAACTGCCGAGTAATCATCCTTTATATCGGTTGCTGTGTCCCCATTTACAGTTTTTGTTGGCTATTAATACACGGGGTAACACAATATTACTTGGTGAGGGCGCTGCTATTGATAATCTTATGGCTCCGACGAGAGATGTATCGTTAGGGTTAATTAATCAAGCTTATCGAGAACGTCCGTTTGCAGAATATTCCTTACTCAATGACATCAAACGCCGGGGAATTGAAGCAGAATTTCTCCCAGAATTTCCTTACCGTGATGATGCTTTGCTATTGTGGGATGCGATCGCTCAATATACCACTAGTTATTTACAACGCTACTACCCAGACGACACAGTAGTTCAACAAGACTCATATCTGCAAGCTTGGGCGGCGGAACTAGGCGCACCTTTAGATACTCGTTCCCGCGCTGAGTTTCCCCAAACACCAACATGGTTCCCGCAAGAGTGGGTAAGTGAAACTGGACTAGAATTACCAGAATTACCTTCTTATCCACGTGTACCTGGGTTTGGCGAAATTACTAGTTTGCAACAACTGATAGATATTGCAACGCAAATTATTTTTACTTGCGGCCCTCAACACGCCGCCGTCAACTTCAGCCAATTTGATTATGTGACTTATGTTCCGAATGCGCCCTTTGCACTTTACAGCCCACCAGACACACCCAGCACCCTAGGAGAATTGCTACCGTCTCCAGAGAAAGATTTAGCGCAGATGCAGTTAAGTTTTGCTTTGAGTGGAATTTATTGGGGAAACCTAGGAAGTTCTGATTTAATTCAGTTTATCGATAAACGCGATCGCCAAACTCTGACTGAGTTTCAAAACGCACTTGTAGATATTGAAGACAAAATCAAAGCCCGCAATCTATTGCGTTTGGCTGAGACTGGAGTTGAGTATACATATTTACTGCCATCTCGCATTCCCAACAGTATCAACATTTAGCAGTTGTGCGATCGCCAACTTTCGGTAAAATTTTGAGGCGATCGCAATTTTTCTCAGTTACATTATGAGCAACATTCCCCAAGTTGGACAACCTGCACCTGATTTCTCTACACCTGACCAAAATGACAATTTAGTGAGCTTAGATGATTTTAGCGGTCAATGGATTGTTCTTTATTTTTATCCCAAAGATGACACCCCTGGCTGCACCACAGAAGCCAAAGACTTTACCGAATTACATTCAGAATTTAGTCAATTGGGAGCCAAAATTTTAGGAGTAAGCCCCGATTCTGGCAAGTCTCATTGCAAGTTTATCAACAAACATAACTTGTCAATTACTTTGTTGAGTGACCCAGAACATCAACTAGCAGAATCTTATGGCATTTGGCAATTAAAAAAATTTATGGGCAAAGAATATATGGGAATTGTTCGGTCAACTTTTCTGATTTCAGCCGATAAAATTATTGCCTATGCTTGGCTAAATGTGAAAACTAAAGGTCATGCTCAAGCCGTACTCACAAAGTTGTCGGAATTAGCCAATAATTAAATTTATAATATTTTTAAATCATTGATTAACCAAAAGATCCCCGACTTCTTTAAGAAGTCGGGGATCTGAGCATCATTCGTTTTTAATTTGGCGATTTTTTGAGTGCCAATGCATATACAATAAAAGTAGTTTGAGCTACTATAATTCCCATTGTTGTACCACCAAGAGCTACCCTAGATTGAAATCTACCAAGCTCATCAAGCTTTTCTGTCTCAATATTAATTGCGCGACTTATATTGAATTTCCAACTAGCTGCTTCTGGGTTAAAGATAAAACTCATGGGTAGACTAACAGCATAACCAAGAATTGTAAATGCTAAGGCTGTGGGAATAGTAAGCTTCAAGTTTTGCAAGAGCAATGAGCGCATAGCCAAAAATTATGTTGAAAATTGCCTGGAAATTAATACAATACATTTAACTATGTCGGCATATTTCTCAGTATAGTTCCCAAAAATAAGAGCGATCGCCTAATTATTATACTTAACAAAAAATTCTGCATTAGCGACCAGAGTTTAACTACAGTACTGACAAATTTACCCTAGTAAAAATCTTTAGCAATTTGTAGTTCATTGTAGGCTGCAATAAATTCTTCATCTTTAATTTTGCTATATTTATCCATACTGAGATTAATGAATTCTTCAATGGTTAAACCATACTTATATAAACCTTTACATTGAAATATTGTTGGAGTGCTATATTGTAAGCCAAAATATCGATGTATTTCATCGTAGATAGGCCAAATAGGCCCATTCATCCAATCCGTGAGAATAAATTCTGAGCTAGGTAAAGAGTAGCTATTGTCATTTAGCTCTAAATAGTTAATAATTCGTTGGGCAACCTCAGTTATTAATAGTGTTGTAGGATGACTAAAAGTCAGTAATAACGGTAAAAATATTAAATTATTACTAATAAAATCAAATATTTTAATATTCCATCGCTTGTCTCTATTCATTAACTCTAAAAAAGAATTCATAAATATCTGATCTTTTTTTAGGGAATCAATACAAACCTTAATATTTTTGGATAAATTATCATTAGAGTTTGCCGTTATCCTATCGTAGTGGAGCTTGAACGCAATGTTTGAATGAGAATCCAGAAAAGGAGACGAATAAGGTTTAAAACCAACTAAATCAGGATGCAGCCCTCGAAAATAAATATTTGGTAAAATTATGATTTTCTCTCGGGCTAGGTTAAAAAGATTAGATGTTATTAGCTTGCCAAATTGTTTTTCATCAAAAAGTTCTTGAGTAAGAATAAATTTATATTTTTGAATCAGACTTTCTACTAAACAATTATCTTGAAATGATTTACTTAATTCCTGTCGTACAGATAAAACAAAAACATTAAATTTATCTTGAAAGACACTGAGTATTTTGAATAATTCCTCTGCTTGGCAATTACCTATGAGCAATATATTCTCTTTATTTGTATTTGGATATTTGTAGTCAATTTTTAAGGATTTTGCAGTTTTTCCTAAAAATTCTGGTGAATAGAAAAAAGTGGATATTTTTTGCTTAATAGTTATCTCAGCACGAGACTCAACAACAAATTGATTCTCTGGGTTTCTACTTAAAAATATATTATATAAAAAGGTAATAAAGAAATCACAGGCAATTTCTGAGTCTTCTTCAATTAAATAGGTTGATTCAAGATAAGCATGAACATTTTTGAGAAAAGTTGATAAATATTGATAATTTGCAAACATTTCCTCTGAAATCTGACGGATACCTTGAAAACTATAAATCTGCAAATCATCAAGTCCTTGTTGGATGTTAATATTATCAATATTTTTGAAAAAAATAGCTAGATATTTTGCAATTTTTACGTTTTTTTCTGAAAGCATATAATAACAAAATTTTAAGGAATTTGAGAGATGTGGTAGTGTATTGTAATTAAACAGTTGCACTTTTGTCTACTACTTCTTGCTAAAAAAAATGTCGGTCGAAATGTTGCTTAGAGTGCGTCGCTAGTTTTCTTGCCAAGGCATCATCATTTAGCAGTAGGCAAATCATTTGCTCAGAGAATTGTGCAAAGAAATCATCTAGTTTCCCACTCAGCAAAAAGTCAAAGTTATCAATCTTATGTTCTCTTTTCAGCAAAATCTCTACAGCAGCATTGATCATTAAGCGACAAATATCATGAGATGGATTGTAGCCTTCTACTGCGTCCCCAATAACTAACTCCACCCTAAGCTGAGTGAGTATGTAAACTAATTCTTAAGTCAGTCTAATAAATAAATCAAAGTCTCGATTTAGAATTGCTGCATAAATTTGTTTATCTGAATATCGACCATAAATATTACCTTGTTTGGCATTAACTTTTTTGAGAACTTTTGTAGTTGAGTCTAGCCTCGACTTGCCTGAAGACCCAGAGCCATCTGTTAGAACGAATACATAGGGTTGAGCTAACTCTAACCAATCATGAACTCTAATCTCGTGTCCTGGATGGGCAATGATTAGAGCGCTGCAAGAGTTAGTTAAACAATCGTTGGGTTCATTCATTTTTATTCAATTAAAAAACTATCTTATCCTTTTTATAGAGAGGCTAATTAATTTATTATTTTAAAATTGCTATATATTTTAATAATAGTTAAAATATTCTAAATATTACAATTTTGATAAAATTACTATAAATATCTTTATTCCCACTAACAGAAGATCTGCGATGCTGAGACGTTTAGCTAATTATTTTTTAAGAAATTTCTTAAAAAAACAGAAATTTGTTTACTCTGAGATGACAAACCAAGAGTTTGTGGAACTTTGCTATAGAGTAATTCTTGAGCGTTCATCTGATGAAGCAGGTTTGTTAAATTATACTCATGCGCTTGACTCTGGCCTGTCTACACGAGAAACTGTACTTCTTCAAATTACTGAATCGCAAGAACATCAAAGTAAAAAGTCTTCTTTAACCCAGACTGAACAGGAGCCAAAAAATATTTACAGTGAAAACTATTTGATGACTAATGAAGAATTTATAGAATTTTGTTATCAAAAAATCTTAAGGCGTAATGCTGATGAATCAGGTAAACTGAATTACTTACGTCAGCTTGAGTCTGGTGAACTTACAAGAGAATCTCTGCTTTTACAATTGGGTGAATCAGAGGAATTTCAATTAGCGATCGCATCTAATAAATTTGTACACACTGGACATTTTTTCTCCGCAGTAGCATCTCTAGAAGATAGAGAAACTGATATTTCTACCTTTATACCTGGCGTTGAGTTGAATACTCAAAAGCAGATTGAACTATTGTCTGAATTGCAGCAATATTTTGCCGAATGTCCATTTCCTGAATGGAAAACAGATGAGTTTCGCTACTATTTTGCTAATCCTGCTTACGGACATACTGATGGATTAATTCTTTATAGTATGCTCCGCCATTTTCAACCAAGTAAAATCGTTGAGGTAGGTTCAGGATTTTCCTCATGTGCCATCTTAGATACTAATCAGAACTTTTTTAATAGCAAAATTGAACTGATATTTATTGAACCTTATCCAGATTTACTTTATTCTCTTATCGGCTCTGATGATCAACAAAGTAATAATATAATTGCTAAGAGATTGCAGGATGTTGACTTAGGCTTATTTAGAGACCTTGAAGAAAATGATATTTTGTTTATTGATTCTACTCATGTATCAAAATTAAATAGTGATGTTAATAGAATTTTTTTTGAAATATTACCTATACTTAAGAAAGGTGTAATCATTCATTTTCATGATATTTTTTGGCCTTTTGAGTACTGTAAAGAATGGATACGTGAAGGTAGAGCATGGAATGAAATTTATATGCTACGAGCTTTTCTGGAATTTAACCCTTGCTTTGAAATTATTTTTTTCTTTTCTTATTTAAGAGAAACTCAAACAAATTTTATTCAACAAACAATTCCGAGAAATATTATCCAGAATGGCACTAGTTGTTGGTTAAGAAAAATACTTTAGATTTTAAGAAGTAATAAAGCGGATTGCTTGGGTAATTCCGCTGGTATCGGAATCAAGCCAAAGATTTTCTGAGATTTCTGGAAATTCTTCACCAACTCTTTTGGCAAAATATTTAGTCACAATCGGGTTAGAAGACAATCGGTAGAATAAAGTCATGGTGGTGGAGATAATTTGTACAAGTTGCGCTGCATAAGTTGATGGCAAGTGCTGCTTTTCTAGTAATGCTTTTCCTTTCAAACCCATTTCTATAAAAGCGTCAGGGTTAGCGTGAAAGTTCTGTAAATGAGTTTGAATATCTTGAACTTCACACTCTAGACGCACTTTAGCGACGGTATCTGATGGCAAATAGTGATACCAACTTATGTCTGTAACTAGGCTAGGCAAAGCGTGCTGCCAAATCCACAGCTGAGATAAGGATGCTTCTCCCATAGATGGATAGCGGAGGTTAATTGCTAAATGAGCTTGGCTTAATGCTTCATGCAAAACATAATCTGGCACAAATCCATGAACACTAACATGATTCTGTAACCCTAGTGTGCGAATTTGTTTTTGTAAATATTTTTTATCCCAAACAGTACCGTAAATATGCCAATGGAAATCTTGTTTTTGCGGTAGGGTTTGCAATGCTTTTAAAACTTGATCTATACGTCGATTCAAATTTAAATGCCCAAAAGTGATTAATTTATATGGAGGAGTAAGAGTTCGGGGGGTAACAGATCTAGATAAATATGTGAAGTTATAACAAAGTGGCAAATAATGAACAGGTATGTGTAATTTTTTTAGGAGATTTTGCTCTACTTCTGGATTATGAACAATAACTCCTAAAGATCCCGCGATCGCTAATTCTGTCAGAGGAAAATTTTCAGCCATCCACTCAGTAGAAATTTGACTATTCCAAAATCTCTCAGCCAGTTTTTTTCCAGTCTCACCATAGTAATAAGACATTAATTGTAAATAAGTTTTTTGGTCTTGCCACCTGTCTCTGTATATTCCACCAAATAAGTGATGAAGACTTGCATCATGAAGAACTACTAAACCTGGAAATTGCTGACTCATTTGCCAAATATTTGTATGAAAATCTGCATTATTTCCAATATGGTAAATATTCAGGTCAGCTTCATACAATTCAGCCAAAGGGAAGCAAGAAAAATTATAGGTTCTGACAACCGCATAGCGGGTAATCTCTGGCTCGTAAACTTCTTGTTCTGTCCAAATTGTTACTTCTACAAACTCGCTAAGTTCTTTCATAAGTCTGGCTGTGTAATCTGCTATGCCCGTGCGTGCTGGCGGTATAGGAGAGAACCAGTTAATTTTTAAACTGTATGAATCTTTTTTCTTTGTAGGTAGTTGGGTTTGCATCTTTATTTCAATAGCTTTTCTACAATATTTGACCAATCAATATTCAAACTTTTATATTTTTCACGAGCCTGTTGTCCCATTTGGGCTGCTTGATGAGTATTAACCCAGAGTTGATCCATTGCATCGGCCATTGCTTGCGGAGTTGGTTCTACCACCCAACCAGTTTCTCCTGAACGCACGAACTCCAATGGTTCTCCTGAATCGGTACAGGTAATAATCGGTTTTGCAGACAGCATTGCTTCTAGGGTGACATAACCATAATCTTCATCTACTGGAGGATAAACAACTCCTTTGGACTGGGCATAATATTGAATTTTTTCCGACTCGCTAATTCTGCCAAGAAATATGGCGCGATCGCTTACTTGCAGTTTTTCAGCTAAAATTTCTAATGTCTTTATATAGTCATCAACATCAGCAGCTCCAGCAAACAGAACTTTGATAGGCTGTTTTGTCCATGACAAAGCTTGAATAATTAGCTCTTGACGCTTCATTTGTGTAATTCGACTAGGGAAAAAAATGTAATCTCTAGGAAGATCGCAATAAAACTGAGCGGCATTTCGTGGAGGATGGTATAAGTATGGACAATCCAAGTGATTAAAAACGCTTAACCTGCGAGAAACATTACGAGAATTTGTATAAATTTGTCGGCTTTCTAAAAATGCGTTTTGGTCAGCCCGATAGACTGCGGCTCTAATTTGTAAACTATTAGACGCATGGTGCAAATTGCCTAAAGGTGTATCCCACAGATCGTAAGCTGCTCGATACTGATGAATTAGCCAAATAACTTTATTTGGATGAGGAATCAAGTAAGCAGGAAAACTGAGAGGAATCAAGCGCTCAATGTCTTTTTTTCCAGGACGAGTCACTTCTAACAATCGGCAAGCTAGTATATTGTCTAGAAGCTTCTCTGGTGAATAATCGGTAAATGGAATAGAAATCGTATCGACTAAATGACCAGCAGCTTGAAGGGCATATACTAATTCTTCCGCATGAATTTCAGCACCTCCAAAAACAAATGGAGTACAAGTTCTGGCAACTACAATTCTCATTAGACAACATTAGAAATATTTAAAATCACTATTGATAAATGTTCTGTTTATTACCACTGTCTTATTTAATGTATTTTAGATAGATTAATATCCAACCAACAAATTTTCTAGAATTTTACTTAGCCTTTGTTGATATTTACCAAAGCTAAATTCACTAGCTCTAATGTATCCTTTCATGCTAATTTCCTGCCGTAGTGATTGGTTTTTGACTATTTTTAAGATTCCTTGAGCAATACTTAAAGTACTCTGAGGATCTTCTATATACAATGCAGCATCAGCACAAACCTCTGAAAGTGAACCTGCTTTAGATGTCAAAACAGGACATCCTACCTGCATTGCTTCCAAAGGAGGCAGTCCAAACCCTTCATAAAGTGAGGGAAAAATAAAAGCTAGCGCATTTCTTAATAAGATAAATTTTTCTACATGAGAAATATAGCCTAGATACCTAATCTTATTTTCACTATTTAACGAATTTAGTAATGGTATAATTTCTGGATTACCAACATCTTTTTCTCCTATAATTATTAAAGGTACGCCAACTTTGTCTTGTACTCCTAAATATGCTTCAATAAGCCGAAAAACATTTTTACGTTTCTCTAAAGAACTGATAAATAACAAGTAGTTTTGACGTTGGATATGATATTTTTTTAACACTAAAGATTCATCTATTTTTTTGAGAGGCAAGAAAGGAAGATCAGTTAGTGGTTCATAAACTGTTATGATCTTCTGTTCATACTTTGGAAAAATCGCTAACAGCTCTCGACGTGAAGTTTCAGAAACGCTGAGAATAAGATCTGAGTAACGCAACATATTATGCACTCGGCGATAAAAGATAAATGTATTATCGGGGTGATCATTACGCGTAATAGGAATAATATCATGAAGTGTTTGCACAAGTTTAGTTTGGCGTGGAACGCGAATATTAGAAGGAGAAGTACAGAATACTATATTAAAGTTGTGATTTATGTTGAGTTTATAAGCACTTCCAAGAAGTCTTGGTTGAACATTTTGTGCTAACTGGTAAATGGATTTTTGATTTAAAAATCCCTTCAGGTTATGCAAAAATGTCAGGCGATCGCTAGTTTCTGTAGTTCGCTCACGATCTATTTTGACTAAAGGCGAAAGACCAAGCTGACTTTGAAGCCAATGAGCCATTAGCTTAGATATAGAAGAATGATTAGATGGATTTTCTAAATGTTTCTCAATAATAATTTGTTGTGCTAAAGAATAATTTTTTGTACATTTTGCTCCTGTAATTAAGTAGTTTGTATATCCAAGATAGTCAGTGCATTTCAAAAGTATTTTTGTATAAATTGCAATCCCTCGATGAACAAACTGTTCTAAGTCCGGAGAAAAAAAAGCAATTTTATATGGATATTTATTCATGTATTTGGTTGGGATGTATAAGCTATTTATTAAAATTTATATTCTCTTTGTATTAGAAATGCTCAATAGAGAGAGCAATGTTGATAGTTCAGGGATTCTTTGTAGTTGTGAGGTATGCTTCAACGACTTGGTTGGCATCTCCTATTAATTTCACTTTTCCCTTATCCAACCAAATTACCCATTCACACGACTGTCTAATAAAACCCAAATCATGAGAAACCAGCAAAACTGTGGTATTTGCAGCCCAAAACTTTTCAATTCGCTGCTTGCATTTATTCTTAAAACTTTCATCCCCAACTGATAGTACTTCATCAAGAATCAAAATATCTGGTTGTACGTCGGTGGCGATCGCAAAACCTAACCGTGCAACCATGCCGGATGACAATACTTTTACTGGTACTAAGGAATACTCTTGTAGTTCCGCAAACTCTAAAATTGATGCTGCTCTTTTCCGCATTTCTTGTCGTGAAAATCCCAACATTACTCCATAAAAAATAATGTTATCCATCACAGAAATTTCTGGATCGAACCCTGCACTCAACTCAATTAATGGCGCAATTTGCCCGCTCACTCGCACAACTCCTTGCTTAGGCTGCAAAATCCCACAAATTACCTTCAAAAGAGTAGATTTTCCTGCACCATTCGCCCCAACAATTCCGACTTTTTCGCCCGATTTCACCACTAAATCAATTCGATCTAGCACCAACTTCTTAGCAGGGTAGCGATACTTTCCTTCTAAAAACGACAAGATAGTTTTCTTCAAGTCATAAGAAAATTCTTCTTGAGTCCGTCGCCACAGAGAAACTTGATTCAGACGAATGACTTCCATCTATAGCAAATCCATGAATGAAGATTGCAACCAGCGAAAGCAAGTTATTCCTAGAGTCAAAAAAATAATCCCACTCAAAAGAGATTGTACAATCAGGTGAATTTCTGGCACTGCTCCTGATAAGGAAATTTGACGGATACTTTCAATCACTGGTAACAAAGGATTCAGTACTAAAAATGCCTTTATTGTTGCTGGCACAATTACTACTGGATAGAATATGGGGCTACTCAACCAAAGTATAAAAACAACCAATTCATAGAAGTAAGGCAAATCTCTAAAAAATACAAATAAAGCACTCACTAGCAAGCTAATTCCAATACATCCAAGAACCATTGCTAGTAAGGGTAACAGCAACACCAATACGTTGACTAAACTTTTGGAATTAATTAATGTCATTAATGCTAATAACGGGAACACTCCGACTGCAAACTGAAAGACATTCGCTACAACCATTGATACAGGAAAAATACTTACTGGCAAGCTAATTTTGTTCAACAACATCCCATTGTTCACCACACTTAATAAGGCTTGCCCTGTAGATGCTGAGAAGAAGTTAATCACTACCAGTCCTGTGAATACTGCCAGCACATAGTTAAAAATAGAATTATCATAGTAAGAGGCGAAGGTAGTACCAAAAATTGCTGTATACGCTCCTGTCATCAGTAGTGGATTGAGCAGCGACCAATACACTCCTAAAAACGATCCTCGGTAACGCACATTTAAATTCCTCGCTACCAAGACTTGTAGCAATTCCCCGTAATGCCGCACTTGTGATCGCTGCAAATTTGCTTTCAATTGCAAGAACATCTCGAATTACCCACACCAAAAATAAAAAAGAGAAATAAAATTAGTAAAGTTTTCACAGAGTTAACACGTCTGTTTGCGAAAATAAGTTTGTGATTCAGTTTTTCTTATACAATTTGTTTCTGCCATTTTTAGTAGTAACTGTAAACTGTTTAGCTTGGCACATATTTGATAGTAAGCCTCAAGTTTTGAAAGAGCAAGAAGCGTAGAGCAAAAAATTATGTTTGAAAATTGCCTATAAATTAATACATTTGAGTATGTAGGCAAATTTCTCAGTATAGTTCCCAAAAATAAAAGCGATCGCCGTTTGTATTAATGGTGCGATCGCCTTTTACAATCAATCTATTAATCGTTAATTTTTCCCATTCGGTCGTTGAATAATTGTTTCAACAACGCGGCGTTTGGCTTTCGGGTCAATTCCTACCAAGCGCACATACTCACCGTTATATTCAGCTAGATGTGATTCTAAAGTTGAGATGGCATCAGACTCAGCATCGATGTGAATTGTACCGCAACTCTGCCAAGCACCTGTACGGAAGCGGCGTTCATCAACGTGTTCAAAAGTAACTTTGTGTCCTTGAGACAAGATTTGCCGGATTTGTTCTTGTGTTTCTAGAGATATATGAGTGTTTGATGCTGGCTGTTGACGAAAACCATTCGTTGATGGCTGAGTGGTTGGTGTTTCAATTGGAGGTGGTGCTGCTTGATAATTTCTACCCCGATTTAGGCGATTATATTCATCTACCAACTGCGAATTTTCCACTCGTTTTTGTTCAGCCACCATAAAATGACCAGACTCAATTAAGTGGGACAAGCTGAAATCTGGCTTTTTAAACTCTGGCGGCCCTTCTACACTATTTACCACACGCAAAGATATGCGTTCATAACCTATTTTGTGGATAAAGTCGCGGATTTGTTCGTCGTAAATTTGGGAACGCAACGCACTAAAAAAGTCAATTGATTGATTAGGAAAGGTATCAACCAACTGTTCAACTTCCCGTTTTGAAAGTCCATCTGGTGCAAAAATCCCGCCAACAATTCCCACTTTGTCATCACGGTTAGGTTCCCAATAAAATTTTTCCATCCGTCCGTCCCGAATTAACGGTGCGTACAAAGTGGAAAAATCATTACCTGTAACGATAATTGGTACACGCCGGATTGGGTTTGAATCATAGCTTCCCGGCAATTGTACATCTGTGGGATTATCGGCAATATTCATCAGTGTGGCATTTACCAACTGTGTGTTTACAGTATATTGAGTGCCTTCATCAAAGCGTCCTGCACCTGCATCTAAATCGTTAATCATCAGCACGCACATTTTACCGCGCACTTTGATCAGTTCGGCTGTTTCCCGATAGCGTAGTCGAATCAACCTTGCAGGATCTCCCGCATCTGGACTTTCTAATTCACCGCCAGAGATGAGTGTCACTTCCACACCCATTTTTTCAAAAGCTAATTCACACTGAAAGGTTTTGCCTTCACCTTTGCGTCCATGAATGCCTAAAATCAAAGGTACTCTCACACCAGGAAGATTTAAGAAGTTCTTAGTGATGTGAACAGCAATTTTATCCAAAAATCGAGGAGCAATATAATAACTCATAACTATCGCTGGTGAGGACACATTAAATAATGCTAAGTTTTTTTGGTAACTAATGTTTACTAATCTTTCGGTAGAAATTAAGCATCACTACCACAAACGCTTTATGAGATAAGCATCAAAAATTATATCAGCACTTAGTATAAGTATATTTTCTACTATTGCCTGAGCAATTAACATTCTGTCAAACGGGTCACGATGATGTAATTGCAGTTGGGAAACAGTACTAATATGACTGATTTTGATATCTAATAAAGCGAAATCGTTGAGACTGAGTTGCTGTGTGATCAACACATCTAATGGTAGATTAAACGTTAGCTTTCCTAAACTTTGTTTAATTCCCATTTCCCAAATACTAGCGATGCTGAGAAAAATCTGATTATCCTCATCATTGATCAACTCTAGTGCTTGATTAGTTAGTCTTACATTATCTGTCACATACCAAATAAAAGTATGCGTGTCCATCAATAAAAGCACTACATATACTCCTGAAAATCTTCTAGGGGAGCATCAAAGTCATCAGCTATTGTGATTAACTCCTTCGCACTTCCAGGTTGACGACGGCGTTTAACTGGCAATATAGGCATTAACTTCACAGCTGGTTGATTATCTTTCGTGATGATAATTTCTTCACCATCTAGCGCCGCTTCAATCAATTCTGATAAGTGTTGAGATGCTTCAGCTAAATTAATTTGCTGCATAAATATTACCTTTTACTGATTAATTCAAGATTATTTTGTTAATTGTTGCACAAATGTTTGATGTTCTTGGGAGTTCAAACCTTGTTGTAGCACTGCTAAAACTTGCGTCATTTCTCCGGTTAATAATGCCGCTATATCTAACCATAAACCAGGAAATACATGACTTTTGATAATCCCATCGATATCTGGTGCTAATGATTTGTATTCACCATTTTCTAAAACAAACCAATCAAGTTGATGCTCAAAAACTTGCCAAACAATATATTCTTTCACACCATTGCGACGGTATACCCGCTTTTTATCATACAAGTCATTAGCCGCACTACTGGCAGCAACTTCAGCAATTAATTCGGGTGCGCCTTCGATATAATCATCTTCACTAATACTTGCTTGTCCACCAAGTTGTTCATCAATTAATAGTACGACATCTGGTTGTGGTTCATTATCTAAATCTAAGCGGACTGTTGTATTATCACCCAACTCTACACCTGGGGTAGAAATTTTGTAAGTCCACAACCAGCCGATGAGATTAGCATGTGGTTTTCCATGACTTTTGAAACGTAAGGGTGAAGCCACGTAGACAACTCCTTCGATTAGTTCGGCTTTTTTAGTATTGGGCATGGCATAATAGCGACGTTCAAATTCTTGGCGAGTTAAGCGATCGCCACTTTCTAACGGTGGTATTTTTATATCTGATGCTGTCATTGCCAAATTCCTCTCAGGAGTTTTACTGCCTCTAGTATAAGCAATTCTTATTTAAACCAATTTAACCAAGCATCCCAATTATCGACAATTTGAGCAAATTCAGCATAACCTGCGGCTCTTGGATGAGCGCCATCATGATTTCTAGCTTCTTCTAACCAAGTATTTGATTTAATTAATATCGGAAAAACGTTGAGATAAGGTACATCTAATTGCTGACCAACTAAAGCAAACTCTTGAGCTAAATTCCCAATTCTTTGATTTTGTTCTACATCTGTACATGGTGGCGGACTAATCATTAAAATAGGATATAACTGTTTAGCCTCGCTCAAAATCTCATGAATGTTTTTGAGTGAATCTCCAATATCAACACGAGTTTTACCATTTACTATTGTCGTGTCATTCACTCCAAAGGAAAATACAACTCTACCGTTATATTCTTTTGGTAAACGATAGGTAACTTCTCTCAGCCAACGGTTTTTCAGTTCAGTACTTGTTTCTCTTCGTACACCTAAATTATAGTAGGTGATGTCATAACCTCTTTTATTAGCATTTACACAGATTCTACCTGTCCAACCAAGACATTCTGGGTCGCCTGTGCCGTTGACAAATGATTCGCCTAGAAAGCAAATTCTGACTTCTGATAGAGGTTTTGTATTCATAATTCTTTATTATTTAGTCTTGAGGAATCACACAACATATTTTGAAAGATGTTTATCTAAATCTTTCTGAAGATTCATGAAATACTATTTGAGTAGAGACACAATGTACTGTATCTCTACAAGTAACTCTATTTCACGCATTTGCAGATTATCACTATCTGTGCGTCACTTCTAAACTTATGGTTAAAAAAGTAGTAATTGTTGGTGCTGGGCCAAGTGGACTTTTATTGGCTCAGTACTTGTTACGTCGTGGCGATAATTATCAAATCGATATTTATGAGCGTCGTAGTGACCCTAGAATTGTCTCATTTTCTAAATCTAGAACTTATCCTATTTCTCTCAATGAAAGAGGCATGAGAGCTTTAAGACAAATTGAGGGGTTGGAAGCAGCAGTAAAAGCTATAAGTTTAGCAATGAATGGCAGTATTTCTCATCAAAAAAATGACAAGACGAGATATACTCCGCGACAAAATCCTTTATTTACACTTGACAGAACAAATCTAGCGATCGCTCTTTTAGAAAATTTAACTAGCAAGTACAATAATAACCGATTAAATATTTACTTTGACTGTCAATGTCAGCAAGTTGATTTTACAGCGAAGACGCTAACATTTATAAATTCTGAAGAAACTGACAAAAGTTTTACTGTTAATTATGATTTCTTAGTTGGTGCAGATGGAGCTTATTCTGCGGTTAGAGAAAGTTTGAAGTCGACAGAATTTTTTGAATGTGAACAAAAATATATCACAACTGATTATAAGTCAATTTTTTTACCCAGCCCTAATAAAAGTTCAAATATCAGTTTAGAACGCGATAAAATTCATTCTTGGCGGCTGAAGGATGGCACAGTTATACTTCTGCTGCATCAAATAGGTAAAACAATGAGTGGGGTTATATACTTTCCTCGTCAGCAAAATCAAGTAGCTAATCTTTCGACCACAGAAGAAGTATTAACATTCTTTCGAGAAAATTTTCCAGAGATTGGTCAATTAATGCCAGAATCAGAAGCGGAAGCTTTTATGCATAGACCAGTCTCAACAGTTTTAACAGTTCGCTGTAATCGCTACCATTATAGTGATAGTATTTTATTAATAGGAGATGCTGCCCATGCTGTATCTCCATCTATTGGTCAAGGTTGCAATGCCGCACTCGAAGATGTCTTTGTGTTTGACCAGCTTTTAGATGAATATTCTGACAATATCGCAGAAGCTATTGCACAATTTACTGTGCGTCGTCAGCCAGATGGTGATGCTTTAGTAGAACTTGGAGATAATGTATTTCCTTTATCTCAGGGATTATTTATTGAGTTTATTTTAAGAGAACTTTCGGCAAAAATTTTACACAATCTATTTCCTAAAAATTTTTCACAGTCGTTATTTTATTTGATATCGGAATCTACTGTTCCTTATTCAGAAATTTTGAATTTATATAAAGGTTGGGTTTCCAAAGTCAAAAAGTCTAACGCCAAGTTCTAAATATGTTTGTTGCAGCGATCGCTCTGGTCTAAAATCCTAAAATTAATCATCCTCATCAGACTCAAAGATAGTCACTTTCTCTTGAGTTTGTGTTTTTCCAGTATGACCGAACTTAAATCCCATTGACTGATTTATCCGTTTGACTCCACTTAGAGTAATCAACGTCAGCAGTCCACCTAATAATCCCATTTGCCACAAACCACAGCCAATTGCAGCGCTTAATCCAGCTGCTGTCCATACACGTCTCCGGACGTACACCACACAAGCGTTTAAAGTCTTCTGGCTTTAAGCTCTTTACTTGTTCGTAGGTCATTAATGCTACCCAACTCTAACCTACTTGTCCCACGCATTTGGGACTTTTGCAAGAGGTCTATTTATTTCGAGACGCATAGCGCGAGAAATAAGACGTTCATTATAAATCCCCTCAATTTATTTATGGGGATTATCTTTTGACTTTTTACTTCTTAATTTTACTGTATTTTTTAGGTATCCAGAAAACTGGGATTCCTATTGAGTAAGATGGCGATTTTCTTCAATAAAGTCTTCAATCACATCTTTGGCTTCTAGAAGACTTGCACCTGTTTCTTGACGATATAGCTTCATGGCTTCAATCTTATTTCTCGGATCGAGAGCTATTGCTTGGATTCGCTCTGAAAGTCGAGATGGAACCTCAATTTCTAATCGTTCCATAATCAATTTTAAATAAAGTTTTGTTCGATATGTGTTGTGTTCAATTCGTTTAATTCTTGCCTCATTGTTAAAAACAGTAATAACTGCAACCATTGTCAAGAAAGAGTAGAGCATAACTTCCCATCCCATGATTAACCTCTATATATTTTAATCGACTATTAAGTTAGCATTGATACCATGATTGGGCAAGAAACAACGCTCTCGAAATACAACAGATTGCAACTAAGTGGTGTACAAATTATTGTAATGATGTAGGCTCCGCCTCCCCGTAGGATACGTTCGTCCCAAAGCGTGTGCTTCATTTACCTGAAGAGTGCTGTAACTGTTAACTGAATGTTATGTCTGAAGCGTTAGAAATTGAGCGTTATCGAGCCGCGATCGCTCGCACGGAAATCTCTCGCCCTGTAAGATTAGCTATAGAATGGTCAATCCTCAATCAGGACACGACTTTCTTTGACTACGGTTGCGGTTACGGTGGCGATGTGCAGCGAGTCGGAAACCTCGGCTATACAAGTGCAGGTTGGGATCCTTACTATTACCCCAATCAACACATAACTCCTGCTGATATTGTTAACTTGGGTTACATCGTCAACGTCATCGAAGATATCGAAGAACGCAACCAAAGCCTCATCAAAGCTTGGGAACTCACCCGCAAAGTTTTAATTGTTGCGGCTCAAGTATTAATTAACGCACCGAGTAAAGCGCAACTCGCATATAATGACGGCATTGTGACTAGCCGTAATACCTTTCAAAAATATTACGAACAAGAAGAACTAAAAAAATACATTGATGAAGTCCTCAACGTTGATGCAGTCCCGGTAGCGCTTGGCGTTTACTTTGTATTCCGCGATGAAGCCGAAAAAGAAAGTTTCAAAGCCATCCGCTTCTTTTCTCGCACCTTTACACCGCGAGTCCGCATACCTAGTAAGCGGTTTGAAGACTATGAAGAACAATTGCAACCACTGATGGTATTTTTCACCAAACGCGGTAGATTGCCTGTCAAAGGTGAATTAGAAAATGAACAAGAACTACTGAGTGAATTTGGTAACTTTCGCCGCGCCTTTGCTGTTGTCTTGCAAGCTACCGATGAAACAGAATGGGATGCGATCGCCTATCATCGTTCTTTAGATATCCAAGTTTACCTTGCCCTGACTCACTTTGATAAACGCCCCAAATTCTCGCAACTAGCGCCAGAAATGCGCCACGACATCAAAGCTTTTTTTGGTAGCTATGAAGAAGCTTGCGAAGTCGCAGATCAAAAACTTTTCAGTTTGGGTAAACCAAAAGTTGTCCAGACAGTCTGCGAAAAAAGCAAAATTGGCAAACACACACGCGGCGCACTATACGTCCATGTTTCCGCACTCGCCGCCCTCGATCCCTTACTACGCATTTACGAAGGCTGTGCCAGCCGTACCATTGGGCGCGTTGATGGAGCTACACTGATCAAATATGATCTTGAAAAACCACAAATATCTTATTTGTTTTACCCAGATTTCGATACAGATCCTCATCCAGCCTTAAAAGCTAGTATCACAATTGACTTAAAAACTTTGTATGTCACCCACCGAGACTACGCAAATAGGGCAAATCCGCCCATTCTGCACCGCAAAGAAACTTTTGTCATCTCCAATTATCTGCAATACGAAGAATTTGCTAAACTCACTCAACAAGAACAGCAATTAGGTTTACTCAAGCAAAAAAGTGACATTGGCACTCGTGATGGTTGGGCAAAATGTCTTGCTACACATGGCGTAGAAATTAAAGGACATCAAGTTTATATGATTAAGGAAAGTTAAAAAGCTCTAATGATTGTGACAATTATTCACCATATTTAGAGGATCAACAATTATGCAAAGTATTAATATACGTTCTCGTGTAGGTGCAGATGGTATTTTACATCTTGATATTCCTGTAGAAATGGCAAATACAGAAATTGAAGTAACAGTAACCATTCAAGCAGTTGCGCCACAAAAACGGGGCTGGATACCTGGTTTCTTTGAAGAAGTAATTGGTGGTTGGGTAGGAGAAGCCCTAGAACGTCCAGAACAAGGAGAATACGAAACTAGGGAGCAGATATTTTGACTTATCTACTCGATACAAATGTCTGTATTCGCTTGATCAACAGTAGTAGCGCTGCGGTAATCAATCATCTTGCCAATCAACAGCCAGAGGATATTTTTATTTCGGCTATTACTCAATTAGAACTTTATTATGGAGCTTATCGTAGCTTACATACTGAAAGAAATTTAGAAATATTAGAACGTTTTTTTAGTCAGTTTAATATTATTTCGTTCAATTCAGAAATGGCAAAAATAGCAGGTAAAATTCGTGCTGACTTAGCTGCTAATGGTATACCAATAGGCCCTTATGATTTGCAGATTGCTGCTACCGCAATAGCAAAAAATTTTATATTAGTTACGCACAATACAAGAGAATTTAGTCGAATTAATGGGCTTAAGCTTGAGGATTGGGAACAATAAAGTTGATTTTTGTTAAATTGTGAAACTACACAGAAACTATGGCAATATAACTGCAATTTACTTAAAGTAAGGAATAGCGAAACGATGAGAGAAATTCAAGCCCTGCGCCAAGCTTTGCAAAGTCGCAAAATGGGCGCTTTGTTATTGCTGGGTTTTGCATCAGGATTGCCTTTGTTCTTAACAAGTAGAACATTGCAACTGTGGATGCAAGATGCCAAGGTTGATATCGGCAAAATTACTTTATTTGGTTTGTTGGCTTTGCCATATTCTCTCAAATTTTTGTGGTCGCCTTTATTAGATAGGTTTGTACCGCCATTTTTGGGAGCGAGGCGAGGTTGGTTAATTATTACTCAAATTGGATTAGCGATCGCGATCGCCTTCTTAGCACTACAACAGCCTTCCCAAAGCGACCAAGTATTGCAAATTTTGGCCATCAACTGTTTAATTATCACTTTTTTAAGTGCCACTCAAGACATTGCCGGAGATGCCTATCGCACGGACATCTTAAACCCACTGGAAGCGGAAGCAGGTGCATCTGTTTGGGTATTAGGTTATCGTGTTGCTTTGTTTGTCACCAGTTCCCTAGCCTTGGTATTAGCTGATCGCCTGCCGTGGAATGGCGTTTACTTACTTATGGCGGCTTTAATGGCAGGGAGTATACTTGTCACTTTATCCGCACCTAGAGAACCACAGATAACCAACAACCGAGAAACAGCACCTCTGTCTGTGAAAGATGTAATATTTGTGCTATTCATCACTGCGTTGGTAGCTGGATTACTCGGAGGAGTTTTTGTTGGCTTTATTGCTCTTTCCGTGTTTTATTGGCTATTGGCAGGTTTGATAGTAGCTTGGATTGTTTCATCATTATTATTGCCTGATGAGCTACTAGGTGAAGATAGAGAAAATCAAGCTCCGCAAAACTTACAAGAAGCAATTTTTCTGCCTTTTAAAGAATTTTTTCATCGCTTTGGGTTGGCTCAAGCTGGTGTAATTTTGATTTTCATCATCCTTTATAAACTGGGTGATTCTTTAGTAGGCATCACAGCTAATTTATTTTTGCGTGAAATTAACTTTACAAAAACTGAAATCGGCGCAATTCAAGCCGGGATAGGCTTTCTCGCTACGACTGTCGGTGTATTAGCTGGTGGTGTGATATTAACCAAAATTCACCTCAATCGCGGTTTGTGGATATTTGGCATCCTGCAATTATTGAGTAACTTGGGTTATTATGCTTTAGCCGTTGCTGGCAAAAATTACTCGCTATTAGTTTTGGCAGTAAATATCGAAAATTTTAGCGCCGGATTAGTAACAGTTGCTACCGTGGCATTTTTAATGAACCTCTGCAATCACCGTTTTACAACCACTCAATTTGCTTTATTTTCTAGCTTGATGGCGATTAGTAGAGATGTTCTTTCAGCACCCGCAGGCGATTGGGCGAAAGCCACAGGCTGGCCTGCATTTTTCTTGTTAACCCTAGTAGCAGCCTTACCAGGATTGTTACTTTTACCTTTTGTTGCTCCCTGGAATCAAAAGCCAGTGGTAATATCTAGACCAGGACTTGAGGAAGAAGACGAGGATATATGGGAAGCCAAGTAATTATTGTTATTGGTACATTTATTCTTTTACTTACAGGTTTGTTACTTGGCTATGTCCTCTCGCAGTTAGTGCTGGGATTCTTGACTTTTAATCTCTTTACTTTTTTTGGTACACTCAGCCTGATTTTAATTTTTGGCACACTTTACTACGTTTTATTTTGGCAGTTGCGTCGGGAACAGTCCCAAGTCATGCCAGAAAATATGTCCGCAACAGAGATTAACGATCGCATCACCGACAATCAACTCAAAAACAAACTGATTGCTAAGTTAGATGGTGATATTGCCACAGCTGAGCGCTTAATTGAGCAGGCAAAGCAAAATTATCCAGGTATGCCAGAAAGTTGGTATTGCGAACGCGTCATCGATGATTTGGAACGCGATCGGCGTTAAGGTTAAAGAATGGAGGCTAGAGACTAGGGATTTATATTTTTTACTCAGCACTCAGTTTCTTTCTTTTGCCCCTTTGGGTGACGCTCCTACGTCGCTAACGCTACGCTAACGCCACTTGACGACAGTTGCGCGACTGTCGGGAAACCCTTTCGGCAGTTCCTCTTGAGGGTTTCCCCCAAGACCGGACTGCCTCACCACGGCACTGTCTCCTTTATGCCGGGAAACCCGTCCACCCTTCGGGTTCAGCAGTCCCCCAGACGCTCGTTCGCGTAGCGTCTCCCTTTGGGAGAAGACTCGCTAACGCTGCGCTAACGACAGGAACCGCCAAGATGAGGGCTGCTTCACCGCAGTGGCTCACTTTTAACTTTTAACTTTTGACTTACCGAATATGGCTATATTTCGTCAATACATCGCGCCTTTACTGGTTGTTTTAGTATTTATCGTTGCCCTAGTAGCAGTCAGCGCCCGCATCTTTTTACCATCCGATATGGCCGCACCTGCACCCATTGAAGAAACTGGGGTGATTGTGCCGACTACTGTTGGTGATTTATTAACCTTTAGCAAATAAAGTGTCTGAGCAACTACTACCAGGGTACTTGATTCGTCCCGGCTCAACATTAGAGCGATCGCTCCTAGTCAAGTTCATGCAACGCACTTACCAGGAGCGATTTCCACAGCAAGATTTTGCCCATCTAGCACGCACAGTTGAGCAATATTTATCAAAAGATACGCCCTTGTGGTGGGTGGATGTCGAGGAGGCAGGGGAGACGAGGAGCAGGGAGCAGAGGGGAGGAACTTACAATACCTCTTCCCCCTTGCCCCCTGCCCCCTGCCCCGTTTCCTCTTCTCCCGTTGCTTGTCTGTGGGTTGGGAATGCCATAGATCAAGTTAGTGGCGATCGCCATGCCCACATTTTTCTGCTTTACGTCGTCCCAGAACATCGGCGGCGGGGTATTGGTAAAGCTTTGATGCAGTATGTAGAAAACTGGGCAATGAAAAGAGGCGATCGGCAAATTGGCTTACAAGTCTTTCAATCCAACCAACCTGCCTTAAATCTCTACAACCAGCTGGGTTATCAAACTCAATCCCTGTGGATGCTGAAAGAACTTTCTATTAAGAGTCAATAGTCAATGGTCAATGGTCATTTGTTTTTCGCCCTACTGTCTTAGTACAATCAGGTCATCTCGTTGGGAATACCAATTTTCAAAATGATTGCCACAGATGGATTGAGATCACCCAGGCGCAGACAGCAATTCTCAATCCAAAATTTAAAATCTAAAATTGTATGGCTAGAAGCATTGCGATCGCCGAAGAATTCACTACATTTCATCAAGTCGAAGAAAAACTAGGCTTGAGTCTGAGCGAAGATAGCCAGTTTTTCTTCGACTTGATGGTTGAGTTACCTGCTTTGAGCGAAGCAGAACGGAATTTCAGATGTCTTGGCAACGCGATCGCAGTATCGCAACAATTTGTTTGCTGTGCTAAAAACTCTTAAAATACTTGGGACAGTTAGCAATCAGTCAATAATCATTAGTCAATGGTCAATATAGGAGTCCGATTTGATTTCTGAAAAAATCTAAGTATATGTAGTAGCGTGTCAAGCCTTAAATGTTGCAAAAAAATTGTAGGTTGGGTTGAGGAACGAAACCCAACACCCGTATCCATGTTGGGTTTCACTCCGTTCAACCCAACCTACAGCTAATACAATATTTTAGCCTTGACACGCCAGTAGTGGACTGACAAGGCTAAAATGATGCAAAAAAATGTAGGTTGGGTTTGCTTAAGTCAACCCAACATGAATCTTGGTGTTGGGTTTCGCTGATGCTCAACTCAACCTACAGCTAATGCACTAAATTAGTCCGGTCACGCTACTACGTATATTTCAAAAATCAAATAAGAGTCCTATACAAGCTTTTCAGTATTAATATGAATTACCAAATTGCAGAGTTAGCCATTGCTAGTAGTCAAGATTTGGTGAGTTTATTACAATTCCCCTTTATGCAACGAGCGCTGATTGGTGCTGTGTTAATGGGGATACTTGGAGGATTACTTGGCAGCTTTGTTACCTTGCGACAATTATCGTTTTTTAGCCATGCTGTTGGTCATGCGGCATTAGTCGGTGTAGCCTTGGGTGTGCTGCTACAGTTAAATCCAACTTGGATGCTGTTGCCCTTTACCTTAGTTTTTGGTGTTATCGTGCTTTACTTCGTAGACAAAACCGATTTAGGCAGCGATAGCGTACTCAGTATAGTTCTTTCCGGGGCATTAGCGATCGGTGTAATTCTTTCTAGCTGGATTCAGGGATATCGCGGTAACTTAATGGCAGTGCTTTTTGGCGATATTCTCGCTATTGACACCACAGATTTAGTTTTAACGCTGCTGGTGCTTGTAGGAGGCACTATATTTTTATTATCGACTCTGCGCCAGCAAATTTTGCTGACCTTGAATCCTGATGTCGCCAAAGTTCAAGGCATTCCGGTGGAATTATATCGTTATGGATTTGTGGTTTTGCTTTCACTAGCTGTTGCCGTGGCGATTAAAGCCGTTGGAGTTTTACTTGTTAACGCCTTTTTGGTTATACCCGCTGCTACAGCCAAACTGATAAGTCAGCAGTTTAGCCGTTTTCTGTTGATGTCCGTAGTAGTTGGCTCTATTAGCAGCATTGCAGGCATTCTTGTGTCAGGTATTTTCAACCTCGCTTCTGGCCCCAGTATTGTGCTTGTCCAGTTTCTGCTCTTTATAATTGTTTTTATTGTGATCAAGCTGGCGTGGAAAACAGCATAACTTTTTTAAATAACCCTTGCGGAATTCTTTTTTGTTTGCTACATTTATAAATCGTGGCGCAAAACAAAGCTCGCGCCGGGATAGCTCAGTTGGTAGAGCAGAGGACTGAAAATCCTCGTGTCACCGGTTCAAGTCCGGTTCCTGGCATACAACACAACCCTGCATCTTACAACTAGATGCGGGGTTGATTTTTACATCTGACTACAATTCGCCTAATTTCTGGACTTGAGTTTACTCAATCAAGCTTTTAATCATAACTTTGGCTAATCTTTTAACCCATATTCCGCAAGTATAGCAATAACCAAGAGAGTTAGAACATGGTGAAATCCTTTGTAGAGGCTATTGATCAAAGCGATCGCGCTACAGCACCATGAAAACTAAAAACTCAGTGAAATCAACAGCCTTGTGCTACTAACACAGTGCTTTTCAATGATTTGGTGAGTGTTTTACTCTTGGTCTTGCCGTTCTAATCGCTCCCAAATACGGCGGTTTTCGGTTTGCAGTCCTCGGATGTCAGATTGCATCTGTCTAATTTCATCAACTATTACCTCAAAGTTTTGTTGATGAATTTGAACGGTTTGCAACAGAGCTTCAGCTGTCGCTCTCAGTTCTACAATGGAGGTTCTCAGTTCGGCATTTACTTCTAACTGCCTGTCTAAAGCGGCTTCAATTCTGTCTAGTCTGTCTGGTTGATTGGTCATGTGCGTGTCTTACTCTTGAGATTGTGGTCTATTCAATTGCAAATGGCTATAAGTGCTAGTCAGCCTGTGAAACAGCAAGTCTCGTTCATGAATTTAAAATGCTTGGGCTACATTGCTTGCAATTAACAGCGAGTATTGTCACAAAAGAGTAAAAATAAAGAGAAGGATTTTTGCGGAGACCATGCAGTTTTTAGTTGGAATCAACTTCTCTTTTCCTCTGTTAGCCACTAACACAACAGGAGCAGCAGACGGCTCTATGGTAGTAGCAGCAGTCCTACTGAGTTTAGTGATAGTTTACCTCGCCAGCAAAGTAGGCGGGGAAATATCCATCCGAGTGGGCTTACCACCTGTCCTAGGTGAACTCGTGGGTGGTGTATTTGTCGGCATTTCTGTCATGCATCTGTTGGTATTTCCTGGAGGCGGTGTAGACAGTTCTAGTTCTTTGATCATCACATTTCTCCAAACTACTGCCGGCCTCAGCCCAGAGGCAGCCCCACAGGTATTTGCAGCTCAATCAGAAGTGATTACTGTGTTATCAGAATTGGGCGTAATCATTCTGTTGTTTGAGATTGGCTTGGAGTCTAACTTAAAAGATTTAATGGCAGTTGGTATCCAAGCTACTGTTGTGGCAGTGGTGGGGGTGGCAGTACCCTTTGCTGCTGGTACCGTAGGTTTGATGACTTTATTTGGTATCAGTGCTGTGCCAGCAATTTTTGCAGGTGCAGCTTTGACAGCTACAAGTATTGGGATTACATCTAAAGTATTGGCAGAAATTGGCAAGCTCAATTCAAAAGAAGGGCAGATTATTCTCGGTGCGGCGGTGATTGATGACATACTGGGAATTATTGTGTTAGCGGTAGTTGCCAGCCTCGCTAAAGATGGTGCAGTCGATGTAGGTAAAGTCATTTACTTAATTATCAGCGCTACAGCATTTCTTTTAGGTGCGATCGCTCTGGGTAAAGTGTTCAATAATAGCTTTGTAGTGATCGCTGATAATCTGAAAACACGCGGTGAGTTAGTCATTCCCGCCTTGATCTTCGCCTTTGTGATGGCATATTTGGCCGCTGTGATTCAACTAGAAGCAATTTTGGGAGCTTTTGCCGCTGGCTTAGTCCTCGAAGAAACTGATAAGCGCAAAGAACTGCAAAAGCAAGTTATTCCCATTGCCGATATACTAGTGCCAATTTTCTTTGTCACAGTTGGTGCAAAAACTGATCTAGGAGTGCTAAACCCTGCCATTCCCAGCAATCGGGAAGGTTTAATTATGGCTACTTTCCTGATTACAGTAGCCATAATTGGTAAAGTGATTACAGGTTTGAGCGTATTTGGTCAACCCCAAATCAATCGTTTAGCGATCGGTGTGGGTATGATTCCTAGGGGTGAGGTGGGATTAGTATTTGCTGGTGTCGGCGCTGCCAGCGGCGTTCTCTCAAAACCATTGGGAGCGGCAATTATCATGATGGTTATCCTCACCACCTTTTTAGCTCCACCTTTGTTACGTTTCGTATTTCCAGATTCTAACAAAGTGGCAACAGACTCTGAGCAGTTAATTAAAGATTAAGCATGAGGGACTGGGGACTAGTACAATAAGGCAAAAGTAAAAAGTAAAAATACTTATACCGCGAGCTTTTTATCTATCTGCGATCGCCGGTTTATTTTAGCCTTGGACTAGGAAGAATAAAGGTTGAAATGAAATTGTCTACTTCATCCCTTCTTCTTCCCCAATCCCTTAATTAAAGGAAACTTCTCTGTCTCTATCTTCGTCCTTTGATAACGTTGTTTATTTGCCATTCTGACTACTGATTATTAGCATTGGGAAGTAATTTGTTGCCAATCTTACCTGATTACTAATCCTCACTTAAATATGTTCATAGGAATTAAAAATTAGTAATTGTAAATATTGCAACATCAGTTAAAACTAGTTGAAATTTGTTACTTAGAAAATTGCTTGCTCACCAACAAAAAACTCGAAATCAATTTATAACTGAGTCAAAAATTAACGATGATTGACTGAACCCAGCTAATTCTGGTTATATTTGTGTTGCCTCTAACGCTATGTAAACTAAAGTTTTATGCCTGAATAGTACAGCAACATCAAAACTCAAGACTATGTAAGCAGTTTGCAATTTACACCATTAATTGTTTCTTTAACCCCAAAAAAAGTCAAATCTCAAAATTATATGGTGACAGTAGCACAACTTACCCAGATATTTGAGATATTGACAGATCCCATGAATGCGAATCAGGAGAAAGGATTGTGAAATTACACTGGTTACTACCCGGTACTGTTGGGATTATCTGCTTACTGTCTTCGCCAGTTTTGGCAGCTAGGCTGGAATCTTGGCGTTTTGATGCCAAGCAAAACCGCCTGGAATTTAATACTTTGGGGGCTGTTCAACCCAAAGCCCAATTGATTTTTAATCCCACACGCTTGGTTATTGATTTACCAGACACAACCTTTGGACGACCACAACTCACGCAACCAATCGGTGGAGCAATTCGTGCCATTCGAGTTGGTCAGTTTGAACCCCAAACAGCCAGAATAGTTGTGGAATTAAATCCTGGTTATACTCTTGACCCCCAAGGCATAAAATTTGTTGGGATAACTGCCAGTCGTTGGACTGTACAATTACCAACACCAAGACGCGAACCAGTAGAGTCTTCCTCAGACAATGTTTACAACGTAGTCACCACCATTAACTCAGACTTAAAACCGCAGTTGTCTAAAGTTGCCAGCACTACACAAAGCTCAACTCAAATCGACAGCTTACAAGTTACAGGAGATGGTTTTTTTGTTCGGACTAACGGCGGCAATCCCCAGATTAGAGTGAATCGTAGCCGCGATCGCTCTACTATTTTTATGGATATCTCCAGCGCAACTTTATCAGCAAATTTGGCGCAGCGAGATCTCAGCGTTAACAAGCATGGTGTCAGTCGAGTTGAATTCATCCAATTGCAAACCAGTCCACCTGCAGTCCGCATGACCTTGCGGGTAGATAAAAATAGCCCAGACTGGCGAGCCACCAAAAGCAGTGCTGGCGGTTTGGTAGTTCTGCCCAATCGGTTTGCCCAATTGCTCAGAAATAACTCCGATATCTCCCAAGACAATCAGCCAGAAATTTCTTTGCCCAGCCGCCGAATTGTGAGTGACCAAGCCACAATTGAAGCTGTAGAACTATCTGATGATGGCAAGCAACTACTAATTAGAGCCAACCAACCGATATCTGCTAGGGGTGGATGGGATAGAACCTCTGGGTTGTATCGCATTACCATCAACAATGCTAAATTAGCACCGCGAATCAAAGGCCCGACTTTTAATGCCAATAGTCCAATTTTACGAGTACGCCTGCAAACACCAGAACCTGATACGGTAGTTGTCTTAGTTCAACCAGCCGCCGGAGTGCAAGTTGGGCAAATTAACCAAAACGACGACCAAGTAACGCTGCAATTACAAGGTTCTCGTCGAGTTGTGACAGTTCCCGGAACACTGCCTTTCCCTTCAGAGCGAGGTCAATTACCAGACCCTAATGAAAATCCCCGTTCTCTACCTCAGCCAGGAACACGCCCCATCCCCAGAGGTAGAGTAGTTGTTGTCATTGACCCCGGACATGGTGGCAAAGATCCTGGCGCAGTTGGCATTGGTGGAGTCCGTGAGAAGGATATTATTCTGCCAATAGGGAGAAGAGTGGCGGAAATTTTACAGCAAAATGGTGTGCAGGTAGTGATGACGCGGAATTCTGACTACTTTGTGACTCTTCCCGGAAGAGTACAGCTGGCAGAAAGAGCTAACGCTGATGTGTTTGTTAGTATCCATGCTAATTCCGCAGGTGCAGGTCGTCCAGATGTTAGTGGTTTGGAAACTTATTATTATGGCAGCGGTTTGAGTCTAGCTCGTGTTGTGCATAGCACCATTCTTCAAAGCTTGAATGTTAGAGATCGGGGAGTACGACGAGCCAGATTTTACGTCCTCAGAAAAACTTCTATGCCTTCAATTCTTGTAGAGACAGGTTACTTAACTGGTCGACAGGACATTGCTAAGTTACGCACTTCAGCTTATCAAAATCAGATGGCAGAAGCGATCGCCCGTGGTGTACTCCTGTACCTGAGACGAAGATAAATAATTCAGTTGCAAAGTTTTAGTAAATATACTTAATTACTGCGATGAATAACTGAAGTTTTGTCTGGTTAATAGTAATCTTGCTGAGATTCAGCCAGCGTTTACCCTAATCTCACTTATAAAAATTTATTGTTCTCACTAAAAAAGTGAGAACTAATTTTTTGTCTTAATCAGTATATCAATAGCCAAGGCAGCCAGGATATCGGTAAATGATAAAACTCAGACAGAAAAAGACTTTTAACGCTGTCACCTGTTATCTGTCACCTGTTACCTGTCCCCTGCTATACATCTAGATATAATGTTGTTCTTAAAATGCTAGATTAAGTCTCACCACCTTTATCGTATCAGTTGATAGTAGCAAGAAGTTTTTGGGTACATTGATTATCAACAATCAAATAACTCAACACTAATCCCTACTGATTTTACGTATATTGCCTGGAACTATTTATGTACAGTTAATTTCATTAGTTTTTATTTGCTGTTATCTAATGCTTGACAGGCAGATTTTTTTGCCTTGATAGAATAACAAAATCAAAGGGGCGTGCTAAAATTTTACGCCATTAACTATGTCTTGAATGCCAGAACAAAATTTCTGGCTGCCACGGAAGTTCTGATGAGCAGTGTCCACTATGCAGACTTCTGAAATTAAAACTAAGTTTGGCGGTGACGGTGTGAGGATTTACCAATAGATACGTGGACATATTGACGGCTTGCATGAACGCGAATTAGGAGAAAGAACTGTGAAACTACGCTGGTTATTAACCGGTACTATTGGAACGATCTTCTTACTATCGTCGCCTGCTTTGGCAGCGAGACTGGAGTCTTGGCACTTTGATGCTAGGCAAAACCGCTTGGAATTTAATACTTTGGGGTCTGTTCAACCCAAAGCACAACTTATTTTCAATCCCACTCGTCTGGTAATTGATTTGCCAGATACAGATTTTGGCAGACCACAGTTAACACAATCAGTAGGTGGAGCAGTTCGCTCTATTAGAGTGGGGCAATTTGACCCCCAGACAGCCAGAATTGTTGTGGAACTGGCTCCCGGTTATACCATTGATCCTCAAGAAGTAAAATTTGTCCCCACCACTGACAGTCGTTGGCTAGTACAATTACCAACGCCAACAGCAGCACCTGTAATTTCATCAGCAGATATTTCACTACAGCCAGAATCTCAGCCCCCAGAACCAGCATCTAATTCCGAATTTCCACCTAGAAGTATTTACACTGTGGTCAAAACAGACCCAGTAACTTCAAATAATCCCAAACCACTGGATAACACTCTCGCCGCCGTCACTCAACTTGAAAGTTTGCGAGTTACTGGTGATGGTTTTTTTGTCCGTACCAATGGTGGTAATCCTCAAATTCAGGTAAATCGGAGTTCAGACAAACGCGCAGTTAATATAGATATTGCTGGTGCATCCTTATCTCCAAGTTTGTCGCCACAAGATTTATCCGTTAATCGCTATGGTGTCAGTCGGATTCAATTTTCCCAGTTGCAAACAAGACAACCAACAGCCCGCATAACTTTGTATGTGGATCAAAATAGTCCTGACTGGCGAGCAAGTACTAGCAGTATAGGTGGATTCGTAATTCTACCTAATCGTCTTGTGAGATTACCTGGTAATAGCAATTCAAGTGTTATTTCCCAGGCGACTGACTCACCCGCAATCATTCAAGCGGTGGAGTTAGCTGAGAATAGCACTCAACTTTTAATCCGCTCTGACAAGCCTGTATCTGCCAGGGCTGGTTGGGATAGATCTTCTGGTTTATTTCGCATTGCGATCGCTAATGCTAAGTTAGCACCCAGAGTCATCGGCCCAGCATTTAATGCTAATAGTCCCATTTTGCGAGTACGTTTGCAACCCCAGGAAGATTCAGTCAATATTTTGATTCAACCAGCTTCTGGAGTCCAAATTGGGGAAGTCAACCAAATTAGTAATCAGTTGTTGGCTTTACAATTACAACGCACTCGTGCGATAACACCACCAGTAGGTTTACCGCTACCATCAACTAGAGGACAACTACCAGACCCAAACATCAGTGTTCCTCAACCAATATCACCACCAGAACGTCCAGTCCCCAGAGGCAAACTGCTAGTTGTGATTGACCCTGGGCATGGTGGTAAAGATTCTGGCGCTCCAGGTTTGGGTGGATTGTTAGAAAAGGATGTAGTTTTACCAATCGGTAAACGAGTAGCTGCAATCTTAGAACAAAATGGCGTACAAGCAGTTCTCACCCGCGATGCTGACTTCTTCGTCGAACTTCAGGGACGAGTAGATATTGCTGAACGCGTCAATGCAACTTTATTTGTCAGCATCCATGCTAATTCAGTAGGTAATCGCCCTGATGTGAATGGTTTAGAAGTATATTACTACGATAGTGGTTACGCTTTAGCTGATATAGTTCGCAATACTATTCTGCAAGATATTGGTACTATTAAAGACCGTGGCACACGCAAAGCGCGATTCTATGTCCTGAGAAAAAGTTCTATGCCTTCGATTTTAGTCGAAACAGGTTATATGACTGGTCGGGAAGATAATCCGCGCTTAGGTTCCCCAGAATATCAAAATCGCATGGCAGATGCGATCGCTCGTGGTATTCTCAAGTACCTCCGCCAAAGGTAAGAATACAGCCAATCTCAAAATATAGTACAAATTTTTAATTAACGAGGTCATATGTAAACTGCTTACCCGCCAAGAATTTAGTAGTCAGTTCACAAATTGTCTGCTAAATTCTGTATTTTAAATGCCAAAACCTAAATCAATATCTGCCTGTGTATTCATCTTCTATTTTTGATGGTAATCTTTACGATTTTTCTGATAAAGAACCTCAACGTGCGCCAATTGGCGTTTTTGACAGTGGTGTGGGTGGCCTGACGGTACTACGTGAAATCTACCGCCAACTCCCAAATGAATCGATTATTTACTTTGGTGATACAGCCAGACTCCCCTACGGTATTCGTTCCCAAGCCGAGATTCTTCAGTTTGTGCGCGAAATTCTCGCCTGGATGCAACAGCAGAAAGTCAAAATGGTGGTGATGGCTTGTAACACTAGTTCTGCCCTCGCCTTAGAAATTGTGCGCCAAGAATTTAGCATCCCAATTTTGGGCGTGATTCTCCCAGGTGCTAAGGCGGCGGTGCAGCAAGGTAAGCGTATAGGTGTCATTGCTACGCCAGCAACTGCTAAAAGTAATGCTTACAAGCAAGCAATCCTAGAAATTGACCCAGAGGTGCAAGTCTGGCAAGTTGGTTGTCCAGAATTTGTCCCGTTAATTGAGCAGAATCGCATTCATGATCCTTACACTACTGAGGTAGCACGTTCTTATCTAGAGCCTTTACTCCAGCAAGAAATTGATACTTTAGTCTACGGCTGTACTCATTATCCTCATCTTGCACCAGTACTGCGATCGCTTCTTCCCAATCATGTTAAATTAGTCGACCCAGCTGTTCATGTTGTCGCCGCTTGTAACCAAGACTTAGAGTTGCTTGGCTTAACTAATACCCACCCGCCATTGCCAACTCGTTTTGTTGTTAGCGGTTGTCCCCAACAATTTGCTCAGTCCGCAGTCCAGTGGCTAGGTCATACACCAATGGTCGAGGTCGTAGACTTCAACAGCACAGTCGTTTCCCAACTTTCCTAAACAAGATGAAGTATGAAGCATTAAGAATTAATTTCATACTTCATACTTCATAATTCATACTTTAGTTAACTATTGACTTATGACTATTGACTCTTGACTATTAACCACCTCAGTTACCTGGGATGTTATGGCCACTTCCGGTTGATGTTTCTCTTTTTTTCTTGATAGAGAATCCTGAGAAACAGATTTTTGACCACTGCGCTTTGCTAGTGCTAATAATAGGTATACCGTGAATAAATACCCAGCAGCTAAAATAAAAATCATCATAGGCATATTAGCGTAAATCATTGTTCTACCAGCTTTTTTCCCGAAAAATATCAAATTCCATACCATGCGTAGAACCTCAACCATTCAAGCAATCCTTGATGGTCGTAGTTTGCTATGCTAAAGTTGCCGTAGAGGTATGACGCTCTTCGGTCAACAAACTAACTATTTAATTGAAGCTACTAGCAGACAACACGTACTACAGCAGTTAAATTACCAAATGGTATAATTAACTGCGCTCCTCAGCAGTTTACTTAGTCTGCATTATTGTTTTTTATGCCTCTGTGGTAGGATATACCACGACTTTCAGCGCCAGCTGTAAGCCGAAAGCGAACTCCTGTAAGGATACCGCTTAACTCCATCCCAAGAAGTTTATCTGCCACTACAAAATCACAAGAAATAATTTTCTTGGTTTTATTTTGGGGCAATTAGCTATTCTGGATTCACAACAACTTGGAGGTAACATCACTTAACAGTGGTTTACCTTTACATTGTCAATACCTGAAAAATTTAAAATCCCTACATTTTAGCGTAACACAACGAACCTGACTTTTACGCTACTCTTGAGGCTAAATTTTGAATTTTCTGCAAGACTAAATTTACGGATAGAACAACTTTTTCTTCGATTAAAAATATTGTTGGTGTCTAATTTGCTCATAAATAACAAAAATTTAATATTTTGCTAATGTAGTTATTTTTACTTAAAATACTGAACCTTAAATATAAATTTATATTAAAAATCAAAGTAATCGCTACAAAATAGGTAAGTGAAAGACCAGGAAAATAGCAAACTCAGTAAATAAACCTAAAAACAGCGCAAAACCCAGTTCTCTTCTATCTTTTGCTTTATCTTAACAATAAATATTATCACTGAGCTAAATATTTCTTAACAAACAAGCACAACAACTTGTTTATTGTACTTGTATATATACTGAGGTTACTTAAGTAACTAAAAAATTGCTAGTAAGGAGTAAGTATTCTCTCAGCAAAACTTTGCACTGGCACAGGGTTATCTTAAAATGAGTATAGGATATGTAAACTTTCGTAACCTAAGCCAGAGTCCGGCCATCCATGACCCCAGCTACCTCCCTGTTTACCCCTGTGGAAGCAGATTTGCAAATACTAGCCGATAACCTCAAGCAGCTAGTTGGCAATCGCCACCCCATTCTTTTTGCAGCCGCCGAACATCTATTCGGAGCAGGGGGAAAGCGCATCAGACCAGCGATCGTCCTGCTGATATCGCGGGCGACAATGTTAGAAAACGAAATTACCCAACGTCATCGCCGTCTAGCCGAAATCACAGAAATGATTCATACGGCAAGCTTAGTGCATGACGATGTGGTAGATGAATCGCAAATGCGCCGTGGTGTGCCTACCGTTCACAGCTTGTTTGGGAATCGCGTTGCTGTATTAGCAGGAGATTTTCTTTTTGCTCAATCATCTTGGTATTTGGCCAACTTGGACAATTTAGAGGTAGTTAAACTGCTTTCAGAAGTAATTATGGATCTGGCTACTGGAGAAATCCAGCAAGGGATGAGTTGCTTTGATAGTAGCCTAGCAATTGAAGCTTATCTACAAAAGAGCTATTACAAAACTGCTTCATTAATTGCCAACAGTGCTAAAGCCGCAGGGTTACTAAGTGAAGTTTCTCCAGAAATAGCCCAGCATTTATATAGTTACGGGCGGAATGTCGGTTTAGCGTTTCAAGTGATGGATGACGTTTTAGATTTCACCAGTACAGCAGATACCTTGGGTAAACCAGCCTGTTCTGACCTCAAGAGTGGCCATCTAACTGCACCTGTTTTATTTGCCTTAGAAGAAAAACCCTATTTAGAAGTGCTAATTGAGCGCCAATTTGCTCAAGAAGAAGATTTAGAGCAAGCACTGGCATTAATTCAAGATAGCCGAGGGATACAGCAGGCGCGGGAATTAGCGGCTCACCATGCAAAGTTAGCAGCTGAAGACATTGCAGTGCTTCCACCTTCAGAATCGCGTCAAGCCTTAATTGACATGACTGAATATGTGCTGAGTCGACTTTATTAAAAATTTTAAGTTGTAAATTTTTAATCTAAGAGTTGGGAGTTGGAAAATTGGATTGTAGCCAAAATATCCCAACTCCAAATTTTTTTTAGGCAATATCAGGCGGTATGTGTTTCGACTGCTGTTGTGGTTTCAGCTTTTGTTTTAGCTGTTTTTGAAGAGTTTTTTCCAACTGAGAACGCTGCACTTCCAAAGCATTATCCAATGTACCCGGAGTTTCTAAAAAAACTATGCTATCTACGGGTGCTAACGCTATTAATTGGAACAAAATATGGGTGACAGCAATAGGTGTAGCCACCACTTGAGGGTCTCGCCCAGCAGATGAAATTAGGGAAACATCCTGTATGGTAGAAAAAGCGTAAATCACCTGCTTCTCCAATCCTGGATTTGCACGGTGGCTCAATGTAGTTAAGACCCAGCTTCCCTCCTTTTGGAGAATATAGTACTGGGAGTGGCGTAATTGTTGAGCGATCGCACGAAAAGCAGGAGCAATTGCTGCAATAAGATGTGGTGAAATACCATCGCGGGGTGCATTGTCAATCAGCAATTGAATTTGTGTTTCTAAATCCATAATGACTTGTCAACGACTTTTGAGTAATGGCAATCAAAGCAGGTCAAGGTGTGAACAATTCCATGCAAATTGGGAATAATAAAATCAGCCATATCCTCAATGCAGGATAGACCTGCGTTTAGCTTATACGCAAAACACACAAAGCCAATACCTACAGTCGTACAGGTTGTTTCTTATGTATGTTAGGGTCTTTTAAACACTGAGACTATGAATTCAGCCGCAACCGCAACTATTCCAACCGCAACTTTTCTGGGAGAACATACTATCGGCGTGGAGGTGATATTTCAACTCCTGTACAAGGAGTTTCGGCAATCAACCAAAGCCTCAGAACAGAATTGCCATGATGTGGCAACACGCATTACTACTGAAGTATACCGAATTTGCAGTGAAAGTAAACGCATCCAAGCTTCCGGTGCGATCGAAAACTCAGCCATGACCCTAGCTAGACATCGCCTGCAACAATGTCTGAGATACTATCAGTTGGGTTCTAATAGAGGTAGAGTTGAATTACACAGTACTCTAAGTGCCATTATTTATCGTTACATTAATCCTCCCCAGCGGCAATTGAGCTATCAAGGGCGGCTGACTATCATAGAAGATTTTCTACAAAGTTTTTATTTAGAAGCATTAAACGCCTTCCGGCGAGAGAATCAACTAGGTACTAGCTATCGTCCACAAACTCTCTTGGAATTAGCAGAGTACATGGCCTTTACCGAACGCTACGGTAAACGGCGCATTCCTTTACCTGGTCGTCAACAACAGCTGATTATCTTGCGGGCGCAGACTTTCTCTCAACAACAGCCTCCAGAAACCAGCGTCGATATAGAACAAGCTGCTGAAGGTAGTTCTGGTGATGGCGATGGTTCTTGGGAAGAGCCAGCAGTACAGCAGTTACGCTCCACAATGGCAACACAACCAGAACCAGAACCGGAAGAAGATACTTTACGTTCTGTTGTGATTACCGAATTAATGAGTTATTTGGAGCAAAAACAACAATCTGATTGTGCTGATTACTTTTCTCTGCGTCTTCAAGATCTGTCAACTCAGGAAATCGAGACAATTTTAAATCTCACCCCTCGTCAGAGAGATTACTTACAACAGCGCTTCAAGTATCATTTAATCAGGTTCGCTTTATTACATCGTTGGGAACTAGTACACGAATGGTTGGAAGCTTCTTTACAAACAAATTTGGGGCTAACTCCCCAGCAATGGGAAGCCTACACCTCGCAGCTAGACGAGAAACAAAGGTCTTTACTCGACTTAAAACAGCAAGGACAACCCGATGAAAAAATTGCTAAAACTCTAGGGTTATCAATGGCACAACTGCAAAAACGCTGGTTTAAGATTCTGGAACAAGCTTGGGAAATTCGTAACTCATTAGTGTCCGGATCAGGTGCATCTACTCATGAATAGTGACTCAGAATCCTTAAAAGACCAATTACTCACTTGGTTGTTAGCAAATGATGTCAACACAAGTGAGCCTAACTTGGTCGAGTTTAAGGAAATTGACGGGGTTGATCACTCTCTCAAACAATCAGCCACTTTCGCCAGTGGTGAAAAAGACTTGGGAGGGAAACCCCAAACCTTTAAACTGGGAGATATTCCTACTGTGCAAGACCGTTTCCAAGCCGTAATCAAGCGTCGGTTACAGACCGAAATCGAAAACCAGCCACCTTTGTTTCCTTGGGAAACACAATTAATGGAATACCCTGAGTGTATCGAAGAGCGATCGCTCACTTTAGTTCCTGCCTGGGGCTGGAAAGCACAACAATCGAAGTTGAATTTGCCGATTTCTCTACCAGAAGAAGTTTTCCGGGAATTGCTAGAAAAGTGCCAAACACTGCTCACTTCTTCACTACCTTTAGGAGCCAAATTAGTTCAGGTAGTAGAAAGCTTCTTTCCGCAAGAGTCTCACGCGCTCAATGACATAGCAGGTTTGGTACTCAGAAGTACCTATCGGTCTGCGGATGTTCTCGATCAGAAACTCAATATCGAGAGCGATTACCCAGATTTACAACCACGTCAACAAATGGCATTGTCTCTACTGGCAGCTAAACAACTGCTAGAAAATTTGAGTTTACCAGTCACACCAAATAGTCCAGTAGTAGAAAGACAATGGTTTACAAGTGAGGGTATCCTGACTTTGCGCGTAGAATACCAATCTCGCGGTAAACAAACCCAATTACAAGTTCAGGCTGATTTACCGACCAAAGGTATTGTGACATTGCGAGCCGATGGTACTTTAGCAATGGCTCAGTCGTCAAGTGCAGGCTGCTTGAATGTCGAGCTATCATGTCAGGAATTTAACCCAACTTATACGCTAGAAGTTGAGTTTCCGGAAGTCGATCAACAGCCTTTGTTGTTCGTGATTAATCCCACAATATAGTCAAAGTCATCAAGGCTACCATAATCGGTCGAACAACGTTGAGAGATTAAGAAAATTCTTGTGGTTTTGGAGCTTATCTTTTTTAACAAGCGATCATTAGGGCTTCTACGTTTTTTTCAAACGATCATTAGGGCTAACGTTATTAGACTCCCAAAGGCTACTTCGGGGAGTTACTGTTATCTGAACAAAAATTTCGGCAGGGTATGAGTTACAACTAGGTAGATTGTTTGATTTTGCCAATTTTAAATTAGGTCATTGATCAATCCAAAATTTAAAATCCAAAATCCAAAATTGTCTGACTGCATCTACACCATTGCTGACTTTTTAAATGTTTAACTTATTCAGGAACAATTGGTTTTCGCGTCTACCTATAGTTAATAATTGGCGACAAAATATTCAAACTTCGCCTTTAATGGCAGTGGAAGATTCTCTTTCTCTGCGGGTATTAGTGCTGGCTTTGGTAATTATGGGAACTGTGGCAGTAGATATTGCTGCTGATACAACGTTTAGTTTTTGGGCAGTTCCCTTAAGTATTGTTGGTTCTGTTTGGAGTTACCGCTATCGCCGCAATCCCAATATTCCAGTGAAATTCTGTATTGCTATTGGGATGTTAATTGGCTTAGGGGCGTTTTTTGGGCGGTTGATAGGTGAATTAAATGATACACGCCTAGCTTTAGGAGAGTTATTAATTCAACTGCAAGTACTCCATAGTTTTGATATGCCCCGGCGTAAGGACTTGGGCTATTCAATCGTAATTGGGCTAATTTTATTGGGTGTGGCAGCAACGCTGAGTCAAACTTTAGCGTTTGCGCCTGTATTATTGTTATTTTTAGCGATCGCCTTACCTACTTTAGTTCTAAATTACCGTTCCCAACTGGGTTTAGATAAGTCAAAAGTTAAAAGGGAAAAGGCAAAGGAAACACAACTTGGAGCAAAGTTACCTTTTTATTTTTTATTATTTACTTTAGTTCTGGGATTGGGATTAGGGATTTTTGCCGTTTTACCCCGATTCCCTGGTTATCAGTTACGAACATTTCCCGTCAGTTCCCCGATTGAGGTGAAAGGCGGCTTTACTGGAAAGAGTATTATTAATCCTGGTTATGTCCGCCAAGGTAACGCTGAAAATCAAGGCAGTGGTACAAAAGAAAGCCAAACTGGACAACCTGGTAAGGTAGATAATAATTTTTATTACGGTTTTAATAGCCAAATCAACCAAAACCTGCGGGGAAGCATGACACCCAAAGTAGTGATGCGGGTGCGATCGCAGGCAGAAGGATTTTGGCGGGTATTAGCATTTGATCGCTACACAGGTAAAGGCTGGGAAATTTCCCGCAATGACGCTGTTACCACTCTCAAGCGATCACCTTGGTCTTATCAAGTTTATCTATCACCACCTGCTACCTCTGCCCCAACTAGAGAAGTAGTACAAACCTACACAGTGGTGGCAGATTTGCCGAACTTGATTCCGGCGATGTCCCATCCTAAAGAAATTTACTTTCCTACACCGATTGTCGCTGTGGATAAAGAAAATGGACTGCGATCGCCAGTTGCTTTATCCAAAGACCTTACCTACACAGTTATTTCGGAAGTACCGTACCGCGATCGCACTTTGTTAGGCAAAGCTGCTACTGAATATCCCCAGCATATTAAAAAATACTATCTGCAAATTCCGCCAGAAATTGCACCCAAAGTACGACAGCTAACTGAAGAAATTCTGGCTAACTACAGTCGAGACAATGTATCTAGAGTTTCAAAAACCTTAGATTCAACCTACGAGAAGGCACTTTATCTAGCGCAATATCTCAAGCAACACTATTCTATTCCCGATCATCCCTTCGATTTTCCTTATTTGTCAGAAAAAGAGGACTTAGTAGAAGCTTTCTTGTTTAAACATCAAGGAGGCTACCCAGACCATTTCTCAACTGTGCTGACAGTAATGCTGCGTTCCATTGGCATTCCAGCGCGGTTAGTGGCGGGGTTTAGTCCTGGAGAGTTTAATCCATTCACCGGGATGTATGTTGTCCGTAACACCGATGCTTACGCGATGACAGAAGTTTACTTCCCCAAATATGGCTGGTTTGCCTTTGATCCAATTCCCAATCATCCTTTAATTCCGCCATCGATCGAAGATTCGCAAACTTTTAGCGTTTTGCGCCAACTTTGGCATTGGGTGGCTGGGTGGCTACCTTCGCCTGTGACTGGGTTATTTAACAACGTATTTGGCACAATATTTAGTTGGATAACAAAAGCGATCGCTTGGTTTTTTGCTTTATTCGCTCAAGGTTGGCTTGGGATACTGACTGGCTTAACGTTCTCGACTACAATCGCTTTCTTTGGTTGGTTGGGTTGGATACAGTGGCGCGAGTGGTTAAAGCGTCGGTGGATGAGTAAATTACCACCGATGGAAAGGCTTTATCAACAAATGCTGCAATGGACTGCAACAAAAGGTTTAGGTAAGCATCCAGCACAAACACCCCTAGAGTACGCCAAATCATATCAAAATCATGCCCCAGCCACAGCCCAAGTAATCGATGAAATTAGCCAAGCTTATGTTAGCTGGCGTTACGGTGGCCATACTCCCAACTTGCAACAATTACATCAAAAATTGCTGGAATTGAAAAAAAGTCAATAGTCATTTGTTAAAAGGCAGAATGCTAAGGCATAAAATTTCATACTTCACACTTCATACTTCCTAGCAACACTAGATGACATTTCCTAGTTGTGCATATCTCTTTGGGAGGATTTTAAGTATATTTGGCAGAGAAATAGCTAAAAAAAGCATTTGCTGTCTAAAAACTAAAGCAGGCTAGATGTGATGCGTTGTAACTCCGATTTTTTAGGGATAACATGGAAATAAAATCCTTACTGGATTCTCGTGCCACATTTAATGTCAGTTAATTTATGGAAATTCAATTAATCAATATCGGTTTCGGCAACATTG
>NZ_JAIVFW010000110.1 GCF_020829595.1 Nostoc sp. CHAB 5844
TACTTTCCAAGTATCTAATTGAGCAACTAAAACGTCCAGACGTTCATATGTGTTTGGTCTGATTTAAATTACTGCGTGGCGAGGCTTCGCCCCGCCCGCGTTTTGTGCCAGTTGCGTAAGTCCTGAGATTGTTGAATTATCTTGAACCAGTCTGTAGCAGGATTGAAGACTGGACTAGCATTCGCTGTGTTCTACCTTTTATTTCTCAAATGGTAGATTGCCTGGATACGTTACTCTCTGAACATCTAGAAATCCAATCTCCATTAGTTATGCAGCCTGTGTGGAAAACAGTTGGAAAAACATCAAAACTGTATCATAATTGCTTGGATATTTTTGTTTGGAGTAACTTTGGGTTTACCAGATTTTTTGTTGATATAACAAAGAGATTATCTAAAAAATCTGAAGAAAACATACAACGCCCTATACGTTCTGTTATATGGCTAATTAAAATGTTATACGACTTTGCTTTAAATGGTAAAATAAATCATAAATTAATTATAGATACTCTTACATATCACACAAAAAATGATAAAGCATTTGCTTTAAGTGGGGCTAATACTCGTTCTTATATGGCTGGTGATGCTTTGATTAAACCTCGAATTACTAAAGAAGAAATTAAAAATATAATTTTAGGTAGTGGTCATAATTATTTAAGTCCTGAAAGAAGGTTTGATGCTATTATATTAAGTAATCCGGAAATTTTTGATGAGAGGTTAAAAGATATTTAAAAACATGAAAAATTTTATTCAAGAGCGTTCGTTAAAAGTAATAGATCTTTTTGCAGGTTGTGGTGGTTTATCTCTAGGTTTTCAAAATGCTAGTTTTGAAATTTTAGCTGCTTTTGATAACTGGCAACCAGCAATAAATGTTTATAGTAAAAATTTTAAGCATCAAGTTTTTAATTGTGACTTAAGTAAGGAAAATAGTAATTTTTATAGATTTATGGATTTATCTCCTGATGTAATTATAGGTGGGCCACCATGTCAGGATTTTTCTAGTGCAGGAAAGCGTAATGAAGATTTAGGAAGAGGAGATTTAAGTATTAAATTTGCTGAGATAGTTGCTAAAATTAAACCTAAATGGTTTGTCATGGAAAATGTAGATAGATTTACAAAATCTAAAAAATATGTAGAATTTCGTCAAATTCTAAAGTCTTCTAGTTATGGGTTAACAGAAAAAATATTAGATGCTAGTTACTATGGAGTACCCCAAAGAAGAAAAAGATTTTTTTGTATAGGAGAAATTGGAAATCAAGACCAAACTTTGCAACCTTTTCTAGAAGCTAATTTAGATAATAAGCCTATGAGTATTAGAGATTACCTGGGTAACAAGTTAGGTATTAAAAATTATTACAGACATCCTAGAAGTTATCAAAGAAGGGCTATTTTTAGCATTGATGAACCAAGCCCAACTATTAGAGGAGTTAATAGACCGATACCAAAAAATTATAAACAACATCCAGGTGATGCTGCTTTACTCACACCAGATTTACGCCCTCTAACAACTATAGAAAGAAGTTATATACAAACTTTTCCTGATGATTTTATTTTTGAGGGTTCCAAGACTGATTTAGAACAGATGATTGCTAACGCTGTACCTGTAAAATTAGCAGAGTATGTTGCAAAGTCTATATTAATGTATATCCGAAATTTTGGATAGATAACATTGGCTAAAGTAGAGATTAAATTTCTTTACTGCCTGGGGATCTGCTTTGAGCAATGCAATACAAATTTTAGTATCTAACAGATACATTAGCCGTTAGGCTGATTATCAATTGAGTCTATGCTTTTGCCTTGGTAGGTATGGCGTTGGCGGTCAATCTCTGCAAATATCTCTGTCAAATCTGGTTGATTTTTCCACGCTCCAAATAATTTATTTAATTTAGTTAATTTATCTTCTTATGTTAAATGTAGTTTTAGTTTTGGCATTTGCTTTTCAACAAATTCTAATTCTAGTGTTAAGCATCCTTTTGAAAAGCCTGATTTGAACGCAAGCGTGCTTCTTGTTTGATTGCTTCTATATCTACATAACGCCCAGCCCCACTTTCTAACCCTTCATGCCAAAGATGGCGTAATTCATCGATATTTTGTAATTGGAGTAAACGTTTTTGCTTCCACTCGCGCAGTGCTTCACGAATTACTTCACTGCTACTAGCATATTCCCCTGATTCTACAGCATTACGAACTAAAGCTGCCATTTCTGGGGTCAGAGCTACGCTGATTTTTTCGACGTTAGGTATATTATTAATACTGACTTTTTACTCTATAGTATAGTAGCAATTTTCCCTACCATACTGGATACTTGCCGCGATCGCATCACACAAAGAAATAGTCAAGGCAAAGCTAGAATAGTAATTTACGTGTAAATTGGTCGAACTTTTAATCTTATGACTTCTGCTACTCCAGTCAAAACTGAGTACGAAGCGATTATTGGTCTAGAAACCCATTGTCAGCTCAGTACGAATACCAAAATTTTCTCTAGTAGCTCTACGGCGTTCGGTGCTGATCCAAATACTAATATTGACCCTGTGTGTATGGGATTACCAGGGGTTTTACCCGTACTTAACGAAAAAGTTCTAGAGTACGCGGTGAAAGCAGGTTTAGCATTGAATTGTCAAATCGCTAAATATAGTAAATTTGACCGTAAACAATATTTTTATCCTGATTTACCGAAAAATTACCAAATTTCTCAATATGACTTACCCATTGCGGAACATGGATGGTTAGAAATTGAGTTGGTGGATGCTGATGGTAATCCCAGTCGTAAACGTATTGGGATTACCCGTCTGCACATGGAGGAAGATGCAGGTAAGTTGGTACATGCGGGAAGCGATCGCCTCTCTGGTTCGAGCTATTCTTTAGTAGACTACAACCGTGCAGGTGTGCCGTTAGTCGAAATTGTCTCGGAACCCGATATTCGTTCGGGACAAGAAGCGGCAGAATACGCCCAAGAATTACGCCGGATTTTACGTTATCTCGGTGTGAGTGACGGCAATATGCAAGAAGGATCGTTGCGTTGCGATGTCAACATCTCGGTGCGTCCTGTTGGACAAAAAGAATTCGGTACGAAGGTAGAAATTAAAAATATGAACTCCTTCAACGCCATTCAACGCGCGATTGAATATGAAATTGAACGCCAAATTGCCGCCGTCGAAGCAGGAGAACGCATCATTCAAGAAACGCGCTTGTGGGAAGAAGGTTCACAACGCACAATTAGTATGCGGACGAAGGAAGGTTCCAGCGATTACCGCTACTTCCCCGAACCAGATTTAGCACCCATTGAGGTGTCTGATTCCCAATTAGAAACGTGGCGCGGCGAACTCCCAGAACTCCCCGCGCAAAAGCGCCATCGTTATGAAACCCAATTGGGACTTTCTCCTTACGATACGCGAGTCTTGACAGAAGAGCGTTACGTATCAGAATATTTTGAAGCAGCGATCGCAGCTAGAGCAAATCCAAAAGCAGCAGCTAACTGGATTACTCAAGATATTGCCGCATATCTCAACAAGCAAAAACTCAGTATTACTGATATTGCTTTAACTCCGGCTAACTTAGCTGATGTCATTACCCGCATTGAGACTGGCAAAATTAGCAACGCCCAAGCTAAAGAAAAATTGCCAGATTTACTCCAAGGTGTGACTCCACAAAAAGCTTTTGCAGGTCAAGAACTAATCACTGACCCCAGTGTACTAGAACCGATTGTCGATGAAGTAATTGCTGCTAACCCCAAAGAACTAGAAAAATACCGTAATGGTAACACCAATCTCAAAGGCTTCTTTGTTGGGCAAGTGCTGAAAAAGACCAGCAAACGTGCTGATCCGAAGTTAACTAACGAACTAGTGGAGAAAAAGCTGAATGCCTAGTTTGATTGCCAGTAAATTCTTTGTGATCAGACATTCTCTCCAGTTTTAACTCAGTAATATATTTACAGTATATTTACTAAAATTACAGTCTACTAAGTAATAACCCTCGCAAACAAAACGCTATCATACACTTAGTAGATGCACCCTAATGATTCGGAGAGTTGCCCAAGCTTCTCTCCTTATTTTTTAGCTAGGAAGTTATGTTTCTATCACATTTGAAATCTTGATTCAGTAAGCACAACAGTTGACTCACTAGATTTCTTTTCACAAGACAGTCGTTCATTACATAAAACAAATAAAAAATAATCAATGACAAACATCAAAGTAAATGTGCATTTTTAGATGTGACACAGGCTAGTAACGGAATTTACCGTTTTCATTTAAAATTTTATATCTAAGTAGTGTACGGGTAAATTCTTAACAATATTTATACAAAAAGACCAATAATGGGTGATACTCCTCATGGCAAAAATGATATGCTGTGTTAAGTAGATGCACCCTGATGATCTGGAGAGCTGCTCAAGTAGCTCTCCTTTTTCAATAAATACAGTGCTGATTGCTGAGACTGTGAGCAAGCGAAAGTTGCAAATGACCATTGACAATTGACTATTGACTATTGACTATTGGTATAATCGCCAGTCAAGCCGCTAATTTTTTTGGGGGAACGTAGAAATGGCAGACTGGCAAGAAATTACTGGTGGTGTGACTGCTCCTAAAGGATATCGAGCCGCAGGAATCACCGCAGGATTAAAACCGTCGGGATTGCCAGATTTAGCTTTGATAGTATCTGATATAGAGGCGATCGCAGCTGGTGTATTTACAACTTCTCAAGTCAAAGCTGCCTGTGTAGACTATTGCCGCCAACGCCTACAAGCCAAACAAGGCGCTCGTGCCATTCTCTGCAACGCCGGACAAGCCAACGCCGCCACAGGTAGTCAGGGTGTGCATGATGCTGATGAAAGTGCAGAGTTGTTAGCCAAAGAATTAAATATTTCCCCAGAATTGATTTTGCTCGCTTCTACTGGCGTAATTGGTCAACGTATCAAGATGGATGCCTTACGTAGTGGAATTCCTAAACTAGTAGCAAGCCTCTCTGAGACAGGTTCCGATGCCGCAGCCGGAGCAATTATCACCACAGATTTAGTCACAAAATCCATTGCACTAGAAACAACTATAAGCGATGCCTCCGGCGGGCTGCGCCAACGCCCAGTCCGAATTGGTGGTATTGCCAAAGGTTCCGGGATGATTCATCCCAACATGGCAACTATGCTGGCATTTGTCACCTGTGATGCAGCTGTTTCTCCCCACCTTTGGCAGCAAATGTTGAGTAGGGCAGCTGATAAAAGCTTCAATTCCATTACCGTAGATGGCGATACCAGCACCAACGACAGCTTAATTGCCTTAGCAAATGGTCAATCTCGCACCCCAGCAATTACCGAGATGGGTGCAGAAGCAGAAAAATTAGAAGCCATGTTAACAGCAGTATGCCAGCATTTAGCTAAAGCGATCGCACGCGATGGTGAAGGTGCAACCTGCCTAATAGAAGTGCAAGTTACTGGAACCCATGATGATCTCTCAGCACGACAAATTGCCAAAACTATTGCAGGTTCATCCTTAGTTAAATCTGCAATCTTTGGCCGTGACCCCAATTGGGGACGCATCGCCGCCGCCGCCGGACGTGCTGGTGTACCCTTTGAACAAGATAACTTGCAAATTAAATTAGGAGATTTCCTACTGTTAGAAAATAGTCAACCTCTGCAATTTGACCGTGCCGCAGCCAGTGCATATTTAAAACAAGCAGCCACCGATTATCCTGTTGTTGATTTAGTGGCTACTAATAATAGTAATGATTTATCAGGCGATGTCCAAGGACAAGCCGCTGCGCGTCTACGCAGCAATATCAAAACTCAACGATTAGATAATCCCGTAATTATTGCCGTTAGCGTTGGTAATGGTCATGGTACAGGTAAAGCTTGGGGTTGCGATTTAAGTTATGACTACGTGAAAATCAACGCGGAGTACACAACTTAGTTAAACCAGCAGATATTGGTGGACAGCGTTTAATCAGCCTAATAAAATAAAACGACATTGGCGTTTTACCTCCTCAATTAATCGATGCTCAAAAAGATGGCATAGATCCGCATATATGGTTGACTTGCTTTTATGTTTTACGCCGTACTAAAAAAACAACAGCTAATAATAAAGCTACTACTGGCGCACTGATGGTAAGAGTTAACCCAGTCACAGAAATTGTACAAGTTACTACTCCTGCTCTATTCCCCACATGGGTATCATATCCAGTCGCACTCGAATATCTTCTGAGCGAAAAATGGGATACTGAATCTTATATTTCTGCTGATATTGATGATGAAGAAAAGTCTAGCGATCGCCAACTTGAACAACAGTTTTATAATGATTTCATTACTAAATGTTTACGTGATTGCTTGAGTAGCGCAATTGAAGAGGAAAAAAATCCTCGTGTACTGTTTATGGCAGAAGCGCAAAATGCACGCAGAATATTAACTTGGCTACGAAACCCCGACCTACCAACTAACGATTTACCCAACGAAATAAAACGGAACATGACAGAATCTGAGATTAGTCGTTTGTGGTTTGTGCGTTTGCGGGTTGCTGAAAATCCTGAAGTTCCTGTTGCTATTGTTAAAGGTTTTCCAGGCAGCAGTAGTAGTAGTATATTCTGTTGGCAAAATGTCTGTGATAGTGAAAAAACAGCAATTTACCTCAGCATCAGGAAACCATTAACTACTGAACAAGGTAAAAACACATTACAACAGCAGCAGTCTCGGCTGGATAATGGCAGTTTACAAGCAGGAAGCCGCAAACTATTAGAAATAGCTGTTGTAATACCTCATGTATAACTAGACTATCTGCACTGGGAACTCAATAGGGTAGAAGTACCAAACGATGTGATGCGCGATCGCATTTCTCAATCTTTAGGAGGCGATCGCCCAGTTATGGATGGTAATTACAGAGGTTGTTGTCGTTGTGAAAAATTATGATATAACTACGGTTAATCTATCGAGTTATAGTTGTATTATTTAGTTTTTTGATGTTAGAATTTTACCTGTAGTTAATACTTCTAGGGATAGATGAGTAACCAAACTCGACACTCAAGCTACAATTGGGTGCAATCTCATAATCCGGCAAAGCTAGATTTGAAACTGCAACAAGAGTTACAAAAAGAGCCAACATTCTATTATTTCGCCTATGGCTCATGCATGTGTCCGGTCGATTTAAAGCGATCGCTTGGTGAAAACACTCACCCCTACGTCATCGGCCCTGGAGTATTAAAAGGATATCGTCTAGGGTTTTACCTCTACTCCCCCACGCGCAAATGTGGTGTTTTGGATGTAGTCAAAGACCCAAAAGCCAGTGTCAAAGGTGTACTTTATCAACTACCCTGGAGACTGAGTGAATATTTAGATAAACGTGAAGGTGTTAGTCAAGGACTATATCAACACGAAACAGTCGAGATTCACAGCCATAATTCCAGATATAAAGATGTACGTACCTATGTAGTAGTGAGTAAACTAGCAGAAGAGATCGCACCTAACGACTGGTATTTTAACGTAGTCTTGCGGGGTGCTGTTACTTGTGGTTTGCCAGAGGAATATTGCTGGCATTTATTTAATCATATGTATCACTTGCAACAAGGTCATCAAGCACAATCCATCAGGCGATCGGCTTAGTTGAAATATAAAAATTTAGCAAAAATACTCACGACAATAAACACTTCCAGCTGATTCCACATACAGCTTAATGGCTGTGATATTATGGGAGACTGCTGCATATATTTAGAAAAACTAGAAATTAATCGATCATGGCACTGACGCAACAGCGCAAACAAGAAATAATTTCCAATTTCCAAGTTCACGAAACCGATACTGGTTCCGCTGATGTGCAAATTGCAATGCTGACCGAGCGGATTAACCGCCTCAGCGAACACCTCCAAGCTAATAAAAAAGACCATTCTTCCCGGCGCGGCTTGTTAAAGCTAATTGGTCATCGTAAGCGCCTGCTGGCTTATCTCCAACAAGAAAACCGGGAAAAATATCAAGCTTTGATTGCTCGCCTTGGTATTCGTGGATAGGGACTACAGCTTATGTCTGCTGAAGAATCTGAACGCAGTCGCTTGCCTTTTGAACCGAACAAAAAACGCCAAAAACCTGTAAAAGTTCAGAAAACTCCTATCAAGTCAAATACCCCAGAAAAATCAGCCAGCCAGAAGCCGCCATTTACCAAAGAAGAGATGACTATCCCCCAAGTGGTGAGTCAGCGGATGATTCGGCGGGTAGCATTTTTTTGTGGTGTCCCCACAGCCTTGGGAATTACGACATTAATAGTTAGCTATCTACTGGCTACCCAAGCTCATATCAAATTAGCTCCCATTGCCGTCTTGCTGGTCAATATGGGGTTATTTGGTTTAGGAGTGTTAGGCATTACTTACGGGGTTCTTTCCGCCTCTTGGGATGAAGAACGCCCCGGAGGTTTAGTAGGATTGAGTGAGTTTACCACTAATTGGGGTCGCATGGTAGCGGTTTGGCGCGAAACTCGGCAAAAGAACGTCTGATAATTAGCGCTCAGTTCAGATAACTCCGGTATTGGGAATGGCAGTAAATGTTGAAGTTAAAGTTATGTAACTTCAACATTGCTAATTAATAAATATAGTATTTAATTAAACCCAATATTCAACAACTAAATTACTGAGCGCCTTATTTTCTTATACTTATAAATGTTAATTTCTCATCATTGAAAATTACGCTAAATAATTAGAAGTACCAAAATATAGTCAGGCTTATTCATTTGATATTTCACTCAACTAATCAGGTAATTTAAAATGATCGTAGTCATGAAGATTGGTTCCCCAGAGGCGGAAATCAACCGCATTGACGAGGAACTAACTAGCTGGGGACTGACACCAGAAAAAATCATTGGTAAACATAAAGTTGTAATTGGTTTAGTAGGTGAGACTGCCGACTTAGATCCCTTACAAATTCAAGAAATTAGCCCGTGGATTGAGCAAGTATTGCGGGTAGAGCAGCCTTACAAACGAGCCAGCCGTCAATTCCGTCACGGCGAAGCTTCGGAAGTGGTGGTGAATACCCCTGATGGCGCAGTCATTTTTGGCGAACACCATCCCTTAGTGGTTGTGGCTGGCCCCTGCTCTGTAGAAAATGAAGAAATGATTGTTGAAACAGCACAACGCGTTAAGGCTGCGGGTGCTAAGTTTTTGCGCGGTGGTGCATACAAACCCCGGACTTCACCCTACGCCTTTCAAGGACATGGTGAGAGTGCTTTAGATTTACTCGCAAAGGCGCGAGAAGTTAGCGGACTGGGTGTAATTACAGAAGTGATGGATGCGGCTGAACTCGATAAAATTGCCGAAGTTGCAGATGTTGTTCAGGTAGGCGCAAGAAATATGCAGAACTTCTCCCTGCTGAAAAAAGTAGGCGCACAACCAAAGCCAGTGCTGTTGAAGCGGGGAATGTCATCCACAATTGAGGAGTGGTTGATGGCGGCTGAATATATTTTGGCAGCAGGAAATCCGAATGTGATTTTATGTGAGCGAGGAATTCGGACTTTTGATCGCCAGTACACTCGCAACACTCTAGATTTATCGGTAGTACCAGTATTGCGGAAACTCACACACCTGCCAATTATGATTGATCCTAGTCATGGTGTCGGCTGGGCAGAATTTGTCCCAGCAATGGCGATGGCGGCGATCGCAGCTGGTAGTGATTCCCTAATGATTGAGGTTCACCCCAATCCTAAAAAAGCTCTCTCGGACGGGCCACAATCCTTAACACCAGAGCGTTTTGACCGCTTAATGCAAGAATTATCTGTAGTTGGCAAAACTGTGGGACGCTGGCCACAACCAGCAGTTGCTTTGACGTAAATTCTTTCTAAAATATTAGGGGGAATATAGGGGGCATGAAATTGCCCCTTATTCAGCTGACTTGAAAGTGCTGAGGAGCCAGTGCGTTGCGGAGGTTCCCTCCGTTGTAGCAACTGGCGTTGCTGAGTAAAAATACTAGTCCTCATACCATTTCACTTTATGGATGATACAAATACAGGTGTAAGGGCGAACGGCCGTTCACCCCTACAGGTTCTTGTATGTGTATCAAGATTTTAATGAAATGGTATTATATCATGTCTGGGTAATTAGTTATAATTCCCGAATCTATGCAGAGAACCCAAAAACCCCTCCCCTCTGCTCCCCTGCTCCTCTGCTGCCTTAATGATAAGTCTTTCACCGGACACTATATCAATCCCTCTTTCATGTATTCTGGTGTACGCAGTTCATGATGGCTATTTAATATTTTTTTAAACGCAGAGGTACACAGTTAATTGAGTTATCTCAATTCGCAAAAATCCCTTGTGGGAAACTATTATTAACTATATATCAAATAGCAGGAATTTGACTATGCAAAAAATTAATAAATATGTATTTTTAAGTTTAACTACAGTTGGTTTATCAGTGGGTTATTCTAGTTTATTTACTACAGAAATTAATTTATTAGCCCAGTCACAAACTATTCCTAATGTTCATGAATATTTAGAAAAAAATAAACCGGAAAGTTACAAATTTCTCAAAAAGCATCTAGACGCATCTATTCAAGAGGCTAAAAAGCCAAGTGCAGATAAAGTGGTCAATAATCTTTGGGCGTTATTAAATACTAATCCAAAAATTAAAACTAGGGAAAGAAACAGTAACAGGACTTACGCAACTGGCACAAAGGTCTTGATGCGACTGCGGCGCAAAATAGATAACAGAAAACTGTAAAACCCTTTCCTCATCTAACTTTCAATCATACTCTTCATGAATAAAATCCGATTTTAG
>NZ_JAIVFW010000111.1 GCF_020829595.1 Nostoc sp. CHAB 5844
TATGCAGCATACGTCGCATGACAAACGGGGCATTTCGCTTTCGATCGACTTCAAGCAAGGCTATGCGTTCGCTCGCCGCATCCAAGGATCAGGTGTGTGGAAACACCCCCACCCCGCAACCTTCCACCCCTCCCCGCGTTCCGCCCGCGGCGCACCCTGCGCCGATGGAGGGTGTATCATGAACGTCCGCCTGCCTGTCCTGCTCGCCACGTCGAGCCTAGCCCTTGCAACCCCCGCTTTTGCCCAATCCGCCCCCGATGTCGCCGATCTGGTCGGTGCGCGCGCGGCGGGTGGGGAAACTCAGTTGGAGGCGCGCGGCTATCGCAACGTGCCCGCGTCCACCTCCACCGTGCGCGACTCGCGCTTTACCTTCTGGTGGCATCCCGAACGCCGCCAATGCCTGTCGGTCGCGACCAATGAGGGGCGCTATGCCACGCTGAACATCGTGCCCCCCGGCAATTGCGGCCCCGCGGCCACCGCCGACAACCGCCCGGCGATCCGCGACGACCGTTATGACCGCGCCCCCCCCTTCGGTCGCCCGCCGCCGCCGCGCCCCGGTTATGACGAACGCCCCACGACCCTGCCTGGCAACGCGCCGTCCGATACGATGGTGCTTATCTGTTATGGAGAGGGCAACAAGCCAACGCTACGCAACGAACCGCGTTATGAATGGAATCGCGACCGCGACCGGTACGAATGGGCACCGGGGCTGGTGTCCGGCAATCAGCAGTTCAACGCCGATGTTCAGGTCGAACTCTACGGCGATCACGGGCGCATCCACCTGGCCCGCCAACTGATCCCGCCGATCAATTCGGGTGGCAGCAACGGCTGGTGGGACATTACCGACCTGCGCGTCACTCGCGACCGCATTACCGGCCGCTATCGCCTCAACGGCATGAACAGGCCGACGATCGACATCGATCGCCGATCGGGCCGCATCTTCCTCGACGGGATAGAGGATTTCCGCGGCACCTGCGACAGCGGCAACTGGGGCGGCGGGCGGCGCTTCTGAGGGTTCAGGACACCAGAGGCGCCGCCAGTCCTAACGCGCCCAGCGACAGGATATAGGCGAACAGCGCCACCGCGAACGCCTTGCCCGGCCCCGATTTCAGGTGACGCCGGAACCATAATGTCTGCACGACCAGATAGGCGGGGATCGCGATCAGCACGATCACGACTCCCGCCACCGTCGTCGCGGTCCAGTGCAGCCGGATCAACGTGCCGGAAAAGCTGAACAGCAACGCGAATGCCGCCGCCGCATAGCATTGCGCGTAGAACGGCATCTTCAGCGAACTGCGATTGATCTTGGTCCCCTGCGCGACCAGCAGCGCGGTCGCCGTCACCAGCGGAAACGCCGCGAAACACACCAGCCGGAACAGCACCAGATTGGTATCGGTCTGCAACAGTCGCGACAGGCCGTTATCCGCCGGGATTGGCGGCGCGCTGCCGAATACCGCCAGCTCGATTCCGTGCGCCAGCAGCACCGACAGCAACAGGAACAGCGGCGGGCTCAGCACGTCGGGATATTGTCGCTCTGGCGCATCCGACAATTCGCTGTCGGCATAATCCATCATCCTGACCGGATGCCGCACCACCCGCCCCAGCGTGACCGGATAGAACACGCCCCAGCTCATCACTTCATAGAGCAGGTCGTCCAACTGCCGGAAGAATTGCAGAAATATCATGCCGCCCCCCGTCGCGAAGGGGCGAACCTAAACCGGCGACGGATAAAGTATAGGGGGGAGGTTCAGTCCTCGACCGCCATCAGCACCTGGCCTGCAAAGCGTTCGTCGCCGGGGTTCCACACGCTGCTGGTGAAGAAATGATCGTCGGTCGAGGCCAGATCGACCAGCCCGTCCAGCTTGAACGCCCCGATCTTTTCCTCGCGCGGCTTCACGCCGTCGCGAGTGATGGTGGCCGCGGCGACGTAGAAGGACTCGTGCCGCTGGAACAGGGCATGTGGGGCCAGCACCACCGTTCCACCATTGTAAGTCGCGGTCACGCAGCGCTTCTTGACGATGGCTTCCAGGACAATCGGGGCGGCGCTCATGGTTCGGTTCGGTGCTTTCGGTCTGACAGGCTGGAACGCGGATATAGCGCCAATGCTGCATCGCAACAAGCGAGAGCCGGCTTCCGTCCGCCGCATCGCTCATTTTCTCCGCCGCACCGCATGACAATTGCGCGTGGCTGTGCCTATGCTGACCGTCATGGCGCTCGACATCACCAACACGGCTCTTAGCGACACGCTCGTCATCCTCGGCGCGGCGGGGCTCGTCATCCCCGCTTTCGCCCGGTTCAAGATTTCGCCGGTGATCGGTTTCATCCTCGTCGGCGCGCTGGTTGGCCCCGCCGGGCTGGGCGCGATGATCGGCGATTTTCACTGGCTCTATTACGTCACCATCACCGAGCCGGAATCGATCGCGCCCTTTGCCGAATTCGGCATCGTCCTGCTGCTGTTCACGGTCGGGTTGGAATTGTCGTTCCGGCGATTATGGACGATGCGAACCCTGGTATTCGGAGTGGGCGCGGCGCAGCTTCTGGGCGGTGCGGTGTTGCTGGCGCTGGGGTTGTGGGCGATCGGCCAGCCGCTTGCAGGCGCGATCGGGCTCGGCCTCGCGCTCACCCTGTCCTCGACCGGACTGGTGCTGCCGATGACCGGTACGACCAGCGCGATCGGACGCCCGACCTTTGCGATGCTGCTGGCAGAGGATCTGGCGCTGGTGCCGATCATCATCCTGCTCGGCGCGTTAGCCCCATCGGCCAGCGATGCGGGGTGGGAGGGGCTGGCCGGCATCCTGCTGCGCGGCGGCATCGTCATCGCCTTGCTGCTGGTGGCGGGCCGGTTCGTGCTGCCCCGCCTGTTCGCCCAAGCCGCGCGGACCAAGAGCCCTGAGCTGTTCATGGCCGCCGCCCTGCTGGTGGTGATCGTCGCCAGCCTCGCCACCGCAGCGGCTGGCCTGTCGCCGATCGTCGGCGCGCTGATAGCGGGCATCGTCATCGCCGAAACCGAATATGGCAGCGAGGTCGAAGCGACGATCGAACCGTTCAAGGGGCTGGCGCTCGGCATCTTCCTGCTGTCGGTCGGCATGATGCTCGACCTGCGCATGATCCTCGAATATTGGCCGCAATTGCTGGGCGCGGTGCTGGGCGTCATCGCGATAAAGACATTGGTGGTTTTCCTGCTGCTGCGTGCGACCGGCGTGCGGCGCGGCATGGCGGCGGAAATCGGCGTGCTGATGTCCAGCCCGTCCGAACTGACCATCGTCGTGCTGGGCACCGCCGCCGCCGCGCAGCTCATCATGCCGTCGACCGCCGCCTTCTGGACCACGGTCACGGCGATCGGCCTGACGATCACGCCATTGCTGGCCAAGGCGGGCCGGATCATCGCCCGCCGGATCGAGGGACAGGCAATGGCCGATGACCATCACGCGCTGCCCGACAGCGACGGCCCCGGCACGGTCATCATCGGCTTCGGTCGGGTCGGTCGGCTGGTCGCCGACATGCTGCGTGCGCATGACAAGCCGTTCGTGGCGGTCGATGCCGATCCCGATACGGTGGCAGAGGCGCGGGCACAGGGCTATCCAATCCGCTTCGGCGACGTCGCGCGTCCCGACGTGATCGACCATCTGCGCCTCGGCCATGCAGACGCGCTGATCCTGACGATGGACGATCCGGTGCTCAGCATCCGCGTCACCCGCCGCGTCCGCAGCTGGGTGCCCGCGCTCCCCATCGTCGCCCGCGCCCGCGACAGCCGCCACGCCGCCCAGCTTTACCGCGCCGGCGCGACCGATGCGGTCCCCGAAACGCTCGAAAGCTCATTGCAATTGTCGGAAGCCGCGCTGGTCGATCTGGGCGTCGCGATGGGTCCGGTCATCGCCTCGATCCACGAAAAGCGCGACGAAATGCGCCAGCAGATCAAGGCGGACGCAGAGATGGAACGCGAACCGAGATTGCGGCGGTTGCGGAAAGCAGAGGCGGAGGGGTGACCTTGCGCCTCCTGCCTTGCTCGCCCCCCAACCGTCATCCCAGCGAAAGCTGGGATATCATGCGATTATCCGGCCAGATATCCCAGCTTTCGCTGGGATGACGAAGTTGAGGAAGGCTCAGGCCTCTGCCGTCACTCCCGCCAGCATCCCACGAACAGCCTCGATCGCCGCAGCACCCTGCGCACCATCCGGCCCGCCACCCTGCGCCATATCAGGCCGACCGCCACCGCCCTGCCCGCCCAGCGCCGCCACCGCCGCCTTGACCAAATCGACCGCGCTCACTCGCCCGACCAGATCATCGGTCACCCCGACCGCCACCGAAGCGCGCCCGTCATTGACCGCAACCAGCGCCGCGACGCCCGATCCGACCCGCTGCTTCATCTCATCGACCGCACCGCGCAGTCCCTTGGGGTCGAGGCCGTCCACCACCTGCCCCAGAAACGCGACGCCGCCGACTTTCTCCGGCCCGGCGGCAGGCGAGGAACCGCCACCGCCCATCGCCAATGCCTTCTTCGCATCAGCCAGCTCGCGCTCTAACCGACGCCGTTCCTCGACCAACTGCGCCACCCGGGCAGGCACTTCATCCGGCGAGGATTTCAACGCCGCCGCCGCCTCGCGCAACCGTTCGTCGCGCTGGTTCAACCATTGCCGCGCCGCCTCTCCGGTCAGCGCCTCGATCCGCCGCACGCCCGACGATACCGCACTTTCCGACACGATCTTGAACAGCGCGATATCACCCAGAGCGCGGACATGCGTGCCGCCGCACAGCTCGACCGAATAATGCTTGTCGGCCAGCGCGCCCATCGACAACACGCGCACCTCGTCGCCATATTTCTCGCCGAACAGCGCCAGCGCGCCCGCCGCGACCGCATCGTCGGGGGTCATCAGCCGCGTCGTCACATCCTCGTTCCCGCGGATTTCGCGGTTCACATCGGCTTCGATCGCCGCAATCTCTTGCGGAGAAAGCGCCGACGGATGCGAGAAGTCGAACCGCAACCGATCGGGCGCGACCAGGCTGCCCTTTTGGCTGACATGCGCCCCAAGCCGCTCGCGCAGCGCCGCGTGCAACAGATGGGTTGCGGAATGGTTGGCACGCACGACATCCCGCCGCGCGACGTCGATCGCCAGGTGCACGGTGTCGCCGACCGCCAGCGCACCGCCCTCGATCCGCGCATGATGCGCATGGAGCCGCCCCAGCGGCTTCGACGTATCCTCGACCACCGCGCGAAGCCCCTTGTCGGTGGAGATCACGCCCGCATCGCCCATCTGGCCGCCGCTCTCGCCATAGAAGGGCGTCTGGTTGGTCAGCACGATCACCTCGCCGCCATCGACCCGATCGACGCGCGCGCCGTCCTTCACAAGCGCGACGACCTGGCCCTCGCCTTCGGACGCGGTATAGCCGGTGAACTCGGTCCCGCCGACCGCATCGGCAATGTCGAACCACACATCGTCGGACGCCTTGGCCCCCGACCCCTTCCACGCCGCGCGCGCCGCCGCCTTCTGCTCGGCCATCGCCGCATCGAAGCCAGCGCGATCGACCGACAGGCCCTGCGCCCGCAGCGCATCCTCGGTCAGGTCGTAGGGAAAACCGTAGGTGTCATAGAGCTTGAATGCGGTCGCACCCGGCAGGGTCGCGCCCTCGTCCATCCCCGCCGTCGCTTCGTCGAGCAGCCGCAGCCCGTTCGACAGCGTCTGGCGGAACCGCGTTTCCTCCTGAAGCAAGGTCGCCTCGATCAGCGGCTGCGCGCGCACCAGATCGGGATAGGCCCCGCCCATCTCGGCAACGAGGCTCGGCACCATCCGGTGCATCAACGGGTCTTTTGCCCCTAACAGATGCGCGTGGCGCATCGCGCGGCGCATGATCCGCCGCAGCACATAGCCGCGGCCCTCATTGGCGGGCAGCACCCCGTCGGCGACCAGGAACCCCGTCGAACGCAGGTGATCGGCGATCACCCGGTGGCTCGCCTGATTGTCGCCCGTCGTCACCGATCCGGTCAGCGCGCCGCTCTCGGCGATCAGCGCCTTGAAAATGTCGGTGTCGTAATTGTCGTGGACGCCCTGAAGGACAGCTGCAACCCGCTCCAGCCCCATGCCGGTGTCGATGCTGGGGCGCGGCAAATCGCCGACAATCTCGTCCGCTTCCTGCACGAACTGCATGAAGACCAGGTTCCAGATCTCGACGAAACGGTCGCCGTCCTCATCCGGCGAACCCGGCGGGCCACCGAAAATATGGTCGCCATGATCGTAGAAGATCTCCGAACACGGACCGCACGGCCCATCCGATCCCATCGCCCAGAAATTGTCCTTGGTGGCGATGCGGATAATGCGTTCTTCGGGCAGCCCGGCGATCTTCTTCCACAGATCGAACGCCTGATCGTCGGTGTGATAGACCGTCGCCGTCAGCTTGTTCGGATCAAGCCCCCATTCCTTGGTCAGCAGCGTCCATGCATGGGTGATCGCCTGTTCCTTGAAATAATCGCCGAACGAGAAATTGCCGAGCATTTCGAAGAAGGTATGATGCCGCGCGGTATAGCCGACATTGTCGAGATCATTGTGTTTGCCGCCTGCGCGCACGCATTTCTGGCTCGACGTCGCGGTGCTGTAGGGGCGGCTCTCCAGCCCGGTGAAGACATTCTTGAACGGCACCATGCCCGCATTGACGAACATCAGCGTCGGATCGTTGTGCGGCACCAGCGGCGCGGACGGCACACGCGCATGGCCCCGCCCTTCGAAATAATCGAGGAAGCTGCGGCGGATGTCGTTGGTCGATGTCATGTCCGCGATCTAGTGCGGCGGGCGCGCTGGCTCAAGCGGAATGGCGCGGGTAGCGTGTCGAAGAAGATTTGCTCGCACGAAGGCGCAAAGGCGCGAAGAGAAGGTGCGAAGTCAAAGCTGTTCGCGCACAGGCGCAGAGAGCGCGGAGGAATCGGACTTGCCGCGCAGCGGCGCTCACTCCACCAGGGCATTGACGAAAGAGGACGCTTCGCGTCAGCTGCCAAACCTCTGCGGTCTCTGCGTCTCTGCGCGAAATCTCTTCTACCTTCTCTTCGCGCCTTTGCGCCTTCGTGCGAGCAAATCCTTCTTCAAACCGCATCCATCGTCGGCTGCGGCTGCGAGAAATAGCGCGGGCCGTTGGCGGTCATGTAGAAGCAATCCTCGATCCGCACCCCGAACTTGCCCGGCAGATACAGCCCCGGTTCGTTCGAAAAACACATGCCCGGCGTTAGCGGCGTCGTCTCTCCGCGCACCAGGTTGATCGGCTCATGCCCGTCGAGCCCGATGCCGTGGCCGGTGCGATGCGACAGGCCGGGCAAGTCGTAATCGGGGCCATAGCCGATCGATTCGTAATAAGCGCGCACCGCGTCATCGACCGCGCCTGCGGGCGTGCCGATCTTCGCCGCGGCGAAGGCGACCGCCTGTCCCTGCTTCATCTGTTGCCAGACGCGCGCGACTTCGGGCCGCGGTCGCCCGACAACGAAGGTCCGCGACACGTCGGCCTGATACCCCTCGACCGTGCAGCCGCAATCCATCAGTACCACGCCGCCCTCGACCACCCTTTGCGGTTGGTCGCTGCCGTGCGGATAGGCAGCGGCTTCGTTCAGCAGCACCAGCGCGAATTGTGGGACGCCGCCCAACTCGCGGGTCGCTCCGTTCATGATGCCAGCGATCTCGTCCGCGCCCATGCCGACGCGGATGCGCGACAGGGTGTGGCGATAGGCGGCGATCGTCACGTCGGTCGCCTTTTGCATCAGCGCGATCTCGGACGCCGACTTGATCATGCGTTGCGCACGGACGACCGGGTCGGCGGAGACGATCTGCGCGCCCGGCATCGCCTGGCGCAGGCCATCGGCGATGAAGAAGCGGACGGTTTCCTCGATCCCGATCTTGCCGTCGGTGACGCCGCGCTCTTTCAGGAAAGCGGCGACGACGGCGAACGGATTTTCATGCTCCTGCCAGACGCGGACGTCCGCCTCGATCCCCAGCCGTTCGAGCGCGGTGGGCCGCTCGAAGAACGGCGTGATGACGGCGGGCGCGCCGCGCGCGGGAATGACCAGACCGGTCAGCCGCTCGCTGCGGCCCCAGCGCATTCCCGCATAATAGATCAGGCTGGTGCCCGCCTCCACCAGCACCGCGGCGATGCCGTCCGCCCGCATCAGCGCCTGTGCGCGGGTGATCCGCGCCAGGCGCTCGGCAGCCGTGATCGGCACCGCATCGCCGGTGATGCGGCTGAGCGCCGCGTCCTGCGCCACCGCTGCTGCCGGCTTGGTCAGCAAAGGCAGCGCGACGCTCGCGCCCAGCCCCGCACCGATCAGCGTCCGCCTGGCGATCATGCCCGTGGCGACGGTCCTTCGACCGCTACCGTTTCCGCCGTGCGATATTCCGGCTCGCCCGCCGATACGACGGTCGCCAGCACCAGATCGCCGCTGACGTTCAGGGTGGTGCGGCACATGTCGAGGAAACGGTCGACGCCCAGCACCAGCCCGATGGCTTCGGGCGGGACACCCACCATGCCCAGAATCAGTGCGACCACCGGCAGCGACCCGGCGGGCACGCCCGCGGTGCCGATGCCGCCCAGGATGCAGACCAGCATCACCGTGAACTGCTGCGCCAGCGTCAGTTCGATGCCGAAGAATTGCGCGAGGAACAGCACCGTCACGCCCTCGAACATCGCGGTGCCGTTCTGGTTGGCGGTCGCGCCGATGGTGAGGACGAAGCGCGCGACCTTCGGCGGCAGCTTCAGCTCGCGGTCGGCGACGCGCAGCGCGGTCGGCAGCGTGGCGTTCGACGACGCGGTGGAGAACGCCATCACGGTCGCTTCCTGCGTCTGGCGGAAAAACGCGATCGGCGATTTCTTCGCAAAGAAGATGAGCATCAACGGGAAGATGATGAACATTTGCGCGCCAAGTGCGGCGAGCACCACGCCGACGAACGCCGACAGGCGGATGAGCAAGTCCCAGCCGAACAGCGCCGACAGGTTGAACATGAAGCAGAAGACCGCGACCGGCGCCATTTTGATGACGATCCCGATCAGCTTCATCGACACTTCGAACACGCCTTCGATCCCGCGCTTCAGCAGATCGACCTCGGGGCGGTCGGTCAGGACGATGCCGATGCCGAAGAACAAGGCGAAGAACATGACCGCCAGGATGTCGTTGTTCGACATCGCCGCGAACACGTTGTTCGGCACGATCGCGAGCAGCGCGTTCATGCCGCTCGGCGTATCCGCGCTGCGCGACAGGATCGCACCGGCCCCTTCGCGCGCGTCGGCCAGCATCGCTTGAGCCATTGCCGGATCGACACCGTCGCCGGGGCGCAGCAGATTGACCAGCAGCAGCGAGATCGCGACCGCGATGGTCGAGGCAAAGATGGTTAGCGCCAGCGTGCGAAGCCCGACGCGCTTCAACGACCGGATCTCGCCCATCTCGGCGATGCCCACGACCAGCGCGGAGAACAGCAGCGGGATCACCAGCATGAACAACAGGCGCAGGAACAGCTGACCGATGGGGCCGGTGACGTTCGAGGTCACCCATTCGACCCAGGGCGCATCCGCAACGCTGGCATGAACGATCAGCCCTGCGACCAGCCCCAGCGCGAAGCCGATCAGCATCTGCATTTGCAGCGTCAGACCGCGCTTTTCCGTCGCCTTTTCAATCCCGTCCATTCACGTCCCCCGACTCGCGCTCACCGGCGCTTCGACACCTCACGCATAGGCATAGGGGCCGCCCTTGGCGAGTGCCGCCTGATAAGCCGGTCGGGCATGGACCTTTTCGAGCCATGCGATCGTCGCCGGGCGGCTTTCGTCGAGGCCGCCACGCGCGCGCGCAGCTTCCAGCGGAAAGCTCATCATGATGTCGGCGGCGGTCATATCGTCGCCCGCGAACCAGGGGCGCTGCGACAATTCGGATTCGATATAGTCGAGATGGACGTCGATCATCGGCTGAAGCCTTTTCTGCGCAGCCTTGCCCAGGATCGGCACGCGGCTGAGCACCAGCTTTACGAGCAGCGGCGGCATCAGCGATCCTTCGGCATAGTGCAGCCAGAAGCGCCAGCGCCGGGCATTGTCGCGGTGCGCGGGCGGGCCGAGGCGGCCATTGCCGCGCTCGACCAGATATTCGACGATCGCACCGGTCTCGGCGATTATCGTGCCGTCATCCTCGATCACCGGCGACTTGCCCAGCGGATGGACCGCCCGCAATTCGGACGGCGCGAGCATCGTGACCTTGTTCCGCTCATAGCGCTTGACCGTGTAGGGCAGCCCCAGTTCCTCGAGCATCCACAGCACGCGCTGCGACCGAGAATTTTCGAGATGGTGGACGGTGATCGTCATGGCGGATGCTCCCCAAAGGCGTCGTTGTCGCCGGGATGACATATTCGCGGGCGGCGGGCGAGTGGGTTGGTAGGGCGAGAGGAAGGAAGACGGCTCGCGCAAAGGGGCCAAGGCGCGAAGCGTGTGGTTTATGCGGACGTGCTCCGCGCAGAGGAGGAGAAGGGTTTTCGCGCAGAGGCGCAGAGAGCGCAGAGGAAAGATTCTGCTTACAAACGGCTTTCTCGACGCACGTTCTATCCAGACGAATGCCGATCCTCAAAGCCGCTCCGCGGCGACATCATCCCCCTTCTCTGCGCCTCACTCATTCTCTGCGCCTCCGCGCGAGAACACTTTTTCCACCCTCCTCTTCGCGCCTTTGCGCCTTGGCTTGAAAACTCTTTCCGCCTTCTCTTCGCGCCGTCGCGTG
>NZ_JAIVFW010000112.1 GCF_020829595.1 Nostoc sp. CHAB 5844
GACCTGGCGGAAGCCCAGGCGGACGGCGAAATAGCAGCCGTCGGTGCGTTCGAGCGTGCAATCCCAATGGCTGTGGTTGATCGAGACGGGGCGGACCTCGACGCCGTGGTTTCGGGCGTCGCGGACGATCTGCGCCGGGGCGTAGAAGCCCATCGGCTGCGCGTTGAGCAGTGCAGCGCAGAATACATCGGGATGATGATGCTTCATCCAGCAGGAGGCGTAGGCGATCTTCGCGAACGACGCGGCATGGCTTTCAGGGAAGCCATAGCTGCCGAAACCCTCGATCTGCTTGAAGGTCCGCTCGGCGAAATCCTTGGGATAGCCGCGCTCGACCATGCCCCCGACGAGCTTGTCGTAGAAATGGCTGACGCCGCCGGTGAGCTTGAAGGTCGCCATCGCGCGGCGGAGCTGATCAGCCTCGGCGGGCGTAAAGCCGGCGCCGACGATCGCGACCTTCATCGCCTGTTCCTGGAACAGCGGAACGCCGAGCGTTTTCTCCAGCACCGCGCGTAGTTCAGGCTTGGGATATTCCGGCTTCTCCTTGCCTTCGCGGCGGCGGAGATAGGGATGGACCATGTCGCCCTGGATCGGCCCGGGGCGCACGATCGCGACCTCGATCACGAGATCGTAGAAACATTTGGGCTTGATCCGCGGCAGCATCGACATCTGCGCGCGGCTTTCGATCTGGAAGACGCCGAGCGTGTCGGCCTTCTGGATCATGCCGTAGACGGCGGGATCATCGTCCTGCAGGTCCGCCATGCCGACATCGACGCCTTTATGGTCGCGCAGCAGATTGAAGGCCCGGTTCATGCAGCCGAGCATGCCGAGCCCCAGCACATCGACCTTCATGAACTTGAGGACGTCGATATCGTCCTTGTCCCATTCGATGATCTGGCGATCTTCCATGCGCGCGGGCTCGATCGGCACGAGATCGTCGAGCCGCTCCTCGGTCAGCACGAAACCGCCGGGATGCTGCGAGAGGTGCCGCGGCGTGCCGATGAGTTGGCGGGCGAGGTCGAGCGTCAGGCGAAGGCGGTGGTCGTTGGCATTGAGATTGAGCTTCTCGATCTCTTCGTCGGATATGCCGTCGACCGACCAGCCCCAGACGAGGCCGGTCAGCATCTTGGTAAGATCGCGCGGGAGGCCGAGCGCCTTGCCGACTTCGGCGACGGCGCCGCGGGTGCGGTAGCGAGTAACGACAGCGGTCAGCGCGGAACGGTGACGGCCATAGGTCTCGTAAATCCACTGAATGATCTCTTCGCGGCGCTCATGCTCGAAATCGACGTCGATGTCGGGCGGCTCCTTGCGCTCGCCCGAGACGAAGCGCTCGAAGAGCAGTTCATGCCGGATTGGGTCGATCGAGGTGATGCCGAGCATATAGCAGACGCAGCTGTTCGCCGCCGATCCGCGGCCTTGGCAGAGGATGCCACGCCGCCGGCTTTCGGCGACGATCGCGTTGACGGTCAGGAAATAGGGCGCATAGCCGAGCTCGCCGATGAGTTTCAGCTCGTGGTCGATCTGCTGGCGATAGGGTGCGGGCATGCCGTGGGGGAACATCGCCGCCGCCCCTTCAGCGGTCAGCGCGGCGAGCGCTTCCTGCGCGGTGCGGCCCTCCATCACCTGCTCATAGGGATATTGATATTTGATCTCGCCGAGGTCGAAACGACAGGCATCGGCAATGTCGGCGCTTGCCTCGATCGCGTCGGGAAACAGGGCGAAGCGGCGCTCCATCTCCTGTGGGCTCTTGAGGCAGCGGTCCATGAACCGCTCGCGCCGGAAGCCGAGCGCATCGACCGTCACCTTCTCGCGGATCGCGGTGACGACATCCTGGAGCGGGCGGCGCTCGGGCGCATGATAGAGGATGTCGCCGGTGGCGACGCTGCGAACCTTCGCGGCTTTGGCGAAGTCGTCGAGCGCGCGCAGGCGCTGGGCATCTTCGGGGCGGCGGCGGAATGACAGCGCGAGATGCGCATCATCGCCGAAGACCTCGCGCAGTTCGGCGAGGTTCAGCCGTGCCGTATCGTCGGGCTCGTCCGGAATCAGGATCGCGACCTGTCCTTCGGCGTGCGCTGCGACGTCAGGCCAGTCGAGCCAGCAATTGCCCTTGCCGCCGCGCGCCTTGCCGAGACTGAGCAGGCGGGTCAGCCGCGACCATGCGGCACGATCCTTCGGGTAAATGAGAAGCGCGCGGCCGTCGCGAAGATCGAGGCGGGTGCCGGCTATCAAGCGGACGCCAGTTGCTTCCTGTCCACTGAGACCCCGCACCATGCCGGCAACGCTGCCGCGGTCGGTGAGGCCAAGCGCGCTGTGGCCCTGCAGCGCGGCGGCAGCGAACAGCTCTTCGGGCGTCGAGGCTCCGCGCAGGAACGAGAAATGGCTCGTCACCTGGAGTTCGACATACGTCATCAGCCGAATACGCCGTGCATGTACCAGCTCAAATCGCCGGTCTCGGCTTCGACGCCATCGCCGCGGCGGAAGATCCAGAAGCGCTCGCCGCTGTCCGCCTCGACTTTGAAATAGTCCCGGACCGCCCACATCTCGCGGCCGTTCTTCCACCATTCGCCGTGAATGCGCTCGGGGCCGTCGCCGCCGACGACGCGATAAGGCTTGCCGCGCCATGTGAAGCGCCGGGGTGGATGATCGGGCAGCAGCGCGACCACGCCGTGCAAATGCTCGGGACGGACGAGGAGGCGTGTCGGCCGCTTCCATTTGGGCCAGCCCTGCGGCTCGGCGAGCGGCCCGAGCGCGCGTACCGCGCGTTCGGGCACGTCGCTCTCGATTGCGGTCAGCCGGAACAGCGCGGCGTCGCCGACACGGCCGGATAGCTGGTCGACGAGCGGTGCGATGTCGGCTGGGCGGTCACCGGCGATCAAGTCGCTTGCGATCGTGGTGGCGCCGAGCGGTTCGACTTGCGGCGCGGCGAGTCGCATCGCCTCGATGCCGAGGCCGGGTTCGATCCGCTCGATACGGAGGGCGAACATGCGCTTGATATGCTTCGCGTCGCGCGTCGCGCGTGAGGCGCCGAGCGGAATGATCTGTTCGGCGGCGTCGACGCGGACGCATGCGAGCGCGGCGGCACGTAGGCCGAGCCCGCGCTGTTCGAGCATTTCCACCATATCGTCGACAAGATCGCCGATGACCTTGGCAATCGCTTCTGCGGTTGCGATCGGCTCGACAAGGCGGCGCTCGACGACCGGGATCTCGAACGGCACCAGCGGCTGGATCGGTTCGGGCGCCAGCCCGCGCGCCTGATCCAGGCGCTCGACGGTCTTGAGGCCGAGGCGGCGCGCGAGCGGTCCGCGCGGCATGGCATAAAGGTCGGCGATGCGTTCGATCCCGAAGCGCGCTGCGGTAACGAGTGCTTCGGGGCTGAGGCGGAGCGCGGCGAGCGGCAAGTCGGCGAGTCCCTGGGTTTCCGTGCCCGGCTCGAGGATCTTCACCCGATTGCCTGAATAGCGAGCCAGCGCGTGCGCGGCGCCCGGCGTACCGGCGATGGCGATATGCGCGGTGAAGCCGAGACGCTGGAGGAAGCCGATCGCGCGGCGACAAAAGCGCTGCTCCCCGCCGAACAAATGTGTGGTTCCGGTCAGGTCGAGCCAGAGGCCGTCGGCGCCTTCGGCCGCCGCGGTCGGAGTCCAATGGCGCACGGCATGATGCGCGAGGCGGTCGAGCCACGCCGCATCGGCGGACGGTTCGGCGTCGCCGACCTCGAGATCGGGAACGAGCGCGCGGGCGTGCGCCGCCGCCATGCCGATCGCGAGTCCCAGATCCTGCGCAAGCGGGCAAGCGGCGGTGACGATGTCGCGCTGTCCTTCGCGCGCGATGAGGATGCGGGGCTTAAGGCCCCATAGCGGTGGCAGAGCGGGCGGCGGCATGACCGCCGCACCGCCTTCGTCACCGCGCGCGGGGCGGAAGGGCGATGGGGCGGCTTCCGAGCGGCGGCCCATCTCGCGCATCGACGGGCGCTGATGCGCGGGCAAATCCTCTGTCGTACCGTCGCGTGCCCAGCGCGCGCCGGGCCGCCAGCCACCGCCGCGCGGGACCGAGCAGGCGCCGGGATTGTCGTCGACGGGCAGGGGCAAGGCGGTCGCCGGTGCGGCGCGGGCGCGGTCAGGCGGCAAATTTGGTCGCTCTATCCTGCGCAATCGCTCGATCGCGAGTTGCGGCAGGAAGAGCGAGGCGACCCTGGTCATCGCACGCCTCCAGTTCGAGGGAGAAGGGTGGGCCGCCGCGTTGCCGCACGAGCTCGACGGACCAGCGTCCGCGTCCGACGCCGGGTGTCGCTATCGGCGACGAGGGGATGCAGCCGATGCGCCAGCGCGTCATCGCGAGCGACGGCTCCGCCAGCGGGCAGCGATCCTGCCGTCTGTATCGTCTATAGAGCAGCATCGGGGTGCGGCCTTCCGACGCCGCGAGTTGCAGGCGGCGCGTCGCGGCCTGGTCGATGATCTTAGCCTCGGCGACGACGCAGGCGAGCGATCCGTCGCGCAGGCCATCTTCGGCGAGGGCGAGCACATCCTTGTCGTCCTTGCCCTGCGCATAGAAAATCCGGTCGGGGGCGAGTCCCGCCTGCTCCAGACCGGGGGCGTAAAGATCGAAGCGCGCCAGCGTCCACAGCGTGCTGAGGCCGGGCGCCGCGGCAAAGCGCGCGGCGATCCCCGCCGCGAACAGCGTCGCGGCGGCGTCGTCGCTCCAGCTCGGGCTGGCCCCGGCGATCTCGTGCATACCCGCGCCGTCGAGACCATGATCGGCGAGGCGATCGTCGATCGCGGCGATACCGAAGGGCAGGATCGGGCCACGCTCGCTGCGCACGCGCGCGACCGCCTCGCGAAGCGCGGCAAGCTCCACGGCGGACGGCCGGGAGACGGGCAAGGGCAGGGCAAATGTCATAGGGCATCGACTCAAATGTTCCCTATATGTTCCATTGAGTCGCGCGCGCCGTCAAGCGCGGTGCGCCAGACGGTTGTGGACTGTTCACGCCGGCGTCACCTTGGAGATTGTAAACGCAGGCGAATAAATGCCTATGACCGCTAACCTTCCCTGGGAAACGCTGGCGATCTACGCCGTTGGCGCGGCGCTGATCCTCGTCATCCTTTTCAAGATTCCCTATGTGGGGCGCGTTCTGCGGGCGCTCTTCTCCTTCGCCTTGCTCGCCTTCGGCATCTTTCTCGTCCTGCAGCAGGCGCCGTTCGATCCGAATCTGTCGCGCATCGCGGCAAGCCTCGGGCTCGACCGCCAGCAGGTCATGGGCAACGAGGTCCGCATTCCGATGGGGCGCGACGGGCATTTTTGGGCGGAGGTCGAGGTCAATGGGACGAAGCGCCGCATGCTGGTCGACAGCGGGGCGACGGTGACCGCATTGTCGCCCGCAACGGCATCGGCCGCCGGCGTCGAGGCGGACGCGACGCTCGTGCCATTGATCATGCGGACTGCCAACGGCACGGTGCGCGCCAATGCGGGCACAGTGGAAAAGCTCAAGATCGGTGACATCGAGGCGCGCAATCTCAAGGTCGTGATCTCGCCCGGGCTCGGCGATACCGACGTGCTCGGCATGAACTTCCTGTCCGAACTCGCCGCATGGCGCGTCGAGGGGCAAATATTGATCCTCGAACCGAAGAGCGAGACGCGCTGATCCGGGTCAGTTCGCACAGGCCCGATCGCATTCGCCAGACCAGGCAGAGAAATTGATTATCACGGATTAAGTCCGCCCGCTTTCGCGGAACAATCGCAACCGATCGGCGTTGCTCAGATCGTTCCCCGGCAGGGATGCTTGACCGGGATGAACGACGAAGGACCCCGGCGCGATGCGTGCGGGGTCCTTTCAATGTTGAACGAGCGTGGATCGGCGCGGCGCTTCGCGGTGCGAGCTACGCGGGCGTGCTGATGGCCGTGAGCGTCCGTTCGTCGCGCTCGCCGCCAAACCAGCGGTCGAGCGCGGCGCCGAACAGGGGCTTGCCGCTGGCGGCTTCGAACAGGGTCAGAGACGAACGCAGTTTCATCGCATCGACCGCGCCGAAGACAGGCACCGGGTCGTGCCCTGTCAGATCCTGAAGCGCCGAGACGCATTCAATGTAGCGCGCGCCGAGAAGCGGATGATCGAGATAGGCTTTGGCTTCGTCGATCGAGGCAATCGCGTAGCGCTGCGCCATGGCACTTCGTCCCAAGCCTTTGAGCTGTGGAAAGACGAACCACATCCAGTGACCGCGCTTGGCGCCGCGACATATCTCGGCGAGCGCGCGGGGGTAGATTTCCTCCTGCGCTTCGACGAAGCGCTGAAGCCTGTCCCCGCCCGTCATAGCGCGAGCGCGCCTTGGGCGGGCGGCTGGCCATAGACCTGCGTCGGTATGAGGCTGCCCTCGGGGAGCCACCCGAGAATCTCGCTCGCGGGCACGCGCGGATCGAGCCAATCGGCCCAGCTTGTCCGTGGCAACGGGATGATCTGGCGGTGGTGATAGGGCGCGATGTCGGGGCCGGCGTCCATCGTCAGCAGGCTGAACGCTTCGCCGACATGGGTGTCTCGCCAGATGCCCGCCATGCAGAACCAGCGATGGTCCTTCAGCGTGAACAGCCACTTGTCGAGGCGCTTCTGCGTCTTGTCGGTCGGGTCGGTGAACTCGTAAAATCCGTCGCACAGCACAAGGCAACGCTCGGTGCCGAGATCGCGGCGCTCGGAGCGGACATTGTAGACGGGCTTGCCGCCCTGGCCGGGCCAGCTCCAGCGCCGGTTGACGAGTTCGCCCATCGCGTCGCCGTCGCTGCTCTTGACGATCGGCGCCATGTCAGTGATGCGGACATCCTCGCGCGCGGGGACGTTCGGCGCGCCTTCGGGCATCTTGATCTTGATCTGGAGGTCATCGAAATCCTCGGCGATCGAGGCGATATCGACTTCCAGCCGGTAATCATTGCACATCCGCGGACAGTCCCTGACCCTTGCGACTCATTCGCGTTCCCATTATGTTCCACATATGAGCGCGGCGCCAACCCCTTTCGACCCCGAGTCCCCGGAAGGACGCCGTGCGCTCATAAGACGCAATCCCGAAGATGAAAGCGAGATCGAAATGGTCGAAGGGGTGTGGGGTTCCGATCCGCGCTTCTCCGATGGGATCAATTATCGCTTCGTCCGTTCGGAAGGCCGCGCCTTTCCCAAGCGCCGCTGCCTGATCCCCGCGTCCGAATTCCGGATGGGGACGGGCGATCATCGCTACCGCGTGACGCTCGACAGCGGCAATTTCTTCTACCTCGCGGCAATCTGGGATCCGCCGCTCGCTGACTGGCCCTTGTCCTATCGCATCCTGACGATCCCCGCAGGCGCCGACGTCATCCCCTATCAGTCGCGTCATGGCGTGATCGTCCAGCGCCGCGACGTGATGGGTTGGCTCGACGGAAGCATATCGAACGAGATCCTTTTCGAGGAACCGCCGCGCCACAGCTTCTTCGTCGAGCCGCTGCGCGCCCAGGCCGAGTTCGCGCTATGAGGTCCGGCGCGCGGGCGCTGCGCCCGGCGCCGCAGGTCGATCTGTTCGGATCGTCGCCTTTGCCCGGACTGGCCCATGCCGACGACATCTTGTCCGACGCCGAGGAGGCCTCGCTGATCGCGAAGATCGCGGCACTGGATTTGAAGCCGTTCCAGTTCCAGCAGTGGGAAGGCAAGAGGCTGACCCGCTCGTTCGGCTGGACCTATGATTTTCAGACCGGGCGCTTCGCCCCGTCGGACCCGATACCCGAATGGCTTATGCCGGTGCGCGAGCGGGCTGCCCGGTTCGCGGGGCTCGCACCGGCCGATCTCGTGCACGCACTGGTGATCGAATATGGCGTGGGCGCCGGCATCGGCTGGCACAAGGACCGGCCGGTGTTCGAGCATGTCCTGGGTATTTCGCTCGGCGCTGCGACCACAATGCGTTTCCGGAGGCGGATCGGCGCGAGCTTCGAGCGGGTCTCGGTGCCGCTCGCCGCGCGCTCGATTTATCATCTGGACGGCGAAGCCAGGACCGACTGGGAGCATAGCATCGCCGACATGCCCGAGCCGCGCTGGTCGCTGACCTTTCGAAGCCTGCGCTGAGCCAGGCTCGCGGCGCAAACCCTCGTTTTCTGTCCGCGACGCACGAACCGGTGATTTGAGGACGCATCAGCGAAATTTTTTTTAGTTCCGATCGGCGATCGACGCAAAACAGCACATGACAGCGCGAGCCTGTTGCTGCGCTGCAACATTCAGCCCCGATTACGTTACGGAACGCGCATTCTGAGTGGCGCTGAAAAGCCAATTCGCTATTGGCCGCCCCGCGACCCAGATGGAGAGCTTTCTCCATTGCTCCTTGCGGCGGCCCTTCGGGGTCGCCGTTTTTTCGCGAGGCAGGGGCTACCGCCTCTGAAGCCCGTCGGAATGACCGCGATCGATCCGTGGGCCTGTTGCACAATTGCAACAATATTTCACATTTATGAAATAAAAATGCGAAGATCGTTCCCGATTTTGGCCCGCCGCGCGTCCTTGGGACGTGCGCATGTGACGCACGACCATGGAGGACCATAATGAAAAAATTCGTTTCAGCCGCAGCTCTCGCCACCGCGCTTGTCGCATCGCCTGCGTTCGCGCAGGATGCCGGCTTCGCGGGTCCGCGCGTCGAACTGCTCGCCGGTTATGACATCGTCGAAGGCGACGAAGGTCTCGTTTACGGTGTCGCCGCGGGCTACGACGTCGCGGTCGGCCAGGGCACGATCGGCATCGAAGCCGAAATCAATGACTCGACCGTTCGCGAAACCGCGACCGACTTCGACGTCGTCGGCGACGAGCTCACCATCGGCGCGGGCCGCGACATCTATGTCGGTGGCCGTCTCGGCTTCGCCGCCGGGCCGCGCACGCTCATCTATGCGAAGGCTGGCTATGTGAACGGCGCGATCGACGTCCGATACGACGATGGCACGACCGTCACCAAGGCGCGTCCGAAGGGCGACGGCTACCGCATCGGCGCCGGCATCGAGCAGCAGCTGAATATCCTTGGGCCGAAGAGCTATGCCCGTCTCGAGTATCGTTACTCGAACTACGGCAACATCGACTACGCCGGCACGAGCATCGCCGCGAACATCGACCGCCACCAGATCCTCGTCGGTCTGGGGCTGCGCTTCTAAGCGTTCCGCGAGTAAGCGTTCCGCGAGGTCCCTATCGCGGGATGGGCTGAAGGGCTCCCCGCCGCGCGCCTTGCTAGCGCGGCGGGGGCCTCACCGCACCGGACTGGCGCCCTGACCAGCGAATATGCGCTCTTCGAAAAGGACATCGGGATGTTCAAACGCCTGTTTCTCGACCATCCGAGAAGCGTCGACGAAAACTATCTCGAACATTTCGGTGTCGCGTCGTCGTTCGGCTTCGCGATGATCTACGGTGGACTGTGCGCGCTGGTTCACGCGGTCGTGCCCGGCTGGTGCATCACCACGGGCAGCGACACCATCCAGCGGCTCAATCGCATCATGGTCGAAAAGCGTCGCGCCAAGGCGCACGGGTTCACGCAGATGAATAGCGTCGACTGGGTGATTTGACGATCGGCTCTCAAGCACGGGCGCGGGGCCGATCAAGGAGTGAAGCGGAAGAGACCGCGCCCTATCTAGGGGAAGAGACATGTTTCAACCCGACATCGAGATCGAACATCATGACCGCCTTCTCCGGATCCGGAAGCTGCGCCAATCCGGGCTGAAATATCGCGAAATCGCCGCGGCGCTGGGCATCTCGGCCGCACGGCTCTCGCAGCTCCGCCCGCAGGTCGACCGGTTGCCGCATCTGGAACCCTTGACGCCGATGGCGGACGTGTCGCCCGAGACGGCGCTGGCCGTTTTGCCGCTGAGCCGCCGCACGCGGTCGATCCTCGCGGCATCTCCGTTCGAGACCGTCGCGGAGCTGATGGAGGCGCAGGGCAAACGGTTCGGGCAGGAGGCGCTGCCGCACTGCGATCCCCGGTCTTGGCGCGAAATCCGCACCTGTCTCGCGGTGCTCGACGCCAAAGGCATCGCTGTCCGCGACGCGGTCGCCGCCTGAGACTGGGTCAGATCAGTCGAACTGAACGGGGTTCCGCATGGGCGGGTCACTCTCGCCTTCGTTCGGGCTTTCGGTTGCGGGCGGACTATCGACGGTGCTTTCAGCTGGCATTTCGCTCAACTCCCAGGTGGCGGGCTCCGCCGCCAGCCCAATCGCGGGCGGATCGTTTTTCTCGACCTTGTCCGCGCATCCCGACAGCGCGATCAGAAACAGGATCGCCGCGGTTCTGACTGTCATGGCCATTCTCCCGCCTATCACTCCGACTGAAAGGGAATCCCTCGCTCCCGACATCGTTCCGGGGATTATGGTCAAGGACCGAAGCGCTTCGCATCCTCTTCGAAGGTCGTGATCATCGGCCGCAGAATTTCGAAATTCTCGTTGCCGCGCACGTGGGTGTAAATGCGCGACATTTGCTTATAGTGGGCGATGGCGCGCACCGCGCTCTCGGTGAAGACGACATGGCAGTCGCCGTCGCCATCGTCGCCCGCGACCATGAAGACATGCTTGTCGAGCGCGGGTCCGGCCGAGTCCGTGTCATTATCCACCCAGCATCCCCCTGTTTAGTGCCCCGTCCGGGCAATTCCCAAAAGCCAT
>NZ_JAIVFW010000113.1 GCF_020829595.1 Nostoc sp. CHAB 5844
TTTGGCAAATCACTTCGAATCAAACTTCCTTTCAGGCTTTTGACACGACCACCCGTGTGGATTAGCTGCACTTGGTCAAGCTTGTGTGATACGGACTCCCGAAATAGATGCAGATCGTCCCACATGGACTGTTCCTAATTACTTATATGGATAAACGATAGGTGGACTCACCCTGCAACTCAACACCCAGATGGTTGATCCCCTTGACGGTAAGCCCTCGGTATTGCGAACCAACCATCAACCGTTCTCCGTTTCTGGCGATTGCAACCGGAGTGGATCCCAGAATAATTTGTTGAATCGCCAACTCATCAATCAGCTTTTGCTCATCATCTAACTCGACCGACGCTTGAATAATGATGTGATCACCATAGTCAAGATTCAGTCGAAGTAACTCCTTCTCAAACGTAAGGAGTTGCTGGCGATTCAGTTGACCAACTATCTCTAACCTGTCTGTGTCAGCTCGAACACTTAGCCTTGAAAGTAGTTCATTAGGCATACTTTGCAGCACATCCGCTTCAGCAGCTTGTAGATGTATCATCGAGTCGCGCTGTTCCTGAGCGGTGTTCTCCATTTGCATTTTGGCCGTTTTTACTGAGTCCGCGCTGGCAGAAGATTCACTGGTGCCAAGAACACTTAAAAGCACAGCCAATGAAACGACAGTAATTACGCCCAACAAACCGCTAAAACCAATCGCTGTCAGTGTCCCCTTTTCCTGAGACATTCTGCTCCGTATCTTTCGAAGGGGTTCAAAGTTAAATTCGAAGTAATCGAGTTCCTCGACTGACTGATGAGACTCAGCTTGTGCAACTTGATCATTGCGGATCGCAAATTCGAAAGACAATTCCACTGACTTGTAGCTCAAACAAAAATCTGAGGCCATGATGAAAGCATCAGAGACCAAAGAGGGTTCTGAATTGTCTGTAGAGAAAAATACCTCCTCCGCCTTTGGATAGACAGCCAACCCTTTCGTGGACACCTCCAATTGAAATAAAATTGAAGGAATGTTCTCGTCAAGCAGCAAGATTGTGGCTTCATCCGATTGACCAAAGACAAAAGTTCCATCTGTAAGATCCAGTATTTGCCCTTCCATTAGTCCCGAATTTATCCGTAAACGTGCTCTCACCTTCATTTTCTATTCTCCAAAAGTCAGCTCACCGAGCGACTCGAACTGAACAAAGTTTGTAACCTCGGCATAACTTGTGACTGGAATCCACCCCAATTTGTCAGCTAACAGCTGCTTCAAATGAGGCCTACAATCAGACGCACAGACCAGGACTGGGGGCTTTTCAGACTGAAATACCGGGTAGCGGACCTGCTGCGCGATTTGCTCAATAATCAGTGACTCGGTCTTTGAATCAAAATCCAAGATGCTGCCACCCACCGTCTGACGTATGGCACCTCGAATTAAATCCTCAGCATCCACACTCAACAGATAACCAAAGATCTTTCCTTCCTTGGCATTGGAATAGCTGATTTGATCGCGCAAAGCGACTCGCACCTGCTCGGAAATCAAGATCACATCACGTTCCTTTTGGGCCCATTCGATCATGGCAGTAACGATCAGCTTCAGGTTACGAACCGAGACTCTTTCAGCGAGCAGGCGAACCATCACTTCCACAGCTCGGATCGTAGGAAGAACACGATCCAGCTCCTTGATTTGCTCACCTATAGATGCGCTGGCGCATTGAATGTGAGCGGTGTACTCTTGCAGAGAGAAGATTGATCGGATTTTCTTGATCACCAAGTTTTGGTAAACGTTAGAAATCATTTTCTCGGCTGAAACGATTTCCACATCGAGCCCATTCAACTGTGGTTTATTGGCCTTGCTTACAAAGATCAAAGGTTTATTACTCAAAGGTTCATAGTAAATTTCGTATTCAATTCGGTTCATTTGCAGGGTATTGAAGTCGCTGAATACCAAATATCCGTCGTCTAATGGCTTAAAACTGACCATCGGTATTTCATGAATTGCGAGAGTCAGCTCTGGCTCGTCGGCGATTTCAAAACAACTGACAGGAATAAGAACACCAAGCTCCTCGACCAGTTGATTTCTTGATTTCTTGATCGTACTTTCAATCATCTGACGTTTGCTTAAAGGATATGACTTGGGAATCCTGACCACGATCGGTCTTGCCAAAGAGACCGAAGCAATGTCTTCAGGCATATCCGCAGTTTCAAAATTAATTGCTGACGATGGAGGCTGTCCATTGGCCCCGATACCCACTTGAGAAAAACGCGCTTTAAACAGCCACATTAATCCGAGTGACGCCCCCAATCCAATAAAAGTGAATGCAGGCATCCCAGGAATAAGAGCAAACATACTTGCGAACACTGCACTACAAATCAGCGCTTTAGGGTTACTGATGATCTCGGTAATCATGTCCTTGGCTGTCGAGCTTCGTTCAGTCTCAGCCTTGTTGACTTTTGTGACAATCAAACCAGCCGCAATAGACACCAATAACGCTGGTATTTGCGCGACTAAACCATCACCAACAGCCAGAATCGAGTAAATTCTTGATGCCTCACTAGCCGACAGATCTTTCTGCAACATACCAATTGCAATACCCCCGCAGATGTTAATTACTGCAATGATTAGCCCGGCGATCGCGTCGCCTTTTACAAACTTGATCGCACCATCCATTGCGCCAAAAAGCTGTGTCTCTCTTTCCAGAACGGCACGACGCCGCTTGGCAGTCTCTTGATCGATCAAGCCGGCTCGAAGATCCGAGTCAATCGACAACTGTTTACCAGGCATACCGTCAAGTGAAAAGCGCGCTGCAACCTCAGCCACACGCTCTGAGCCTTTGGTAATGACAATGAAGTTCACAACGGAGATGATTAGAAATAGAACCAGACCTACCGCAACGTTGCCTGCAATCACAAATTCGCCGAAAGTCGAGATAATTTCTCCAGCGTATCCATCCAAAAGGATCAAACGAGTAGACGATATGGTTAAACCAAGGCGAAGCAATGTACTCACCAGCAATATCGCAGGAAATGAAGAAAACGCTAGCGGTGAGTTCAACAACATCGCACTTACTGCCAGCAGAATTGACAAGGTGATATTGACCGCTAAAAGAACATCAAGAACGACTGTATTTAATGGCACAACCATCATGACCACAACCATCAATACCATCGCCGCAGCGACGACCTCGGACCTATCGCTTGCCACTTTTGCAAGTCTGTTAATCCAATCAATCATGGTTTCCTGTTCCCTGTGAATCGATACTGGCCTATATAGGTTTCATCGGCTAAAGATTCGTTCCAACTTTGTGAGGGACCTCTTCGAGTAATTGCACCCAAAGAGGCCCGAGCTCTTACAACGTGCCAGAGGCAGGGGTATCTGGAACTAAGGTGTCCATCACTTCAATCTGGTCGTCATTAGATTGAGTATTTGCTGGTGGTGTTGCAGGGGGACTGGGGGGTAGGGATACCTTGGGCATTGAAACGGTCATATTTCCTCCGAACGTCTATCAATTGAATTTGCAGAACACTGCACATATTGAGTGCCCAATTCTTGTAATTAGTTCTGAAATATCAAAGGCCCGGGCTGCTCACAAAAACCCAGGCCTGAAAACGGAGTCAAATCGTATTCTTAGTGTGGCTTTTGTGAATGCAACTGCCAAGTCTGCTTAAGACCCAAGCCTCCGTTCGCAGCACTGTTGATCAAGAAATCCGAAGGGAAAGATTCTTCGAGCTTTATGTTTGCACGTACAGTACCCACGGATTTGGTCTCCCTGCCTGGACTCACCAAGCGAGGGGTAATCATAAATAGGCGTGTCAAATTCTCACTCTGGGTTGAATCAATCCTGAACAATCCTCCGATAAGCGGGATATCGCCCAAAAGCGGAATCTTCTGCTTTAAATTGCTTGAGCTTTCGCGATTGTATCCACCAATCAATATGGCCTGGTTCTCAGCAATGATTGCTTCGGTACTCAAGGTGTTATTTTTCACAGTTGGAAGCTCAACATCATCTCGCTGCTGTAGGCTCCCGTCCTGAATATCTACTTGTAAAACAATCTCATGCCCCGAAGGATTAGAAACCACTCTTGGGAGCACCCGAAGTAGACTACCCGCAGTAACTGGCACAAGATCTGCCACGCGCTCCCCCGTCACCTGCACGTAGAATGTTTCAGTCAAGTCTATGAAGGCCGCCAAGTTGTCTTGGGTCAGAATCATTGGCCGCGCAAGAACCTTTGCCTCTCTGTTTTCAGCGAGTGCGCGAATCGTTGCCAGAAATTGTGTCGGGTTTCGAATAACGGCCCCATTCAGTAAATTTACTTCATCTGAGGCAGCGACAACCGGTGAAGGAAAATCAAAATTCAAATGAGGACCACGAGCGAGAATTTGCGCACCGATTTCATCTAATTTGCCACGGTCGATATCAATCAGTGTAGCTTCAATCTCGATCATGGTCAGGGGGACATCCAGTTGATCGATAACACGCTGGTAATCGGCTCGCTTCGAAGTATCATCCTTAACAATCACAGAGTTAGTTCGCGAGTCGCCTTGAATTGTGGGGCCCTCCATTGCTACGCCGCCACTACCCATCAAAATACTGTTTGGCGTTAAGGGGGAGCGTGATTCGGCTGCTTTTCGATTGGCCGCACGACTTTCTAGCGTACCTAAGCCACTCAGTCCCTGACCTACGGATGCAGAATCGCTGGGTTCAGACTTTTTTTGACCGCTAACCGCAGACGGTATTCCAAAATAAATTCCGCGAAGCACAGAGACCACACCGGGCGTTACATACTCGGCCCCCCTAAAACTAAAACTTCTATCTTCAACCGAAGCATGCTTCAGCTTGAAAACCATGACTTCAGTGTTGACTTTAGAGACAGAGTTGGTCTTTTTCTCCTTTAGCTCAAATAGACCTTTGAAAATTCGAATGTATTCTTTGGGTGCGTTAACAGTGACCGTATTTCTCTCCGGTGATGGTAGTACTGCAAATTTTTCAATATACAATCCGGCACTGCTTAGGGTATCTTTCCACTCCGTCTCATCTCGAGGTTCTACCTTTATCTCGGCGCTTCCCCAGTCTCCAGGACCATAAAGATAAACAACTCCAGAATGAAAAAACCATTCGAAACCAAAAGCCTTACCCAAACTGTCCAGCATCTCTGATAGCGATCTCGCCGAGAATTTTGAGTTGATGACCTGATCACGCAGGTTGATCATTCGAACAGAGTAGCCATAGGACGCGACTATGTTTTCAACAACTTGCTGCGGACTTTGTCCATTGGCAGTGTAAATTACCGGGTTGCGTTTTGTGAGCTCCGATGCCGATGCAGAAGCCGCACAGAACAATGTCAAGATCACAAGAATTACTAAGTACCAGCTATTTCTGTGATCAATGATTCGTTCTTTTAGATTCATTGAAAATCCCCCCCAAGGCACTGCCCTATCAAGTTAAGCAGCACTGAGAAGTCGCAACTAATCACTCCGCCACCGCTGGGTTCCAAATACACCCGCCCTTGCACACATTCAATATCTTCTTCCACTTTGAAAACGCTTGATCTGCAATTATTTTTCTCACAGACAATGCGAAGCTGTTCCTGAACCATTTTAAGATCCAGAGAGCTGCACCTAATGGGAATGCCATGGTCAGACTGATAAGCCCTCACTAGGTGAGTTAGTACAACATTGATTCTTTGACTGGGAACGATTTCATCGGCCAAGATCTTAAATGCTTTACGCAGTAGCTGTTCACACGCATCAACGAGCTTAAGTTCCTGAGCAACTTGACGTTGATTAATGTTTTGAATGAGTTCTGTAAATTCACGCCCGAAACTAGATAGGGCATGGTCCGCTACATTCTGGGCCTCAATCTCCGCTTTTATTCTAGCCTTCTGAACAACCTCTTCTGCAGCCCTCTCTGCCGCCATCAAAAACGTTTGCGCGTCCTTGGCATACCCCAATAAGTGACCTGGAATAATCACGCCACTGCGGTTACATTCATCAGGAAATTCAATTTGTCTCAACTTGCACCTCATGCGTAATTGCCCTCTGTTAATGAGATCTCGGATAACTCTTCCCAGACTTCAGCAACGACCGCGATAACAGAAGTAAGGACGGCAAACAATTCAGGCGTCGATTCAAGCTCAATTGAAGTGTCAAAATCACGCTGGAAAATTGATTGGTAAAGCGCAGGATTTCTTTCGTGTAAGGCTTGATGAGCCAACTCACTCCAAAATGACTCTGACGAATCCCTATACAGATTGATTAAAGTGCAGGGAAGTCGTGACTTGATGCTCAAAAGATTTCTGACTTGTGAAATTCCGATTCCGGGTAAACATTCCAGCCACTGACTTTTGTTCATTAGCAGAGAGACTTTCTGAGAACAAACAAACCCCATAGAACGCCTCATCAACATATTGCTATCTGAATCAATCAAACACAAAGCAAGATATACATGATCTTCCTGAATGCCTTGAATTTCCAACTGGAGTGACTCGTGCTCTTCACTGGTAGTGAGATCTGTCCCAGACACAGACTGACCAATGAATTCACTGATGAGACACCAGGCTTTAACCAATGAAGCGTGTTTCATTTTTTTTTAACCCTTACGCTTTCTTCTTCACCAAACCCAGCTTATTAAGCTGACGCATCAAGTTTGCAAAGCTTCTAGCATTGAGCCTCCTAACGACCAGCAACGACGCAGTCCATACAAATGTGATGAACCCCGCAGTCAACAGAAAGCCCATGGTTGTCTCTTTGGTAATCGAAAACAAACCTAGGTTAACCACTTCAACATTCAACCCGGAAAAACCTTCTCCAGGCAGAGCGACTACAGATACCTTATTGCCTTGTTCTGTTAGACCTGGCACAGCGTTTTCGACCAAGGCTCGAACTTTGGCGATGTGGGTAACAAAGCGGGAGGACGGGTTGTATTTGACAAATACAGCCGCAGAGGATGGACTTAAGGCGTCCCCCGGGTTACGTTGCTCAGGTAAAACCAAATGAACCCGTGCACTCAAAACTCCGTCAATTGTAGATATGGTTCGCTCCAGCTCTTGGGACAGTCCGTATAAATATCTTGCCCGCTCCTCCAGAGGAGAAGAAATCATTCCTTCCTTCTTGAAGATTTTTCCAAGATTATCCTGCTTGTCACGTGGCAATCCATTGGCCTGAAGCAAGGTCAAGGCCTTACTGGCCTCGTCTTTGTCGACAAGGATAGAAACACCCTCCTTGCCTGAAACCTTCGAAACTTGAACACCCGCCTGCAGAAGCGTGTTGTAGACCTCGTTGGCCTCCACCTCTGTTAGATTGCCGTAAAGCGTGACCCTTGAGCCGCATCCCGACAGTGTCATCAAAACCGCCATGACCCCAATCAACAGGGAGGATTTATAAAAATTCGACAGTTGACTCATTCGTAGCCTCGCTAACCTACTTTTTGTACAGACGTTCCACGGCCTCGCCTGGCTTTTTACCTTGTTCAGCCAAAACAGCAAATTCAACACTTGCAACTTTCCGAATGATCAATCCGTGAAAGACACTTTGAATATCCATGGACTCCACACGTCCATTGACCAAAGGTGAGAAGCCTTGCCTAGATGTATCTTTCAGTTCCACCAGACGCTGATTGAAATGGGATTCCACAGTCTTCAAGTTGTCGCGCAATTGCTGCAATTTGTCATTTCCCACCCTGGCAAAGGCCTCGACAGGACGAATTGGGAGGGCGCCTTGAGAGATCTTCGAGAAGCCATTTATCAAACGATCGAAACGCCTTACATCCAAAACTGAAGGTTGAATTGTTTCATTCGAAGTGAATGTTCCGCTTTTAGATCCATTCGATTGATTTACGACAAGGTCGTGCAACATCATGATTCCCCCATCAGGTGATCACACTTCTTTTACCGGGTACTCGATGAGTACACCATTTGCGCTCATAGGTTCCAAAAAAAAGGCGCCCATCAAGGAGCGCCATAGACAAACATTTCCTTAGCTAATCCGATCAGGCTAAAGGTTCCAATTGAGTGCTGGCACATGCCTCCATATCTCGGGCAACCAAGCGCCCTGTGTAGCCGCGGCGGACCGTAGGGCGTTGTGTGTGTTATTGAACGGATCCCAAGCATCACCACCGCTTGCACCATAAGCTTGATTGGCCCTGAGATAGGCCAAGCCTTGCCCATTGGCCCCAAATAGAAACTCTCTCTGCTCTGGGGTCAAGCCCGGCATCATGGAGAACATCATCAGACCTTTCTCAGACAAACACAAATCACGGGGCACCTGTACATGCTTCTTCTGAGGTCCACCCCGTGGATGACTTGGTCCGCTTGCCTTACTGGCATACAGTCTGTCATCTGCTGTACCGGGGTCGTAAATAATTCCTGCGTCAATCAATTGACGCAACACGGTCACAGATAAGGTACCGTCCTTGCTCTTGAAGGTGTTGAAGATCAACTCCGCTTGCCACATGGGCAATCCAGTTTTTTCATGCAGCTGTTGCGCCGAAACAAACCGTGGCTGCGTCTCCGAGTTCGCAGTTGGAGGTCGAATGTAAAGAGGATTGCCGGCAGCATCAGTACCATATTGAATGTGGGTGGCCGCATAGTGAAATGAACTCTGGGGATTCATGGCCGGACCCGCAACCACCTTGGAGGGAGAAGTGAACTTGTCGAAGGTGATAACCCCTTCTTGTTGCAGGTTTACCAATGTGTCAAGAGAGATAGTGCCATTGCTTCCATACATGATCATCAGTTTTTTTGCCAACTCTTGATCACCGCCACACAGGAGAGTCAGCTCATTCAGATCCAAACCATCCTCAAAATTGATAGTTGGGTGATTTGCCTTGAGGCTTTCTTGAATTTGAATGAAACGAGAGCGTACGTCTTCTGGGGTGAGAATTCCCAGCATCTTTCTGCCAGATTCGGTCACCACAAATTTCGGTGGACTGGATCCTTCAACTTGCTTGATTGCCCCCGCCTTAATGAGAATTGCAAGAAGTTCCGGAGTAACCAAACGTGGACGACTCGGATTCGTAGGATCGTATTGCAAAGCAGAAATCTCGAGCGGTGTAAAGCCCAAGTCCTTGAGTTCTTGAAACGTATACGGGGTTTTTTGCTTGTCCGCAGGTACCGTTTTTAGAAAGGGAGCATCGGCGATTCCTGTGCTGCCATAATAATGACGATAGGCTTGCAGTCCCTGCGAGGTTCCCGATGCCAAGCCGTAACTTGCTCTGAATGCAGCGTATTCCTCCGCCGTCAGGCCGACTTTCCCGTCAACCCCGCTGGTGTCCACAAAGTGCATCCATGCGGGATCTGACTCTGACAAACCCAGCGAACGAAGTTCCTCTTCCTCCACCAAACCATCGCCATCCGTATCGAAATCTTTGAAGTTGTTGGCCGGGCTTAAAAGCCGAAGCCCAAAGCTGCTTACTGTCATGACTTACTCCTTCAAGATTGACCAGGGGCTGACAAGCGATCATATTCTTGCGCGAGGCGATCGAGATCTTGCTCAAGTTGCTGCCAGAACTGGGAGTCGGCACCCGCCAAGTTGATTTCCCATTCTCCTTTTGCGTTGAATATGCCGTGTACCCCCTCACCGACTTGACCGGTGGTTTGCATGAATGCGCTGACTAAGAAGAAGAAAGATGGATTCTTCTTTGGGCCAAACTTTGCGGCACCAAGACCACCGACCATCGTTGCACCGGCCACCGCGATGGAGACGATTGCTCCTGTTTTCTTACTCTGATAGCCCTGCTCATACATCTTTACGGTTTTGTTGTGGGTATCTACACGCATCACATAAAGCTTGCCCTGAACCCTGACCTTTAATTCGTAAACATGGTCTGTTACCTTGGTCACTGCGACAAGTGATCCCCCCATTCGAGATAACAATGCTCTAAATCCTTGAAGATCTGCAGGTACGGTATCCCCATCGCCATCAGACACATAAATTGGTGCTGCAGCTGCCGCAGCGGTTCGTGGTGCTCCACTCAAAGCCATTATCTTCTCCAATCATTCAGTTAAAGTGCGAACTCCGAACGCAAACGATCTGTGTCTTGTGTTTGCTCGTGGAACAAAGCCTCCAATTCATCGAGAATCTTGTTAATGAACTCTGCTTCCTCTTGGGACAGGTTCTTAAACAACTCTTGTCGGGCGACTTTCATCTCCGCCAGGGTGGCCTCTATCGTTAAACCCTGCTGTATACATTGCAATATTACGGTGATGAAACCCAATAATTTCTCAACACTTTTGGGGCTCAAGTTTCTGATGGTTTTGATGAAATTTTTAAGACCTTCTCGAGTCATTAATGATGACAAGCTTCCCGTTCTACTTGCGGCAGATGATGTCCATCCCGCTGCCTTCGCTGCTGAACGAGCGACGCCGCCTGCACCTCCACCAACTAAGGCTAGAACCAAGATGATGATTAACATACCGAGTATGCCGGCCGCCTCGGAGCTCAATCCCATGGATTCAAGAACCTTTGCAACAGCTTTGGCCGCCTTTTGCAAAAAACCTTCTGAATCAGTTGCACCTGCAACAATCGAATCCAGAAATGTGGTGATCGCCACCATCAAAAAGGCCCCACTCAATGGACTCGGATTAGAGACAAATGCAAACACTGCAAGACACACCAGAATGGCACCTATGATCTTTCCCAATATGCCAAGCTTGCCCAAAATACCTTTCAGCTTTTGA
>NZ_JAIVFW010000114.1 GCF_020829595.1 Nostoc sp. CHAB 5844
TATATCCAGCAATATATCAAGCGCGGTTCGCCGCGACGGCTGGCCGAGGATGATCGCGCGCGCATCGCTGCCTATCTGGGGGTGCCCGAAGCCATGCTGGGCGGTCCGGTGCAGCGCGTCGCGGCGCCGGCGCGCGCGCGCGGCCAGGGGATGATCCTGGTGCCGAAACTCGCCATCGGAGCCTCGGCGGGTGCGGGCGCGAGCATCGACGGCGAAGCGGTGGAAGGCGAGGTCGCGTTCGACCCCAAATGGCTGCGCGACCTGGGCGCCGATCCGCGCGCGCTCAGCATCATCCGCGTCGAGGGCGATTCGATGGCGCCGACGCTCGACGACGGCGACGATATATTGGTCGATGGCGGCGATGCGGCTGCACGGCTGCGCGACGGCATCTATGTGCTGCGCATGGACGACGTGCTGATGGTGAAGCGCGTCGCGCGCGCGCCGGGGCAGGGGCGCATTTCGGTGATCAGCGACAATCCGCATTATCGCAGCTGGGACGATTTGCCGATGGCGTCGGTGCAACTGGTCGGGCGCGTCGTGTGGACGGGTCGGCGGGTGCGGTGATTATCTTCGCCTGACGGCGAAGCTTGGGGCCGTGACCGATTTAACGCGGCGCCGCCATCAACGCCTCGATCTCATGGTCGAGCACCTCGGCGCGCTGGCATTGATCTTCGTTGCCGTCGCGGCATTTCTCTGCGGCCTTGTCCCGCTGGCGCGACAGCTTGCCGAGTTGTTCCTCGCGTTTGCGCATTTCACGGCCGCGGTTGCGGTCGGCTTCGTCCTGGCTGGTCGTCGACCAGTCGGCGACCTGACCGACGGCCTTGACCGGCGCGGTGACGACGGTCTTTACCGCGCTGAAACAACCGGCGAGCAACGGAGCGGCCAGCAAGGCAACGATCAGGACGCGCATTTCTCTTCTCCTCGCCGGGTCGGCACTCCATCGCATAAGCGCCGCGATCTGAACAGGATATTGCGACAGGCCGCCGCGCGGTGCGGGCCATCTGTCACATCACTGAAACAAATAGTTAAATTGCTGTTTACCAAGCTGCTCTAGGTCGATGCGCGAACAGGGTCGCAGCGCAAAGAGGGACGGATGAACGCCATGGGATATGCCTTTACGCCGTCGCCGGGCCACGCGTCGGCGATCGGCGCCGATGCGCATATGTCGGAGGTTATCGACCTGTTTCGCGGCAATCCGCAATTGCGCGCGCTGGCGGTGCTCGACGCCGGGGAGCGCCCGGTAGGCATCATCCGCGAACAGCGGGTGCGCGAACTGCTCTTCTGTCCCTTCTGGTTTTCCCTGATGCAGAATCCGACGATCGGCGGTTCGATCGCGTCGATGATCGAACCCTGTCCGGTCGCCGATATCGCGCGATCGACCACCGATTTGCTGCGCATCGTCGCGCAGTCGCCGGGGCAGGAAGAACTGATCCTGGTCGATGCCGGACGCTTTGTCGAAACGCTCGACAGCGGCCAGCTCGCCAAGCTGGCGATGCTGCGCGACGTCGAGCTGGCGCAGGAGCGCGCGGCGCGCGCGACGCATATCGACGACGCCGGGCGCCTGTTCCAGCAAGACATCACCGCGCTGACCGCCGCGCTGTCCGACATGGCGCGCAAGGTGGAGGCGGTCGCGGGCACGCTGTCCGAACGCGCCCGGCAAACGGGCGGCGATGCGGTGACCGTTGCGGGCGCCACCGCGCAGACGCTTGCGGGCTTGCAGGAACTCGGCGATCGCGGTCACGCGCTGGCCGCGACGATGGCAAAAATCGTCGACGACGGATCGCGCGCCCGCGCCGTTCGCGGCGACGCCCATCGCAAGATCAAGCTGGCGAGCGAGCGGGCGATGGCGCTGAAGTCGGCGAGCCAGTCGATCGAACAGATGCTCGCGCTGATCATCGACATGGCGAGCCGAACCAACATGCTCGCGCTCAACGCAGGGATCGAGGCGGCGCGGGCGGGGGATGCCGGGCGCGGCTTTGCGGTCGTCGCGTCGGAGGTGAAGCTGCTCGCCAACCAGACGCGGTCGGCGGCGGGCGACATCACCCAATATGTCGACCGCATCCGCGATATCGTCGGCCAGGTCGCCGCGGGTTTCGAGGAGGTCGAAAAGGCGATCGATGCGAACAACGGCTTTTCCGACGCGATCGACAATGCCGTCGACGGGCAGAGCGCGACGACATTGATGATCGCAACCTATGTCGAGCAGGCGGTGTTCGCGGGCCGTGAGATCGACGCGCGCGTCCGCGAGATCGGGCATGGCGCGACCGCCGTCGGCGACGGCGCGCAGGCGCTGGGCCGTTTGTCCGCCGGGCTGACCGAGGCGGCGCTATCGCTGCACCAGCGCGCGCGGCACTTCGTCGAAGCGGTTGCCGTGGCCTGATTCGTCCCCCGCGTGCAAGGGCTTGCCCGGTGACGCAGCACTGATAGGATGCGCCCCGCGCCGGAGGCGTCTGAGGCCGCCGGCGGGGAGGAGGGTCAAGATGACGAATATCCAAAAGGGTTTGGCCGAATTGATCGGCACATTCTGGCTTGTGTTCGGCGGTTGCGGCAGCGCGGTCCTGGCCGCGGCGTTCCCCGATGTCGGTATCGGCCTGCTCGGCGTCTCGCTGGCTTTCGGCCTGACGGTCGTCACCATGGCCTATGCGATCGGTCATATTTCGGGCTGCCACCTCAACCCCGCGGTCACGGTGGGCCTGTGGGCGGGCGGGCGGTTCGAGGCGCGCGACATCCCCCTCTATATCGGCGCGCAAGTCGTCGGCGCCGTCATCGCCGCATTCCTGCTCTATTATATCGCGCAGGGCAGCCCGGTCTTCGACATCGCCGGGGGACTGGCGCAGAACGGCTATGACGCCGGTTCGCCTGGCAATTACGACATCTGGTCGGCGCTGCTGATCGAGGTCGTGCTCACCGCCTTTTTCCTGTGGATCATCATGGGGTCGACCGACGGACGCGCCCCCGCGGGGTTCGCGCCGATCGCCATCGGCCTTGCGCTGACGCTGATCCACCTGATCTCGATCCCGGTGACCAACACATCGGTCAACCCGGCGCGCAGCACCGGCCCGGCGCTTGTCGTCGGCGGCCTTGCGCTCCAGCAATTATGGTTGTTCTGGGTCGCGCCGCTGATCGGCGGGGCGGTCGGCGGCCTACTGTACAAGACGTTGGGCGCCGACAGTTTTCCCAAGCCGAATATCGAAGGCGAATAGCGACTTACCCGGCGGAGGCGTTCGTCTCCGCCGGGCCTATTTCAACAGGTCCACCGCAAAGGCGCGAACTTCGTCGGCGATATCGGGCCGTTCGAGCGCGACCGCCAGATTGGCCTGGATGTAACCCGCCTTCGATCCGCAATCATAACGCGCCCCGTCGAAGGTGACGGCGTGGAAGGGCTGGTTGCCGATCATCGTCGCCATCGCGTCGGTCAGCTGGATCTCGCCGCCGGCGCCCTTCCCCTGTTTTTCAAGCACACGCATCACTTCGGGTTGCAGGATATAGCGGCCCGAAATGATCAGGTTCGATGGCGCCGCCGCGATCGGGGGCTTTTCGACGAGCCCCTTGACCTCGGTCAGCGCGCCGTCGCGTGCGCCGGGCGCGATGACGCCATAGCTCGACACCTGCTCGTGCGGCACTTCCAGCACCGAGATCAGATTGCCGCCGACCCGGGCGTAGGCATCGACCATCTGTTTCATGCAGCCGGGCGACCCGTGCATGAATTCGTCAGGCAGGAAGATCGCGAACGGTTCGTCGCCGACAATGTCGCGCGCGCACCAGATCGCATGGCCCAGCCCAAGCGGTTCCTGTTGCCGGACATAGGCACAATTGCCGGGACCGAGCCGCGTCGGTTCCAGCACCGACAGATCCTTCCCGCGTTCGGACATCGTTTTTTCGAGTTCAAAAGCGACATCGAAATGATCCTCGATCGCGCTCTTGCCGCGGCCGGTGACGAAGATCATCTGCTCGATCCCCGCCTCGCGCGCCTCGTCGACCGCATATTGGATCAGCGGTCGGTCGACGACGGGCAGCATTTCCTTGGGGATCGCCTTGGTCGCGGGGAGGAAGCGAGTGCCGAGGCCGGCGACGGGAAAGACGGCTTTGCGGATCGGTTTCATGCGCGACGGCTTAGCTCTGAACGTCGGCCAAGAAAAGGGACGTGCGCGAAGCCGGTTCCCGTCACTGCGGCGTGACGATCACGACGACCCGCCGGTTGTCCTGACGGCCGTCGACCGTGTCGTTGCTCGACATCGGAACCGCTTCGCCGCGCCCGACGATCTGGTCGGGGGTAAAACGCATCCCGCCGGCCGTCAGCGGCGCAGCGACGGCCTGCGCGCGCGCCTGCGACAGCGTCAGATTGTAGGCGGAGGTGCCCGTGGAGTCGGTGTGCCCCTCGACCCGCGCGGTCATGATGCCCACGGACGTCAGGTTGCGCGCCATCGCCGCGATGCGCGCTTCCTGTTCGGGATGCACCGCGCTTTCGTTCGTGGCGAAAAGCAGGCGTTCGTTGAACGTCAGCGCCCATCCCGCGTCTCCCTCGGCAAAGCCTTCGGACTTCAGCGCGGCGATTTGTTCGGGCGTGAAGCCGCTGGGGGCGGGCACGCTGTGGCACGCGGCGAGCATCGCGGCGAAGGCGGTCAGGAACAGGAGTCGGATCGATCGGGGGAAATCAATGGTCACGGGCGTATCTCCGCTGGTGATTATCGGGAACGGCTGGTCAACTTGTCGGTATACATTGCGGCGTCAGCGGCGGTGAGCAGGGCGGTCGCATTGCGGCCATGGTCGGGAAAGGTCGCGACGCCGATGCTGACGGCGGCGCGATAGGTCTCGCCGCCGGGCAGCAGCACCGGCTCGGCGACGCTGCCGCGGATGCGGCCCGCCAGATTTTCGGCGCGGGTTTCGCTGTCGATCGGGTCGATGATGACGATAAATTCGTCGCCGCCGATCCGCGCCGCGAAGTCGCCCTTGCGCAGCGTTTCCTTGATCCGCGCCGACAGCGCGACCAGCACCGCATCGCCCGCGGCGTGCCCGAAATTGTCGTTCGCCGCCTTGAAATTGTCGGCGTCGATAAACAGCAGCGCAAAGCGGCTGCCGCGCGCTTCGGCCGCCTCAATGTGCAGCGCGAGCTGTTCGTCGAAGGCGGCGCGGTTGGGCATCGCGGTCAGCGGGTCGTGCGACGCGCGGTGGGCCAGTATCGCCCGTTCGCTTTCCATATGGCCCTGCCAGCCTTGCAGTTCGTCGAGCAGCGCATTGATATCGCCCCCAAGCCGGTCGAGTTCGGCGATGCCCAGCGGCTGGACCCGCTTGTCGAACCGGCGGTGCAGGCGCACATCGTGCGCGACGGTCGCGATCTCGTTCAGCGGCTTGACCAGTTCATATTCAAACCGCCGCGCGAGGAAGACGGTGCCGAACGCGGTGACGAGCAGGCATCCGAGGCCAGCGAGCAGGCCGAGGCGGACATAGTCGATCAACGTCGAGCTGTCGCCCCACACCTCGATCGTGCCGATCGCCGATCCGTTGCGCTGGACGGTCACCGCGAACGGGCGTGGAAAGAAGATGCGGGTCAGCATCGGGGCCGGATCTGCGGCGGGCGAAATCCATTCGGTAACGGGCCGCCCGACATCGTTGAGCACCCGGAGCCGTGCGATGCCGGGAATGCGGGTCAGCGGCTTGAGTCCCTCGCGCGCTGCTTGCGGGTCGTTGAAGACGAGCGCGGGCTCGACACCATATGCGCCGAGTTGCGCCGCCAATTCCATGTTGCGGTCGGCATAACCACGCAGCGCAGTGACCCCGGCGAGCAGGATGGTCAGGCCGGACAGTGCGACGGCAAAAAGGGTGATTCCGAAATGAAAGCGCGACAGCAGCTTTTGCAGCGTCGTGCGAGTGCCGATCCGCTCGACCGGCGGGGTGGGCTGGTCGTTCATCACGCCCCTCCCTCGCCGCGGCCGATGCGCAGGACGCGCGGGTCGATGCGCAGCGGCCCGCGTCCGATCGCGTCGAGGTTGACCGAAAAGCTGAGGCTGGTCGCACGGCTGTTGAGGCAGAACATCGCGCCATAAAGACACGCAGCGTCATCGTCGGTGATGGTCAGGATCGGGCGCCCGCGCACCCATGCGATCAGTTGGCGCCGGTCGCCGACGGGCATCCGGCCGAGGAACAGGATATCGCATTCGGGCGTCACCGCGGCTGCGGTCGTCCGGCGGACGATGATCGCACCGGGCCCCGGAAGGTCGGGTGTCATGCGGTCGGTCAGCCGGGGCGTCCCGACCACGCACATGATCCGCCCGCTTGCGGGTGCCGCATCCGGCCAACGCGCATAGCTGACGATGCCGCCCACCATCCGGTTGACGGCGCGCGTCATGCCCCCGGCGTCATCCTCGACGACTGTCTGGCTTGCGGCCTGGGCCGACATCGGCGGCGTTGCGAACAACGTGCCGATCAGAAACAGTGATGCCAGCACCTGGCCGTGCCCCCCAACTGCGGTTCAGGGCCATCCTGCCCCAGCGAAGGCGCGTCCGCTAGCCAAAACGGTTGGAAAGTCAATGAAAAGTGACGTCATGCGGCCATTGGGCAACAGCCGATCGGGGGCGGCTGGCGGGTTTCAGCTGCCGGGGTCGTCGGCGCGCCGCGCGCAGATCGGCGCCGGCGAAGCCGCGGCGCCGACGATCAGGCGCGCAGGCGGTCGCCGAATCCCTTGCGCAATTTGGCGAGCTTCGGCGGAATAACCGCCATGCAATAGGGATTGCGCTGGCCTTCGCCATCCCAATAGGCCTGGTGATAATCCTCGGCGGGATACCAGTCCGCCGCGCTTTCGATCGTCGTGACGATCGGCGCGGGCCAGTCGGGTGCGGCACGCGCGATCCCGGCGCGCGCGGCATCGGCCTGCGCGGCGTCGAGCGGGAAGATCGCGCTGCGATACTGGGTGCCGATGTCGTTGCCCTGTCGGTTAAGCTGCGTCGGATCATGCGTCGCGAAAAAGACGTCGAGCAGGTCGGCGTAGGAAATGACAGCGGGATCGAAGGTGATACGGATCGCCTCCGCGTGGCCGGTGTCGCCACCGCATACCTGCTTGTAGGTCGGGTTGGGCACCGTGCCGCCGATATAGCCGCTCTCGACCCGCTCGACGCCGCCGAGCGACTGGAACACGGCCTCGGTGCACCAAAAACAGCCTCCGGCAAAAATCGCGGTCTCAGGGGTCATGGCATCGTCCTTGTTGGGAAAAAGCGGATGCGGCCCAAATAGGATCGCCGCTGCGTCATTCCAAGGGTGGCGGCGCGTCGATCAACGGCGGCCGCAGCGGGCGGCCCGCCGCGCGGGCGGCAGCCACGGCGGCCGCTTCGGTTTCGAGTGCCGCAACACGGTCGCGCCAGTTCGGATGCGTGCCCGCCTGGAACAGCGGGCGTCCCTTGCGCTGTCCGAAGCGGGTCCAGAAACGCGCCGCCGCGGCGGGGTCGTAGCCCGCTCCGGCAAGCAGCCAGACCGACAGCCGGTCGGCCTCGACCTCGGTCTGCTTGAACAGGCGGGCGCTGCGGCCGAATTGCTTGCCCAATCCGCGATCGACGCCCGCCGCGTCGAGCCGCGCGCGGTGGCGCAGGATATTGTGCGCCAGTTCGTGCGCGATCGCCGCAGCCAGTTCCTGATCATCGGCGGCGAAGTCGACGAGGCCCTGGTTGACGAGCACCAGCCGCCCGTCGGCGACGGCGCCCGCCTTTGCATTCGCCTCAACGCGAAAGTCGCTGGCGCAGCCCGGGACCGGAACCAGAGTGGCAACGCGCGCGGCGCCGAACTGGAGCGCAAGCGGCTCGTTGACCGGCCGGGCAGCGAGGCTGGTCTCGATCGCCGTAATACGCGCGAAGGGGTGCTCCCCGGCACCGTCGGGGACGGGGGTGTCGGCGATTGCGGTGACGGGGGCACCGATCGCTATGCCGGCGGCGGCGGGCGATCCGGGGGCGAATGCGGCGACGAAGGCGTGGTCGGGATCGGCGGCGCCATAGGCGCGGAGCGCCTCCGCGCGCCGATCCGCCGTGTAGAGGCGCGGGTCGCCCCAGATCCAGCCGAATTGCGGCTGGCGCACCGGGCACCAGTCCGCATTGGCGGTGGTGAGCCGAAAGCCGATGGCGGCGACGCGCGCCTCGGCCGCCGCCAGCGCGTCATAGGCCGAGGCCGAGGCCGCCGCCGCGAAGGCAGGGCTGGCCGCGAACAGCAGCAGGACGGCAAGGGCGGTTCGGGCGCGGCGAGGCATCGGCATCGCTTATCAAGCCGTGCCTGTCGGGGCCATGAATTTCCCCAAGGCCCCGGTTTCGCACCCCTTGCCTATCGACCTGCAAGCGCCGATAGGGCGGCGATGACGAACGCATCTGCCTCGCCTTCGCCCCTCGTCCGCGCCCCGCGCCCCGCGGCGCTTGCACGCTGGCTCTGGGCCGTCGCGCTGCTCGTCATCATCGTGGTCGGGGTCGGCGGTATCACGCGCCTGACCGAATCGGGGCTGTCGATTACCGAATGGCGTCCCGTTTCGGGTGTGATCCCGCCGATGACCGAGGCGGGATGGATCGCCGAATTTGAAAAATACAAGCAGATCCCCGAATATCGCGAGATCAACCTCGGCATGACGCTGGCCGGGTTCAAGGCCATCTTTTTCTGGGAATGGCTGCACCGCATCCTGGGCCGCGTCGTCGGCATGGCGCTGGTCGTGCCGCTGATCTGGTTTGCCTGGCGCCGCGCGATTCCCGCGGGTTATGGCTGGCGGCTCGTCGCGCTCGCTGCGCTCGTCGGGTTGCAGGGCGCGATCGGCTGGTGGATGGTCGCCTCGGGGCTCGAGTATCGCGTCGATGTAAGCCATTTTCGCCTCGCGACGCATTTGCTGACCGCACTGTTCCTGCTGGCGGGACTCGTCTGGACCGCGCGCGACCTTCGCGCGCTGGCGGACAATCCCGCGGCGCGGCCGGCCCGCCTGACCGGCCCCGCGATCGGCATCGTCCTGATCCTGTTCGTCCAGTTGCTGCTCGGCGCGTGGGTTGCGGGGCTCAACGCGGGTTATGTCGCGAGCAGTTGGCCGTTGATGAACGATCATTTGGTGCCCGAGGGCATCGACTGGGCGGGCGGCGCCTGGCTTGCGCTGACCAACGATCCGTTCCTGATCCATTTCCTTCATCGCTGGTGGTCGTGGGTGGCTGCGCTTGCGCTGCTTCTCCTTGCGCGCAGCCTGTCGCGACGCGGCGCACGGACCGAGGCGGGCCTGCTCGTCGTGGTGGTCGCAGCGCAGATGCTGCTCGGCATCTGGACCGTCGTGTCGGGCGTGTCGATGTGGGTCGCGGTGATGCATCAGGTGATGGGCGCGATCCTCGTCGCCATCGCCGCGGGCGCGTTGCACCGTGTGGGGCGCCGCACCGCATGACGTTGGCGGGCGGCCTCGGCGGCGCGCTGCTGCTGTTGGCGCAGCCTTTGCCGGAAGCGCCGCCCGACGATCATGTTGCGGTGGTATCGGCGCATGTCCGTTTCGCGCCGCCTGTCGGCGTGCCGATGACCTATCGCGTCACGACGCGCCGTATCGGCCGCGATGGTGCGCTGATCAATTTTGCGCTCGTCTATGCGCTGCAATGGCAGCAGGCCGGGCGGGGCTATCGCCTTGACGCGGTGCTTCAGCGAATCGATTCGGATGCCCGGCCCGAGGTCACTCGTGCGCTGACCATGATGCTCCAACCGCTCGTCGGCGAGGCGATGGCTTATCTTGTCGCCCCCGACGGCGGCCGGATCGACCTGGTCGATCCCGAACAGCTGTGGGCACGCGTGACCGCGCGGATCGAAGCGGCCGGCGCCGCGGCCGGTCGGCCCGAGGCGAAGCGGCTGGCCGAACTGATCGCCGCCCTTCCCGCCGCCGAGCGCGACCGGCTGGCGACCGCCGACATCCGCGCGCTGATCGCGCCTGCGAACCAAGCCATCCAGGCCCATGCACCGGCCGATGGCGCGAGCGTGTCGATCGTCCATGACGGGGCGTTGCAGACGATTGCCAGGGTCGAGCAGGATGCGACTGCGGTTGGCGGCGTCACGCAACCGCTGGAAATCGACAATCTGTGGACGATCGACACGCGCACAGGGCTTGTGATGCGCGAGCGGCGGCAGAGCTGGATCGTGGAAGCGGGCGGCGCTGAACGGACGCTCGTCGAGGAAAGGGTTCGCGCGCTCGAACGCGACGGATAAATCAAGAGGTATTATAATACCTGTCAGCAAAGCCGCTCTCTGCTTGACTTTCTGCTCGTCCAGCGCCATTGGCCCGCTCCGAAGCGCCGCTGCGTTCCCTCGGGAATCGGGCGGCGCGGTTTGTTTCGGGCGGCGGCATCGCCGTTCGCCTCGTCCATCTCTGTCAAGGAGCGTGCCATGAAGGCGCTGACCAAGACGACCGTTTCGGCGAACGCCAGCACGGTCGAAAAGAAATGGGTGCTGATCGACGCCGAGGGCCTTGTTGTGGGCCGCGTTGCATCGATCATCGCCAACATCCTGC
>NZ_JAIVFW010000115.1 GCF_020829595.1 Nostoc sp. CHAB 5844
ACTTACGGTTCTTTTAAGAATATGGATTTGGCGCTGCTGTACTTTAAAAGATCACTGGACGCCGGAAACTCGCAAGCCACTGGGAAGCTTTTCGAACTCTACAGCGACAAAAATAATTCCTCACACTATAGTCCACAAACGGCGCAATATTGGTGGGCTCGCCATGCGGCCGTGAATGGAAAATGTTTGCCAGGTCAAATTCACGTCGTTCTTAGTGTTCCGGAGATCAAATCAGTTGATGACGCAATACGATGCTATCTAGATGCGGCAAAGTATTCCCGATCATACATTTCGTATCTTAACGAGATACAGAAAGAAAACAACACAGAATTCGCCTTGGGTATTCAACGTTACCTAAAAAGGGAGGGATACTACTCTGGCGAGCTGGACGGGAAAATTGGACAAGCAACGTGGTCTGCATTCAATGATTACATTAGACTGCCCTAGCGCCTCACCTTAATCCGCAATCTGAATGCCAAAATTGGGACGCCCAGCAGTGACGTCGGAATGAATTCCAGTCGATTCTTGCAGCATTTTTCTCGACAAAGCCTCGTGTCCAATAATGAATGTTATTGGACATTGGCACCTGCAAATATGCATGTGAGACTTTGGCAGCTAACATGGAATAGCTTCAAATCAAGCGTCAAGGCTTGGGATTGCAGTGGGACGCGAGGCACGATCCAGGCCTCGCTATGCTCCTCCAGCTGCATCGAAGGAACAGTCTAGGGACCAGCTTACGATGCGACCGACCTCGACGTTATCGTTGTCCGGGAGCACTTCGAATGCGAAATCCGTGACAAGGCCCGAGCGCAGCAGATCAACGATCTGATACATGTGCGAAAAGGTTGTTTTGAGGGACAGCATTAATAGGCGCGGATCAGCATCTAGCCTGACCTCCCCTACGTTTCCTGAAGTGAGGGACGGAGCTGCAGCACCGAACCAGACGACGGACTTGAAGCCTCGATGTGCCGAGGGTGGCGTCAACGTGGCCGGAATCACCAGCAGATACATGTTGGCAGCTTGCTTCACGCCATCCGCGACCGTTTTCATGTAGCTACCGATGTAGGCGTTCGCCCGCCCATAAAAGCGGCCGTGCCAGGCTCCGGGTTCGAACGGGCATATATCTGCCATTCCTTCGCCTCTTGTGCTGAAGCGGTGCTGGGCCCACTGGTCGGACGTGTGATGGCAGCCTGAGCTATGTTCACCTGATGAATGTGGCGACTTGCTGCCGGACGACTGCGCGAAACTCAAAGATGTGTAGACGGCCACGGAAAATCAAAACGGCCGACGTAGTAGCTGTCATGAAGAAAGCGCAGATCGGCCTCCCACTGCTTAATGGCAACATCGAGTGCTATGGGATTCCGCCCCTTCGCATTCTTGACAAACGTTGCAATTGAATATGCGATTTTCCTCAGCCTTTTCGCCGATTTCGCGCTTCCCCATTGCTCCACTTCGAAACGAGGTAGTTCGAGCGTTATGAGACCCTCAAATAGATTTGCTAGTGTCCGCCGACGGTACAACTCGGGCTGACCTTGGCTTATACCGACCCGGTAGTTCAGCTTTCCCAGGACACCATCCTTCTGCGCTTCACTGACTGCAAACTCACCACCACCTTGGCGTAGTTCTGTAGTCGGCCACTGAAAAAACAGCTCACGGTCACCGCTATCGTTTCGGCGCTTCCACTCATCTTCAATCGCGGACACGGCTGCCGAAATTTCCTTATGTTGGTCGCGCTTGTTTGGGTCGGCCAAGATACGTTGCGCATTTTCCCACAGGGCAATGAGCTTCAGCGGCTCGATCAACTCAATGTTCTGGATGGCTCTCGAAACATTTATTCTTACCGCACGAGAAGGAGGCGGCACCTGGACTTTCTGCTTCACTGCGGCAGAGGGCTTCAGAATAGTGGTTGCCGCCACCTTGTCCTTCATTACGGGCTTCTGTCTCGTCAAAACGTCACCGGTGTAAACCGCTTTCGGCGCTTCCCATACACGTCGGTTTCCCTTGGCAAGAAAAATCATTCCCTGCTTTGATGGGACGAAGAGAAGCGCATCATCGCGGAAAGGTGCGACATCTTTCAATATGTCTTTCTTGACCAACTCCAGACCAAAGGTCTCGACCTGTGCCGGAGTGACCCTGTGGACCCCTCCAGCAAAGCTATACGAGTACCCCGGACTGATTTTGACAAGCAGCGGCTCCACTACATCCGTCATCTGGCTAGCAAGACGCTTCAGCTCCAGAGCAAGGCATGCGCGGATTGCAGCCGCTTGAGCAGGGTCTCTGGAGAGCTTGCGGAGGCCCGTGACCTGGCTGGTAGTGCGCGCCTTTCCCATTGCTTTCAGTCCTCGGCCACCAACGCTGCCTGCTCCGGCCGATATCGATAGCGTGAGATCGAGCCGTCCCGTATCCGTTCGACAGCTTCATCAATCACAAACAATGGCACCAGAAACCACTCGCGTGGCACCACTGGCTTCCCGAACCGATCCTTGATCTCCATATCTAGGCGAGCGGCACCGAACACTCGGTGGATGAGGTTTTCGAGCTTGGTCCTGTTGATGTTGAAAAGCTCGTATGTCGCGACGATCTCGACGTCCGCCAGAAGGAAGGTTGCATCGAATTTCGCATTTGCGACCCTGCGCTCAACACTTCCGCCTGTCACCCCGATCTTATGGATGAGATCACGGTTCTGGGCGACGAGGGGGATGTCAGACTTGCTGCGCAGGACATAGATTTTTCCGCTAGCCAGATCGCCATCGTCGGTTTCGTCTGCAAACAACGGACCTGCGGTCGGCTCGGTGATCCTTCGACCAGTTTCATCCTTGTAGAGGGCGCGTTGGAGGGACCGAAGCAGTATGTTGCTCTCGGTTCCATTGGAGTAGATAGCACGCAGCCGGGCATCCGTTTCCCCATTCGGCGCTTTAATAGGCTCCCCCACCTCGGCGACATAGACTGTCTGGCCACCGAGGATGAAAAACTGCCCGGCGGTGATCTCAGCCTTCAGGAAGCCAGCATCTTTTACGAATGGCCGGGTCGTGCGCACGCCGGATTTCAGCTCGCCCTGTACCTGGTCAAATAACGGCTTAAACTGGTCAAAGTCCTCGCAGCGCTCGCGGTTTGCAATCTCCTCGGCCGCCCGCTTCTCCGATACCGAGCGAACGTGCTTCAGCGTCGTGATTTCTGAAACCTCCGCTTCTATCCCCAGTTCGGCCAAGAGAGCATCGTCGTCCATTTCGTCGATGTTGGCCTGGCTCATGACCGGCTGAATTCCAAGCAGCCCCTGATGATCCAGTGGTTCGACAAGCTGACGGCAAGCCTCGATCTCCCGGATGCGATCCAGTCTCACTGCATAGAGTCGTTCGAAGATATCGATGCCTTCACCATGTCGCGGCAGGCGTTTGTGAGTCTCGAAGAAGCGCTGGATTTCCTCGAAACCAGCGATGACCCGCTCTTCCTCAGCGGTACGGGTGCTTGTGCGCTTGGCCTCTATCTCGACGCCAAGTTCTGCGAGCAGAGCATCATCGTCATCAGTAAAATCAGCCATTGGCGGCCTCCGCCTTCATGCGGGCGAGAAACGCGACGCCTTCGGCCATGCGGCGTTCCCAGGGATCAGGCGAGGTCAAGGAAGGCAAGCGGTTCCGTTCGGCTTTGAATTTGAGAGCGCGGCGAGCCAGGTCGCGGGCCTCCTCGGGTGTCATCTGAACCTTCTTACCGGTGATGACAGCCTCAACCTGCTTCAGACGCTCCTCGTTCATCTCCTTCGCGAGGATTTTGTAGGCCTCACCAAACGGGTTGATACTGTCGATCAGGTCGATATCCAGTTCGAGCACGCTTAAGGCGATCTTCCGTACGCCGTCGATCAGGGCGGTATTCCCCGATTGGGGGGCTTCCTCGTTCGGGTTGAGAACCGCCTTCGCTTGTTGGGTCAGGTTAAGGGCAGCAACTGCATGCTGTCGAACCGCCTCCTGATCCTCTTCCGTCAATGACGGGTATTTTTCTTTGATAATTTTCCCGAGCCTGACCTGCGTAAGCTCCTGCGGCACCATTTCATGATCGAAAAGACCACGCTCAATTGACGACCGGTCTTGAACAAACGCGGCGATCACCTCATTGAGGTCTTCCTGGCAAATTCGCTCGGCTTCCTTGCTCTGCGGCTGGACCAGACCTTTTATCTCAATCTGGAATTCGCCGGTATCAGCGTTGAAACCGACATTGCATTTGTCTTCCTGATAGCCGCCATCTCCATAGTCGAAACCGTCCTGCGGCCCTGTGGCCTTGGATTTCGGTGTAAAATTGAACCTCGGGGCTAGGACCTGCTCCATAAGCAAGCTAGCTGCGATTGCCTTCAGCATGTCGTTGACCGCTTCAGCGACGGCGGTTTCCGAGGCATCGGGTTCGGCAATCAGGTTCGTGAATCGAGCCCGTGACTTGCCGGGGGCATCGCGGGTTGCGCGACCAATGATCTGAACGATCTCTGTGAGGCTGGACCTGTAGCCCACCGTCAGCGCATGTTCGCACCAAATCCAATCGAAGCCTTCTTTCGCCATGCCGAGGGCGATGATGATATCAACATGGTCTCGGTTGTTTTTCTGACTGGGGTCCTTCAGCGCGGCCGACACTCGGTCACGCTTGCTTGCGTCGTCGTCAACGAGGTCAGCAATCTTGAGGATGCGGCCGGAGGGGGTTTTGACTAACTGAAAGCCCGTAAAAGGATCGGTACCCTGCCACTCCCCTAGTTCTTCGATGATATGTTCGACCTCTCTGATCTTATCTCCAGTGCTCTCCCGCGCGTTGACAGATGGGATGTGGATGATCGTCTTCTCGTCGGGATTGAGGACCTTTAGAATGTCGTCAGAGTACGCGTTGGCGTAGAAATAGTAGCCAATATCCAAGGTCTTGAGGTGCTTGTAGCCGTTCAGCTGCTCATAATAAGTGTAGGTAACGCTTTTGAATTTTTCCTCATCGCTCGGCATCAGAACAGGTTCAGCGTCACCACGGAAGTAGGAGCCAGTCATTGCAACGACGTGAACCTGGTTACGCGCCAGCAGCTCGGCCAACTGCGCACCCAAGCGGTTGTCGGGGTTGGCAGACACATGGTGGAACTCGTCGATGGCGATCAGGCAGTTGTCGAAGGCCTCGATACCGAATTTCTCAACTGCATTGCGGAAGGTAGCATGAGGGCAAACGAGGATGCGGTCCTCACTCTTCAGAAACGTCCCGACCGCTTCTGCCTTCCCACCATCGGAGCCAGGCGCATTGCAGAGGTTCCACTTCGGCTCAACGGTCCAATCGGTCCAGAATCCGAACTTCGACAGGGGCTCATCCGCGAAGCTCGATCCGATGGACTTTTCCGGCACGGTTATGATGGCCTTGCGGACGCCCTGGTTGTGCAGCTTGTCGAGCGCGATGAACATCAGTGCCCGGCTCTTGCCGGACGCGGGCGGTGATTTGATCAGCAGGAACTGCTCGCCTCGTTTTTCGTAGGCGCGCTCCTGCATAACGCGCATACCCAGCTCGTTCGGCCTGGTGGAATTGCCGTTCTGCGCATAAGTGACAGAGACGGACGGGACGGATTTCTCGTTGCTCATGACTTATGCCTTCATCTTGATGTTGCCGGACTTCGTCGGTTTTCCGGATGTCATTTTCGTATAGAGTTCGAATAGCTTTTCCAGGCGCTCGGTATCGTTCCTGAAGCGTCGGCCGATGTAGATGGCTTCCAGGACCTCATCGTTCCGATCATGAGCGGCCTTCAGGTCGGAAGGCATGTTCTCGGGATCGTAAAGGTCGGCAATCGTTGCAGGGAAATGAGCCTCGCGTGCGAGAAGGATATCCTCAGCGCAGCGGGTGAGATCAGCCTTGTTCTTCTCTGTCAGATTGGGAACTGGGAAGGTGTTCCAGCCTAGGGTGTTGGAATACGAGAAGCGCATTTCCAGCCGAACGCAGACAGTACCGATCCACACCCAATGAAGTCGAGAGGCAATGAGCGCCATGTTCCATAAAGGAGCGTCGTACAGTGCAAACGCTTTGTTATGAACAACAGAGACTGGATGAGCGATCCCCACCGGCAGATAGTCCCGGCTTTCGGAACTCACGATTGGTATTACTGTTACGAGTTTCGTGGCAGTATACTGATCGCGAAAACGGTGAGGTGTGCTGACGAGCTTCTGGGCCTGAACGTCTTTTCTTTTTTCATATCGCGCGCCGCGAACGGCTTCGATCCTTGACGCTATTGCTGGCAATTCCAGCGCCCTCCTGAGCTGACCGTCCTCAATCCAGACGCAATATCGCGGATTAGAAGAAATGAATTCCTGCGAGCCAAAAAGTGGTCGCAAAAACTCTGTGGCGCGTGGTTCGGATCGCTTCAAGGCATCCGCTTCATGGCTTTTGAGCATCAAAGCATTTGCGTAGTATGGATGGTTGCCAAACTGCATGATCCCGCGTTGATCGTTTGGTTTGGTCAGAGGACTGACAAATACGTTCTCGCCCGCCGCCAGATACGCATTGATGTTTGCCGCTTCACGTATCGAAATTTCGTTATCGTTTCCGACAGTGAAAAGCTTTCTTGAACCCACTTGGCGCTTGGTCAGGCCTATGATGGAAACCGTTACACCCGCATTATTGTTTGCGAGGTTTGACCATTTGAATGATTTGTAAGCGAAGCTGATGGAGGTGCCTGAGGAAAAGATTACTGGCCAAAATGCAGACACCTGGATGCCTTGGCAAATCGAATTAGTCGTTACGAAGGCGGCATCTGCACTCGTTTGGTCCATGTAGTCGGATGCTTTGATGAACCAGCTCGTGACATAATCGAGAGAGAGAAGGTCCTTACACCGCCCCGCAAATACGGACTTCATCTCAGCCTTTTGGTGGTCTGAAAGATACTTACGTCCAATGTAGGGTGGATTCCCGCAGATGTAGGTTTCTCCACCTTCATTTTCGAAGTCGATCTCAGCCTGATTCAAGGGCGTCCCGAAAAGGTCGTTGCTGCGAATTTTGACGCCAGTTCCGGTTGGACCGCAAAGACTGAGCCAATCGATTTCAAGCGCATTCCCGCAGGTCACCCAATTCTTCGAGTCCAGCGGCAAGAATTCCGCCAGCGCCTCTTTCTGGCCACGATACAAGACGTCACTCTGGTATTCGGCAATGATAAGCGCCAACCGGGCAATCTCGGCCGGAAAATCTCGAAGCTCGATACCTCGGAAATTAGTGAGAGGAATTTCTGACCTACGCTCGGGCTCCCCTCGCCTCTTGTTGATCTCAGCCTCGATCTCCCGCATCTGCTTGTAGGCGATAACGAGGAAATTTCCGGAACCACATGCTGGGTCGAAGACGCGTATCTTGGACATCCTGCTCCGGAGATTGAGCAGCTTCCTGGGATTGTCGCCCGCCTCCTCCAGCTTCTCTCGCAGGTCATCGAGAAACAGCGGGTTCAGAACCTTTAGGATATTCGGCACGCTGGTGTAGTGCATGCCGAGCGAGCCACGCTCGTCGTCATCAGCGACAGCTTGGATCATCGAGCCGAAGATGTCCGGATTGATCTTCTTCCAGTCTAGGCCACCGATATGCAACAGATAGGTCCGTGCAATCTTGCTGAAAACCGGGACATCGGTCGATCCCGAAAACAGCCCGCCGTTTACATACGGAAAGACGTTTGCCCAACGCGGAACACCAGCTGTGGCGCGATCCTCAGAGCGCGTGTTCATCGCCTTGAAGATGGCCTCAATCACTATATGCGTATCTGAGGCGTCCTTGCTGCTCATCTGCTCGACCGTGGCGGTGAACAGGGTCTCCTTCGTGAAGATGTCGGTGTCCTCGGCAAAGAAGCAGAAAATAAGCCGCGCCATGAAGTGATTCATTTCATGGCGACGCGCAGAGGTGCTCCACTCTGGATTGTCCTTCAGCAGCTCAACATAAAGGCGGTTCAAACGTCCTGTGGCCTTGATGTCGAAGCTGCTTTCGCGGATTTGCTTGACGGTCGAAATACCGGCCAGGGGCAGGAAGAAGCCAAAAAACTCCGGAAACTTCCGATACTCGCAGACGATCACCTCGCCCGTATTCAAGTCTTCAGCTTGGAAATCAACGCCGTCGGTAGCAAGGATGAACTTGGCCTTGGCTCGCGAGGTGGCGGGGCTGGATTTCAGGGCTTTCAGCGCGTCGGTAACGGCTCCGGTCGCGGCTACTTTGATATGGATATTGGTCGTTTGCAGGAGACCGCCTATATCAGACTTATTGGTGTCGCCGCTTCTGAGGCGTCGAAGAGTGGTTTCCTTCGCGCCAAATGCCTGGAGGAACGAGTATGGAAATTCAGACGCGTCAAACGGTTGCTCCGCTAATTCCGAAATTGCCTCTTCGATCTCGAACGCGTTCAATGTTTCACTCCCACTGCATCTGAAGCCCGCGACATTTAAGTACACGACCGGCTTAGACAAGGATTAGTAGCCAGGACCGCACGTGTCATCAGACTATCGAGAGTGACCACAAAAATTGCTGATCGTTTGGGAATCTCAGTGACTTCGCCTCACGGAGCATCACGTTCAATAGTGCGCCCAAGTCCGCCAAGAGCAAAGAAAAGCCCGGGGCCGTCATCCCGGACTTCCAAGCTGATTTTTCAGGACCCAGGCTGGGCTATCACATGACTTTCCTTGGCTCTAGTTCTCGGAGAGAGCCCGCCTAGCTGTCCCAGACGGCACCTACATCACTGATCGCGCGGCAGGCAACCTCCTGGCCCTGTTGATGAGCTGAGAAAAGCGCATTCAAAACGATACCGATTTGACGACTGGTTAAATCTGCTAAAAGCTCCGACGGGAGGTTCGAGACTACACGTCTTGCAGTCTCGGGGAAACTCGCGAAGTTGGTAGCTGACAGCGCACGTTTTAGCTTAACCTCATGTCTCATCTTTTGAGCACTCCACCTCTGCATCGACCGTACAGATAGCCGACGCCTTTTCATAAGTATCAATTTCGTCGAGGCGGTATCGAGAGGGACAGTCGTACGTCCCCCAACGGTCGCTTATTTGAAGTAGGAAAAGACCGTCAGCTTGCCGGAAAAAGCGTCCAGCGCCAGTGTGGCGTCCGAGGAAACGGAACGACAGCGTCAGCTTGTTGATGGTGCCATCGACATCAGTTGATTGCTGGAGCGCCCACATCATGCAGCCTCCAGTCGGCGATATTCCGAGATTGTCCAGTCTGCTGATTTCAGTTCTGGGATCGGGAACATCCGGCCTGTACCAGTGATTGCCTTCAGCTCCATCAGTGTCTCGACAACAACGCCAGATTTACCTTTTCGAAGAAGCTCCTCTGCAAACTGATGGCAAATTTCCGAGACGGTTACGAAGGGCTCAGCGATCCTAAAAAGATTGATTTCGTAGAGACCCACATCGTCAGCTGCGACGATCCTGACAAGCAACAGGGGCCAGAGGGTCAGCTCAACGTGGACGTCTCCTTTGATCATATCGATGATCATTGGGTTGGTTTTTCTGGATTTCTTCATGATCTACCTGTTGACGCGTTACTCACCGTAATTAGGTAGAAGACCGACCCCACCCTGCTAAGGGGTCGGCAAAATATTGAAATGCATTTTACTTCTAACTCTCTGAAACTATTTGTGTTTAACTGAAAGTGCTTCATCCCTCCTGGGCGTTTAGGCACTCTAGACCTGGTTTGGATGGTAGCACTCGAATTGGTGGAGCCGCTCGCAAAAGCTCAGCTGGTGCGGATGGGACGTTTGGTTCGGGTTTCTGGTCGGCCGTGAATTTAGGCATTACGCTGCCGTCTGCCATGGCCTGAAAAAGCGCCCTCGTGTGCGCGACAGGGTGCGTCTGCGCGACTTTCAGCAGTTGTTTCCGGAGCGCCAGACGAAACTTCTTCAGTTCGGGATCAACTGCGCTGACCAAGGACGAACCTGTGAGTGGGAGTGGCATTTTCATGCGGCCCGGTCCTTCGCCCACACATAGCTTTCGAGCACTTCAACGTGTGTGCGCTCAGGCATCCTGCTAAACTTGAAAAGCGCCATTTCGCTCTGCATGTCGATAAGTACGTATTCGTCACAATTCAGTTCACGGCAAATTTGTTTGATGTCGACCTTGCCGGACGCGACGACCTTCCGAAGCCTGGACCGCAACAGCTGTTCTTCCGACATCTTAATTTTAGGAGTCTCCCACCGCACCTCTCGGGGCCTCATGACGAGCCTTCCGCAATGCGTGTCGGCCAGGAAAGAAGCTTTCTCAGCATTGTTTGCACTACCGATCAGCACCTCGCAGTCGTCATAGATATCGATGATTTTCCCGTAGTCTATGATGTACAGCTCGCGAAAATGCGCTTCCATCACGAGCTGCATCAGCTTGTCGGCCGGTATCACATTGGGGTCAGAAGGATCGCACCATGCTTCAACGTATTGTAGCGACACCCCCAAAACGCGG
>NZ_JAIVFW010000116.1 GCF_020829595.1 Nostoc sp. CHAB 5844
GCCAGCACCCGGGCCGGCGGATCGTGATGCAGGCGTTCCGTGCCTCTGAGGTCGAGAAAGGCCTCGTCGATGGAGATCGGTTGAACGAGCGGCGTCAGCTCCTCCATCATCGCCCGGACCTCACGACCAACGCGCGCATACTTCTCCATGTCCGGCCTGATCACCACGGCCTGCGGGCAGGCCTCCAGCGCCTTGAACATGGGCATGGCCGAGCGAACGCCATGAATGCGGGCCACATAGCAGGCGGTCGAGACCACACCACGTTTGCCACCACCGATGATCACGGGTTTGTCGATCAGCTCCGGATTGTCTCGCTTCTCGACGGAGGCATAGAAGGCGTCGCAATCGATATGTGCGATGGGCAGATCGTAGAGTTCCTGATGATAGACGAGCCGCGGGCTGCCACAGGCACGGCAGCGGCGTGCACCCTCGATCTGCCCGGTCAGGCAGTCTCGACAGAAGCCGGGATGAACAGGGGCAGTGCGCGTCATGTCCGGAACAAAGGTTGAACATCTGCACCATAGGCCGCATCGCATGGCGAGGCAAGGGCCATCGCCGCAGGCTCGCCGACGCCGCCATGTCAGCGGTGGAAATGCGCCTGGATGAGCGCCGACGCCCGTGGCCAATCCTCGGCTTTCCGCACCGTCTCATGCGGATCGGGCGCGAAGCGGAAGATCTCATGCGCTGGCGGCAGATAGACGAGGAGGCAGTCCGGGACGTGGTCGCCGACCGAGTGGAGATTGTGCACCATGTCATCGACGAAGGCGACGGGCAGGGGCCTCCTGTCGTGCAACGCTGCCACCATGGGTCCCTTCGCCTCTTCCGTTGCGATCATCGGGTAGCTGAGCGTCAGCTGGTCGAGCAGCCGGCGCCTTACCTCTGCATGCTGCGGCGGCATCGCGGTCAGGAAAACCAGATCCGCAGTCTTGCCCAGAGCATGCAGGCTGTCGACGGCGTCGGCGAAGGGTGTCTGCCAGCGCTCCTGCTCGTCGAAGAAATCGTGGATGAGTGCCTTGACGACCGGTGCCTCCAGCACGCTTTCGTCGGTCCCGTTGACAATGTTTCCGGTGAGCTTGAAGGACCGTGAGAGGAGCCGATGGCCGCGGGTCTGGAGAAAGGCTTCGAACGGTGTCGCAAACTGCAGCACAACATCATCGACGTCGCAGACGATCAGGGGGCGGTCGGCAAGCTGGATATGGTCGACGTCAGTCAGCATCAGACGTCTGCCGAATCGAAGCTGGGCCCGGCATAACGGTGATAGGCCTCCACCACGGTTTCCGGCTTGGTATCGGTGGCGCTGCAGAAAGCCATCAGCGTCGGTTCGTGTTGCATCAGAAACTCCAGCATGCCCGCGAGGAAGGCCGGGTCGTTCACCGCCTGGCGCAATTGCTGTGGCTGAACACCGGAGAGCGCCAGAAACCGCGACAGCATCTCCGGTTCATTGGCCAGCCAACCGAGCACGGCGACGGCCGTCGCCTCGGCATCGGCCGGTATATCTCTGTTTTTCATAAAGTCTTTTCCTGTTGCTCTGGCAAATTACCGATTTCGAAACCAAATAGCACTAGCATGCTCCATGACGGAAGAAGCAACTCGTGCCGGGATTCCATGCCCCGGAAGCCCTCAGGCGCGGGACAAGGGACCGGGTGAATGCCAAAAAAGGTGATGATTGTCGAAGACAACGAGCTGAATATGAAGCTCTTCCGCGATCTGATCGAGGCATCCGGCTATGAGACGGTGCAGACTCGCAACGGCATGGAAGCCATGGATCTCGCGCGCCGCCACCATCCCGATCTGATTCTGATGGACATCCAGCTTCCGGAAGTTTCGGGCCTTGAGGTCACCAAGTGGCTGAAGGACGACCCGGAGCTGCATGTCATTCCGGTGATCGCCGTGACAGCCTTCGCCATGAAGGGAGATGAGGAGCGCATACGCCAGGGTGGTTGTGAAGCCTATGTCTCCAAGCCGATTTCGGTTCCGAAATTCATCGAGACGATCAAGACCTATCTCGGAGATGCGTGAGGATAAACGGTTATGACTGCGCGTATCCTGGTCGTTGATGATATACCCGCCAATGTGAAGCTGCTCGAAGCGCGGCTCATGGCGGAGTATTTCGACGTCCTGACGGCGAGCAATGGCCGTGACGCCCTCGACATCTGCGATCGCACCCAGGTCGATGTCATCCTTCTCGACATCATGATGCCTGAGATGGACGGTTTCGAAGTCTGCGAACGGCTGAAGTCCAATCCGCGCACGGCGCATATCCCCGTCGTCATGGTCACTGCGCTCGACCAGCCGTCCGACCGTGTGCGAGGTCTGCAGGCCGGTGCCGATGATTTCCTGACCAAGCCGGTCAATGACCTCCAGCTGATCTCCCGCGTCAAAAGTCTGGTGCGTCTGAAGACGCTCACGGACGAATTGCGCATCCGCCATGACACGACGCGAAAGGCCGGTCTCGACGACATGTTGCGGCTTCAGGACGGGCGTCTTGAGGACCAGGCTCAGGTTCTTCTGGTTGACAGCCGTGGCGCCTCCCAGGAGCGCATCATCAAGTCGCTGAAGCCGATCGCTGAAGTCTTTGCGATGTCCGATCCGCAGGCAGCGGTTTTTGAGGCTGCGGAGAACCCGCTCGACCTCGTTATCGTCAACAGCAATCTCGAAGACTACGACCCGTTGCGCCTCTGCTCGCAGATCCGCTCACTGGAGCGCACCCGCTTTATTCCGATCCTCCTGATCACGGAGCAGGGCGACGAGCAGATGATCATCCGAGCGCTCGATCTCGGGGTAAACGATTATATCGTGCGTCCGCTGGATCCGAATGAACTGATTGCCCGCACGCTCACCCAGGTCCGTCGCAAGCGCTACAATGACCGCCTGCGCAACAGCGTCCGCCAGACAATCGAATTGGCCGTCACAGATGGCCTCACCGGGCTGCACAATCGCCGTTACCTGGACACGCATCTGCGCACGCTGTTTGCCCGCGCCAAGGTTCGGGGCCGACCGCTGACGATCTGCATTACCGATATCGACCGTTTCAAGCAGGTCAACGATGTCTACGGTCATGACGCCGGCGACGAAGTGCTGAAGGAATTTGCCGGACGGATCCGCTCGACCGTCCGTGGCGCTGATCTCGCCTGCCGGTTTGGCGGCGAGGAATTCGTGGTCGTCATGCCCGACACGGCCGCAGACGTGGCCGCGACGGTTGCCGAGCGGCTGCGCGGCATGATCGAGGCGCGACCTTTCCAGCTACGGTCTGGAGAGACGCCTCTGATGCTGACGGCATCCATGGGAATTGCGACGCTCGGGCCGGGCATAGAGACGCCGGAACAACTCCTCAAACAGGCCGACCGAGCGCTCTATGAGGCTAAGAATTCCGGCCGCAATCGTGTGGTCGCTGCCGCTGCCTGACCGCGCTCGCGCCGATGGGCACTTCGGCAAGCTTGGTGATCGACCGACGTCCGGAAAGATTTTCACAGCTTTCTAATGCGCTCTTCTTAAGCGCGGCATTTGAGTTCTTGCTAACTTTTTGAGCAGTTACAAAACGGCTTATCTTTCATCCTCGGAATAGATTGTCTCTGTAGCAACTGCATTCGGAACGAATGTGCTTAACGAGGTTTGTCGTTAAATGAATATTCGGTTCCGCTTTTGGCGGTTCATCTGACTCCGCCGAGGCACTCCTCGTCCGCAGGCGCGGCTAAACTTGAGATGAACTCGAATGCATTGCCAGTCTGTTCAAGTTTCAATGTGTGTAGAACTGACTATTCCGACTGTATCGCAAGTTCTTCGGTGCCTGATTTAACCATATTGTGACGATGATCGGGCACGGCGTTAATAATCTGTTGATTTTTGTCTCTACATGAGAGAACTTGCAGCCACCAGACAAGATCTCAAGTGGAGATCGAAGATACCCCATGATGCTCAGGTCCGCCGCATCTCCTGGGTCGTGGGGTCGGTCGGTTGGTATGCAACGTCAAAAACGGTTCCTCGTGCCGTGTTGCATGCCGACCGACCCCCTATTGTAAAGACACCGGTTTCCGCGAGGGAGCCGGTGTTTTGCGTTCTGCGCGAGATGAAGCCGGGGCAGGGCGAGGGCCGTTGCCGTGAACGAAGAATGCCAAAAGAAAAAGGCGCGCCGCAGGAAGCGGCACGCCTTTTTGAGAAGCCCTCGATCGAGTCTTACTTGATCTTGGTTTCCTTGAACTCGACGTGCTTCTTAGCAACCGGGTCATACTTGGTCTTCGTCATCTTTTCCGTCATCGTGCGGCTGTTCTTCGTGGTCACGTAGAAGAAACCCGTGTCAGCCGTCGACAGAAGCTTGATCTTGATGGTTGTAGCCTTGGCCATGGTCGTCCTGCCTCTAATAAACGAAGCCGTGGACGACCGAACGAGGCCCACGGCAAATCTGGCGCGAAACTACAAATCGCGCCTGAAAAGTCAAGTGCGTTTCGGGTTAAAAAGCAGGCGCCCCAAGGAAAGCACGACATAGAGGGCGAAGAAGCCCGCAATTGCCCAGGCAAAACCGTCATTACCGGTGAGATCGATCGCAGCACCGATCGCCTGTGGGCCGGCGACCGTCCCAACTGCATAGCAGAAGATGAAGGCGGCATTGGCTGCGGCGAGATCGGCCCCGGTGAGTCGCGAGCCGAGATGGCTCAAGCCGACGGTGTAGAGCCCGGAGACGCAGCCGCCCCAGAACAGCAGTACGACCGCCATCAACTGCCAGTGGCCGGATAGCCAGGGCAATGTCAGCGACCCGGCGAGGCCGACGATGGCAAGGATCGAGAGCAGCAGGCGCCGGTCGCGCATTCGGTCTGAGATCAGCCCCAGCGGGATCTGGAACACCATGTTACCGATGCCCATGACGGTCAGCAGAAGCGCTGCCTGCGTCTCGGTGAAGCCGCTGCGGGTCGCATAGATCGGGAAGAGGGAAAGGCCACCCGCTTCCACCGCGCCGAAGACGAAAACCGCAACGGTCGCTGTCGGCACCAGGAAGATGTAACGGAAGAAATGCATCTCCGGTTTTTCATTCAGCACCGGGCTCTCATTGCGCGCGACGTAGATCGGAATCGCAGCAGCGAGGATCGCGACCGCACCGACGGCAAAGGGCAAAAGCCCCTCGCTGCCGAGCACCGAGAAGAGCAGGGGGCCGCAGGCGAAGCCGACGGCAAGCATGGTGGCATAGATGCCCATCACGAGTCCGCGCTTGCGCGATGGCGCTGCGGCGTTGATCCAGAACTCCGAGAGGATGAAGAGGGTGGTCGTCGCGCCGTGGAAGACGATGCGCAGCGGGAACCACATCCAGAACTGTTCGGCATAGTAAAAGCCGATGGCGCTGATGGCGGACAGGACCACGGCCCACAGCATGGTCGGGACAACGCCGAACCGGTGTGCGAGTTTGGTTGTCACGGGTGCCGCCGCCATGGCGGCAATCCCGGCCATCGCCGAATTGAGCCCGATCAGGGTCGAGGAGATGCCGCGCTTTTCCAGGATGATGCTGAGCAGCGGCAGGCCAAGGCCGATTGCGATGCCGACAGCGGAAATGGCCGAAATGGCCGCAATCAGCGAAGGCCAGTGGATTTCTTCGCGATGACCGTTCAGGCCGCCATTGGTTTCAGACATCAGACACCCGGTCGTTCAATTCACGTCCCTGCCTGCGGTCTGCCCGCAGACGCGCGCGTGTCGAAATCTGTGATGGCATTGGCGCTTACCAGCTCCCGGGCGTAGTCGATCGGCGCGGCATGTTCAGACTGGAAACGGCGCGCCTGTCAAGCGCTTCTGATTTTCCAATGCGAATCAAGCTGGCGCCTTTTTTGGACCTTTAACGAGAAACCGCCACAGCTGCGTGACGGATGGATGACTTAATCCCTGCTGTCCCGGAATGCCTCCGGCTCGTCATCGTGCCCCCCGAAGCCATGCATTCGCAGCGCCCATTGCAGTCCGACAACACCGCCCTTGATGGGCTGAAGGCACAGCAGGGAGGTCACGACCCCGATCGGTGCCCAGATCAGAAAATGGACCCAGGCCGGAAGAACGAAGACAAGATCGGTGGCCATGAAACCACCCACCAGCACATGCCCGAGAATGAGGATCACCAGATAGGCCGGAAGGTCGTCGGCGCGGTGATGGTAATAATCCTCACCGCATGCCGCGCACTTGTCCACCACCTTGAGGTAGCTGCGGAAAAGCTTGCCCGAGCCGCAGGACGGGCACTGGTTCAGCATGCCACGCTTGATCGAGCGGCCTAGCGGCCGGTCGGTCTTTTGGCTCCCGCCATACTGGATCGTTGCCTGGGTCTGATTGCCGCTCATGTCCTGCCTCCGGGGCGAAAGTGTCAACGTCGCGAGCGCGGCGGTCGTGTGCCGGGCTGCTTTCGCCCGTTCCGCCGTCCCGCCTTGTGGAAGGAACGCGTCGCAACGGGCATCTTGCGTCCCTCACTCAGCATCTCGAAGCGAAGCGCGCCGGCAAGCGGCACGGCTTCCACGAGACGAACCTCGACGGTATCGCCGAGCTGGTATCCAAGCCCGGACTTCTCACCCGTCAGGGCCTGATGCGCTTCGTCGTAGATATAGTAGTCGCGGCCCAGCGTGGAAACCGGGATAAAGCCATCTGCGCCAAATTGCGGCAGGCTGATGAACAGACCTGACTTGGTCACACCGGAAACCTGGCCGTCGAATTCGTCGCCAATGCGACCGGCAAGATGATGCGCGATCAGCCGGTTGATCGTGTCGCGCTCGGCCGCCATGGCGCGGCGCTCGAAGGTTGAGATCTCCGCCGAGATATCTTCCAGGCTCGCTTCCTCGTCCGGCGTAATCCCGCCTTCGCCCAAGCCCAGCGAGCCGACCAGCGCCCGATGCACGATCAGGTCGGCATAACGCCGGATCGGCGAGGTGAAATGCGCGTACTTCATCAAGTTGAGGCCGAAATGGCCGATATTGTCGGGACTGTAGATCGCCTGGCTCTGGCTGCGCAGCACCATCTCGTTGACCATGGTCTGGTGCGGCGTGTCTTGCGCCTTGGCGAGAATCCCGTTGAACGAGTTCGACCGCATATTGCCGCCCTTGACCAGCGACATGCCGAGCGTGCCGAGGAACTCGCGCAGCACCTCCTGCTTGGCAAGCGTTGGCGCATCATGGATGCGGTAGATCAGCGGCTGGCGCTTCTTTTCCAGCGTCTCGGCGGCCGAAACGTTCGCCTGGATCATCATCTCCTCGATCAGCTTGTGCGCATCGAGGCGTTCCGGCACATGCACGCGATCGACCGTGCCGTCTTCCTTGAGGATGATCTTGCGCTCGGGCATGTCGAGCTCGAGCGGCTGGCGACGGTCACGCCCGCGCTTCATCACGCCATAGGCATGCCACAGGGGTTTAAGGATCGGCTCCAGCAGCGGTCCGGTCTTTTCGTCGGGCTTGCCGTCGATCGCCGCCTGCGCCTGCTGGTAAGACAGTTTGGCCGCGCTCTTCATCATGATGCGATGGAAGGTGTGGCTCGCCTTGCGCCCCTCGTGTGAGAAGACCATGCGCACGGCCAGCGCCGGACGATCGACACCTTCGCGCAGCGAGCAGAGATCGTTGGAAATCCGCTCGGGCAGCATGGGGACGACGCGATCAGGGAAGTAGACGGAATTGCCGCGCTTGAGCGCCTCGCGGTCGAGCGCCGATTTCGGCCTGACATAATAGGATACGTCGGCGATGGCGACCGTCACGATGACGCCACCCGGATTGTCGGGCGAGGGGTCGAGTTCGGCATAGACGGCGTCGTCATGGTCCTTGGCGTCATGCGGATCGATGGTGATCAGCGGCAGGTCGCGCCAGTCCTCGCGATGCGACATCGAGGCGGGCTTGGCCGCCTCGGCTTCCGAAATCACCGACTGCGGGAAGATATGCGGAATGCCATGCGCATGGATCGCGATCATCGAGATCGCCTTTTCCGAGGCGACCGATCCGACGACGTTGAGCACCTTCGCCCGCGTCAGGCCAAAGCGCGCCGCACGACCGACTTCGACCTCGACCAGATCGCCATCCTTGGCCTCACCGAGATCGGTTGCGTCGATCTGCATTTCCTCGCCGCGACGATCAATCGGCATCAGGCGGGCGCCACCATCGGACATCAACCGCACCACACCCATAACCGAGCCGACATGGCGGTCGAGGATCTTGATCACCCGTGCCGTATAGGCCTGGCCGGAGCGATCCTTGTTGGCGAAGATCTTCGCCAGCACCCGGTCGCCCAGCCCGCCGACCGGCGTCTTGCCCTTGGAGCGGTCGGAACTCGACTGGCGGATCAGCACGGCCGGTGCCGCACCGGCCTCCTCGGGCCATTCGGCGGGACGGCCGATCAGTTCGCCATCCTTGTCGCGGGTGGTGATGTCGAGCACGGTGACCGGCGGCAGCGCGCCGGGCCGCGTCAGCGACTTGCGGCTCTTCTGCACCAGGCCGTCATCTTCCAGATCCTTCAGCGCCTGCTTGAGTGCCACCCGCTGCTCGCCCTTCAGGCCGAAGGCCTTGGCGATCTCGCGCTTGGAGGCGCGGTCGGGATTGTCGGTGATGAACTGCATGAGCACGTCGCGCGGCGGAACCTCGCCATGGATCAACGCGGCGGGATTGCCGGCTTTCACCTTGGCCGCGCCTTCCGCACGCCGGCTCTTGCGATTGCCGGAGCCGGGGATATCGGAGGGGTCGCGGAATCTCTTGCTCAAGTCGCACTCTTCTTTGTTGTCTTCGCTTTCGCGGGAGCCTTCTTGGCGGCTGCCGCCTTCGGCTTGGCCGCAGCCTTCTTCGGCTTTTCGGCGGCACCGTCATCCGACTTTGCCTTGGCAGCCTTGGCCGGAGCCTTCTTCGCCTTGGCCTTGCCGCCGCCATCCTTGGCCGCACGCTCGGCGATCAGCACCAGGGCTTCTTCGACGGTGATGTCCTGCGGGTCCTTGCCCTTCGGCAGGGTCGCATTGACCTTGCCCCAGTTGACATAGGGGCCATAGCGACCGTCGCGCACGGTGATCGCGCCGCCATCCGGATGGTCACCCAGTTCCTTGATCGCTGCAGCCGCCGTGCGCCCACGAGCGCCCGGTCCCTTGCTCTGCTTTTCGGCGAGCACTGTTACAGCACGATTGAGGCCGATTGAGAGCACGTCTTCGATACTTTCGAGGTTGGCATAGGTCCCGTCATGCAGCACGAACGGTCCGTAGCGACCGAGACCGGCCGAAATCATCTTGCCCGTCTCGGGATGCGGACCGACATCGCGCGGCAGCGCGAGCAGGGAAAGAGCCTTTTCCAGGTCGATCGAGGCCGGTGTCCAGCCCTTCGGCAGCGACGAGCGCTTGGCCTCCTTGCCGTCACCGCGCTGGATATAGGGACCGAACCGGCCGGACCGCAGCGTGATCTCTTCTTCCGTCACCGGATCCTTGCCGAGCGCACGTGGCTCGTTGCTGCCGCCAGCCTCGGCTTCTGCGCCACCGTCACTGGTCAGCTGACGCGTGTAATTGCATTCCGGGTAGTTCGAGCAGCCAACGAAGGCGCCATACTTGCCGAGCTTCAGCGACAGGTTGCCCGTGCCGCAAACCTGGCAGATGCGCGGATCCGATCCATCTTCGCGCTTCGGGAAGACGAGCGGAGCCAGCGCCTCGTTCAGCGCATCGAGCACGTTGGTGACGCGCAGCTCCTTGGTGTCCTCGATCTGGGCAAAGAAGTCCTGCCAGAAGTCGCGCAGAACGTCCTTCCAGTTCAGCTCGCCCGCCGAGATCTTGTCGAGCTTCTCTTCAAGATCGGCCGTGAAATCGTATTCGACGTACTTGGTGAAGAAGTTCTCGAGGAAGGCCGTGACCAGCCGTCCCTTGGAATGCGGCACCAGCTTGCGCTTGTCGGTGATCACATATTCGCGGTCGCTCAGCGTCTTCAGCGTCGCCGCATAGGTGGACGGACGGCCGATGCCGAGCTCTTCCATCTTCTTGATCAGCGAGGCTTCCGAATAGCGCGGCGGCGGCTCGGTGAAATGCTGGCTGGCACTGACCTTCTGCTTGGCCAGTGCCTCGCGCGCATTGATATCGGGCAGGCGACCATCCTCGTCGTCACCATCTTCGGCTGCTTCGCCTTCCTCGCGCTGGTCGGTATAGGCAGCGATGAAGCCATCGAACCGGATGACCGAACCGACGGCGCGCAGGCCGGCCTTTTCACCATTGTTGTCGGCAAGGATTTCAACAGTCGTGCGCTCGATCTCGGCGGACGCCATCTGGCTCGCGATGCCGCGCTTCCAGATCAGGTCGTAGAGCCGCATCTGGTCGCTGTCGAGGAAGCGGCGCAGCTTGTCCGGTGAGCGGTTGAAGTCGGTCGGGCGGATGGCTTCGTGGGCTTCCTGGGCGTTCTTCGCCTTGGTGGAGTAGAAGCGCGGCTTTTCCGGAACGTAACGCGGGCCGAACTGGTCGAGCACGGCGGCGCGCGCGGCATCGATCGCCTCGGGGG
>NZ_JAIVFW010000117.1 GCF_020829595.1 Nostoc sp. CHAB 5844
ATTGCCCGGCGCCAGCGCGATATGATCACGCCTGCCGATCGGAACCGAAAAAGACGGAGCGGATTTCAATCGTTCAAGCTCGGCGGCATTCACAATCATCGTGATCACCCGGCTTTTCAGTTGACGGAGATAATAGTGTTTGGGGTTTACCGGGATCGCTTCGGCGCCATTTGGGAATTCGATCATCTGTCTAAATTCGTGATTACTTCCACCCTTTGCAGGTTGGACCAGGACCAGCATTCCTCCCTGTCCGGCAAACCCGTCGGGCCGAAAACCAAAGGTGATACCGTCGTTGCCGAAGGATCGCGCAACGGTGCACATGTCCGTGCCGTAATCGACATTCCATTTGCCCGAGGCCTTAAGTGGTTCGCTTGCCGTTCCGGATTGACCCAGTGTCATCAGCAGTAGCGCCGCCATCAGCATGTCATCTCTCCGCTTCTCGTCGGGCGACCAACGCATGGGGTCGATGTGACCGCAAGAACCGCCCAGGACCGGACCGGCGCGTCGGTCTCGGACCGTGCAGGTTTGAACCGCATTCGGAAAGGCTGTTCACACGCCGATCCCCGCAATGCTTCCGGGCCGGAATAGGAAATGATCCGGCATCCCGCTACTTTGCCCAGGGCGTCTATTTCGAACAGCGCCTTGCTCCGGGCCTCCCAATATTGCCCATTCAGTTCCGGCGGGAAGCGGCGCGGGGATAGATCGATCGTTCCGACAGGCTCCGCAGTCACCGCAACGGCATCGAGTTCCGCCAGGGGAATGCCCAGCGACTTGACCAGGTCGTCGCTACATTTGGCGAGGGCCGCCAGCGCCTCATCCAAGCTGCCCATGTCCAGCCAGAGATGATCGTTGCGAGCGACTGGCAATGCGAATTTTCCGGTCGATGTCAGTGTCGCCAACTTGGGTGCATCAAGATATATCGTGATAAACCGCATATCCTTGTCGGGCAGGAATCGCGACTCCGCATTGACATCGACTGGCTCTGCTCCCGCGACCAGAAAATTCCTTTGAATTGCCCGTTTCGTGACCGGCCTGCATCCGGCACGCTCAGCACGACAAGTGCGCCGCTGCGCGCTATATCCTCTCGTCGCAGCTCAAAGGTTCCGTGGTTGGAACCCAGACTGCGGCTCAATGTGCAGGCTTCGTCGCCATAATCGATCGACCAGGCGCCACTTGGCTTCAACGGTTCGCTCGCCCCCGCGGATTGCGACAGCATTGCCGCCGCCAACAGCATCCATTCCACCAAAACGCTTACTCCCCATTTTAAGCGCAAGAGTGACGAAGGGTTTCCTTATGGTCAAACGGCCGACGGTGGCATCCTTACGCCAATTCCCCTATAGCCCGCCCCGCCATGACCAAGCCCACGCCCCGTACCTTCCACGTCAAATCCTTCGGCTGCCAGATGAACGTCTATGACGGCGAGCGAATGGGGGAATTGATGGCGGCTGCGGGCATGACCGCAGCGGACGCCGCCGACGCCGATCTCGTCATCCTCAACACCTGCCACATCCGCGAAAAGGCGACCGAGAAGGTCTATTCCGAAATCGGCCGCGTTCGCAAAGGCGCGCGCGCCGAGGGTCGCGAGCCGATGATCGCGGTCGCGGGCTGCGTCGCGCAGGCCGAGGGCGACGAGATCGCGCGCCGTGCCAAGGTCGATGTAGTCGTCGGCCCGCAGGCCTATCACAATCTCCCCGATTTGGTTGCCAAAGCCGCATCGGGCACCCCTGCGCTCGACACCGACATGCCGGTGCTCTCCAAATTCGGCGCGCTGCCCAGCCGTCGCCGGGTCGCGCCATCGGCGTTCCTGACCGTGCAGGAAGGATGCGACAAATTCTGCACCTATTGCGTGGTGCCCTATACCCGCGGCGCGGAGATCAGCCGCCCGTTCGACGCGATCGTCGATGAGGCGAAGGCGCTGGTCGATGCAGGCGCGCGGGAGATCACGCTGCTCGGCCAGAACGTCAATGCCTGGGATGACGATGGCCGGGGTCTGCACGACCTGATCGTGACACTCGACAAGATCCCCGATCTCGCGCGCATCCGCTACACCACCAGCCACCCTAACGACATGCGCGAGGGGCTGATCCAGGCGCACCGCGACGTCGAAAAGCTGATGCCGTTCCTCCATCTGCCGGTTCAGGCCGGCAGCGACCGCGTGTTGAAGGCGATGAACCGCAGCCACAGCCGCGACAGCTATCTCCGCATCCTCGACCGCGTGCGCGCCGTGCGGCCCGACATCGCGCTGTCGGGCGATTTCATCGTCGGCTTCCCCGGAGAGACGGATGCCGAATTCGAAGACACGCTCAGCCTGGTCGACGCGGTCGGCTATGCCCAGTGTTTCAGCTTCAAATACTCGCCGCGCCCCGGCACGCCTGCCGCCGAGATGGACGGCGCGGTTCCGGCCGAGGTGATGGACGACCGCCTCCAGCGCCTGCAATCGCACCTCAACCGCGATCAGGCCGCGTTCAATGCCGCGACCGTGGGCAAGACCTGTACAGTGTTGATCGAACGCGCGGGCAAGCGTCCGGGGCAGATGCTCGGCAAATCCCCCTGGCTGCAATCGATCCACCTGACGACCGACGCCCCGATCGGCGCGCTGGTCGAGGTGGAGATCGTCGAAGCCGGGCCGAACAGCCTGTCGGGCGTCGAGCGGGTCCGCGCCGCGGCTTAGGAAGGCTGTGCGGGTTGGGAGACGCTAGGCGCCATCTCCGAACTTCAACATCGATACTTTTATGCGAGCATCAGGGTATCGGCATATCGTCGCAGATCAGCATCCACAGCACATATTTGCATCCCGGCGGCAGATCGTTCTGAACCGATGCAACGCTTTCGCTGGTGGCTACCGCAGACGCATAAGCCGGAGCTGCCAAGCTGGCAGACGCCAGAATTGCCGAACAGATCAATGCCTTCATGCTATCTCTCCTCATTTGATGACGGGGAGAATGCAACATTCGAAGTGGGTCATGTCAACGCGACCCCACCACATCGGATCGATCGGTTTCTGACGATCCGATCGGACCACCCCTCAGGTCGCGACGGGCATTTCCATCCGCTGCATCTGCGGCAATCGGGCGTCAATCCAGTCGATGATGTCCGCCATCACCCGCTCGCGCCCCAGGTCGTTGAGCAGGTCGTGATAATATCCGTCGTACAGCTTCAGCTCGCGGTCGGGCGATCCGACGCTGTCGAACATCAACTGGCTGCCATCGGGGCGCGTGGCCTTGTCGGCGGTGCCATGCAGGATCAGCAATGGCAGCGTCAGCCGCACGAATTCGCGCTCCAGCCGCTCGCCCGCACGCGCCAGTGCCGCGACGGTCTGGACCGGCTGCACCTCGCCTTGCGTCAGCGGGTCGGCGTCAAGCGTCGTCACCCATTCGGGATCGCGCGAAAAGTCGCGGTTCTTCAGTTTCAGCACATGGACGTGCGGGATCACATGGCTGGCGCCCTCGACCAGTTTCAGCGCCACGTCGGGTGCATAGACGTGCAGCGCGAAGCTTTCGCAGATCAGCCCGGACAACCGGTCCTGATGGTCGAGCGCATAGGTGGAGGCTACGACCCCGCCCGCGCTGTGCCCCAGCAGGTAGAGCGGCAGGCCGGGGTGCCGCGACCGCGCCAGCTCGATCGCCTGCGACAGGTCGGACACGTAATCGTCGATGCTCTCGACATAGAAACGCTCGCCCTCCGACCGCCCGCGCCCGCGCAGATCGAGCGCGGTGACCGCATAGCCATGCGCCGCGAACTCCTCGGCTGCGCGGACATATTGCCCGCTATGCGAATTGACGCCGTGACAGATCACGAGCGAAGCGCGCGGGCTCCCTCGCGCCTCCCAGAGCCGGGCGAAAATGCGCATGCCTCCCCGGCCATCCAGCCAGGCTTCGTGCGTCGAACCATCGGTAAAGCCACCCATCGCGTATCTCCTCGAGTCGCGGACGGACGGGCGATTTATACAGCATTTCCTCATGCCGGAACAGCGCAAGAGCCGATAAGCAACCTTCGACCCGGCCCCCTGCAACTGGCCGCAAGGCCGGTGCTGAGGACAGGATCGGCGCTTAAGTCTGCCATGCCGTTAAGGGCTGACGTCGAAGGCATGACCCGTTTTTGCCTGTCTCCGTCGCCTTTCCTCTGCCATCATCGTCGATAATGCCGTTGTTTCATCAGCTTGGGGTTTGGGAATGATCGATATCTTTGTTTTGCTGGCGGCATCGGCATTATCGTCGGCAGTCGGGCAGGCCCATGATGGCCACACCGCATCGCCCGCCACGAAGACGCGGCCCGCGACCCCCAAATCGGACATCACACGCCTCTTCGGCGCCGCAAGCTATCCGGCCGCGGCACGCGCCAAGGGGCTGGAGGGCCAGAACGCGATCCTGTTGACCATTGACGCGACCGGAATGGTGATCGCCTGCACCGTCACCGCCACGTCCGGTCATCCTGAGCTGGACAGTGGCAGCTGTCGCGCCGCGCGGCGCGTGCGGTTCGAACCCGCCCGAGACGAACGCGGTCGCCGCGTCGTCAGCCAGTTCCCGATGCAGGCGGACTGGCGACTGGACGCGATCTAGCGCGCGTCCCACTTTCCCCCTGTCCTCCGCCCCCGCCATCTGCCATCGTCGCGCGATGCGCCGCGCCGCGACTCCTGTGCCTCTCACCACCGCCTACCCGGCGACGGTCGCCCGCGCGAACCGCTTCATCGTGTCAACTTGGTCACCGTCGCACCCCGAAAGGACTGCATGAGCCGCAAGCCTGTCCCCGCCCGTCCCGGCGAGCGTTCCCGCGCCGAACTCAGCTTCGACAAGCCCCAGTTGCTCCCGCGCCTGTTCGGTGAATTCGATTCGAACCTGCTGGCGCTCGAAGAACGGCTGGGCGTGTACATCACCGCGCGCGGTGACCGGGTTCAGGTGGAGGGCGCAGCGGAGGCCGTCGCCCATGCCCGCGAAGTGCTCAACGACCTCCACGCCCGCGTGATCCGCGGCGAGGATATCGACACTGGCCTGATCGACGCGGTGATCGCGATGTCCAGCGAACCCACGCTTGTCGGCATCGTCCGCCAGGAAACCGACAGCCCCCCGCCGATCATGATCCGCACTCGGCGCAAAACGATCGTGCCGCGTTCGCTCAACCAGGCGCATTATATGCGACAACTGGTGTCGAACGACATGATCTTCGCGCTGGGGCCTGCTGGCACCGGCAAGACCTATCTCGCCGTCGCGCAGGCCGTCGCTCAGCTCATTACCGGCAGCGTCCAGCGGCTGATCCTGTCGCGCCCGGCGGTCGAGGCAGGCGAAAAGCTCGGCTTCCTCCCCGGCGACATGAAGGAAAAGGTCGATCCCTATCTGCGTCCCTTGTACGACGCGCTCTACGACTGCATGCCGCCCGAACAGGTCGAGCGGCGGCTGGCGTCGGGAGAGATCGAGATTGCGCCGATCGCCTTCATGCGCGGGCGCACGCTCGCCGACGCTTTCGTCATCCTCGACGAGGCGCAAAACACCACGCCGATGCAGATGAAGATGTTCCTGACCCGCTTCGGTCAGAACAGCCGGATGGTGATCTGTGGCGACCCCAACCAGACCGACCTTCCCGGGGGCGTTACCGCGTCAGGCCTGAACGACGCGGTTGCGAAGCTGGAGGGGATCGAATCGCTATCGGTCGTGCGCTTCACCACCGCAGACGTCGTCCGCCACCCGATCGTCGGCCGTATCGTCCAGGCCTATGAGGGCGACAATGCGTAACGGCTGCGCCGACGCATGATCGACGTTGCCGTCCAGACCGAGCCCGGCTGGCCCGATGCGGACTGGGAAGCGCTTGCCGCGGCCTGCGCCGCCGCCGCGATCCAGCGCACGCCCTATGCTACGCTGGCGACCACGGCGGCGCTGATCGAAATCGCGGTGCGGATGACCGACGACGACGAAGTGCGCGTGCTCAACCGCGATTACCGGCAAAAGGACAAGCCGACCAATGTCCTGTCCTTTCCGATGATCCAGCCCGACCTGATCGAAAGCGTCACCGCCAACAGCGACGATGGCGAGGTATTGCTTGGCGATATCGTGCTGGCGCGCGGAGTTTGCGAACGAGAAGCGGCGGAGCGACAGATTTCTGTGGAACATCATGCCCAGCATCTGATTGTGCATGGCGTGTTGCACTTGCTAGGATATGATCACCAGGGGGATGCGGAAGCGGAACGCATGGAGGCGATCGAGCGTGATGCGCTCGCCAGCATCGGCATCGCCGATCCCTATCCCTTAACAGAGGACTCAGACGACGATGGCCGACGGCCCGAGTAGCAACGGTAACAGCGGCAGCAACGGGCAGGGCGACAGTAGCACGCCGCCGGAAGGCGGCGGCATATGGCGGGGCCTTCGCACCCTGATCTTCGGCGACGAAAGCGCGGATACGCTCCGCAACCGGATCGAAGAGGCGATTTCCGAACACGAGCATGCTGCCCGCGAGGACGGGCACACCGCGATCAAGGGCGATCTGTCGCCGATCGAACGCAAGATGCTCAAGAATCTGCTCCATTTCGGGGAACGCGATGCCGGCGATGTCGGCGTGCCGCGCGCGGATATTATCGCGATCGAGGAATCGACGCCGTTCGCCGATCTGGTCGCGCTGTTCGCCGAAGCCGGGCACAGCCGACTGCCGGTCTATCGCGAAAAGCTCGATACCATCACCGGCATGATCCACATCAAGGACGTGTTCAACATCCTGGCCAAGGGCGAGACGCCGCCCGCCAACCTGTCGGCGCTGGTGCGCCAGCCGATTTTCGTGCCGCAATCGATGGGGACGCTCGACCTGCTCGCAACGATGCAGGCCAAGCGCACGCATCTTGCCGTCGTGTTCGACGAATATTCGGGCACCGAGGGCCTGGTGACGATCGAGGATCTGATCGAGGAAATCGTCGGCGAGATCGACGACGAGCATGACGACGCGCCGACCGCGTTGTTCGTGCCGCTCGACGGCGGCGGCTGGGACGCCGATGCGCGTGCCGAACTGGAGGATGTGGCAGAGGCGATCGATCCGCGACTGGCCGAGGTCGAGGAAGATATCGACACGCTGGGCGGGCTCGCCTTCGTTCTGGCGGGCGAGGTGCCGAGCGCGGGCGACATTCTCGATCATCCGTCGGGCTGGCGGCTGGAAGTGCTGGCCGCCGATGCCAAGCGCGTGTCGCGGCTGCGGCTCCATCCGCCCCGCAAGCTGGAAATCGCCGAAGACTGACGCTCCATCGGCTCAGGCGATCACCAAGTGCGGGGTAATGCGTTTGTCGATCGCCGACGCGCGTGACAAGGTGCAGCTCTCGACTCGATCGACTTGTGGCTTTGCCGGATGACGCGAGCGCCGATCTGCGGTCAGGGTCGCCCCCGCGCCGGATGCTCGCGCGAAAAGGCCTGCCGCCAGCCCCCTTGCGGCCGGTCCCACGGTCGCCACGTCACTCGCGGCCGTCGACTTATCCCTTTCGTCGACGGCCATTTTTTCGTCCGCTCATTGTCCTTGCAACGTCATGGCGTCATTGCCGCCCGGATTGTCGCACGCACGGCGTTCATACATCTGGCAGCAAGGTTCGGCGGCGCAGCGATCGGCGATGCGTTGTATCCGTAGTTCCGCCCACCGTACCCCGGCCAACCTGCCGTTCGAGCGCATGCGTCGATCGGGCGGCGGGCAAATCAACAGGCGCGGATGGGGCATCGCTGTCGCGGTTGGCGCCGTCGCAATTGCTGGCGTCGCCCTGTTCCCCGATCGCGAGCCGTCGGACACCGCGCCCAGCGTCCAGATCGCCCACGCCCAGCCGCCGCGCTGAACGCTCGTTTTTCCGGCTTGGCGGGTCGGGATCGGCCCCCTATCGTCGGCGATATGCGCAAACATATCCTGATCTTCGGCGGGATCCTGATCCTCGTCGCCGCCGCCATCCTGTTCTACATGACGCGTCCCGACCGCGCGCGGTACGAGGTTGAAGCGGTGATGGGCGCCGAACCCAAGATCGCCGATCCGCGCATCCAGACCATCCCGACGGTCAAGATCGCCAAGGCGATCGGCTGGCCGCAGGGCCGGACACCGACCGCCGCCCAGGGGCTGACAGTGCAGGCGTTCGCATCGGGCCTCGACCATCCGCGCTGGATGTACCGCCTGCCCAATGGCGATGTGTTGGTGGCGGAAAGCAACAGCCCGCCACGCGAGGAAGGCGGCATCCAGAACTGGGTGATGAAGAAACTGATGGGCCGCGCAGGCGCAGGCGTACCATCGGCCAACCGCATCACATTGCTGCGCGATGCCGATGGCGACGGCGTCGCGGAAGCGCGATCGGCACTGCTCGAAGGGCTGAACTCGCCGCTCGGCATGGCGCTGGTCGACGACCATCTCTATGTCGGCAACACCGATGCCCTGGTGCGTTTCCCGTTCCAGGTCGGCCAGACGCGAATCACCGCGCCTGCCGAAAAGATCGTCGACCTTCCCGCGGCGGGCAATCACTGGACCCGCAACATCATCGCCAGCGAAGACGGGCGCTTCATCTATGTCGCGGTCGGATCGGATTCGAACATCGGCGAAAAGGGCATGGACCGCGAGACGAACCGCGCCGCGATCCTGGAGGTCGATATCGCCAACCGGACCTTGCGGCCTTACGTCACCGGCATCCGCAATCCCGTCGGCATGGCGATCGAGCCGCAGACCGGCGCCCTGTGGACAGTGGTCAACGAACGCGACATGCTGGGATCGGACGGCCCGCCCGATTATCTGACACGCGTCCAGTTCGGCAATTACTATGGCTGGCCGCACAGCTATTGGGGCGGCTATGTTGACACGCGGGTGGAGCCCAAGCGGCCCGAACTGCGCGAATACGCCGCGCGTCCCGATTATGCGCTGGGCGCTCATACCGCATCGCTGGGCCTTGCCTTTGCCGGCGACGCGCGACTGGGCGCGACCTTTGCGCGCGGCGCATTCGTCGGTCAGCACGGATCGTGGAACCGGGTGCCGCCCTCCGGCTACAAGGTCGTGTTCGTACCGTTCGGCGAAAATGGTTTTCCGGTTCGCGGACAATTGCCGGTCGATGTGCTGACCGGCTTTCTGAACGACGAAGGACAGGCGATGGGCCGCCCGGTCGGCGTCATCACCGATCAGCGCGGCGCGCTGCTGGTCGCGGACGATGTCGGTAACGTCATCTGGCGGGTGAGCGGCCCGGCCCAGGCAGACGCACAAACCGCAACTGACTGATTTTGCGAAAATCGCCAGATGAATGGGAATTTACGCGCCGTTCATCTGGCGTAAATTACCAATTATCGCAAAAACGACAACCGAAAAGCCCTGATTCCGGCGTTTTCGCAAACTGGCACGCTCCCTGCAAATCTCTGAGCAACGGCGGACGGATGGTCCGATACCGCCGATACTCAGGGAGTTATCACCATGTTCGCTCAAATCGAAACCGTCTCGCGCAATGTCGTCGCTCTCGTCGGCTCAGTCTTCTTCACCGCGATCCTCGTCGCTGCATCGGCTCCCGGCCTGCCGCTGGCATAACCCAAATGAAGCGGCGCGAAATCGGAGCAAACCAAATGCTCCGCTCGCTTCTGATCGGCATCGGATCCTTCTCAACCACGATCCTGCTGATCCTCGGCACCCATGCGCAAGGGCTGGCTATATTCGCCTGACCCTTGCGCCAGTCGCCTAATCGAAATCGAGTCTTGCGCCTGCCACGGCATCGAGCCGATCACGACCAGCACTTAGAGCGGCTGAACGCTCGACAGACCCGGCATCGGGCATCTGATACCCGTAATAGACACGGTGCGTGTCGCGCCCTACGGCAAAACCGCCCAGCACATAACCGGTGGTCAATCCGATCAACAATATGCCGATCAACCAGATCGCAGCCTTGGCGGCCCAACCGGTCATGGTTCACTCCTGTTGCTGCCCGCCGCATCAATGCGGGGCGGAGCAAGGGGTTCCCAACGCCCTCCCCTAATCCGTTGGTGCTGAGCTTGTCGAATCACTGTCTTTTCTTCGTGCCAAGCAAGAAGGACAGTGCTTCGACAAGCTCAGCACGAACGGGATAGGGTGGTTACAAACTCTATTTCAGCAGTTTAGTCCCACTATCCGCCAGCTTCTCTCGAATCCGGTTCGCGAACATCGCCAGGAACGGTGGCAGGTCCACCGTCGCCTTCACCACATCCTCGGCCACGTCCAACCGGCTCGCGACCCGCTGGCCCATGCCTTCGATCGTGAAATAGAAGCTGTCGCCGTCCCAGCGATTGTCGGTCAGCGCGCCGCCGGGGATCAGGTCAGCGATCTTGCCCACCCCGCCCGAAATCCGTGCGCGTGCGACTTCGCGGCCCAGTTTGTGGGGAATATCGACGGTGATCGGCTCGGCCATCGGGCGCTCCTCAAGTGAATTAAGTCACTAATACGCTTAGGTAGGGCGTCCGCTCCCGCGCGCCAAGCCTTGCGCGCCGAC
>NZ_JAIVFW010000118.1 GCF_020829595.1 Nostoc sp. CHAB 5844
GAGCGCGTCAGATCCTTCGCCCAGGCGCAGCGCGACACGATCCTGCCGCTCGATGTCGAGCCGCTGCCCGGCCTGCATCTCGGACATCGCATCATCCCGATCGCCCGCGTCGGCGCCTATGTGCCCGGCGGACGCTACCCGCTGCTGTCGGCGCCGATCATGACGATCGTTCCAGCCAAAGTCGCCGGATGCGACGAGGTCATCGCCTGCCTGCCGCCGGGAGCGCATCAGGCGATGATCGCCGGTTGCCATCTCTCCGGCGCCGACCGCATCTTCCGCGTCGGCGGTGCGCAGGCGATCGCTGCCATGGCCTTCGGCACCGAGAGCATCCCGGCGGTCGACAAGATCGTCGGGCCCGGCAACGCCTATGTGAACGAGGCCAAGCGCCAGGTCTTCGGGCTCGTCGGCATCGACCAGCTCGCCGGCCCCAGCGAGATCTTCATCGTCGCAGACGAGACAGGCGACGCCGTCACCATCGCGGTCGACCTTCTGGCCCAGGCGGAGCATGACGTGCGCACCCGCGTCGGCCTGATCACGACCGACCGCGCACTCGCCGAGGCGACGCTGGCCGAGGTCGAACGCCAACTCGGCAACCTTTCGACCGCCGGCGTGGCGGCCGAGGCCTGGCGCGACTATGGCGAGATCGTCCTCTGCGCAGACGAGGCGGCGATGCTGGCCTATTCCGACCACATCGCCGCCGAGCATCTCGAGGTCCACACAAGCGACGCCCAGGCCACTGCCGGGAAACTGCGCAATTACGGCTCGATCTTCATCGGTGTCGCCGCCAGCGTGGTCTATTCCGACAAGTGCTGCGGCACCAACCACACGCTGCCGACCATGGCCGCGGGGCGCTATACCGGCGGCCTCTGGGTCGGCTCCTATCTCAAGACCTGCACGCATCAATGGCTGGACGAGCGCGGCGTCGCGGCCGTCGCGCCGCCTGCCATGCGCCAGAGCGCCAGCGAGGGGCTGGAGGGCCATCGTCGCGCCGCCGCCCTGCGGCTGGCTCCCGCGCAATTGCTGCAGGAGATCGGTGCCTGAATTCGACCGACAGGTCTGCAGGGCCTCTGGCGCGACAATGCGATCGAGGTTCCAATGATCGGCAAGGACTGGTTCGGCGTTCGCGAGGGGCGAATTCCGGGGCGGCAAACACAAGGGAGACCAACATGGCCAGTTTCAAACAGGTGATAGGCTCCGCCGGTCTTGCGGCGGGGTTGGTGCTGTCGGCTTTCGGGGCAGCCTCCGCGCGTGACCTCACCGTCGTATCCTGGGGCGGCAACTATCAGGACGCCCAGCGCAAGATCTATTTCAAGCCCTTTGCCGAGAAGACCGGCAAGCCCGTGCTCGACGAATCCTGGGATGGCGGCGTCGGCGTCGTGCAGGCCAAGGTCAAGGCTGGCGTGCCGAACTGGGATGCCGTGCAGGTCGAGGCCGACGAGCTCGCGATCGGCTGCGCCGACGGCATCTACGAGAAGATCGACTGGGCCAAGCTCGGCGGCAAGGACAAGTTCCTCGACAGTGCGGTCAGTGATTGCGGCGTCGGCGCCATCGTCTGGTCGACGATGCTCTCCTATGATTCCGACAAGCTGAAGACCGCGCCGACCTCCTGGGCCGATTTTTGGGACACCAAGAAATTCCCGGGCAAGCGCGCCCTGCGCCGCGGCCCCAAATACGCCCTGGAATTCGCCCTGATGGCCGATGGCGTCGCTGCCAAGGACGTCTACGCGACCCTGCGGGCCGCCGGCGGCGTCGATCGCGCCTTCAAGAAGCTCGACGAGATCAAGGGCGACATGATCTGGTGGGAGTCCGGCGCCCAGCCTCTGCAGCTCCTGAAATCCGGCCAGGTCGTGATGACCTCGGCCTATAACGGCCGCATCACCGGCATCAACAAGACCGAGGGCACCAAGTTCAAGACCGTCTGGCCCGGCAGCATCTATGCCGTCGACAGCTGGGTCATCCTGAAGGGCAGCCCGAACAAGGATGCGGCGATGGATTTCATCGCCTTCGCCAGCCTGCCGGAAAACCAGTCGAAGCTGCCGCAGGACATCGCCTATGGCCTGCCTAACAAGGCTGCGGCCGCAGCAGTGCCGGCCGATCTTGCCGCTGATCTGCCGACCTCGCCCGCCAATCTCGCGGGCGCGATCTCGATCGACATCGACTTCTGGAACGACAACATCGAGGACCTGACCAAGCGCTTCAACGCCTGGCTCGGCAAGTAGTCCGGGCCCTAAGGCTTGGCGCAACCGAGACCTGTGGTCACAATGGCTGGCGCTGCGCGCCAGCCATTCAGGTGAAGGACTTCCATTTGTCCGGTTCGGCAGCGTTCATCCAGTTCGAGAACGTCAGCAAGGCGTTCGGAACAGCCAAGGTCGTCGACGCGCTCGACCTTCATGTCGGCCAGGGCGAATTCGTCAGCCTGCTCGGCCCGTCCGGCTCGGGCAAGACCACGCTGCTGATGATGCTGGCCGGGTTCGAGGCGCCGACGGGCGGCGCGATCCATGTCGATGGCAAGCGCGTCGAACGGCTGCCGCCCTACAAGCGCGACATGGGCGTGGTGTTCCAGAATTACGCGCTCTTCCCGCATATGACCGTAGCGGAGAACATCGCTTTCCCGCTGAAGATGCGCGGTGTCGGCAAGGCTGAGCGCGAGGCGCGGGTGACACGCGCGCTCGATCTCGTCCAGCTCGGCCATCTCCAGGATCGCAAGCCCGCGCAGCTATCAGGCGGCCAGCAGCAGCGCATCGCTCTCTCGCGCTCGATCGTCTACGAGCCGAAAGTCGTGCTGATGGACGAGCCGCTGAGCGCGCTCGACAAGCAGCTGCGCGAGCACATGCAGCTCGAGATCCGCGAGCTGCACCGCAAGCTCGGCCTGACCGTCATCTTCGTGACCCATGACCAGGGCGAGGCGCTCACCATGTCCGATCGCGTCGCGGTGCTGAATCGCGGCAAGATCGAGCAGCTCGATACGCCGTCGGGCCTCTATGACCGTCCACGCACGCGCTTCGTCGCCGAATTCATCGGCGAGACCAACCTGCTCGCAGGCACCGTCTCAGCCCGGACGGGCGGCGTTGCCACGGTCGTCCTTGCCAATGGTGGCTCGATCTCCTGTGCGGCGCCGGACGGCTTTGCCATCGGCAGCCCGGCCCTCGTCTCGATCCGGCCGGAAATGCTGCATCTCGGCAACGACCCGGCAGTCCTGAACGCGCTGCCGGTCACGGTCGAGGATGACGTCTACCATGGCGACCATGTCCGCGTGCATCTCTCCTGCCAGGGCCAGCGGCTCGTCGCCAAGGCTGGGCGCCGCGATGTCGTGCTGCCGGTCGGCTCACAGGCTTTCGTCAGCTTCAACCGCGACGATTGCACGCTGGTGGCGCCATGACCATTGCGCGCCTGAAGGCGTCGCTCCTCGTCCTGCCGCTGATCGTCTTCCTCGCCCTGTTCTTCATCTGGCCGCTCTGGATGATGATCGCGACGTCTGTGCAGGGCGGCACGGTGCGCCTCGCTTTTCCGGCCACGGCCGTGGCGATCGCGCAGTGGAACGGCGACGGCCTGCCGTCTCCGGACGTTCAGGCGGCGCTGATTCAGGATCTGCGCGCCGAGGTCGTGCAGGAGGTGTTTGGCGACGCCGTGCGCAGCCTGAACAGCCAGCAGGCCGGCTTCCGCTCCTTGCTGCCGCGCACCGTGACGGCACTGCGCAATGCCGGTGCCGACGCCACCCCGAAGCTCGAGAGCATCGATCCGCGCTGGAGCCAGCCGCCCTTCTGGCTCGCGCTGAAGCGCGGCATGCCGGTCTATACGGACGCCAACCTGCTCGCGGCCGTCGATCTGAAGCGCGGCGATGACGGCACGATCGCGCATGTCGCGCCGGACATGGCGGTCAACCGTGCGATCATGCTGCGGACCTTCATCATCGCCGCCCAGGTGACTTTGGCCTGCGCCGCGATCGGGCTGCCCTTCGCCATGCTGGCGGCGAGCCTTGGCGGCTGGAAGCGCAACTTTCTGCTGCTGGCGGTTCTGCTGCCGCTCTGGACCTCGTTGCTGGTCCGCACCGCCGCCTGGATGATCCTCCTGCAGGACCAGGGGCTGATCAACCAGATCCTGAAGGCGCTCGGCCTGATCGACGCCTCGCTGCCCCTGATCTACAACCGCACCGGCGTGCTGATCGCCATGACGCATGTGCTGCTGCCCTTCATGGTGCTGCCGATCTATGCCAGCCTGATCGCGATCCCGCGCAACCTGATGCCGGCGGCGGCCGCGCTCGGAGCCCGCCCCTGGCAGGCTTTCCGCCATGTCCTGCTGCCGCTGGCGATGCCCGGCCTGCTCTCGGGCTCGCTGCTCGTCTTCATGGTGGCGCTCGGCTACTACATCACGCCGGCGCTGACCGGCGGCGCCGGCGACCAGATGATCTCCTCCGTCATCGCCTTCTACGCGACCGGCACCGCCAATTGGGGCATGGCCGGCGCGCTCGGCCTCTTCCTGCTGGTGCCGACGACCCTGCTCTACATCGTCTATGGCCGACTCTCGCGCACGCCCCTGGGGCAGGCATGAGCGCGGCTTCGCCAAACCTTCCGGGCACGCCCGGCGCGCTCGCCTTCGGCGCGGTGCGGCTGGCCTTCGCGGCGCTGGTGGTGGCGTTCCTGCTGCTGCCTCTGGTCGCGATCCTGCCGCTCGCCTTCACCGACAGCGTCTTTCTGACCTATCCGATGAGCGGTCCCTCACTGCGCTGGTTCGAGACGCTGGCGACGAGCGATGCCTGGAAGCGCTCGATCGTCAATTCGCTGATCATCGGCTCCGGCGCGACGGTTCTCTCCACGGTGGTAGGAACGCTCGCGGCGCTCGGCCTGCGGCGCGACCTCGTGCCGTTTTCCGGCGTGCTGCGTTCGATCTTCCTGCTGCCGATGGTGGTGCCGGCCGTCGTGCTCGGCGTCGGCATGCAGATCCTCTACGCCCGCATGGGCCTGGCGAGCAGCTATCTCGGCGTGATCGTCGCCCATGCGGTGCTCTGCGTGCCGTTCGTGCTGGTCAACGTCTCAGGCTCGCTTGCGAGTATCGACCCGGCTCTCGAAAAGGCGGCCTCGAGCCTGGGTGCGCCGCCGACGGCGGTCTTCCGCAATGTCACTCTTCCGCTGGCGATGCCCGGCATTCTCACCGGCGCGGTCTTCGCCTTCGCGACCTCGCTCGACGAGGTCGTGATCACGCTTTTCGTCGCCGGGCCAAACCAGACGACCATGGCGCGCCAGATGTTCGCCTCGCTGCGCGAGAACATCAGCCCCGCCATCGCGGCCGCCGCGTTCGTCATCATCGTCCTGACCTTCGCGCTGCTTCTTGTCGTGAAGGGCGCTTCGCTGTTCCGGCCGCAGCGCAACAAGCAACGACCTCAGCAAACCTAGATTGCCGAGGAACCGCCGCGGCCGGGGTGCAAATGCGCCCATTGCCGGTGTTTGAGACGCCGTCGGGGGGCGACACTGCCGTTCCGAGTCCGATCACGGCCAGGAGGGCGAGCGGAAGGAATCCGGCCAGGGTGGGTGAATTTCGTCCTGCGCCCAATTGCGAAGCTGATCAACCCAATCGTCCTTGACGCGGGACAGTCGCGCTGTTGCGAAGCGCCAAAGCTGACATTCAACCCGTGCAGGACGGCAGACGTTCTCAATGGGGTGAGTCTCGCACACCAATCCTTTGATCGAACGATTCACGAGCGCTGACGATCTCGTGTTTGCGGCATTTTAGAATGAGAATGAACTACCCGCCGCTTCGGCCGTTCTCCTTTGCAAATGCAGCTGGCTCGGGAGCGGGTACCAACTGCGACTTGTCGAAATCGGAGGCGGATATGCCAACTCCCAGAGAATTGGAAATGAACCGGCGTGACCTGATGGTTGTCGCCGGCGCCTGCGCCGCCTTTTCGGCTGCTGCTACAGGCACCCGGGCGCAGCCGGCACCAGTCGGAAAGCCGGTGCTGAGCGAGGTCTCGTTCAGCGTGAATGGCCGACGCCACCAGCTCGAACTCGATACGCGCACGACGCTGCTGGATGCGCTGCGCGAGCATCTTCACCTGACGGGCACCAAGAAGGGCTGCGATCACGGTCAATGCGGCGCTTGTACGGTGCTGGTCGACGGGCGGCGCATCAACAGCTGCCTGACGCTGGCGGTGATGCACGAAGGCGACGATGTGACGACGATCGAGGGGCTGGCGGATGGCGATACCCTCCATCCGTTGCAATCGGCGTTCATCACGCATGATGCCTTCCAGTGCGGTTATTGCACGCCGGGGCAGATTTGCTCGGCAGTCGGCATGCTGGCCGAAGCCGAAGCGCATGGTCCCAGCCATGTCAGTGCCGATCTGGGCGACACGGTGCTGACGCGTGATGAAATACGCGAGCGGATGAGCGGCAATCTGTGCCGCTGCGGCGCCTATTCGAACATCGTCGAAGCGATGACCGAAGTGGCGGGAGGCTAGGATGAGGGCATTCTCCTACGAAAAGGCAGGCTCGCCTGCCGAGGCCGCAGCGGCTGCGGCGAAGAGCCCCGGCGCCAAGTTTATCGCGGGTGGCACGAATCTGCTGGACCTCATGAAGCTCCAGATCGAGGTCCCGACGCATCTGATCGACGTCAACGGGCTCGGCCTCGACAAGATCGAGCCGACCTCGGATGGCGGCCTGCGCATCGGCGCGCTCGTGCGCAACACCGCTCTTGCGGCAGATGAGCGAGTGCGGCGCGACTATGCCATCCTGTCGCGCGCTCTGCTGGCTGGTGCGTCCGGGCAATTGCGCAATCGGGCCACCACGGCCGGTAACCTGCTGCAGCGGACACGCTGTCCCTATTTCTACGACACGGCGCAGCCCTGCAACAAACGCCAGCCGGGCAGCGGCTGCTCGGCGATCGGTGGGTTCTCGCGACAGCTGGGAGTGATCGGCGTCAGCGATGCCTGCATCGCGACGCATCCTTCCGACATGGCCGTTGCGATGCGCGCGCTCGACGCCACGGTCGAAACGGTGAAGCCGGATCGCTCATCCCGCTCGATCCCCGTAGCGGATTTGCACCGCCTGCCCGGCAACACCCCGCATCTCGAGACGGCGCTTGAGAAGGGCGAGTTGATCACGGCTGTGACGCTGCCCAAGCCTGTCGGCGGCACGCAAATCTACCGCAAAGTGCGCGACCGGGCTTCCTATGCCTTCGCCCTGATTTCTGTCGCTGCCATCGTGCAGCGCGATGGCACCGGCAGGATCGCGCTCGGCGGCGTCGCACCCAAGCCCTGGCGCGTCGAGAAGGCGGAGGCCGAACTGCCTCGCGGGGCGAAGGCGGCTGCGGCGGCCATGCTCGCGGGGGCCAAACCGACCGATGAGAACGCATTCAAGCTGCCGCTGGTTGAGCGCACGCTCGACGCGGTGCTGGCGCAAGCAAGGGGCTAGGCCATGAAATTCGACAAGCCCGCGACCCAGAATCCGATTGACCGCCTGCAGGTGGTCGGTCAGCCACATGACCGCATCGACGGCGCCCGCAAGGTGACCGGCACGGCGCGTTATGCCTATGAGCAGCACGATGTCGTGCCGAACCAGGCCTATGGCTATGTGCTGGGCGCCGGCATCGCCAAGGGCCGGATCGCTTCGATCGATCTCGACGCTGCGCGCAAGGCTTCGGGCGTGCTCGCCGTAGTGACGGCGAAGGAAGCCGGCGCTCTGAAGAAGGGCAAGCGCAACACTGCCCGCCTGCTGGCGGGGCCCGAAGTGGAGCATTACCATCAGGCGGTGGCGCTAGTGGTGGCAGAGAGCTTCGAGCAGGCACGCGCTGCGGCCAGCCTGATCAGGGTGGAGTATGCGGCCGCCAAGGGTGCTTTCGACCTCAAGGCGGCAAAGGATAAGGCCGTCAAGCCCGAGGGCGACGATCCCAGCCTCGACGATACCCATGTCGGCGATTTCGCAGGCGCCTTCGCGACTGCGCCGGTGAAGCTCGACGAGATCTATACGACCCCCGACGAGAGCCATGCGATGATGGAGCCGCATGCGACGCTTGCCGCCTGGAAGGGCGATAAGCTGACGCTGTGGACCGCCAACCAGATGGTCGCCTGGGGCGTCACCGACATGGCGACGACCCTCGGTATCCCCAAGCAGAATATCCGCATCGTCTCGCCCTTCACCGGCGGCGGCTTCGGCGGCAAGCTGTTCCTGCGGGCTGATGTGCTGCTGGCGGCGCTGGGTGCGCGGGCGGCCAGGCGGCCGGTCAAGGTCGCTCTGACACGCCCGCTGATGATGAACAACACCACCCATCGACCTGCGACGATCCAGCGTATACGCCTCGGCGCGACGAAGGAGGGCAAGATCACCGCGATCGGCCACGAGAGCTGGTCGGGCGATCTGAAAGGCGGCGGGCCCGAGGTCGCGGTGCAGCAGACCCGGCTGCTCTACGCGGGCGCCAACCGGATGACGGCGATGCGCCTGGCCGAGCTCGACCTTCCGGAAGGCAACGCCATGCGTGCACCCGGCGAGGCCCCCGGCCTGATGGCGCTCGAAATGGCGATGGACGAGATGGCGGAGAAGCTCGGGCTGGATCCGATCCCCTTCCGCCTGCTGAACGACACGCAGGTCGATCCTGAAAAGCCCGAGCGGCCGTTTTCGATGCGGCGCCTCGACGAGTGCTTCAAGGTGGGGGCCGAGCGCTTCGGCTGGTCGCGCCGCTCGGCGCGGCCAGGCGGGATTCGCGATGGCAACTGGCTGGTCGGCATCGGCGTCGCGGCGGCCTTCCGCAACAATCTGGTGATGAAGTCCGGCGCACGCGTCAGCCTCGATGCCAACGGCATCGTCACGGTCGAGACCGACATGACCGATATCGGCACCGGCAGCTACACCATCATCGGCCAGACCGCGGCCGAGATGCTTGGCGTCGGGCTCGACAAGGTCGTGGTCAAGCTTGGTGATTCCGACTTTCCCGTCTCGGCGGGGTCCGGCGGCCAATGGGGTGGCAACAGCTCGACCGCCGGCGTCTATGCAGCCTGCGTCAAGCTACGCGAGGCCATCGCGCAGAAGCTCGGCATCAACTCTACCGAGGCGGTGTTCTCGGGCGGTGAAGTGAAGGCCGGCAACCGAAACCTGCCCGTGGCGAGCGCCGCGCAGGCAGGGCCGCTGAGCGGCGAGGACACGATCGAATATGGCGATCTCGACGAAACGCATCAGCAGTCAACCTTCGGCGCGCATTTCGTCGAGGTCGGCGTCGATGTGGCCACGGCTGAGACGCGGGTCAGGCGCATGCTGGCGGTCTGCGCTGCCGGGCGCATCCTCAACCCGAAGACGGCGCGCAGCCAAGTCATCGGCGCGATGACCATGGGGGTGGGCGCGGCGCTGATGGAGGAACTGGCGGTCGACAAGCGCCGCGGCTTCTTCGTCAACCACGACCTCGCCGGCTACGAGGTTCCGGTGCATGCCGACATCCCCCATCAGGACGTGGTGTTCCTGGACGAGACCGACCCGATGTCCTCGCCGATGAAGGCGAAGGGGGTGGGCGAACTCGGCATCTGCGGGGTTGGTGCGGCAGTGGCCAATGCCATCTATAACGCGACCGGAGTACGTGTGCGCGACTATCCTATAACGCTCGACAAGCTGCTGGCGCGGATGCCGGATGCTGCCTGAGTGACCTCGGTCATTCCCAGCCGTTCCCAAGCCAACCATTGCATGCAACGGTTGCCGGAGCGAGCAGTGGCAGGCGCCATAACCAGACATCGACGCATTGCCGGAAAGCGGACTTCAAAAACGAAGCCACCGTGAATCTCTACTCCGTGGCGGCATACGAGGCGCGGTCGATGCCGTGGCGGGCGAGCTTGTCGTAGAATGTCTTGCGCGGGATGCCGAGCATCTCGAGGGTCGCACGGACATTGCCGCGATTGGCCTCCAGAGCTTCCCGGATCAGGTTGGCCTCGATCATGTTCAGGCGCTCGGGCAGGCTCGCCGCCGCCACCTCGCCCTGGACGGGAGCCGCCGGCAGGTCGGCGACAAGACCGAGCGCCACCCGCTCGGCGAAATGGACGAGCTCGCGGACATTGCCGGTCCAGGCGTTCTCGACGAGATGGCGCTCGACGCTGCGATCCAGAGCCGGCACGCCGCGCCCGTATTTGCGCGCCGCACGGGCGAGGAACTGTGCGAAGAGCAAGGGCACGTCGCGACGACGCTCGCGCAGCGGTGGGATCCGCAAGGTGACGACATTGAGGCGATAGAACAGATCTTCGCGGAAATCGCCGCGCTGAGCGGGATCGCCGAGATCGAGCTTGCTTGCGGCGACGACGCGCAGATCGACGCGGCGGCGCTCGTTCGAGCCGAGCGGCGAGATCTCGCGCCCCTCGAGCACCCGCAGCAGCTTGACCTGCGCCGCCGGCGGCATGCTTTCCAGCTCGTCGAGGAAGAGCGTGCCACCGCTGGAATGCTCGATGCGGCCGACG
>NZ_JAIVFW010000119.1 GCF_020829595.1 Nostoc sp. CHAB 5844
ACCGGATCGCGGTAGCGATATTCGGAGGCGACATCGACCTCGACCGGCAGGCGTGCAAACTGCTCGATCCAGTATTTGCCGATCATCCCGACATAGCTGGCCGTGCCGCACGCAACGATCACAACGCGTTCGACGGTCGACAGATCGAACTCCATGTCGGGCAGCGCCACCTGCGCCTCCAGCGGGCGGAGGTACGAGCGCAGCGTCTGGGCGACGACGACCGGCTGTTCGTAGATTTCCTTCTGCATGAAATGGCGGTGGTTGCCCTTGTCGATCAGCGCGCCGGTGATGCCCGACAGCGTGATCGGGCGATCGACCGGATTGTTCTCGACATCATAAACCTGCGTCTCGCCGGGACGGATGACGACCCAGTCGCCCTCGTCGAGATAAGCGATCTTCTGCGTCAGCGGCGCAAGCGCCAGCGCGTCGGAGCCGAGATAGCTTTCGCCCTCGCCCTGGCCGACGACCAAGGGCGACCCCAGTCGCGCGCCGATCAGCAGTTCGGGATGATCCTCGAACAGGATAGCGAGCGCGAACGCCCCGTGCAGACGCGGCAGCACGTCGCGCACCCCGGCGACCGGATCGCCGGTTTCGCCGTAAGCGCGGTCGATCAGATGGGCGACGACTTCGGTATCGGTCTGACTTTTGAATTCGCGACCATCGGCGACAAGTTCGTCGCGCAAGGGTTTGAAATTCTCGATAATTCCGTTGTGGACAACGACCACGCGCCCGGCCTGGTGCGGATGGGCATTGTCCTCGGTCGGCGCGCCGTGGGTCGCCCAGCGGGTATGGGCGATGCCGATCGTGCCGGGCAGCGGTTCCTCGGCAAGCTTCTTGGCGAGATTGGCGAGCTTGCCCTGCGCGCGGCGACGCTCGATCCGTCCGTCATGGATCGTCGCGATCCCGGCCGAGTCATAGCCGCGATATTCGAGCCGCTTCAGCCCGTCGAGCAGGCGATCGGCGACATCCTCGCGCCCCAAAATGCCAACGATACCGCACATGATTCAGCTACCCTTTTTCTTCGCGGCCATCGCGTCGCGGAACCGCCTTGCCCAGCCGGGCTTCGATTTCTGTTCGGGGCGGACGAGCGCGAGCGCGTCGGCCTCCACATCCCTGGTGAGCACCGATCCGGCGGCAACGATCGCGCCTGCGCCGACGTGGACAGGCGCGACCAGTGCCGAATTTGACCCGATGAACGCGCCCTCGCCGATCACGGTCTTGTATTTGAAGAAACCGTCATAATTGCAGGTGATCGTCCCGGCGCCGATATTCGCGCCCGCCCCGACGTCCGCATCGCCGATATAGCTCAGGTGATTGGCCTTGGCACCCCTGCCCAACACGGCCTTCTTCACCTCGACGAAGTTACCGACCTTCGATCGTTCGCCCAGCACGGCGCCGGGGCGTAGGCGGGCATAGGGGCCGACCTCGGCATTCGCGCCAACGGTCGCGCCTTCGAGGTGCGAATAGGCGCGGATCGTAGCGCCATCGGCCACAGTCACGCCGGGGCCGAACACGACATTGGGTTCGATCACCACGTCACGGCCAACGACCGTATCGTGCGCGAACCAGACGGTTGCGGGTGCGATCAGCGTCGCGCCCTCGGCCATTGCCTGCGCGCGCCTTGCGGCCTGCCACTCGCCCTCAAGCATTGCCAGTTCGCCGCGGCTGTTGACCCCAGTGACTTCGGTCGCCGTCGTTTCGATGACGGCCGCATGACGACCGGCCTCGCTTGCGAGCATGACGATATCGGGCAGATAATATTCGCCAGCCGCATTGTCGTTACCGACCTTCGCAAGCAGCCTGAACAGATCGCCCGATGCGACCGCCATCAAACCTGAATTGCAGAGCGTTTCCCCTCGTTCGGCGTCCGATGCATCCTTATATTCGACCATGCGCGCAATGCGGTCGCTGCCGGGCGCAACGATCACCCGGCCATAGGCCCCGGGATCGGCTGGCCGGAAGCCCAGTACGACAGCGGCAGGCGCATCGTCGCCATGCAGCCGCTGGATCATCCGCTGCATCGTGCTCGCCGACACCAGCGGCACATCGCCATAGAGGATCAGCACGTCGCCTTCGAAGCCGAGCAACGCGGCCTCCGCTTGCGCCACCGCATGACCGGTTCCGAGCTGCTCCGCCTGATGCGCGGTCAACACGCCGTGCGGGGCGACCGCCGCCTCCACTTGCTCGCGCCGTGCGCCAACCACAACCACCGTATGCTCGGGCGACAGCGATGCCACCGTATCGACCAAGTGCAGCAGCATCGGCCGGCCGGCGATCGGGTGCAGCACCTTGTGCAGATCGGATTTCATCCGCGTGCCCATGCCGGCGGCAAGGATGATGGCGGCGACTGGACGCGTGGACACTGTTTCCTCCCGGACGTTCGCCGCGCCCTGCCATGTTTGGCTTGCGATTTCCATAGTTTCAGCCGGGCGGACGATGGCCCCTGCGCCATTTGGTCCACAGGTGTCGCGCGAGCATCGTCGGCGGCATCCGCAACCAATGCGAGCGGAGATAGAAGGCCAGTTCGGTCAGCTTGCGCGTCTGGCGACCCCAGCCATCGCGAGCGATGAGGCGGCGCAGGAAGAGATGGTCAAGTACGGTTAATTTCCCGCCCTCGCCGTATACTGCCTCGCGAAGCCTGAGCGCCCGACCCACCTCACGCTCCAACCCATGCAGCCGCGCACGCTCCGCCAGTCGCGCCTCGAAACCCTCACCCGCAAACTCATCGAGCAGGCAGTGGATGTCCCACAAATTGCGCAATCCCCCCACCAGATCGCCATCGGCGAACAGATGCGCGACCGAATGGCAGATCATGTCCTGAGGGTTCAGCACGCGCAGCCCGTTCTCCAGCGCCACGCTGTCGGCGATCAATGCGCCAGCATCCGGCGTGATCCGCGCGGTCAGGGGCAGGATGGTGTGGTGGACATCGATCATCCGGTCCCGCTCGCGGTGGATGAGCGGGGGCAGTTCGTGCATCCATTGCCGGTAATAAGCGTCGTCGTACGGATCGGGCTTTACCCATTCCCACCCCGCCGCCAGCAATGCCGCCTCGACCGCTTCGATCGACGCACGCGGCACCAATATGTCGAGATCGCCGATCGACCGCCCCTGCCCCGCCTTCAGGCCCGCAGCGACATAGGCGGTGCCCTTGAGCAGCACGACCGGCACTTCCAGCGACGCAAACGCGCGGCGCGCCATTTCGGCTTCCCATAAGGCGGCGGTGCGCCCCTGTTCGGCGGAAGCGCGATGGTCGGCAAGGATGCGCGCAGCGCTGGCGGGCATCCGCAGACCCTCCAGTCGGTGCGCGAGCGTCCCGACGATCTGCTCGGCGCGCGCGGCGGCGATGAGCGCGGACCAGCCCCCGGAGTCAAGCGCGGTGGCAAATGAAGGGTCGCGCATGACTTGGGTGAGAAGAAGGCCAGTCATTTCGAAAACCATCCGTCACCCCGGACTTGTTCCGGGGTCCACCGAGCAACGGGTGACTTCTGCACAACTGTAAAGGTGGACCCCGGAACAAGTCCGGGGTGACGGGACGGGAGAAGGCTCACGCCAATTCCCCCCACAGCCGCTCCACCAACATCACCGCCGCATCGGTATCGGGATAATCGATCGCCCGCGCAGGCACGCTTTGCACCAGCGCCGTCAGCGCATCGAACCCGCGTTCCGCCATCGCGACATAATTCGTCGACGCCTGGGTCAACCGCACGAAGATCTCGCTCGGCAGCACCGGGCGGTCTTCGCACGCAAAACCAAATCGCGGGAACAGGATCAGCGCCGGTTTCGCTGGCTCATCCATCGCCGCAATCGCCCGCGCATCGGGCACGACATGGCGGATATCCCCCTTGGGCGTCCCCGGCAGCAGCGGCCCGAACCGCGCGTCAGGCATCAAGCCTTCGACCACGCCGACGCTCTCGTTCTTCAGGCTGACGAGCCGGGGAAAGCCGTGAATCAACCCGGTTTCGGGATCGAGTAGCGCAAATTCATCGCCCATGAACCGCCAGCCGCGCGCCATCAGCAAGGTCGCCAGCGTCGATTTCCCCGCCCCCGACACACCGGTCATCACCAACGCCTTGTCGTCGCGCTCGACAGCCGAAGCATGGAGCAGCAGGTAACGCCGCTGGGCCAGCGCCATCTGGAGATTCATCCCCATTTCCGCCGCCAGCAACCCCAGCCGCAGCGGGAGCGGCAGCGCGTCGGGAATCGTGTAATCGCCGCCGATCATCACCGCAGGCCGCACGAACCGACGCCAAGGCCGCGCCGCGAACAGCCGCACGTTGAAATCGGCGATGCCGTCATCGGGCCTGGGATAATCGCGGTACAGCCAGTCGAGTTGCTCGATCGGCGCGCGCCAGTCCGAACCCACGCGAAACCCGACGGGTCCGATCCGCAGTCGCGTCGAAAATCTCATGCCCGCACGACCAGACCGACATCGGCCAGCTCGTCGAGCCGCGCCGCCAACGCTGCCGCATCGGGATCACCCAGATCGAATTGCTCGCCCAGCCGCGCGAGCAATGTCGCGACATCGCAGGGCGTTTCGTCCAGCACCTCGATCAATTCGGGCACCGGCGACGCCACGACATGCGTCTGCCCTGATGCCTGGTGATAGATCAGCGTCATGGCGTCGAGCGGTACGATCCGCAGCGTCGACAGGGGCACGCGCGCATATCGATTCCGCTGATCCCCCTTCGTCACACGCTTGCCCCTATCCGACCCGAACCAACGCTAACTACCCGCAACTCATGTGCAACTCGTTTAGGAATCGAACCATCATGGTGAGCGGCGCGCCCCAGCCTGAGATTTGAGATCGCTCGCCAATTCGGCTAGCGCGCGGCCATGCGTGAGGCGTATCAATATTACAGCAACTGGATCGGCGACGGCACCGGCCTGACCGACACCATCCTGCATCTTCACGCCGGGATGGCGATCTTTCTGGTCGTGCGGATATTGAGCGGACGATCGCTCGGGAGCTGGCTGCCGATCACAACCGTTCTGGTCGCCGCGCTGACAAAGGAAATTGCCGACCGCATCGTCTATGGATCATGGCGGTGGCACGATACGCCGTGGGACGTGCTGGCGACGATGTTCTGGCCGACGATGCTGTGGCTGGGCATCCGCATCCGCCCACTGATCACCCGCGCACACGAGCGGATTCACCCGCACCACCCGTCCGATACGAAGGCATAAACGCTGCCCTTTCATGCAACGCGAGAGCAGGAATGGTTGCGGTTGGCCTGCGATTTCTGAACTGCTAGGCCGGATCGGATAAGGTCTGGCGCGCCATTTCGGCTCGAACGCCACAATGAAGGAACACCCATGCGTATCGTGATGATCGGTTCGGGCTATGTCGGCCTGGTATCGGGCGCGTGCTTTGCCGATTTCGGGCATCAGGTGGTGTGCGTCGACAAGGATGCGACCAAAGTCAACAAGCTGAACGCAGGCGGGATTCCGATCTACGAGCCGGGGCTGGACGAGCTGGTCGCGCGCAATGTCGCCGCCGGACGGCTGTCGTTCACGACCGAGCTGGCGGGGCCGGTGGGCGACGCGGACGTGGTGTTCATCGGCGTCGGCACGCCTGCACGGCGCGGCGACGGCCATGCCGATCTGTCCTATGTCTATGCCGCCGCACGCGAGATCGGCGCGGCGCTGAAAGGCTTCACCGTCGTCGTCACCAAATCGACCGTACCGGTCGGCACCGGCGACGAGGTCGAGCGGATCATCGCCGAGGAAAATCCGGACGCCGACTTCGCGGTCGCCTCCAACCCCGAATTCCTGCGCGAGGGTGCTGCGATCGAGGACTTCAAGCGCCCCGACCGCATCGTGGTGGGCATCGAAGACGAGCGCGCTCGCGGGCCGATGACCGAAGTCTACCGCCCGCTGTTCCTCAACCAGTCGCCGCTCCTGTTCACCCGCCGTCGCACCAGCGAGCTGATCAAATATGCCGCCAACGCCTTCCTCGCGATGAAGATCACCTTCATCAACGAAATCGCCGATCTATGCGAAAAGGTCGGTGCCGACGTCCAGGACGTGTCGCGCGGGATCGGGCTCGACAACCGGATCGGGTCGAAGTTCCTGCACGCAGGCCCTGGCTATGGCGGATCGTGCTTCCCCAAGGATACGCTGGCTTTGGTCAAGACCGCCGAAGACAATGGCGCGCCGATCCGCCTGATCGAGACCACGGTCGCGGTCAACGACACCCGCAAGCGGGCGATGGCGCGCAAGGTCATCGCCGCGGTCGGCGGCGAGGTGCGCGGCAAGACGATCGGCGTGCTCGGCCTGACCTTCAAGCCGAATACCGACGACATGCGCGACTCGCCCGCCATCGCCATCGTCCAGGTATTGCAGGATGCCGGCGCGGTCGTGCGCGGCTACGACCCGGAGGGGATGGAAGCGGCCAAGGTAGTGATGCCCGACATCACCTATTGCAACAGCGCCTATGACGTTGCCGAGGGCGCGTCGGCGGTGGTGATCGTCACCGAATGGAATGCCTTCCGCGCGCTCGATTTGTCGCGATTGAAGGCGAAGATGGAACAGCCGGTGCTGGTCGATCTCCGCAACATCTATCGCGAGGACGAGGTGACGCGCGCGGGATTTGCCTATTCGAGCGTCGGGCGCGGGACCGCAGGCGATCCGGTGGCGCCGACCGCGGACTAACGCATCTTTGACGCGCCAAAGTTTTTGCGGCTTTGGCGCGGGGCGTCGATATGCTCTTGGACGCGGGCGGCAATTCCGCCCGCTACGAACCGGAGCAACTCTTGGCCGCCCAGCCGACGCATCTCGACGATCTCGAAGCCGAAAGCATCCACATCCTGCGCGAAGTGGTGGCAGAGGCCGAGCGCCCGGTGATGCTCTATTCGGTCGGCAAGGATTCGGCGGTCATGCTGCATCTGGCCAAGAAGGCGTTCTTCCCCGCACCCCCGCCCTTCCCGCTGATGCATGTCGATACGACCTGGAAATTCCGGGCGATGTACGATTTGCGCGACAAGGCGGCGGCGGATGCCGGGATGGAGTTGATCGTCCACCAGAACCCGGAAGCAATCGAGCGCGGCATCAACCCGTTCGATCACGGCAGCCTGCATACGGATCTATGGAAGACCGAGGGCCTGAAGCAGGCGCTCGACAAATACAGCTTCGACGCGGCGTTCGGCGGCGCGCGGCGCGACGAGGAGAAAAGCCGCGCCAAGGAGCGCATCTTTTCCTTCCGATCCGCAAGCCACCGCTGGGATCCCAGGGCGCAGCGCCCCGAACTCTGGCACCTCTACAATGCGCGCAAGGCCAAGGGCGAGAGCATCCGCGTGTTCCCGCTGTCCAACTGGACCGAACTCGATATCTGGCAATATATCCTGCGCGAGCGGATCGAGATCGTGCCCCTCTATTTCGCCGCGCCGCGCCCGACGGTGGAGCGCGACGGCATGCTGCTGATGGTCGATGACGAGCGGTTCCGGCTCGCGCCCGGCGAGGTCGCCACGACCCGTTCGGTGCGCTTTCGCACGCTTGGCTGCTATCCTCTGACTGGCGCGGTCGAAAGCGAGGCTGCCACGCTGAGCCAAGTGATTCAGGAAATGCTACTGACGACCACGTCGGAACGCCAGGGCCGCGCGATCGATCGCGATGCGGGCGACGGGTCGATGGAGAAGAAGAAGCAGGAGGGGTATTTTTGACGCGCCACGGAAATGCGAAGCGTTTCCGAAGCGTCAACCCCGGTGAAAGCCGGGGTCTCGTGCGGCAAGCGCGCTCTCTTATTGCAGAATACCCCAGCTTTCGCTGGGGTGACGGAATTTGGATATGACCAGCCCCGCCTACCGCCCCGACGCCCTCATCGCGTCCGATATCGACGCCTATCTCGCACAGCATTCTCGCAAATCGCTGCTACGATTCATCACCTGCGGGTCGGTCGACGACGGCAAGTCGACCCTGATTGGGCGGCTCCTCTATGATTCGAAGCAGATCTTCGAGGACCAGCTTTCCGCGCTCGAAGCCGACAGCAAGCGCGTCGGCACCCAAGGCCAGGCGATCGATTTCGCATTGCTGGTCGATGGCCTTACCGCCGAGCGCGAGCAGGGCATCACTATCGACGTCGCCTATCGTTTCTTCGCGACGGAAAAACGCAAGTTCATCGTGGCCGACACGCCGGGGCACGAACAATATACCCGCAACATGGTCACCGGCGCATCGACCGCCGATCTGGCCATCATCCTGATCGATGCGCGCAAGGGCGTGCTGACCCAGACGCGGCGGCACAGCTATCTCGCGCACCTGATCGGCATTCGGAACATCGTGCTGGCGGTGAACAAGATGGATCTGGTCGGATACGATCAGGCGCGCTTTGATGCCATCGTCGCGGATTATCGCGTCTTTGCAGCAGGCATCGGCATCGCCGATTTCACCGCGGTCCCCATTTCCGGCCTGGGCGGCGACAATATCACCGCCAAATCCGATGCCACACCTTGGTACACCGGCCCCGCGCTGCTAGACCATCTTGAGAGCGTCGAGGTGGCGCGCGATGCCGCCCGCGCGGGTCCGTTTCGCATGCCGGTGCAATGGGTCAATCGCCCCAATCTCGACTTTCGCGGGTTCGCCGGGCTGATCGCCAGCGGCACCGTCAAGCCCGGCGACCCGGTGCGCGTGCTGCCGTCGGGGCGCACGTCGACGATCGACCGCATCGTCACCTTCGACGGTGACCTCGATCAGGCAAGCGCAGGCCAATCGGTCACCCTGACGCTCGCCGACGAAATCGACTGTTCGCGCGGCGACGTGATCGCGACCGCCGACGATCCGCCGCAGGTCGCCGACCAGTTCGAGGCGACGATCGTGTGGATGGCCGACGACGCACTGCTGCCGGGCCGCGCATACTGGCTGAAATCGGGGACGCGGACCGTCAGCGCGACCATCCAGCCGCCCAAGCATATCGTGTGCGTCAACACGATGGCGACGTTGTCGGCCAAGACGCTCGACCTCAACGATATCGGCGTGGCCGAAGTCTATACCGACCGCCCGATCCCGTTCGCCCCCTATGCCGAGAATCGCGATCTGGGCGGATTCATCCTGATCGACAAGTTGACCAATTCGACCGTCGCCTCTGGACTTATCAATTTCGCGCTGCGTCGCGCGCAGAACGTCCATTGGCAGGCCGTCGAAATCGACCGCGCCGCCCATGCGTCGCAGAAAGGCCAGACGCCCGCGCTGCTGTGGTTCACCGGCCTGTCGGGTTCGGGCAAATCGACCATCGCCAATCTGGTCGAGAAGAAGCTGCACGCGCTGGGCAAGCACACGTTCCTGCTCGACGGCGACAATATCCGCCACGGCCTTAACCGCGATCTTGGCTTCACCGACGCCGACCGGGTCGAAAATATCCGCCGCGTCGGCGAAGTCGCCAAGCTGATGGTCGATGCCGGACTGATCGTGCTGACGGCCTTCATTTCCCCCTTCCGCGCCGAGCGCGAAATGGTGCGGTCGATGCTGCCAAAGGGCGAGTTTCTGGAGATTTTCGTTGATACCCCGCTTGAGGAGGCCGAACGCCGCGACGTGAAGGGGCTGTATAAAAAGGCACGCGAAGGAAACCTCAAGAACTTCACCGGCATCGACAGCCCCTATGAAGCGCCCGAGCGGCCCGATATCCGCATCGACACCATGCGCACCACGCCCGAGAATGCCGCCGAGATGATCGTCGAGCGGCTGGTCGGCGCTTGGGTCCCGAGCCTGTGACCGACGCGCGGCTGGCAGCGGCGATCGCGGAGGAAGCGGGGAAGCTGCTTGTCGCCATCCAGCGTGACGGCGGCGCGGACGCTGGCGCACGCGGCGATGCGGAGGCGAACCGCCTGATTCTCGATTGGCTGCGCGAAGCCCGGCCCGACGACGCCGTTCTGTCGGAGGAATCAGCCGACGACTTGACGCGACTTGACGCAAGGCGGGTGTGGATCATCGACCCACTCGACGGCACGCGCGAGTTCGGCGAAGGCCGCGCCGATTGGGCGGTGCATGTCGCGCTCGCCATCGACGGCGCGCCCGCGATCGGCGCGGTGGCGCTGCCCGCGCGCGGGATCGTACTGGCCAGCGACGCACCCCCTGCCCTGCCCGCGCCCGCTACGCCACCGCGAATGCTGGTCAGTCGCAGCCGCCCCAGCCAGCTCTGCGCCAGCGTGCGCGACGTGATCGGCGCGCAGACGATCGGCATGGGATCGGCGGGCGCCAAGGCGATGGCGGTCGTACTGGGAGAGGCCGAGATCTACCTGCATTCGGGCGGCCAGCACCAATGGGACAATTGCGCCCCCGCCGCGGTCGCCTTGGCAACCGGGCTGCACGCATCGCGGATCGACGGTTCGCCGCTCGTCTATAATGCGCGATCGACCAGCGTGCCGGACCTGCTCATCTGTCGAAAGGATTGCGCCGCTCGCGTGCTGGCAACGGTCGCTGCTTCGTCCC
>NZ_JAIVFW010000011.1 GCF_020829595.1 Nostoc sp. CHAB 5844
GCCTCTTTAGAGTGATGGCAAAACTTTCTCAGACTTCCCAAACTGCAATTGCTATTACTTTTTTAGTCATGAATCTCTCTACTCATCTGTTCCGCTTATTTAGTGCTTTTTTGTGTCTATTTTTTACAAACACATCTTTTTTAGAGACTAACATGATTGAAGCTTATGATTCACTCATTTGTAACCAAAAAAAACTTATGTCTTCACCTTCCTTGAATAACTAATCAATCCTTAAACTGGCTTTTTGTTACTTTTTCAGCAAGCCCTATTTAGTGCTTGGCGAAAATTACTTTTACTGACAGGTTCTAATGGTGGAGATGAAGATGATGAGCCAACTGTTCCACCTAATTAATCAATGAAACATTCCTGCTACCAAATAATTGGTAGTTTTTCGAGCTTGACAATACCGTTTTCTACTGCATCTATTGTCAATCTGTAACCTTCCATCAATAACATACCAAGCAATGGATCTGATTCAGCCTCATCAATGGGAATCGTAATAAATTGTTTATCCCAAACTACAACAGCTTCATAGATATCAAAAACACACTCACTCCCATCACCAAGAGTTGCTCGTCCACGTCTTTTCCAAGCTAAGTCTAACATCTTAATAAAATCTGATGGCAGAGACAACCAACCATTAAAACCTGTATCTACAATGACACTTTGTTCATAGATTTTGCCATTTAAACCACAAACACCAATGCAGATTATAGGCTCGTAATATTCATTAACGCTGCCAATGATCATTGTACTTTATTATTAAGCATTGCACCGAATCGACGAACAGAACAGGAACCAACACGTACTATCCATATTTGTGCATCTGGACAACGCTTTTCAAGACGGGATGCGGCTATTATTTCATTCTTATCGATTTCCCATGCACCCGTTTCAATATCTATTGCTACAATTTTTCCGTAATTTTCTGGTTCAACTTGTTGACGCACCTGAGATTCATAAATTTCATCACCACGGCGAGCAAATTCCTCTTTACTATATCGGGGTTGTGGAACTTTCATTTGCTTGTCCTCATTATCACTCAACTTTAACGTGAACCCATGAGATCCCCGACTTCTTTCAGAAGTCGGGGATCTCGCTATTTTTAAAATTTGGACTACTGATATTTCTTATAGCATTCAGTTTCCAAACTTCTAATTCTGGTAACTTCCACCGGACTCTATTTAATTGCTGATCGTGAGAGTAACATTCTAGAAAATTCTGCCATGATAATATAGCTGCTTGTGTATCTTTCTGCGCTTCTTGCACTTGTGCTAATAAACCATAAGCAGGAGCATAATCAATTTCTAATTCCAAAGATATAAGTAAATGTTGTTTAGCTTGCAGGTAACAATTTTGCTGAAAATATGCCCAACCCAGATTTTTATGTAACGCTGCTTTAACAGTGTTATCTTTAACCCTAGATAAAATTGGCTCAATCAATTCTATCGCCGCACTATTATTTCCTTGCATAATCTCCAATCGAGCTAAATTATTAATCGCTGCATCAGCCGCTCGATTTTGATATTGCATCGCAACTTTATAATGTTCACAAGCCTGATTCCAATTATCTAGCTTTTCATAAGTTGCTCCTAAATTATAGTGAGCCGAAGCAAAATCTGGTTTCAATTCCACAGCAATTTTGAGATAAGATAATGCCTTATTAAAATCACTATTTAAATAATGTTCATAGCCAATTTTATTCAGAGCTTTAGGCATTTGTTTCTTCTCCTGTTCATTGAAATTAAACCGCAGAATAAATTTGCTAAATTCCTCATTTACAGGCTGATGTGTTGACAGAAGTTGCATAATGAATTCAGTAATATTGGCATCATCTGTATCTTCAGCATCGACTACTGCTATTTGATGCGTAACTTGAAGTTGATGCTCATTGAGTAAGTCAGGCTTGTGTTGAGCAACAAGTTTAACTAAGTCTAAGCGTTTGTAGCGACGGCTATCAGAATGTTCACTATTCAGCCCAAACTCCTGACATATCCTTTCCACAAATTTTCTCACACTAGCCTCGCCAATATTCATAGCCGCAGCTATCTCTGCATCCGTCTCGCCAGCCAGTATCCTCTGCAATACTTCTTTGCGTCTGCTTGTCAGTTTCTCAAATATCACCTCGAATTGTTGTTGGTTCATATTTTGCTGTTACTAGCCTCATAGTTTACTCACACTTGTGACTATGTTAGTAGAAGTTAATACTGATCATCCTCTGTAATTAGATAGATGTAAATAGTACTCATCTATGAAAGGTTCATTGAGTAATGTTTTCAGTCGTTAATTTGCAGAATTAACCAGTAACTCTGGTTTAAGGTTGTTTTAATTTAATTAAATGTATTTAGACCTATTTTTACTTGTATGTATTTGCATTACATAAGATTGACAGCTACAAATTTTTATGCCACATTTGTGACTATAAAATGATGTCTCTAATGGTGTTCAATATTAGCTTGTGACAAGCTTATATTGAACATTCAGTTATTGAGCCACAAAATTAAACAAGGGGTTTATATAACTATGAACTTACAATTAAATATGAAAACTTGGAAGTCTATTATAGCTATTGCCACTATTTCTTCATCTTTGTCTCCAATGCTTTCCACTAATGCTGCTCCAACTGCCAACCAAATAAAAAATTGGCTTTCAGTAGGTGGCGAAACCGTAAAAGTTGGAGGTGTGGTATATCAATACTACTCTGAATATTTGGATAAAGGTAGAAGAATGGCTCAACTCCGAAATAATGAGACTGGAAAAATTCTTCTTACTTATGCTGCAAACTGTCGGGATAGAAATAATGCAGATAGGTTTGTACAAGATAGCGCAAATGATGAAATTATGTTCCATATATATAAATTCAACAACAGAGAACAACGTCGCAGAATTATATTGGGGCTTATAGCACGAGCTTGTACATACTAAATTTTGCTGGTATAAGTGCCAGTTGAATTAGTCAGATTTCATAAGTGCGATCGCCCTCATGAAATAGCAGTCCTAAATTATTCGTGAGGAGTTAGATCCCCGACTTCTTAAAGAAGTCGGGGATCTGGACAGTGCGAGTTTTCACAAATTATTTGGGATTACTATGTGTGTGCGATCGCCTTGGTAAAATATATAGAAATTACCCTTGCCCAAGCCAACTGAATGACGAGATTTATCTATGACCAATTTTCCAAAGACTATTTAGAAGAACTACTAAAACCATTTGGAAAAGTCCAAGCACCAAGTAGAGTCGCCGCTGAAGTAAAAGAAATAGACGTATTATTTTCGCCAATACCCACACAAATAGCCAACTTACAAACCTTGGGATTATTAGGGAAAATGGCTACAACACCAGCCATATTTGAACCCTTCCGTAACCCAGCAACAATAGATGAAATTAGCGATTGCATCTCCAAATTATCAGAAGTAAAAAGCGCAATGCAACGGGAAGCAAAGCGCAACAAAATCAAAATACCAAACACAGAAATTCCCCAACTATGGATACTCACACCCACTTGCTCAAAAAGTATAATTTCCGGGTATGGTGGACAACAAAAATTAGACTGGGGAAAAGGCGTGTACTTTTTAGCCAAACATTTCCGCACAGCGATAGTAGTAATTCATCAGTTACCATCAACTCCAGAAACACTGTGGCTGAGAATATTAGGACGTGGGAAAGTACAACGCCAAGCCATTGATGAATTAACTGCACTACCAGCAAATCACCCATTTGTGAGAGTAACGCTAGAATTACTTTATAACCTGCAACAAAACTTGCAAATAAATCAAAATATAGAAGTAGATGATCGGGAGTTAGTGATGAGATTAGCACCACTGTATCAACAAGATAGAGAACAAGCTAGACAAGAAGGTTTACAGCAAGGCTTACAACAAGGTTTACAGCAAGGCTTACAGCAAGGTTTACAACAAGGAGAACAACAGTTAATTTTGCACTTATTAAACCACAAATTGGGAAACATTAATTTATCTCTTACCGAACAAGTTCAAAAATTATCGATTGAGCAGTTAGAAGCACTAGGGGAAGTATTGTTAGATTTGGCCACAGTGGCGGATTTAGAAGTTTGGTTAAGTCAACAACAAGACACAATAAAACAGTAGATTACTCAGGTTAATGACTTTGATGAATTTTAGAAACGCAAGATTTCGCGTCTCTACGGCGATATTGGCCAAATTTTGATGATGTTTTCTGCACTACCACCACTAGCGATCGCTTTACCATCTGCACTAATAGCAACAGAATAAATATAGCCAGAATCGCGTTTTAATGTGCGAATTTCTTTACCAGTCGTCGGATTCCACAATTTAATTGTATTATCACTACTGCCACTTGCCAGAATGATACCGTTGGTAGTTTTGCTATAAGCAACAGAATTTACTTTATCAGAATGCTGTTTCAGGGTGCGAATTGTTTCTCCTGTCGCTAAGTCCCAGAGTTTAATTGTTTTATCTTTACTCCCACTAGCGAGAGTTTTACCATCAGGACTGAAGGCTAGAGAAAGAATTAATTCCGAATGGCCTTCGAGAGTGCGAATTTGTTTACCAGTTGCCACATTCCAGAGTTTAATTGTTTTATCCCAACTACCACTAGCGAGAGTTTTACCGTCGGGACTGAAGGCTATGGTTGCAACTGCTTGGTTATGTCCGATAAGTGTGCGAATTAACTTACCAGTAGCCAAGTTCCACAGTTTGATTGTCTTATCTAAGCTACCACTAGCCAAAGTTTTACCATCAGGAATAAAAGCAACAGCCGCCACGCCATCTGTATGTCCTGTCAGGGTGCGAATTTCTTCTGTTGTTGTTAAATTCCACAATTTGATTGTTTTATCTGCACTACCACTAGCGAGAATTTTACCATCAGGATTGAATGCGATCGCCCAAATCCATTTAAAGTGTCCTTTGAGGGTGTGAATTTCTGTCCCCGTCGCTATATTCCACAATTTGATTGTTTTATCATCGCTACCACTAGCCAAAATTTGATTATTAGGAGCAAAAGCTACAGAATTAACATCACTAGCATGACCTTTGAAAGTTTTCGGTTGATCTGCACTTTCGGATATTTCGGTAGTATTGAGCTTAGGGAATGACTGAAAATACCAAATTCCGCCTAATCCCAACAATATAATGACAACATTGACAAACAACAATTTTTGAAATTTGTCGTTGAGTTTGAGTGCGAATAGCCTTTGGTGGGTTGCTGGAACTGTGAGTAAAGTTGGCGCTGCTGCAAATAAGCTTGTAGGTGTTGGAGATGATAAGGACTGTTTTTTCAAGTCTTGGATGACTTGATCAGCTGATTGATAACGTTGTCGGATGTCTGTGGTTAGCAGTTTATCCAAAACTTTACCTAATTTTGGCCTTATGGTTATCCTACCTCTATCGGTACTCGGTAGATATCGTCGCCAAGTTTTCACCCAGCTATAGCCTTGTTGCATCCACAATTTTGATGGTGAATTTCCTGTCAGCAAATAAAAGCAAGTTACAGCCAAACTATATAAATCACTAGCTGGGTAAGCTTGACCATCCTGCATTTGTTCTATGGGAGTATAACCATGTGAACCAATGCTGGTTCCTAATTTAGTATGGACAGTTGCTGTAAGCTGCTTAGATGCGCCAAAATCAATTAATACTAATTGTCCATCACTGCGACGACGAATAATGTTTTGTGGTTTAATATCTCGATGAATTACGCTGCGATCGTGAATAAATTTCAGCACAGGCAGTAAATCTAGCAAAACTCTAATAACTTGAGTTTCGTTATAAGTTACTCCTTGCCGCAATTCCTGTAGTAAATTCTGTCCATCAATAAATTGTTGGACTAAAAATAAATAATTATCTTGCTCAAAATAAGCTAATAAAGCAGGTATTTGAGGATGTTCTCCCAAATGTTGTAATCGTTGGGCCTCTTCTTGAAATAATTCAATGGCTTTCTTGATAGCGCCAGCTTCCTGAACTTTTGGTGCAAATTGTTTAACAACACACCATTCATGCAGTTTATCTACATCTTCCGCAAGATAGGTTCTGCCAAATCCCCCTTCATCTGATAGTACTTTAATGACACGATAATGCCCTCTCAATAATCTTACTAATGGTGTATTGCAACTTTGACAATACTCGTTTTCGTTGGAATTCACAGGCTCAGGGCAATCGGGATTCAAGCAGCAGACCATACTGGGAATCCATTTTCTGTTTGTATATTATGTTAGAGGATGACGTATAATTTGGCTATGAAGTTGCTAGAAGTTTCATAGTAACTAAATAATTAATATACACCTATCTCAGTGATTAGGAGTTGAAAATATTCTAATTTCTTGCTTATCAGTAGTATTATAAATACTGTTGATAATTTATCTTTTCTAAAGTGTATGTTCTCTATATATCACCACAAAAGTGCTGAGTAATGACTGAAACCAAGAAAAATTTATTTGGATTGTTATCACCATTATTCATTAAATAAAAGTATCTATCTACAGGCAGAAAAAATTACGAATAATTACAACCAGGAGTGAACTATGGCAGGAAAAAACAATCAAAAATCCTACTTGAGGCTGAATTTGACTTTATTTATTTCTGTTAGTTGTATGGCGATCGCTAGTCATATCCTGCCAATCAGCGCTTTAGAAATCCCCTCATCTAAACAATTCCAAATTGCCAAAACACCAGATGAGCGACAGCCAGAAGCAGTACAACAAGGTATTGAGCAAATTCCGGCTGTAGAACCGCCTGTAACTCCACAGCGCAATCAATCTATTGATTCACCTTTACCGACGCGTGTCCCACCAGAAGACACTAACCCAACTGTGCAACCAGCACCGACTAATTCTACTCCAGAACAATCCACACCAACAGAAACCAATCCCACACCGCAACCAGCACCTGCTAGATCTACTCCTAGACAAACTAACCCCACACCACAACCAGCACCTATGAGGTCTACTCCTAGACAAACCACACCGCAACCAGCACCTGTAAGGTCTACTCCTAGACAATCTCCAATCAGAGAAACCAACCCTACACCGCAACCATCACAAAATCGCTCGGTATCGCCAACTCCAAGACGAAGACAAACACCAAACAATAACTCAGGTAGAGGTAGAAACCAAAATCCCAGGGGTGTAGCTGCTGCTTCCTCTGGAACACCTGCTTATAGAAAAATTAACTTTGTCGATATTGCCTTTGGTATTTTAGATAAAAAAGATTTTCAATCTCAAGGTAGACCATATCATTTCTACCAATTTGAGGGCAGAGAAAACCAACTCATTCAAATTCGGCTATTGGGTAGTGCAGATCAAAGACGTTCTAACAACTTAAATTTACGTCCTTATATGTTGCTACTCGACCCTAATAATAATGTCATTCTGAAAAGAGGGGCAACAGAAACAGATAAAGATGCTTTCATCTTTGCACGATTACCTGTAGCGGGTACATATACAATCGCCGTCACTAGCCAAAACCCTGGAGATACAGGCCGCTATAGTCTGGCTATTAGAGATGACAGAGCCAGCTACATTTTAGACGAATCAGGAGAACTGACTACGCAAAACTTTGTACTTAAACAAAATGGCACTCCCTACAATATTTCTCAGTTTCAAGGCACAAAAAATCAGCTGGTGAGTATTCGTGTAGATAGTGTGAATGAAGAGTTTTCGCCTTATATAGTTTTACTCAATTCTCAAGGACAAAGAATTGCTACTAATAGCGATCGCGATGGCAAATACAGCGTTCTCATTGACCGAGCTAGATTACCTGAAGATGGCACTTATTATATAGTTGTGACTTCTAGTAATCCCAACCAACGCGGCGCTTACAGATTGACGATGTTTTAAGCTAGGATAGTTTACAACTTGAATAAAACCTAAATATACACAGCTAGACTGAAATAATGACTCATATCAGTCTAGCTATTCAATTTATGTCTAACAAAAATCTTCAAGAAATATATAACTTCCTGCAACTCTCAGATGGAATTGCGACTTCTGGACAACCAACCGCAGAACAATTTGCTGCAATTAAAGCAGCAGGCTATCAATTAATAGTTAATCTGGCGTTACCAACATCAAGTAATGCTTTATCTAATGAAAAACAAATCGTCGAATCTCAAGGAATGCAGTATGTACACATTCCTGTAGTTTGGGAAAATCCCACTCTGAAAGATGTGACAAAGTTTTTTGGTGTAATGGAAACAAACGCAGATAAAAACATCTTTGTCCACTGCGCTGCTAATATGAGAGTATCGGCTTTTATGTATCTTTTTCGCCGGATACATCAAGGTTTAAATGCTGAAGCAGCTAAACAAGATTTAGAAAAAATTTGGCTGCCTAATGAAGTTTGGCAAAAGTTTATCCAAGAAGTAATAAATGTTTATTAGTAGAGGCAGAAGTCAGCATTTATATTTAAGGGACTTACAAATAAAAAAATATACAACTATTTGTTGGAAATCCCTAATTATGTTTACCTGAACTTACTTGAGAAAAGCTTTGCGTTTCTCCTCGTTAACCTTTGCGTACCTCTGCATTGAAAAAACTCACGAACTTATTTCTGATTTACACTTGGCATTAAAACTCCATGTTTCGGACTAAATAACAATGCCAAAATAAACAATCCAGATACTACCAAAACAATGGCAGGGCCGGAAGGTAAATTATAAAAGTAACTGAGATACATCCCACTAATACTCGAAAATACGCCAATTACCGCACCTAAAATCATCACTTCGTGTAAGCGTTTCACTAATAAATAAGCTGTCGCACCTGGTGTAATTAATAGTGATAATACTAAAATTACGCCAACTGCTTTCATACTGGCGACAATCGTTAAAGCAATCAACAACATCAAGCCAAAGTTAAGCCGATTGACTGGCAAACCTGCGGCTTGAGCGCCTAAAGGGTCAAAGGTGTAAAATAAAAGTTCTTTGTAGATTAAAACAACTACTACTAAAACAATCGTGGCGATGATTGCTGTATCTCTTACTTCGTCAACGGTAACACCGAGAATGTTACCAAAAAGAAAGTGATTCAGGTCGATTTTATTATCTTTTTGAACAACTGTAATTAAGGTAATACCAAGGGCAAAGAATGCTGAAAAAACTATGCCCATTGCAGCATCTTCTTTGATAGGCGATCGCGTCCTAATCCAAGCGATCGCCATTGTACTCACAACTCCGGCAATAAATGCGCCAACAAATATATTTGCGCCTAACATAAAGGCGATCGCTAATCCTGGTAAAACAGAATGACTAATAGCATCGCCTAAGAGTGCTAGTCGTTGCACCATTAAGTAGCTGCCCACAACTGCACACAACAAACCAACTAAAATCGCAATCACAAGCGATCGCTGCATAAAGCCATATTGCAATGGCTCAATTAGTACTTCTAGCATATATATTTAAACGAACCGCAGAGGCGCAGAGGAGATAAAAAGTTGTTAAGCTGCATCAGAGAAATATATGACTTTACCGCCGTAAGCAAGATGTAGATTTTGTTCTGTAAGTACCTGTTGTCTTGAACCTGTAGCCACTAATTCGCGGTTGAGTAAAATCAAGTCATCGAAGTGGGTGATGGATTCGCCTAAGTCGTGGTTGACAACTAGCACGATTTTGTTTTCGGCGGCGAGTTCGTGGAAGACTTCAAAAATTACTGATTGGGTTTTTTGATCAATACCTACCAATGGTTCATCAAAACAGAAGATGTCTGCTTGCTGTGTCAATGCACGGGCTAGAAAGACTCGTTGTTGTTGTCCTCCTGATAATTGTCCGATAGGGCGATCGCGAAATTCACTCATCCCCACTCTTTCTAGGGCGCTGTTTGCTATTTGACGACTAACTCCGGAAAAGCTACGCAACCAGCCTGTTTTTTTTATCCGTCCCATCATCACTACATCCCAGACTGTGGCGGGATAAGTCCAATCAATTTGGCTACGTTGTGGTACATAGGCGACTTTTGACCTTTGTTGCATCAAAGGTTGACTTTGGTACATCACCACACCACTTGTTACAGGAACCAAGCCCAACATTGCTTTCATCAGCGTACTTTTGCCAGCACCATTCGGGCCGAAAATCCCTGTCAATCTTCCTGGTTTGATCACACAGTTAATATCTCTCAAGGCTTCTTGAGTCCGGTAGTGTACACCCAAATGCGCTATAGAAATTGCGGTTGTGGAATCCATATCAATAGCTTTGATCAATGATGCGGGGCTTTCTCCTACCTTTTTTGGAGATTGGCTCAATTTTGTGTAAAAAGAAACGTTTTCCATAACTATGTTTTCATATTTATTAATTGAGCTTACTATAAAAATGAGAAAAATATGAAAAAATCTATAATTAGCAGTAATATCAAAGATAAATGAGTCTAATACTTGAGAGGGAGAGGTCGTGCGTCTCCGATAATCCAACAATCCCCAGACAGAAAAAAGTTAGTTTTCGCTTCTTTTCTCAGCTTTGCCTGGGAATGCTTTTGCCATTGGCTTTATTTAGTTGTAGTCAAAACAATGCCAACTCTAACACTGCCAAAGGTGATGATAAACCGTCGGTTGTTGCCACTAGCACGATCATTGCGGACTTAAGCCAAGAGGTAGGTGGCAACGAAATTAAACTCAAAGGAATACTTCAGCCTGGTGCTGATCCTCATGTTTACGAACCAGTTCCAGCAGATAGTCGGTTTTTGGAAGAAGCAGACTTAATTTTATATAACGGCTACAACTTGGAACCAGGATTAATTAAGTTAATGAATGCAACAGGAAAAGGACGTAAAGTAGCCGTGGGGGAAGTAGTGAAACCATTGGAATTAGATAAAGGTAAAGGTGAAATTGTGCCAGACCCCCACGTTTGGGGTAGCGCCGAAAATGTGGTTGCAATGGTAAACGCGATTCGAGATGCGTTGGTGGAATTATCACCAGAAGATAGAGAAAAATTTACGCAAAACGCAGCACAACTAACTAATGAATTAAAACAATTGCATACATGGATAAATCAACAGATTCAAACTATTCCACCCGATAAACGCCGACTAGTTACAACCCACGATGCCTTTCAATATTATGGACGTGCCTACAAAATAGCGATCGCCGGCACTTTAATTGGCATTAGCACCGAAGAACAACCAAGCGCTCAAACTGTACAGCGATTGGTTGAATCAATTAAAAAGACGGGTGTACCAGCAATTTTTGCTGAAACTACAATTAATCCAACTTTAATTAAAACTGTAGCTCAAGAAGCCGGCGTGAAACTAGCCCAGCATCAACTCTACTCTGATTCAATTGGTACAAAAGGCAGTGATGGAGAAACATACATCAAAATGATGGAGGCAAATACTCGCGCCATTGTCGAAGCTTTGGGAGGTAAATATACGCCATTTCAATTAATTAAAAAGACAGAAGTTAAACAGAAAGAGGCTGCGGGTAAGTAATGATTATGAATTATTTTGCTATTTCTGAAGTCAGAGGTAATATCTGTTTGTAAAAGCTAATATATAACTTCAGATATCTAACTTTTGATTTCATCAGAAACTCTCTCTGAGGAAAGACTTCATCGTGGCTTTAATTTTATAAATTAAGTTAGTAAATACCTAGATTTAATTTGTGAAATAGCCATGACTAAAGAACTAGAAAATCAAAATAATCAACCAGACAATAATCAACCAGAAATTGAGCAGCCTGTAAGCAAAGATTGGCATTCACGCGAAGAACCAACAGCTAAAGAAAGAAACTTAACGGCAAATCCTGGAGACAGAATCTCTGATAAACCTGAATCTGTTGAAGAGAAGGCAAAACAGGTTGCTGTCGATTCACCCGACATCACAGGCGATCATATTACGGTTCCTACTTACTTCGTTGTGGAAGAACCCAACGGTGAAAAAAAGGCACTGCACCACGTGAAAGATGCTGAAGAGATTTCAGATGTAATTCGTCAAGCCAGGGTTGACGAAAATGGTAATCGGATTTGGTGGTAGTGTTTTACACTGTAAACTAGATAGAGGCGTGAGCGATCGCGTCTCTATTTTTATCAGGACTTACGCACAAAAGTTAGTTGTTGAAATTGGGTGTAGGAAGAATAGACTTCTTGCATAAATTTTTTTGCCTCACGCAAAGACGCAAAGGAAAATGTGAGAATAATGACTTTTGCAAGAGGTCTAATAAGGAATTTTCCCCACACCTCTATACCCTTACACATCTTGTTCTGTATCGGTAACATCTCTGTTGTGTTAAGCTGTTATTCAAAATCTCTCCCCTGCACCCCTCCAGTCTCAACGTGTAAATTAAGGGTTTAACAACTTACTACCCCCTAGCAGCAAACGCTGAGTAGTGTAAAAATATTCCTACCTTCATAGCTGCAAAAGACGAACTATGACAATACATTCTGCACTGCAACGTGCAATTACCAACCGCCGTGTCCTGAAAGTAATTAGTGGTTTGAATAACTTTGAGAGCGATCGCGTGGCTGCTACTATTAAAGCTGCTGAAATTGGTGGTGCGACGTTTGTTGATATCGCCGCTGATCCGGCAATAGTCGCAATGGCAAAAAGCTTGATTAATTTACCAGTTTGTGTATCAGCAGTTGAACCAGAAAAATTTGTCCAAGCTGTGGCAGCTGGCGCAGATTTGATTGAAATTGGTAATTTCGATTCCTTCTACACTCAAGGACGCAGATTTGAGGCTGAGGAAGTATTAGCGCTGACTCACCAAACCCGCGCACTTTTACCAGAAATCACCTTATCTGTCACAGTTCCCCACATCCTGGAACTAGATCAACAAGTACAGCTGGCAGAAGAACTAGTGAAAGCTGGTGCTAATATTATCCAAACTGAAGGCGGTACAAGTAGCCAACCTGCACACTCTGGCACTTTGGGATTAATTGAAAAAGCTGCTCCTACCTTGGCAGCAGCTTATGAAATTTCTGGCGCTGTATCAGTTCCAGTATTGTGCGCTTCCGGCATTTCTAACGTCACAGCACCCTTAGCTATTGCTGCTGGTGCTGCTGGTGTTGGGGTCGGTTCTGCGATCAACCAACTCAACAGCGAAGTCGCCATGATTGCTGCTGTGCGTGGGTTAGTCGAAGCTTTGGCAACTGCAAACAGCCGCGCGATTGTTTAATTGTTAAGGGGAGGATGAAGGTTGAAGGCTAAAACTTAAAACAAATGTTTCATACTTCATCCTTCACACTTCATCCTTTTTTACACCAAACAATCCTTCAGCGCGTAAATCACCTGATCTTGTTGCTGGATTGTGAGTTCCGGGAACATCGGCAAAGATAAAACCTCATGACAGGTTTGCTCGGTTACTGGCAATTGTCCTGGTGTGTAGCCTAAATGTTGATAAACTGGCTGTAAATGCAGTGGGTAAGGGTAGTAAACCATTGAATTTACACCTCTTTCTTGTAATTGATTCCGCACCCAGTCTCGATGTGAAGCACTAGCACCATTTCGGGCTTCACTTAATATGCGAATTGTGTATTGATTCCATACACTTACGCCGCCAGGGAGTTCTTCAGGTACAATAATCCCAGGAATTTGATTGAGAAACTGCTGGTAATAAGATGCGATCGCTTGTCTTTGTTGATTCCAATTATCGAGATAACGCAGCTTAATTTGCAGAATCGCTGCTTGAATCGCATCTAAGCGACTATTTACACCAATTTCTTCGTAAGAATAGCGATTTATTTGCCCATGCTCCTTAATTACCCGCATCTTCGTAGCTAATTCTGGATCATTAGTTGTGATTGCCCCGCCGTCGCCACAACCACCGAGATTTTTGGTGGGGTAAAAACTAAAGCAACCAATATGCCCAATGCTGCCAACTTTTTGATTATCCCAAATCGCACCTGTAGATTGAGCGCAGTCCTCGATTACTGCTAAATTGTGAGTATGAGCGATCGCCATTAGCGCTGTCATATCCACAGGCTGTCCAAATAAATGCACCGGAATAATTGCTTTAGTTTTAGGTGTTACCGCCCCAGCTATTTGCTGCAAATCCAAGTTAAATGTATTAATGTCTATATCTACAAAAACAGGCTTGGCTCCTACAGCACTGATCACCTCAGCCGTAGCAATAAAGGTAAACGGTGTAGTAATTACCTCATCGCCTGCACCAATTTCTAAAGCTCGCAGCGCTAAGTAGAGCGCATCAGTTCCAGAGTTACAAGCTATACAATTAGTAACACCATGATAGGCAGCAAATTGTTGCTCAAAACTTTCAATTATCGGGCCGCCAATATAACGCCCAGAAGCCAAAACTTCTAGCACAGCTGCACTCACTTCTGCTTCGATAGTGACGTATTGCTGCTTGATATCAAAGGCAGGAACAGAATTTACGCTTTGGAACATGAGTTTTTATGTTATCTGAAGATACAAAGGATGCACTTCGACAGTGTATTTTGGCTACTTGACTTTGACACCAAGAAGCTGATAAATAGACTGTCGCCCCGGATACGCATCAAAAAGGGTTATTACTGAAATTATTGTATGGGTAAAAATATCATACTAATTCGTAATTCGTAATTTTAATTCGTAATTGGGACACTTAGAAAAAGTGTCAATAGAAAAGGCTTGTGGAAAGTCATTTTATGAGATTGATACAATTTATTGTTTCGCAATTGGCGGTTGTCAGATGTTTATACTCAACACTTTGTGATACCAAGCAAGATTCAACAATTGAAATTAAAACTCTGAATATGTAAGCTGTTGTGATCAGACAATCCCAGGAGGTGGAAAAACTGTGCAGGATTTAATCAAACTAGATTTAGTTGATTTAGCCTTTGCTGTGGGATTAATAGCGATCGCCATTGGTTTATCTGCCTGGGAAAAATTAGGATTAGAATTAAATTTGGCAATTGCCGCTGGCAGAACCATCTTACAGCTGCTCGTATTGGGATACGTTTTCGACTTCATCTTTGCCGTGAATAACCCTTGGGCGGTTTTGGGGATTTTAGCAATTATGCTGACATTGGGGGCAGTTGTTGCCCGAAATCGGATCAGCCAGAAAATTCCCTTGGTATTACCTGTGGTTTGGGGAGCAATTTTAGTTAGTACCGCTTGCACACTTTTGTACACTAACTTGTTGATTCTGCAACCAGACAGATGGTTTGAAGCACAATATATGATTCCGTTGGCTGGGATGATCATCGGTAATGCAATGAATGCAGCTGCGATCGCTGGCGAACGTTTAGTTAGTACAATAAATAATTCTTCTGGAGAAATCGAAACTCACTTGAGTTTAGGCGCAACTGTGCAACAAGCAGTAAGTCAGTACCGCCGAGAAGCCATTCGCGCCGCATTGCTTCCCACTATTAATCAAATGATGCTCATTGGTATGGCTACTCTTCCCAGCATCACCGCTGGACAATTATTAGGGGGAGTCAACCCTTTAGATGCTGTTTCTTACGAAATTTTGATTGTCTTTATGGTTGCTGTTGCCAACTTACTAACAACAATCTTAGTTACAAGGGGATTGTGTCGTCAGTTTTTTAATTCGGCAGCGCAGTTAATCAGGTGATAGGGAAAATAAAAGCGCAATCAAACCTGCGTTTGATAACTTTTGTAGCACCCCTTGACAAATGTGGAATCATTCTAATCTCTCACGGATGTCCAAAATCAGGTAACTGTATGGAAAAATTCTGTATAAAAGTTGAACATTGACAATATCCAGAGCATTTCTTGATATTGTTCTATAAAGAAAAAGCTTGCAAGCCTTTTTATACCTGAATCGCTAAAGCAGATATACGGGAATATTCCGTATGGTAAATAGTGAGGAAAAAATGAAGTATATTGGGTTTCGCACGTATGGAGTTGTTGGTATCTCTGTCGTTCTCGCGTTAACGGCCACGCCAGCACTAGCAGAAATCAAGAGTAGTGTAGTGGATGCACTCGCGGAGGCAAGCTATCAGGAGCGTAAACAGGTTCTCGACACAGCGAACCAGGCAGCCAAGAATAAAGGACTAACACTTGAGGCTCTCGGAAAAGCCTGCAACCTCCTGCCTGTCCGCATCGGTGCATTACTAACTGGTCAAGCACCCTTGGAGACACCCACACAGGAGTGCCTAGAAAAGCAGCTGACGCTGAAGGCGGGAACGTTGAACCCGCTGCGTGTTCCACCAGTGCGGTGGAACGCTGGGGCGATTTACCGCCTTCATGAAGCGATCGATGTGTATGCACCTACACTTCAACGCTGGATGAACGAGCGCTTCGGAGATGCAATCCTGTCAGCGATAGACTTCACGATCAATGTAGAGGAGACGAAGGGAAGCCACGGCGAACGGCGCATTCGCATCATCTTGGACGGCAAGGCACTTCCTTATTCCACCGATGAGGCCTGGCGGCCTACAAATACTCAGTCGGCTGGCGAGCGTCGCTAATCAGCAAGAATCCGCAAATTTGGCTAGACAAGGTTCAAGACGAGTTTGCCTAACAACTGCGGCGAGAGGGACGCGGAAAATAGTGCCGCGTCCCTTAAGTAAATATTAAATAGTAGACGATTAACAAGTTTAGAGAAAGCGATCGCATCCAATCACTAACTTTCCCTGAGTTGAATTTAACTGTCGAGCAAGTTTTTCCAGCCAGAGGGACAATATCTGCTGAATCACAACCTAAAAATTAGATTGAGAAAAAGTAATTAAGCTTAATTCTGCTTTCCACCAGCATTAAAATGTTTAATATGCGGAAATAAAGGATTAAATAATTAATACATGACTCAAGCCCCAAGCAAACTAGTTACATTCAATGAATTCGTTGCCAGATATCCAGATGACTCAGGTAAACTCTACGAATTACACGATGGAGTGATAGTTGAGATGCCACAACCAACAGGCGACCATGAAGCTATTATCGTTTTTTTAGTTCAGCAATTTACTTTAGAGTATAGTCGCCGCAGCCTACCTTATGGTATCCCCAAAACTGTAATAGTCAAACCACTGGAAAATGAATCTGCTTACTCCCCAGATGTGTTACTACTAAATCTCCCAAATTTGATCAATGAACCACTCTGGAAAAAGAAATCAACTGTGAGTCAAGCAGCATCTATTCCTCTAGTAGTTGAAGTGGTAAGTACCAACTGGCGTGATGATTATCACAAGAAATATGCAGACTATGAGGAAATGGGCATTCCTGAATACTGGATTGTGGACTATGCTGCATTGGGTGGTAGAGAGTATATCGGCAAGCCCAAACAACCAACTATTTTAGTTTGCTGTTTGGAAGATGGTGAATATCAGATTAATAAATTCCGCCAAGGGCAACGTATCCAATCACTAACTTTCCCTGAGTTGAATTTAACTGTCGAGCAAGTTTTTCCAGCCAGAGGGACAATATCTGCTGAATCACAACCTAAAAATTAGATTGAGAAAAAGTAATTAAGCTTAATTCTGCTTTCCACCAGCATTAAAATGTTTAATATGCGGAAATAAAGGATTAAATAATTAATACATGACTCAAGCCCCAAGCAAACTAGTTACATTCAATGAATTCGTTGCCAGATATCCAGATGACTCAGGTAAACTCTACGAATTACACGATGGAGTAATAGTTGAGATGCCACCCCCAACAGGCGATCATGAAGAGATTGTGGGATTTTTAGTGAGAAAACTAAGTGTGGAATCAGATCGATTAAATTTACCTTATCTTATCCCAAAAACAGTTTTTGTTAAACCGTTGCCAGGTGAATCAGCTTATTCACCAGATATTCTTTTATTGAATCAGCCTAATTTAATCAATGAACCACTCTGGAAAAAGAAATCAACTGTGAGTCAAGCAGCATCTATTCCTCTAGTAGTTGAAGTGGTAAGTACCAACTGGCGTGATGATTATTACAAAAAATATGCAGACTATGAGGAAATGGGCATTCCTGAATACTGGATTGTGGACTATGCTGCATTGGGTGGTAGAGAGTATATCGGCAAGCCCAAACAACCAACTATTTTAGTTTGCTGTTTGGAAGATGGTGAATATCAGATTAATAAATTCCGCCAAGGGCAACGTATCCAATCACCAACTTTCCCTGAGTTGAATTTAACTGTCGAGCAAGTTTTTCAAGCTGGAGGGACAATATCGGCTGAATAGACTTGTCCGAAATATTAACTTAGGGAAAGAAAAATGGTAAAACGTTGAAATGAGCGTCTACCATTTTCCCAATAAGTTATGGTTTTTGATTAGAGCCAAAAGTATCCCCATAGAACAAAACAAATTTTAGGGATTAGTTACGAACAATTACAATCCCTATTAAAATTTGCCAGAAAACGGCACGACAGAATTAAAACTGAACTCCCAAGTCGAAAAATAAGAATTAAGGCGGCTGGGGGAGGTCGCCAAGAATTGTTATCAATCCAAGAACAAGTCTGTTTATGCCTATTTTATTTGAGGCAGATGCCGACATTTCAAGTATTAGGAATGTTGTTGGGCGTATCTAAGACAGAAGCCAACGATACTTTTCATTATTGGATACCAATTCTGCGAGATATCTTCCCTTCCAGTTTATGAGAACAAGTCTCAAATAATGAGAGCGATTTACTATTTGTTCAAGAAGTGTTAACTAATTTTAGGCTATTGGTCGATAGCCTGGAACAGCCAATATATAGACATTCTGACCAAAAAGAACAACAAAAATATTTTTCCGGTAAGCAAAGACAACATACTTTGAAAAGCCAAATGATTGGGATGCCAGAAGGAAAAGATATTGTTGAGGTAGAAGTGGGCGTTCCTGGGCCAACAGCCGATATAAATTTGTTTCGTAAGTCTCAAGAAAAATTTGATAAGTCGCAACCTTTTGCGGGTGATCAAGGATTTCCAGGAGGCGAAAACATTACAACTCCTCATAAGAAAAAACCAAAACGAGAATTAAGTCAACAGCAAAAAGATGAAAATCCGGCTTTGTCTAGTAATCGGATATTCATTGAACATTTGATTCGATTGCTTAAAATATTCCGGATATCCTCACAAAGATTTCGCTTAAAGCTTGAGACGTATGAGCAGATTATTTTAACAGTCTGTGGGTTAGTTAGATGGAGAATTGGTAGTTTGGTTTTACCGACTTAGTACTAGAAATAAATCTAAAATTTGAAAAAGTAGGAGTTTATTTTTATGCCTCTAAACTATCACTAACTATCTCAACCCCTTGTAATCACGTTTTGATGCATATATCAAAGTTTTGTCTCAAAGCTTTGAGCAGTCTGGCTTTGGAGTTTTCGGACAAGTCTATTCTTCTGCTTAATTGTTTGTTACATACTTATGAAATTTCCCCACGACTTACTTATGGTTCAATTAATTTAAAATTTCATACTCTCTTTCCTAACATTAGAATAGGAATTAATGTGACGTTCTCTAATAGCCAAAGTGTCAGACTCTCTGCCATTGCGCGATCGCTACCTCGCCTTAATTGACGAAATTGTGCAACTCACCCTCCAGGGCAAAATTAGCTCTGTGGAGATGGTGTACCAAATGTTGCAAAAAGGTATAACATCGGGAACTGGGGAAATTTTTGAGTTAGCGTTGAGCGATCGCTCCACTACCATCCAAAGTCAAGTGGATAGTGAACAGGATGAACTCAAGAAAGCTAAAGCTAATCGCAGTCTCAGAGCAATTAAGACAATTCAAAGTCAATGGCAGCGTTATGCAGAACAAAATAAAGCCATAGAAGCGATCGCTTTGGCAGTCAGAGAAATTACCACAGCCTCAGCCGATGAACGCCTAGCTACATTATTGCGTTTCACTGACCCCAATCAAAAGCAACCGCTCAATTCATCACAATTACAACAGTTAGCCAAAGCTTTACAACAATTTGCCCAAGTAGATGCTGATATAGCACAAATATCACAAGGCATTACCCGTGGTTTGGCTGCTTGGCAAAGACTCCAAGATAACTTGATCAGTTGGATGTATGAGCAAAATCGAGAACTGGGATTTGGTGGTGTACCTGGAGAAAACGGCCCTTGGGCAACTTGGGCAAAGAAAGTAGAGAGCGAGTTTCCGCAAAGATTGTTTCGTAGTCTAGCGTTGGAACAATCAGCAATTGAATTTGCCGAACAGCAACGCAGTGTTACCCTGAGTGACTGGGTAGAAATGGCGTTGATTTTACAGTATTTACAACGTGGGTTAGTTAACTGGTTTGACCAACAACCATATAATGTGCAAGCAGGTTCAAAATTATCAATTTCTACGTTTTTGACCTTTGCAGTTATTTGGAGTCAGTTAGCTAGTGGTTTTGGTAACACTGCGGCAGTATATGGTAACGGTGGTTCGCAAATCATGCTGCAAATTCTGCGAAACTTTGCCCAACGCCCATATTTTCCTCTTTATGGTGGAATATTTGCTTCCTTTTCGGGCAGTTATCTAAGAAACGCTTTAGATTATTTAGATGAACCATTACGGCAAATTGAAGGAACCCAAGAAAAAGCCAGGATTTTGACACTTTTAGGTTATTCCCAACGTGCTTTAGGGCAGTATCAACGTTCGATTAATTTTCATCTGCAAGCATTAGATATAGCCAGAAATGCAGGCGATCGCCCTTGTGAAATTGCCAATCTCAACCACCTCAGCCGCTCCTACGTCCAAGAAAAAGATTATGGCGAGGCGATTAATTATAGCCAACGAGCATTAATCTTGAGTCGGCAAGCAGGCGATCGTACAGGCGAAGCCAACGCCCTAGTGAATTTGGGTTACAGCGAAGTTATGCAGGCGCAACAACTAGAACAAGTTGAATCAGAAACCTATGAAATGCCAATTAATTATTTAGAACAAGGTTTAAAGTTAATAGAAAGATTAGGAGATATTCAAAGTAAAGCCTTGTGTTTAAGTAGTTTAGGTATTGCTTATCTCGTGATTGGCGAAGCGTCAACTGCGATTAAATATTTAGAAGACGGTTTTAAAACAGCACAAACTTGTGGAGATTTGTATCTTCAAGGACGAAATTTAGCATATTTAGCCGAAGCTTATTATCATCTGCAAAATACCGAAAAAGCCATTTACACTGGTAGTTTGGGAATGTATCTTTTAGAGCAAATTGCCTCTATTGAATGGCGGCAACCAGCAGGCTTACTAACAATTTTGCAAGGACAAATAGGGAAAGAAGCCTTGCAAAATATGTTACAGCAACACCGTCCTAAAATCATGGCGATTATTGGTGTTGATGGCTACGATCACATACCAGAATTATTAAAGATATATCAACAAGATATGTAATACAATAAGAGGATGTCTGAGAAGTCTGATTGTTAACATCGGAATCTCAAAAACCTAACCCCCCTGCCCCCCTTCCCTACGAGGGAATGGGGGTTTCAAAGCCTCTCTCCGTTGCGGGGAGAGGTTTGGAGAGGGGTTTTTAGTTTCCTTATCGACTTTTAAAACAACCTCTAAGAATGGCGCAGCCCGCCGCAGGCATCGCTTAGTCCAAAAATCAAACTATGAAGTATCACATTTGCGACTTGGAAGCGACTCCAGAATGGTTGATAATTGAATCAACTGATTACATTGCCGAATGTTTAGAGGCTTGTGAAACTCTAGAAATGGTAGCTGACTTACGGGCAATCTTCCCCAGACGGGCGCTACGCTCGGCAAGCATTCAGGTAAGTGAGGTGCAACGTCAAAAGCTGGTTAATTGGTTGCAGGTGTTGAATGCAGAGGAAAAAGCTGCATAGAATCTTCAAAAGATGTCCCTGAATCGAAATTAAGTCTTTAGGACTTACGCAGGTGTCATAATTTTTTCGTTTGGGTTGTCAACAAGAGGCAGAGGGGAAACCCCATACTTGAAAGTAGGGGCTGGCAAAATTGACGCTTTGTGCATGTGGCAGAGGGTTTTGTTCTTCCTGCCCCTCTGCCTCTTCGGTCAAAAGTCAATAGTCAAAAGTCCAAAAAACGCTGATTTTTGAACGCCAGTCGCGCGGCTGTCGGGAAACCCGCCCTAACTTGCTGGCTCCCCTTGACTGCTTGCCCTGAGCATAGCCAAAGGGTTGACTCTTGACTCTTATACCAGGGGATAGGTGTGCCAGTTGCGTAAGTCCTGGTCTTTACAGATGTAAACATTTAAATTACATTAAATTTTTAGAAGAAAGAATCGAAATAGCATTTAGCAATTAACACTCTTCTGCCAAGGAAAAGGGACAATAAAGACACGTATCCTTCAGTTTACAACATGCATGAGCTACTGTCTTAATCCCCGGTGTCCCAAGCCTGAAAATCCTGCTGATGTGAAGTTCTGCACGACTTGTGGTTCTAAGTTGCTCCTAAAGGAACGCTACCGTGCCATTAGGCCGATAGGACAAGGTGGTTTTGGCAGAACTTTTTTGGCTGTAGATGAAGATAAACCTTCAAAACCACGTTGCGTAATTAAGCAATTTTATCCTCAAGCCCAAGGCACAAACACAGTCAAAAAAGCTGTGGAGTTATTTAACCAAGAAGCAGTGCAGTTGGATGAATTGGGTAAACATCCGCAAATTCCTGAACTCCTTGCATATTTTACACAAGATGATCGCCAGTATTTAGTCCAAGAATTTATCAATGGGCTAAATTTAGCGCAGGAATTAGCACAAAATGGAACTTTTAGTGAAACGCAGATTTACCAATTATTGAATGATTTATTATTAGTATTGCAATTTTGTCATGCCAGACAAGTTATCCACCGCGATATTAAACCGGAAAATATTATTTTACGTGAGAGCGATCGCAAACTAGTTTTAGTAGATTTTGGTGCTGCTAAATCTGCAACTGGCGTAGCCTTAAATCAAACCGGTACTAGTATTGGTAGTCCTGAATATGTTGCTCCTGAACAAATCAGAGGTAGAGCCACTTTTGCCAGTGATATTTATAGTTTAGGCGCTACTTGTATTAACTTATTAACTGGGCGATCGCCCTTCGACTCTTATGATACCAATAATGATACTTGGGTTTGGCAGCAATATTTAACTATTCCTGTGAGTCAACATTTGAGCCGCATTCTCAATAAAATGCTCGAAAGTATCCCAGCTAGACGTTATCAAACCGTAGATGAAGTTCTGCACGAATTAAATACACAGTCGCCAGTATCTAACAAGCCACCGATATCTGCAAAACCCAATATTCAGTCATCACCTACATTACCGCCTACATCTGTCAGCAACACACCCAGCCAAATTGATTTAGAACTAGAAGAATTAAAAACTCAATTTATGGGTGGAAAATCTCAACCAAAACAAATCCAGCCACCAAATCCAACATCTCAGCCTGCAAGTAAAAGCCAAATAGATCAAGAGTTAGAAGAATTAAAAGCTAAATATTTAGGTAATAATAACTCACAAAATCCATGATTTACCTCTGCGATCGCTTTTACTCTAGGACTGTATCATAACAATTAGTAGAATATTTGAAGTTGATAAAGAAATAACGAGATAAGTAATCCTCATCTGGCATTGATACTGAGGAGCAAGAAGTTACTGTTGAGTATGGCGATCGCTCTGTAGTCTATGATGATACTGACCTCAACGAGATGAGGAAGCTATTGGTTTGTTACAATCACTATTAATCCAGGTTGACACGGTTACTAATATAAACGCATTGAGTGCAACGCTGGTACTAGGGCGACAGCAAAGTTTAGTAGCTTATGACGATATTGTATGATTGATTTTGAACCTTGGGATAAGCTATTGCGTCAATATGTTGATCCTGAAGGTTGTGTAAACTATGTCGCTTGGAAAATAGAGCAACCCCAAGTTCTAGCTCAGTGGTTGTCAAGCCAAACAAAATCTCCACTCAAATCTCACACCAATACTCTGGAGAAATTAGCATTGTGGATTAACCTCTACAATGCTTTGACTATTTCCAGTATTTTAGAAATATACCCACTAGACTCGATTCTGCCAAAAATTTTCGGGGTTCCTAATTGGTTGGCTTTTTTATGGTTCTTCCAGCGTCGAGTTTATCCCATCTTTGGTCAGCATTACAGTCTAGCTCAAATCGAGAACCAAATTCTTAGAGACGAGTTGCAAGAACCACGAATTCATTTTGCAATTGTTTGTGCTTCTATCGGTTGTCCTTTACTTCGTTCGGGAGCTTATTTTCCTGAGCAAGTTATTCAGCAGTTAGATGAAGATGCTCATCGCTTTATTAACAATCCCCAAAAAGTTCGTTATGACTTTGATAGTCAAACTCTCTACTGTAATAAAATCTTTAAATGGTATCGCCAAGATTTCTTAAAAGTTGCGCCTTCCGTCCCTGAATACATCTCTTCTTACTTGAAAATAGATGTGCCATTGACTGCTACAACACCAATATCTTATCTGGATTACGACTGGAGCTTAAATCAGCGAATATCTTGATAAAACTGTTTGAGATAGTTGGCATCAACGCCAATTCCCCATAAAATTCCGATGTAGAGGTAAATTGCTGTAGCTTTCCAGCTACCCCAACGTGCCACCCGGCGATCGGAACTTTGAACAATGCGATTAACTAGAACAATTCGTCCTTTGGACACCAATCTCAGGCATAAATCTCCATCCTCCATGATTGGTAATGCCTCATTAAATCCACCGCAATCCCAAAAGTCGCGTTGACGGCAGAACATAACTTGATCACCAAACAACAGACGCAATCCTTTAAAAAACAAGTGAGGTCTAAATACTAGCGGAGCATAGTAAGTTTTTAGGTAGTTATGCAAGGATATACCCCAGCGAGTAGTTTGAGAGCCTGTCATTACAGAAATAAATCCTCCACCAGCAACAGTAGGCTCTGCTAAGGTGTTTTGAATCACAGCAACAGTATCATCAGGAATCCATGTATCTGCATGGAGAAAACAAAGTATCTCTCCGGTGGCAGCTAATGCTCCGTAATTCATTTGAATTGCACGTCCACGCCGATTGCAACATAGAACTTGCATATTTAATTGTTGATTCAATGATTCCAAAACTCGTTTAGCGATCGCCACTGTATCATCTTCACTACCACCATCTACTACTATTACTTCTTTTACCGCTGGTTTTAATAAAGTTAGTTGGCACAAGGTGCGCTCTAAACTAACTGCTTCATTAAAAGTAGGAATAACAATCGAAACTTGAGACATACATTTTCAAGAAGTTGATTTTTATTCTTTCTATCTAATATCTCTTGGTTTTAATCCAAATAGAAAACGAGTAATATTTAGGCGTTTAATTAATACCTCATACAAAGCACCTGTTAGCAAAATACTTCCACTACTAACAATAAAAAACTTTTCTGCTATCCCCAAATTCCACTGCACTACATAAAAAGCTAGTGCTACCAAAACTGTTTGATGCAGTAAATAAAATGGGTAAGAAGCTTGGGAAGTATATTGCAAGAAACCGTTATTAATTGTTAGGTATTTTTGACATAATCCAACTAAAGCAATTACCCAACACCAAGAATTGAACCCTCGAAACACTTGATACGCAATATATTTCCAAGAGTAACTACGCACGGGAAGAATATCACTTGCCTGCCATCCTAGTAGAACAGACATAGTAATTGTTGACATCAACAGGATTAGTTTGAGATTTTGTTCAATTGCTTGCCTAAATCTTTCATCAGAACAGTAAATAAATCCATAGATAAAGTAAGAAATATACAGTAACAAATTGGCCCAGTCATCGTAGAGATTTTGAAAACCAAACCATTTAGGACGTAATGCACCTTCAATTACAGCTAATGGTAAAGCAGGCAATAAAATAGCTCCTGGCTGTCTTAGAAAATTTGCTATTTGACAATACCAGCGCTGACTTGTCTGTTTTTTTAAGAATAATAATAATGGCAGAGTAACTAGAGAGATCACAAATAAGTAAATTAAAAACCAAAGGTGCGCCCATTCAAAATTACCTTGAGGGCGAATCCCATAAAAAAACTGTGGATAAAACTGTATGTATGAGCCTAAATATTCATGGTGGCTGAGAAGCTTGTAATAAACCTGAGGGGGAACTAATATCAAGGTGCCAAATATGAAGGGAATCAACAATCTTGTAAAGCGATCGCTAACATACTGTATGGGCGATCGTAACTTTAAAGAAAACCAAGTAGCAGACCCCGCAATGAAAAAAAATAAAGGCATATGCCACTGATGGACAAAAAAAATAAACCATCCAAGGGCAGAACTTAGCGAATTATTTTGGATATAAAACTCACCCAATTCACCTTGGTAAAAAACTGCGGCAGCATGAAAATAAATTAGTAACAGCACCGCCATTACCCTTAACCAATCTAGGTCATAGCGTCTTTCATTGTGACTATTAGTTTTATCTAAATTGTCTTTTAAATTCATTGAGTTACTGTCAGCCTAACCAAAATAATTAGGGCTTTGAAAATCTATGTTGAGACATCATCCTGGAGATGGATTCTGTACATCTGCATAGTTCGCTTGAATATAAAAATACTACAGAAACGACCATAGCAACTCAGTTGACATTTGGGGCAGGCTCATGAAACCAAACGATGAAAACGGCAAACTCTCACCCGAACATGCCTCAAACCCGTGGTTTTGTACTTCATACAAAAGAAAACTGCTGTAATTTTATTAATTCTAAGTATGGTATCGAGTTTTTAGCAGTTTTCCCCAGATTGCATCATAAGGATGTACAAGTTGGGTTGGCTGTTCATCATCTTTAAATATGGGTCGTTCTTCATTAGCCCATTGGAAGAGACCACCACTCAAGTTAAAAATTTGTGTAAACCCTTCCCTTTGAAGGTTTTGGGCAACTTTGGCGCTACGATAACCAACTGAGCAATATACAACGATTGGTGTATCTAGTGAAACTTTCGAGAGTGCTGTTAGGTCGGGTTTAACAGGATCAATACGTACAGATGTTTTGATGTGACTGACTGCATACTCTGCTTGGCTGCGTGCATCAAGCACAAACGGCTGTGGCTTTGCAGTATCAACTAGCCAGTGAGCAAATTTTTCTGTTGTGATTTGACTAATAGTTGGAAAACTCAGCCTGATAAAGAGTGTGAGTAAACATAGTGCCAGCGATCGCAAATATTTTAAAATTCCCTTCAACTCTAAAAATCAAGAATATATAGCTATTTGCACTTTAACCTTCAAAGCTAAGTACAGAAAGGGTTGTAAATTGTCGAATAACACTTTATTTGTTGTTTTAACAAAATAATGTCATCAAAAATAAAACTACTAAAAACATTGCTAAATAAGGGTTACAGCATTTTTTATTATGTAAAAAATTTTATTGTTTATTTAACAATTTAATTGTCTTTAATTTAAATAATAACAAAATGTATGTCGTTCTAAAATTTTTTAGTTTCGTAACAAATTAACTGTCGGTTTTTAGCTTAACCAAATGTACTAACTGTGAAACTCCCTTCTCAATTCCTGCAGATTGGGTACAAGGTGAATGTCCTCACTCACAGTTGTTTGCCTTTTGCAACAATGGCGAAGCGTCAGAAACGTCTTTGAAATTTGCTTCAGCTTAGAGATGTGAATACTGCTGATCGCACTCTAAAACCACTCACAAACTTGCTAGTTTTGTCAACTCTGTTTGCCAATCTTCATCATGTCGTAGGACAAGGACATGGTAAGTGGTATTGTGCTTAAGATTATCTCGCACAATTTTGTCTTGTCTGTGTTTCTCAGGGCTGTCATGAACTGAACCGTCACAGAAAACAGCAATGCCATCGTCCTTATAAAGAAAATCTGGCTTACAGTTCGCCTCTGGAATTAATTCTTGTGCAGTATCGGGTAATTTATATCCCATTTGATAAATTGCTGTTAAAACTATGCGCTCAAATTGGGAATTTGGATCTGTTTGTTGCAGCAGTTGTTGATACTGTTCATCACGACATATTCCTTCTATCTGCACTGTACTTTTTTGCAGTTCATCAAGTAAGGGTTTGATGAGATGGCGATTTATCAAAGCATGGTCGAATTGGTTGCGGTAAGAAAGTAAGCATTCATAACAAGCTTGGATACAGCTATCTTTAGTTTCTTGGAAATGGCAAATATCTAAAGCTGCATCGGCTATTTTCTCAAAAGCATTACTGTTTTCTAAAAGTTGAGAAAGGACACCAGCACCGCCTTCCGCAGCTTCCCAGAACAGCAAATATTTACCGTCTCCCAAACGTTCGGAGTCGAGTTCGTCGGCTTCTAATTTGTAAACTGCTTGGATGGCAGTTTCTAAGGCGTATTGTAGGGTGGTAATAAAAGCTTCTCTGTCGTCTGTGAGGACACTTAATGGTTCCACAACTAGGATATTACAGGTGTTGTTCACCATTAAGTTAACGTCGGTGTGAATGCTATCTTTTGCCGAGTCGTTTTTAGAGTCGCCCCAAATACCAGTTTTGATATCGAGTTTAAATCCTCGTTCCTCGCTTTTTTTCTTGTTAAGTCCGCGATTGATGTGCCAGATGTCTGCTGTAGGGCTATAGGTTAATCGAAGTAATTCTGTGCCATCGATGGTTTTTACTGTGGCTGATTGGCGTTTTTGCTGATCGTATCGGAAGTGGGTGGTGATGTTGTAACCAGACTTCAGGCGTTCTTCTTCATCGCAGGTAATCCGTTCTCGTCTCCAGGCGATCGCAGTTTCCATTGATAATAAGCGAGTAAGTAAAGCCTTATCATTGTTACTATCAACAAGTTTTGCACCGCAGTTCTCACAAGTGTCGCGGTTACTGGCTATCCCTTCATGGAAATAACCGCATTTAAAGCAGACATTTACCCGGAGATAATCAGCACCACCAACAGGCATTTTGGTTTTAGCCACCATAAATTTACTACCCTCATAGTAAATAATATTACTTGGGGCAAATTCTCTCAAAGCAACGCTACGGGGGCGGGAAATAAATTCGCCGCCTTCGTCTGTGGGAATAAATGCCCGGACTGGTAAACGGGGGAAGTTAAACCCTGGTAAAAATCCTTCCGCAGCAAAGTAGCGATAGGGGTAAAATTCAAACTGATTATTGCTGTTGCTTTCGACTTGTCCTACTAGCAAGTCAATTTGCCGCAGTGCTTCTTTTTCTTGGGCTTTAGCAATATCCCGTTCTTCTTGGTTAGCATAGCCCCTGGTGTAACGACTTATGGTGTTGCGGGCTGTTTCTAATTGTTCGATAGCATCTTTGTATAGTCTACGCCAGCGATCGCCAGCTTGATTAAACGCATTATGTGCATTTTCTAGGGTAAATTGTAACCAATTTTCCGAGTACCAAGAGGTTTTCTTCAGGTCGTCCTGGCAGAACATATCAGATAAAATTAGTTTTGTGGCTGCCAGACATTTGGCTAATTTTTCCTGACTCAGCTTGATTTTCTCACTTACATCTTGTTTTAGCGGACAGTCTGGCGAATCTAACTCCAGAATTTGGTTCATGGAATTTTCCCAGTTTAAGCCAGTGTGTGCCAGCCAAATTGAATACACATGAGATGTAATTAAATCCTGGTTGGCTAGTTCTAATTTGGGTGGGGCGACGATACCAGCCACCATTTGACTTTGACGTTTAAAGAAATATTGGTCGTGACCGCTACCAATGGAGGCATAAGTAATTACTAAAGCTTCCTGTCCGCTTCTGCCAGCGCGACCACTGCGTTGGGCGTAGTTAGCTGGGCTGGGGGGAACATTCCGCAGATGAACAACGCTGAGGTCGGAAATGTCTATCCCCAATTCCATTGTTGGGGAACAAAATAAAGCTGCTAATTTGCCATGACGGAATTCATCTTCTCGTTGCTGGCGTTTTTCGTTTTTGACTTGTCCGGTATGTTCTCGCCCTTCTAGTGCTTTAATTTGATGGGCGTTAGTTTGGTAGAAATCTTGAAAAAAATGATTGACAGAAGTATTTCTTTCGCTACCCTGCAAGCGACGGGAGGTTAAAGGATCGGGGGGAATCTCACTTAATTTTGAGACCACCCAAACCATTGAATTAATTTTTAGTTGGACTTCTTCTGACTTCTTGTATAAATAACCTGCATCTGCTAAAGCATTGACTAGAGCATTAATTAATTCGTTATAATCTGACTCTGATAACGGTTTGTGCAACCAATTCCATGCCCGATGAGAACGCATAAAGCGCCCGATGTCACTACGAAATGTCAGTCTAATCGTTCTTAATTTACCTTTTCTTTCTGTGGAATTGAGGCTTGCCCAAGCAGCTTCGTGTAAATATTCAAAAGTATCAATTGTCCAAGGATCTTTTAGTGCTTGGTATACTTCCTTTTTCAGTTGTTCTATGCCATTCTTTTGTAAAAGTTCCGCATCAATTACCAATTTTTTCCGCAGGTGGTCAAGAAAAGTTTTAATGACAAAATATCTTTGTGCAGGTGAGGCTTGCAGTAAAATTGGATGACGGTATTTTTGCCAAAGTTGAGTATTTTCACAAGTTGCTAATAGTTCAGCGTATTCTATCGTTAATAAACCGCATTGTTCTAGATTAGGTTGAACAATTCGCCAACCGCGACGTAAATCTTCGTATAGCCGATATTCAATTAAATTGCTAAAAGCTTCTTCATTCCTGCGTTTACCAATACCAAATTCGGAAACTTGGTGGGCATAGTCTGCTTGAGATAGACCCATTTTCTTGACAACTTCCGCCGCCAGTGCTTTGTGAGTTAATTGTTGATTTTCCTGCATGGCACTATTCAAAGCTGCCCGCAAGAAACTGGTTTGGACAAAATCATTGAAATGTCCTGCCTGTAATGAAGCATCCTGACGGTTATCAGTAAAGCTGAGGATTTTTGCGGCTTTGGCTTTCTCGCCAGTGAAAACTTGTTTGAGGCGACTGACGCTAGAAAGACAAAGTAGGGTAGTTGCGGTACTGCGCCCTTCACTACTTAGGCGAGAGAGTTTGGTAAATTCGTTTTTCTTTCTGTCGGGCAATACACCGCAGTGAAGACAGGTACTAAAGGGTTTGGGAATAAACCAACAGGTAGTTCCTTGTAATACAGAGTTTATGACTTTACCGTTGGGTAGAACTTGCAGTTTGCGGGGAATAAAAGGTGCATATTTTTTTTCGGGAATGCGTCCATGCTTTTTCGTTTCTTTAAACCATGAGTCAGGAAGTCTCTCTTCGTCCTCTTTATCCCAAAGTCCTGGTTCATCAAGGGTTAGGTAGCCTTCCTTGATGTCTTCATTGTCAAGGGCATCTAAAGCTGTGGGTAATTGGGGCAGTACAATGTCTTTTTCCGAATCGTAGCGTACCACGTAATAATCCTGTCCGCATTCCCGACAAAAGACGAGGGGATAAAGCAGGCGGTTTTCGGTGGTTGTATACTGACCCTCCAGGGTGAGAAGTCGTTTGTCTCGATTTTCAATGGTGGCGTAAACGCTGCCCCCTTGGGAAATAAATTGATGCAGGCGGAATGCCAACCCCTTTGTTTTGCTTCCCCACAGAAATATCTGTTTGAGGATATTTAAGCAAGTTTCTTCGTTGAGTTGGGTTTGATTTGCGAGTTGTTCTGCACCTGTTTCGAGGGTGATGGGTGTGCGGCGGACGAGATGACTTTCTTTTTCTTCTAAACCAAAGTTCATCTCTACCCAGTGGCTAAGAGGATGCTGTTGAAAAGCGTCTAAGGTTTGTTCCGACTTTGGGGGTAAACCTTGGATAATGCTTTCACGCAATTTTTCTGTGGTGGGTGCAGTACTTTGGATGGAACGTTCTAAAGTTTCATCAATGACGTTGCTGGGTTTAATTTCCACACCGAATAATTTACTAGCCACATCTGCGACTACCTGACGGCGTTGCTGGCGGGAACCTTCGGAAGACATGGTGGCGCTAGTACCGATGCACAAAAGTTTCTGACCGCAGCGTTGCCGGAGTTTGCGAATTAAGATGGCGACATCTGCACCTTGCCGTCCTCTGTAAGTATGCAGTTCATCTAGTACGAGGAATTTTAAATCGGGGGATTCTACTAATTTATCTTCGTAAGTGCGAGAGAGCATTAACTCTAGCATCACGTAATTTGTCAGCAAGATTTGGGGCGGGTTGTTTTGAATTTCGGTTTTCTTCTCTCGCTTTTCTTGCCCAGTGTACTTTTCAACGCGAATGTGGGTGTTAGGTACTTGTTTGAGAAATTTTCTTAGTTCTTCTTCCTGAGAATTAATTAGGGCATTCATAGGATAAACCAAAATAGCCCTAACTCCTTTAATTTCAGGATGGTGTAGCAAATCATTAATGATGGGGACAACATAAGTTAGGCTTTTACCCGAACCCGTTCCTGTGGTGACAACGTAGTGTTCTTGACGTTGTGCAGTTTCAAAGGCTTGTTTTTGGTGGTAGTGAAAGGTAAAAGGTTCACCATCTTTTGAGAAGTAGCGTTTACAGTCTGGATGAAGAACTCCTTGTTGTACTAATGTGGCGACAGATGCGCCAGGACGATATTTAGGGTTAAGTTGCACTAAAGGGTCAGTCCAGAGTTGACCTTTTTCTAACTCGTTATCGACAAAGGTTTTTACTTTTTCGTCACGGATTTTAAGGAAGCTTTCAATATAGCGACGGTAGTCGCCAATGACTTCGTTGCGGAAACTAAAAATATCAAGATAATTCGTAGTTTGTAATACTTCGGCTGCACTCAGTACAAGTTCGTAATTCGTAATTGATGATGGGGGTGGAGTGAGTCCTAAGCGTTGGTTAATCCATTCTCGAAGTTGGTAATTAAAGGTTTGAGTAATAGTAGAAAAGTCGAATACTTCTGCAATTTCTTGTATGTCCCAATTTTGAGGAATATCCGTAAATACAAGGGTTAATTGCTCTGGTGTAACAGCTACCACTCCAGTACAATCTAGCAATGCTAACTTTTGACTTAATAAATTGCTAATAGGTAAAATTGCATTTTCAGGCTGCTGTAATAATTCTTGTAGTTTTATAGTGATTTTCATAGAATTTGATTCTAGCTTTTAATAAATAGGGTGCGTTAACTAACTAACGCACCCTATCTACTATATTTCCCGTTATAGACACGGAAAATAACAAAATACTTATTGTTCTTCAGCAATTTCTCTCACTTCTTCCACATCTATTTCTAATGATTCAGAAATTTCCTGAATGCTTAGTCCTTTCTTAAGCAACGCTGGTACAACTTTTAACTTAGTTTTTTTCAGGATACTTTGATAAAAACCAGTTTTTTCTATATCTTCACCTAAGTTAAGCATGGTTTCTATTTCCTCCAGGGTCATATCTGGAAACTTGTAAACAACAACGGTTTGGATAAATGCTAACACTTTTAGCCGCAGGTTTTCATCAGTTAACTCTTGTCTTGCTTGGCTGATAAGTTTTTTGGCAGTAGCAGGAGTTTTTCTGGGAGTTGCTACAAATAATTTTGTAATTCCTATAGCGATAGAGTCATCTGTTTCGCTGTTAAGTTCGTTGAGGTAAATACGGCGCACATGATGTTCTATCAAGAACTGATAACGTGGATGGGGTGGAGTTTCATTAATACGTCTGTCATAAATAATAATTGCATACCACTCTGAGTTTGCTGGTTTGTATTGACGGAAGTAAAGAAAAATTTGCCCAAAAAGTCGTTCGTAGAATTCTTCATCTTTGTATGTCTGGAGTTCTACAAAATATAATGGCTCATTTTCAAAACCGACAATTGTGGAAAATACCCCATCTAATCGGAAGGATTTTTGTTTAATTTCTGGTGCAGTAAATTCGTAAATGTTGGTATTTATTTCAGGTTTACCAATTAGTTCAAAAAATACTTGTGGCAGTTCTCTAATTAGGTCATAAAAAATTGCATCTGTTTTCATAGGTTGCAAATATTAAATTACAAATTCCCGACTGATTGAATAAGTTGGGAATCTTGTGGAACACCAATTGTTTATATTTTTACATTTCTTCTAAAACTTTTCTTACTTCCTGCATATCTAGTTCTAAACGTTCAGCAATTTCTTCAACAGTTAATCCTAGTTCCAGGAAAATTGGTATCATTTTCAGTTTGGCTTCTAGTTTTCCTTCTTCCCTACCTTCTTCTCTACCTTCTTCTCTGCCTTCTGCTTTAGCTTCTTGATAAACTCTAGTTTCTTTAAGTAAGTTTAAGTTCAGCATGGTTTCTATCTCCTCGCGGCTTAAGTTAGGAAACTTGTAGACTACTATTGTCTCTATAAATTCTATAATTTTTCTTTGAATAAGAGTGTCTGTCAATTCCTCTTTAGCTTTGTCAATTAGGTTTTTGGCGAATTCTCCAGCTTTGTTTTCACTCTCTATAACTAAGCCTTCACTAAGTTGAGAACCGTAGTTTTTGCCCTCACCCTAAATCCCTCTCCCATATATGGGAGAGGGACTTTGAAATTCTGGCTCCCCTTCTCCCATATATGGGAGAAGGGGTTGGGGGATGAGGGCAAATCTTTAATAACTATTGCGAACCAGTCAGGGTTAGGTGGCTGATATTGGGTGAAGTAAAGGAAAATACTTGTAAACAGTCGGTCATAAAATTGTTCATCTTTGTAAAACTGAACTTCTGCAAAATACAATGGTTCATTAGTAAATTCTGCAAGGGGAGCAAATAATCCATCTAATCGGAAGCTTGTTTGTTTAATCTCTGGTGCGGTAAACTCGTAAATATTGGTGTTAATATCTGGTTTACCAATGATTTCAAAGAAGATGTTAGGAAATTCTTTCAATATTTCATAGAAAATTACATCTGTTTTCATAATTCATAATTTTTCATCAATAATACAAATAATGCGCTACGCTGCTTTATTAACAGTTGGTTCTGGTAGCGGTTCACCTGTTGTTTGATAGGCTATTACTAAAGATTCTAAAGCTTCAATTCCATTTGCAACTGCTTCTTCGTAAGTTTCGCCGTGGGTTCGCCATTTTTGTCCAGGAAAGTCAGGGAATCCAACTAAAAAACAGTTATCTTCTTCTGACCATTGAATTATCATTTGATACTTAAGTTTCATCATTTGTAAAAGTTCGTAGTGTTCAGATCCCCGACTTCTTGAAGAAGTCGGGGATCTAATTTTTCATGAATGATTTAAAACTGCTATAGATATTTTACATATTTATTTACGAATTACGAATTATTCAAATATTCTATCCCATGCTTCCAACACTAATCTTTGTGTGCGGTATTCGCCAAACTGCTTAATTTCATTGTTCTTCAAAACGCGGAATGTTTCGCTGGGGAAGTCTGCGCCGTAGACATCAGCAGGATCTAGAACATATCGCAATTCATCACGGGTGAGTCCGTAGAGTTTGGCGTAATATGCGTCTAATTCTGCTCTTAATAATGCGCGTCTGTTGGGGTTCCAAATGAAGGGTTCGCCGTCGTATCCCATATCTTTGGCGAAGGGTTGCATATCCCAGGCTGTGTAGACTAATTCGAGGACGCGATCGCTAATAAATTTGATATCTTCTTGGGTGTATAATTCTGGGGGAAGCACAGGCAGTTGTTTGACAATGAAATAACTAAAATCAGTAGCTCCTATTTTTTGCCTAGTTACAAAATCAAATATGAGTGAATTAAAATTAGCTAAAAAGCAACCAACTAATGGCACATATTTTTTATCTATTAAAATAATTGGTGCTTTATGTCCCACGCCAAATTTAGGCAATAAGCTAAAAATACCAGTCCGTTCATCAGTTGATCTACAAATACTTCTAAAACCCAAAAGCCAATCTTTATGCCACTTGTCAGCTAACCGATTTTCTACCTCAACCCGACTTACCCAATAACGGGGTTGAATAGCAAAAGACGCATCTCCCTTTTCTTCATCAGTCAAATCACGAGTATTGCCATCATCAGTATAAGTTGCCCAACGGTGAGTGAATTGGTGAAACATCTTTGCTTCGTAAAGCGGAACTAAATCATTAGCTGCTTCATTTTTAAATAACCCGCTATCAGTTGACATATTAAATAATCCTTGCATAAATGAAACACCCCAAGGGTTACTACCTGTTTTCTCATTCTCTAAAACTGGAATGCGCTCATAGATTTTTTTGGTTAAGTCTGCATCCTGACTAGTTCTAAAAATTGGACAGGTCAGAGTATTAGGATTAATTAAAGCAATATCTTGCGGAGAAAGCTGAAACTGACACTTTGAATTTTGTAACTGTCGAGATTGAGTCAAGAAAAAGGCAAAATTACCACGTTCAATTGGTTTACCACTCATAGCCAGTAGTGAAAATTTCATACGGCTATCTACAGCTGCAAATAAACCTTCTCGATTTTCAAAATCATACAGGCTTGCTAAAGCTTGTTTTTGAGCTAAATCTCCAAAGAACTTTTTACAAGTGTCATCAGTTGCAATTCCTGTAGGAACAATAACCCCGACTCTTCCATCAGATGAGATTAACTTTCTCGTAGTTTCAGCAAATACAGCATAAGTATTAATTTTTCCCACAGCAGTTAAAGGAAATCTACCAGACTCACGGATAAACTTATTTTGGGCATCAGCATTATATTTTGCATCCTCAAAAGCTTGTGCTAACTCAGGATTTTTCTGAGGTAATTGTTTAATCAACTTCTCCCGCGCTGCCTTATTTGCAGCATTAACTATTTCCGCACTACGAGAAGCAAAAAACTCCTTTTCTGCTATTTGAAGTAGTTCCCAAGGTGGATTGCCTAAAACACAATCAAATCCACCTTTTTCAAAGACTTCAGGAAACTCTAAACACCAATGAAAAAAGTGTTTTTCTTCAGATAACTTATTCGCCGCATCTACAACCTTACTTAATTCGTAATTTGTAACTCGTAATTCGTAATTATCATCTAATTTACGAATTTTTTCTACTTGTTCGCGCCTTAAACGGTTTAATGTTTCGGTTGTAGGTAGTAACTGCAAATGATGCTCGGTTAGTGGCATAAAAAATGCTGCTGTCCATAAGTTGCAAGCAGAATATTTCAACCACCAACTCGATTCTTGCAGATTTTCTTGATATTGCTTTTGCTTATACTTAACTTCTTGTGGCGTGGTTTCAGGAATTACCCCTAACTGTCGCCACATTTCTGCATAATCTACGCTATCAGTTTTTAATTTCTCATCAATTGATAGTTGTCCTTTTTGTTCACGTTCTTTTTTATTTCGTTTTTTAAACTGTGTCGATAGTGTTTTATCATCACCTGTAACTGCTTTAAACGCTTCATCAGGTATTCCTACATCCAAGCAACTTAAATCCATCACTCCCACAAGGGAATTACCACACTTAATTCTGTGGTCTAAAAAGTTAAGAGGTAAGCCGCGAGAAAAGCCTTCAATCCATAATGCAACTTTGCATAAATCAACAGCTAAGGGATTTATATCGACTCCATAAATGCAATTTTGAATGACATCTCGAATTGCTAACTTTAAAGGTTCGCTACCCGGTTCAGCTTCTCCAGTGCGAATTTTAGCTAATTCTTTTCCTACCCGACGTGCTGCGGCTAAGAGGAAATGTCCCGAACCACAGGCGGGGTCTACAATTTTGAGGCTGAGTAAAGCTTGCTCTTGCAGAAACTTGCTCTCACTCTCATGACTTCTTTGACTAGGCAACGGGAGAAAAGCAGCACAAATTGCTTCTAAAGTTGCATTTAAATCTGTTTCAACTTGTTGGCTACTGATACGGAGAAAACGTAGCCCTAATGATTCCAGGAGTTCTTGACGTTGTTGATCTAGATATCTTTGAGATTCGTGAATTGCTCCATCAACTTCAACAATCAGCCGTTCTTCTTGACAGAAGAAATCAACTATAAATGTACCAATTGGATGCTGTCGCCGAAACTTGTGATTGTCTAGCTTGCGATTGCGTAATGCCTCCCATAAAATTGCTTCACTCTTTGTTGGCTGTTTGCGTAACTGTTGAGCAATTTCTTGCATTTTTCTGCGAACAGCAAGAGGAACTTCCCATTTATCTTGTTTACCCTCTTTACCCTCATCCCCCAACCCCTTCTCCCTTGGGGAGAAGGGGAGTAAGAAGAGTTCTTGTTCCCCTCTCCCACAGGGAGAGGGGCTAGGGGTGAGGGAATTCTTCAATTTCTCTTCAATTACAGGTTCTAAAGCTGTCTTTATCAGTTGTCCTACTAACTGCGGTGGCGTATAGTAAGAGCCAGTGGTTTTTCTTTCGCTACCAAATACTAATTTAAATTCGTAATTTTTAAGATTAACCTCTGGATGAAAATCAAGGAGACTTTCATATACGCTGCCTAATTCTTCTATGTCTAATCCAGCATAATTTACCCGCCGCAACTGTCCTTTTTCTTGATACAATGACAAGTGCCTAATCGCTATCAGTAAATCGTGATTATCAATAGCACAATCATCTAATGCTGGTAGAGTTTTAGAACCAAATAAATCGCCATTTAATGGTGATAATCCTAATAATTGTCCTCGCCAATTTTCATCAAATAGCAGGAATGTCACCCGCAAACCCTGCCATAAATCTTGAAAACCTTCTCGCCGCCAACGGGGACGTTCAGCTAACTCTCGCAGTCGCTCAATGCTGTAATATTCTCGATAGATTCGCGCTTTTTCTACATCCTCACCCTTCGGGTTCGCAGTCGCCTGCGGAGGGAAACCCTCCCGCAGCGCTGTCTCACCTGTTAATAATAAATTGCGGGATTCTGCAACCATCAAAAACAGCAAACGATAAATCAACCGCAACAGTTGGCGATAATATCCAATATCCGTTAATTCTTTACCAGCAGCTAGCTTCTGCCGCAAATTTTCATTACTTGGATGTTGGAGAAAACCTGTGCCTAGCTGTATTAGTGCTTTTTCTACCCCATCTCGGAGTCTGTCGCGTACCCGTCCGCCCTGTTGCAGTGCTTCTTGGTGGTAATATTCCAACAAGCACTTATCGGCATCATCCACACCTTCAGGCAAGCGGGAACGGTGAAACAATCGATAAAATAGCCCAAACTCGGCAAAGTTCTCACCGTTGAGAATCTGTTCTAAGTCAAATTCGATATAAGTAAGACGAGTCATCAACGAAGAGTCGCGCAGTAACCGCCAGCGATAACCATTAGTGGCGATCGCCCACAGATGTTCCGTCTTGTTAAGATACTCCTGCACCAGTGCGTGTGCCGATAACCTGGGTGTGCCACTGGGTGGACGATGATCCACCTTAATTCGACAACCAATAATGTGGATAGGTGGCTTATTCTCTCCCGGTTCTGCACGATGGGAAATCGCATAGGTTTGTCCCTCGACCACTTCGGCTTTTGCGGTATATATAGGGTCATATCCAAGACTTCGTAGCAAAGGAACTACCCACAGTTCGCGGGTAACGCTGGTAGCGGTATCATCTGGATCTAATCTGTCTAATTGCCGTTGAAATGCTGCCCAATAAGCTTTAGCATCACCCCAAGCGATCGCAATTTCATCTGCTAGTTTATCGCTTTTACTAAAACCAAAATCCTCTGGTGTTTGCCCTTTGAAATTACCTGCCAGCAATTCAGCAGTCATATCTGCTGCTAACAAATTACCTTCAATCTGAATACCCGTTAAAGTAATCCCTGCTACACTCATCTCTCACACCTAATACTCAAAATTGTCTAAAAAATTACGAATTACGAATAGGACTTACGCATTAGAGGTTGTTTGAAAAGTCCTTTTCCCGGTAGCAAAACGTTTAGATCCCCCTAAATCCCCCTTAAAAAGGGGGACTTTGACTCCGGTTCCCCCTTTTTAAGGGGGGCTAGGGGGGATCGAGGTTTCAGGTCTTGAGTGCGTAAGTCCTGGCGAATTACGAATTTTCCCAGGCTGAAGAATGTAAACGCCCAGAATATCCATCGGTAGCTGGGGTTTAACCTGAATCTGTCCTTCTTGGGTGATGGCTCTGACTCGTCGATGGGATTGGGAAAGAGAATGCGATCGCTCTCTAGCAAATAGTTCTAAATCAGACTCAATCTCTGTGATTTGACTGAGCAAGTCTTCGATTTCATCCTTTTTGATACCTGAAGGCGCATCGCTCACAGGGTTAGCTTGTTCCAGCAAAGATTTTGCTTCCTCTGGTGTCAGCCAGATGGGATTAGATGGAGGGCCTGTAAATCCAACTACTGCACACTCTTCCGCCAGCAAACTTTGGTGTTTGGGACTATTTAACAAATGCCGTAGCCGCACTAACAGCAAAGTCGTGCGCTTGGTGACTGTATCCGTCGTAGTAAAACCACACCGCGCTGCTACAGGTTCTTGATTATTTGAGAGTGCATCTTCAATAATGTGACGCGCTAAACCTTCTACCAATGGGTGATTCCGCCCTACATATTCCACCCCTTCAGGTGCAGGGGTTGTAAAAGTAAACAAGCGCGGCTTATCCCCCAGTGAAGGCTGGAGAAAATTAGGAATTGTAGACAGTAACCAACCCTGTTTTTTCTTGCTTAACGAACAAGATAGGCGATTTGCGGCTGACAACACGAACCGTTGCACATCCTGTTCACTACCTAGAATTTGGTCAGATTCAATTAGTTCTTGTTCTACTTCCGCAGGTTTGATTGAGCGTTGAGCAAAGCGGGTACGGCTAATCTTTTCTCGTTCTACTGCTTTGTCCCAATTTTTATGGACTTGCTCAACAGCAGATTCCTGTTCATCTAACAAGTCCAACAAAGACAATTGCACCGCATCGTTGGCGCGGTCAAATAAAGATTTAAAAACAGCTTCCGACACCGTAGTGCTGTCCATTGGTACGGGGACAGTAATTCCCAAGGTCTTATGAATCTGTACAGCCTTGCGAATTAGCACGTCCAAAACTGCACCATCCACCGGATTATCTGAACCGTAAAGCAACAAAGTTTTAACTTGACTTGCAGTTTGACCATAGCGGTCAATACGTCCTTCCCGTTGCTCCAAGCGATTGGGATTCCAGGGTAAATCGTAGTGAATCACCGCACTGAAGTGAGATTGCAGGTTTACCCCTTCACTTAAACAATCGGTAGCTATCAAAACTCTTTGAGGATATGACTTTAACTCTTGCAGGCGAATTTCTCGTTCGTCTTCTGAGAGTTCCCCAGTAATAGCAATGACTCGAATTTGACTCCCCTTCTTTTCTAGTTTTTGCTTGAGAGTATCAGCAACATAATTTGCTGTAGCAATATAGCGACACCAGATAATCGGGTTAAAACCTTCTGAAAGCAGGGTTTGTATGGAAGCGATACATGATTGTAATTTTTGGTCTTTCTCACCCTGTAACTTTTGGGCTGCTTGCACAAAAGCTCGGAGTTTGCGCTTATCTGTATCGCCATAGCTTTGCTGTCCCTGTTCTACAACTACAGTCGGAGTTGCATCAACAGCTTGCTCCTGATCTGTAGGGTCATAAACGTAAGAACTCATTAAGTCTTCGTCTAAATCAGCAAGTAAACTATCATCACCTGATTTACTCACCTGACGGTTTAACGTTGCTACTGCGGCGGCTGGAGAAGACATCACACAACGAATCAACGCCAAAGCTGACCAATAACGTCCCCGACGCTGGGCATAGCTCATGTCGTTTGTCGTAGTTTTTACTAAGCCACGAGCAAAGCTGTAGACATCATCAAATAATTGCTTATATTCCTTTGATAACTTATAAGGCTTTTCTTCTGAAACTCTTTCAGGGAAGGGTGTTTCATTGCCCAACCACTGTTTTACATCTGCCCGGCGACGCTGAATAAAATGGCTTGCCAGTTTGTCTCGCTGTTTCTCTGTTAGGCGGTCTAGGGTTAATTGCTCAAACTCTGGTTGGAGCAATCCTAGCAGTGATAAAAATGACTCTTCAATGCCACTGTGAGGAGTAGCAGAAAGTAATAATAAATGGCGTTGGCGCAGCCCGCCGCAGGCATCGCTTTCTGTTGCAATCTGCTGAATTAATTGGTGACGCTGTTGCTGAGATGTACTCTTACTGCTGGGACGGGTACAAGTATGCGCCTCATCCACAATGACAAAATCAGGGCAGTGTGTAATAAAACTTGCACGACGGCGTTCTGCCTTGGCATAGTCTAGGCTAACAATTAGGTGTCGATAGTAACTAAATATATGAGTACTATTCGCGATCGCTCTCTCCAATTTAGAAGCTGTTCCAGAACGGACTACCACAGCATCAATATGAAACTTTTCGCGTAATTCTTGCTGCCACTGGTCGCATAAATGAGGAGGACAAAGGACAGCTATCCGCTTAATTTCACCTCTATCTAAAAGTTCACGAGCAATTAATCCAGCTTCGATAGTTTTCCCAATTCCCACGTCGTCAGCAATAAGCAGGCGCACTGTTTCTAATCGCAACGCCATCAATAAAGGTACTAACTGATAGGGACGAGGACGCAATGATAAACGTCCCAAACACCGAAATGGCCCCGCTCCACTTCGCAGCAAATGACGTGCTGCATCCATCAGTAGGATTGCTGCTGTATGGTCTTTGATACTGATAGCGTTTGGTAAGGGAAAGGTTGCTGGTTGCAGAGTTTCTATCCCCAACTCCTGAAGCTTCTGATAAATTCCAGCTATTTCCTCTTCGTTTCCTGAAATGGGACGTAAACGAATAACATCCTCATTTTCAGCAGGTAGTACAACCCACTGGCGATCGCGACAACTCACTATAGAGCCTGGAGTGGGGTTCAACGTTTCCGCCATCGTTTCCCTGTATTTAAAAATAGGCAGCAGAAAGTAGACAGAAAACATTGATTTCCCGCTACCTACTCCTGATTAAAATAAATATTTTAATGTTTTATTTTTTACTATGTACTCAGTGAATTCAGCATTCTTTACAAAGAAATTTAATTTATTGAAAAATATACTGAATAGTATTTTTGACAATTTCGACAGGAAGATTGTGGTTAAAAAATATAGTAAATACGTACTATATTTTACTCAAGCTATTGTACAAAAATAAATTTGAATTGCTGTTTTCTCATGAATTAAAGAATGCGATCGCTAAATAACAGAGCAATAAAAAAGTCTACTTAGCATGAGTTATCAAAAGTCACGATATCAGTTAAAATAAGAGTCACGATTCGTGACTTTAAAGATTGTCAAGAGCAAACTGCTTAAACGTAATTCGGACTAAAGCCACTGAAATTCTTACCCAATGTACCCCCCAGTCCAACCAGAATAAAAACCAGAGAAAGAGCAAAAGAACTAAAAAATCTGCAAAGTTACAAAAATCTTCAATTTTTCAAATTCTTTTAAACACTCACGAACAAACACAAGAGACTCTTACTCGTTGTGCGAGCGCATATCTGCTAAAAAATGACTGTGAAATGGAGGATACAAATGTATCTGGTGAACGGTTAATTACTCTAATCCTATTGATAGCGATCGCTTACACTTCTGCCACAATTAATGGACAACAAATAAAACGCAAAGGTGTACAAAAATATGTTGGTCGTGTTAAAGAACCTAGTCGTATTGAAAAGCGACATAGCAGTTTTTATATCGGACTATATGGTAAAACTTGGGTTAATTTTATGGAGTTACACAAAAATTTAGTCACTGATTTAATGATACTAACTCGCAATAAGCGTTCCTTTGATCAACGAGGTACTCGGGCGATGGAACTTATTCTAGCTGCATCCTAGCTCTTTTGTCGCCCCGTCATACCATTTCACTTTAAAATTGATACATTTAGGCAGGCAGAGGAGCAGGGGAGCAGAGGGGCAGAGGAGAAATTATTTGTATCATTTATTTGGTGAAATGGTATCAGGTCTAAAATAGAGGCTAAATGTCAGTTATTCCATAATGCAAGACGACATTAATGTGTTAACAGTTGATTAAAGCTAATTGACGACACTAATGTGTTAACAGCGACATTAATTTGTTAATAACGACACTAATGTGTTAGCGACGACAAATAATTAGTTATTTGACATAAATTAAAGCGGGTGATGGGACTCGAACCCACGACGTTCACCTTGGGAAGGTGACATTCTACCACTGAATTACACCCGCGAATAGTTACTGTTAGCTAATTTAAAGCTAACAGACATTATACCACATTAGTTAGTTTTGGATTTCAGAGACAGATGTTCCTTGCGATCGCACACTCATAACTTTTTCATTAGCAGGTGGCTGTGGTTTTTTGCCAAAACCATAACCCAGTGTATTCAAAATCCAAGTCTGGAAGTTGTCAATGTAGCTAAATATAACTGGCACTACTACCAAAGTCAGCAATGTAGAAGTTGTAAAACCGCCCATGATGGCAATTCCCATCGGTTGGCGAACTTCTGAACCAGCACCAATACCCAATGCTAAGGGAAGAGTACCAGCAATTGTCGCTAAGGAAGTCATCATGATTGGTCGCAGGCGCGAAACTCCAGCTTCTATCAGGGCTTGGCGTTGGTTTTTACCTTCTTGCATATTGATGATTGTGTAATCTACCAATAGAATCGAATTTTTGGTAACAATTCCTAAAAGCAACACGACACCAATCAAGGCGTAAATTCCCAAGGGTTTTTGGGCAACCATTAATGCTACTAATGCGCCACCTAAGCAAAAAGGCAACGCTGCCATAATTGATAAAGGTTGGAGGAAGTTGTTATACAGCAGGACAAGAATTGCATATATGCACATAATGGCGAGGGCTAACGCACCACCGAAGCGACCAAAAATTTCCTGCATAATTTTGGCACTACCGGAAGGTTGCTGGGCAACGCCTTGTGGCAGGTTTTGCATTGCAGGTAGTTGATTGACTGCTTGTACTGCTTCTCCCAAAGAAATGCCTTGCAAGTTGGCTTCTACTGCAACTTGACGGGCGCGGTCGTAGCGGTTGATGGTGGCTGGGCCACTACCAAAGCGGATATCTGCCACAGCCACGAGAGGAACTAAACTGCCATTTTGGCTGGGAACTTGCAGATTTTTGATGGTGTTGATGTCTGCACGGGCGGCGGGGTCAATTTGCACACGAATTGGAATTTGCCGATCGCTCAAGTTAAACTTAGCCAAGCTGGCATCATTATCACCAATCGTAGCTAAAGAGGCTGTACGGGCGATCGCTTGCACCGTCACACCCAAATCGGCGGCGCGTTGCGGGTTGGGAATTACCAAAATCTCAGGTTTGACTAAACTGGCAGTAGAAGAAACTTCCACTAATCCAGGTATGTTACGCATTTGTTTTTCCAGGTCATCGGCCGCTTGGGTTAATGCTTCGGGATTTTCACTCCGCAGTACAATTGATAAACCTTTACGGCTATCTCCCGGCCCTTGGCTTTGAAAGCTAATTCTCGCACCTGGAATTTCTTGAAATAGTGGACGGATTTGTTCTTCAAACTGTTTTTGGGAAATATTGCGTTCTTCCTTGGGCTTTAGCTGAATTGACAAGGTTGCTGAATTGATTTCTTCTGTAGCTAAAACCTTTTCGACAACTGGGTTTTCTTTGATGATGTCTGTTGCTTGGGTGACTACTTTGTTCACATCTGCCAAAGTAGAACCAGGGGGGACTTCAATGGAAACATTGGAAATACCAAAGTCGCCATCATCAACGAAACCCTTGGGAATCAAAGGAACCAACATCAAACTGGCGATGAAAAAAGCAACTGCGATCGCAATTGTGGTTAACTTATGGCGTAATGCTGCTTGTAATAGTGATTTATAAGGCTGAGAGTGTTGTTTTGGCTGTTGAATTTTTGATTGGCGATAAAATAATCTACCTAATCTTGTCTTTGCCTGCATCGCACTGGGTTGGGCTTTCTCCTTCAGCAGATACGCCCCCATCATCGGCGTAATCATCCGCGCTACCATCGTGGAAAAAATTGTGGAAACGGCAACAGTCACGCCAAAGGGTTGGAAAAACTGCCCAGGAATGCCACCCATAAACGCCACAGGTAAAAACACCGCAATAATCGTTGCCGAACTGGCCATGACAGCTAATCCCACTTCGTCGGAAGAATCAAAAGCTGCCTCCCAAGCTGATTTTCCCATTGCCATATGGCGTTCCATATTTTCAATTTCGACCACAGCATCATCTACCAAGTTGCCTACAGCCAAAGCTAATGCCAACAAAGTCATGTTGTTGAGGGTATATCCCAAAGCTTGCTGCACGGCAAAGGTGGGAATCATCGACAAAGGTAGGGCGACGGCAGTAATTAACGTAGCTCGCCAGTCCCGTAAAAAGATTAAAATTACGATAACTGCTAGCACTGATGCTTGAATCAACTCATCAATGGTGCTTTGATAGGATTGGCGGATAATATCGGCTCTAGTAAAAATTAAATCTACTTTGACATCTGGGGGTAAAGTTTTTTGCAGTTCGGCTACTGCTGCTTTCACTCCTTCTTCAACGCTGACAACAACACTGCCAGTACTACGCAATATCTGAAAAGCTACCACAGGTTGATTATCTAAGCGGGCAGTTTGCCGCACGTCAGCAAATTTATCTTCTACAGTACCCAAGCTAGATAAAGGTACAGAACCACCACTAGGAAGAATAATTTCATAAGTTTGCAGCACGTTCACACTGGCTGCACTACCAAGGGTGCGAATCGTTTGTTCGCTACCGCCAACTTCGGCACGTCCACCAGGTAAGTTGATGTTGAAAGCCCGAATTTGATCGTTTACCTGGGTGGAGGTGATGCCTAAAGATTGTAAGCGATCAGGGTCGAGGTTTATGCGGATTTCGCGGTCAACTCCACCGATGCGCTTAACTTGTGCCACACCTTTGACGGCTAACAAGGCACGGCTGATAGTTTGGTCTACAAGGTTGCTTAATTCTTCTACGGAACGTTTATCTGATTTGACTGCATAGAAGATAATTGGGCCGCCAGAAAATTCTAAACGTTTGACAATTGGATCGTTGATATCTTGGGGCAGATTTTGGCGAATTTGGGCGATCGCATTTCGCACATCATTAGTCGCGCGATCGCTGTTTGTCCCTAAAATAAAATTAATTGTGGTGGTAGATTTGCCATCGCTGACAGTGGAAATCATATTATCGATGTTGCCCAACCCAGCGACCGCATCTTCAATTTTTTTCGTCACCTGAGATTCGAGTTCTGCTGGCCCTGCACCCGGTTGAGTCACAGTAATCGAAACTGTCGGCACATCAATGTTGGGGTTGGTATCAATTCCTAGAGAAATGAAAGAAAACCAACCAATAACTGTCAAAATTAAGAATAAAACTATTGTGGGAACAGGTTTTTTGATTGACCAAGCCGAGATATTAAAAGACATCTGAAGTGTGAAGTGTGAAGTGTGAAGTATGAAATTTTATCCTTTTGCCAAATGACAAATGACCATTGACTATTGACCACATGACTATTGACTCTTAACCCTCACTCGATCGCCATCTTTAAGATATCCTGCACCGTCAACGATGACGCGATCGTCTAATTGTAAGCCATTCTTAATTTCTACTAGTTCACTGTTAATCGGTTCTCCGACTTCAACTTTCTGACTTTGGACTGTATCATCACCCGATAGAGTAAATAAAATTACACTGCCATCTGCTTGAGGTTGTACGGCTTTTTGTGGTACTACCATTGCCAGTGCTGTGTTGGTCGTAATTGCAGCGCGGGCAAACATCCCAGGTCTCAGTAAGTTAGTTAGTGGTAAATCAATTTTGACAGTTGCTTCCCGCCGTTTATCGTTAACTAGAGGTTGTATTTCTCTAACTTTTCCTTGTAACTGCACACGGTTATCGATGTCTGAGGAAATTTGTACAGCAGCGCCAATTTCAACTTGTGGTAATTGGATTTCTGGAACCTCTGCCTGAAGTTCTAATCTGCCATCACGAATAATCGAAAACAGTTTTTGCGTTCCCCCAACAACAGTGCCAACTTGGGTTTGCGGTGGTATGCCAGTGACATCGCCAACTCTGGCTAGTTTCTCGGCAACAATTCCTGAAATTGGGGCGCGGACTACTGTTTGTCTTAACTGTGTTTGTAGTTGTACAATTTTCGCCACGCTGGTACGTACATCTGCTTTGGCTTTGTAAATATTAGCTTCGGCACTGCCACTATCAGCTTGAGCGCTGATCACATTAGCTTTAGCACTGCGAATATTTTCTTCGGCAAGCCGTACAGCCTCTATGGCAGTTTTGACGGTGTAGGCACGAGTATCCAGTTCTTGCTGACTGATTGCCCCAGCAATTGCCAATTTTCGATAGCGCCGAAAATTCTTTTCGGCTTCTTCTAACTTAGCTTTGGCCTGTGCTAAATCGGCTTTTTTTTGCCGCACTATTGCTTGATAGGATGCCACAGTAGCTTGCTGTGATAGCATACTTGCCTGTCTAGATCCCACATCGGCTTGTTTGGAATCTACCTCGGCTCTAGCTCCGCTCATTTGAGCTTTTAGCATAGAATCATCTAATATTGCCAGAATTTGACCTTTTTTAACATAGGTTCCTTCCTTGATATCTTCGGGAATGATTTTGACTTGCAAACCATTGGCTTGCGGCAGAACCGGAATTAAATCGCGGGCGGCGATCGTGCCTGTACTATTGAATGTACGAGCAACACGCGTAGTTTCTACTGTAGCGACAGTAACTGTCATGACTGGGTTAGGTTTAGGCGTGACTTTATTAGCTACAGCTTGTTGTTGGCGTGCTGGTAGTTGACTTAACACGCCCATACCACCTAAAGCGATCGCTATTCCTAAGCCAGTACCGACAAATAAAGGCTTTAGCCACGGGTGGGTTTTCTGCGTTGCTGATTTCTGCGATAAACTCTTCTGTTCATCTGTCACAATTTCTTCTAGTTCTAGTTCTGACATACTTTCGTTAGTCACAGACGCACCTCCACTGCGGAAACACACAACTGTTGGTTATTTTTAAGAAAGTTTGAGACTAATTACCATATATTAAATCTGACTTACATCTCAAATTTTGACTGTAATAATCCCCAATATGATAACCATGACACAAGTCATCTTTTTTATTATTAATAAAAGTAAAAATACGTAATTATACGGATTTCATTAATCAGTATGACTATGTATTCTTATCACCCTATCGGCCTTATTAGGGTCACATATCCTTTGTATGCAGATCACCGCCATTGTATGCACAAATATGGAACACTAATGAGCGTAGGATACGCCAATTGCACATATTGACGGTCAATTAAGCAAGCATAACCTATCATGTGAGCAAGATTTCAAGGCAAGTAGCATTCCTAGCCTTATTTAAGCTAAAAAGGAGAAATCTGCATTCAAGTACCAACCAAAGCCTTGATTCTGAAAATTCTGAGAACAAACCAGAGATATTTTGATCTGAACTGAGCAACCAAATATGTTCAACGCCACTGAAATTTTAATTGATGCTTTTGTCAAACAAATTCGAGAAGGCTACAGTCGCACATACGGCTGTCTAAAAAATGATTATCAAGACATCATAGCCTGGGCTGGGAGTATGGCGTTGGAAAATATTGCCAATAGCGATGCCCTATATCACAATGTCGAACACTCTATTTTAGTTACCTTAGTAGGGCAAGAAATTTTACGTGGTAAACACATCCGAGAAGGTGGTGTTTCTAGTGAAGATTGGTTGCACTTTATCATCTCCTTAGTCTGTCACGATATTGGTTATGTCAAAGGAGTTTGCCGCCAAGACCAAGAAGCAGCAGGCTTATATGCCACAGGTAAAAACGGTAGAATGATTTCGCTGCATCCTGGCGCTTCTGATGCGAGTCTTACACCTTATCATGTTGATAGAGCCAAGCTGTTTATCGATGAGCGATTTGGCGGTCATAAGTTAATCGATGCTGATGTAATTAAAAGTAATATTGAATGGACTCGCTTTCCCGTACCCACAGCGGAAGATCAGCAAGATACTGTTAACTTTGCTGGTTTAGTACGTGCTGCTGATTTAATCGGACAATTGAGTGACCCTCGTTACCTGAAAAAAATAACCTCATTGTTCTACGAATTTGAAGAAACTGGGATGACTAAAGTTTTAGGCTATGAAACCCCAGCCGATTTACGCAAAAATTACGCCAAGTTTTACTGGAATGGTGTTCATCCTTATATTAAAGATGGTCTGCGCTACTTATCGCTGACGCAACAAGGCAAACAAATTGTAGCGAACCTTTACTCGAATGTGTTTGTTGTTGAACATGAAAAAAACCAAGAAGAACATCTATATCTAGTTGAGCAATTACATGCTTAGTTAATAGTCAAAAGTCCAAAGTCAAGCGTCCAATGTAATAAACTTTGATATTCAACTATTGACTATTGACTCTTAACCATTGACTATTGACTATTGACCATTGACTTTTGACTAAAATTATGAATTGGTGGCGAAGACTCAAGAAAAATCCTTTGGCGCGGTTTGGGGCAATTTTGCTGTTAATTTTCTATGTAGCAGTGATTGCAGCTGATTTTGTTGCTCCTTATGACCCCTATGTTTCGCAGCCAAATGGTTCACTGCTACCACCAACTCAAATTTATTGGGTTTCAAAGTCTTCTGGGAAATTTATTGGCCCGCATATTTATCCGACAACTCAAGGTAACACTGATATAAACACAGGCGATCGCCTGTTAATTGTAGACTTTACAAAGCCATCCCCTCTACGTTTGTTTGTAGCTGGCCCAGAATACCGTCTGTTGCAGCTGAGTTTGCCACTTCCACCCAAATGGGATGAAGTTACCATTTTTGGAGGAATCCCTTTAAATTGGCATTTATTTGGCGCAGATAATGGCGCAAAATTCAACATTTTTGGTACTGACGATCAAGGACGCGACCAATTCAGTCGGTTGCTGCATGGTGGTCGCATCAGTTTGTTTATCGGGATTATCGGCGTAATTTTTACTTTCCCGCTCGGTCTACTGTTAGGTGGAATTTCTGGCTATTTTGGTGGTTGGCTGGATAGTGTCATCATGCGCTTTGCAGAAGTACTGATGACTTTCCCTAGTATTTATCTGTTGGTGACATTAGGAGCAGTTTTACCTCCTGGTTTAAGTAGTACTCAGCGCTTTTTATTGATTGTGGTGATTACTTCCATAATTAGTTGGGCTGGTTTAGCCAGGGTAATTCGGGGACAGGTACTTTCCATTAAAGAACGTGAATTTGTCCAAGCTGCACGCGCAATGGGCGGAAATCCACTTTACATCATCGTCCGTCACGTTTTGCCTCAAACTGCTACTTATGTAATTATTTCAGCGACCTTAGCAGTTCCTAGTTTTATTGGTGCTGAAGCCGTATTAAGTTTGATTGGTTTAGGCATTCAACAGCCAGATCCTTCTTGGGGTAATATGCTTTCTCTGGCCACCAATGCTTCGATTTTGGTACTACAACCTTGGTTAATTTGGCCGCCAGCGGTGCTAATTATTTTGACAGTATTAGCATTTAACTTAGTTGGTGATGGGTTAAGAGATGCTCTCGACCCCCGCAGTTTGCAAAGATAAGGGGAAGTATGAAGTGTGAAGTGTAAAGTGGGAAATTTCATGCTTTAGGCTTCTGGCTTTTGACCATTGACAAATGACGATTGACAAATGACCATTGACTAAAACTTTGTCGTGTCATAATAATTCAAGCAATCCCTTTGAAGAGATTGAAACCTAGACCTGAACTGAACTACAGTGCGAAAAACTCATGCAGCCTGAACCCAAAGTCAACATCCTTTTGGTGGATGACAAAGTAGAAAATTTGTTAGCACTAGAAGCAATTTTAGAAAGACTGGGAGAAACATTAGTCAAAGCAACTTCTGGAGCCGAAGCTTTGCGGTGTCTGCTGCATCAAGATTTTGCGGTAATTTTGCTAGATGTGCAAATGCCCGGAATGGATGGCTTTGAAACTGCCAGCTTGATTCGTAGTCGGGAGCGATCGCGTCAGACTCCAATTATCTTTCTCACAGCTTTTAGCACCAGTGACCAAATGCTATTTAAAGGCTATGCCTTAGGGGCGGTTGATTATTTGCTTAAACCCATAGATACGAACATATTAATATCTAAAGTCACGGTATTTGTTGAGTTATTTAAAAAAACCCAAGCAATTAAAGAACAAGCAACCCAACTGGCAGCTGTTAATGCGGAACTCCGGCAAAGTGAAGAGCGATTTCGTTCTCTCAGCACTTGTTCTCCTGTAGGTATTTTTGAAATGGATACGGCAGGACAATGTAAGTATACGAATCCTCACTATCAGGCCATTTGTGGTTTGAATGCAGCAGAAAGTTTAGAAAAACAATGGCTAGAATTTGTGCATCCAGATGACCAAGAAAAAGCGATCGCAAGTTGGTCTAAATACATTGATACAGGTGGCCAAAACTACTCAGAAGATTTTCAATTTCAAACAGCTGCTGGTAAAATCCGTTGGGTACAGGTGCGCTCATCACGCATGGTTTCGGCTCAAGGGAAATTACTTGGGTATGTCGGTACTTTAGAAGACATCACGGAACGCAAGCAAGCCGAAGAAGTCCGCGCTCAAGTCATTCGAGAACAAACGGCAAGACAAGAAGCAGAAGCCGCAAATCGCATGAAAGATGAGTTTCTGGCTGTGCTTTCTCACGAACTCCGCACACCTTTGACTTCCATGCTAGGCTGGTCAAAAATTTTACGTTCCAAGAAACTGGATGAAAAATCTACTGCTAAGGCTTTAGAAGCAATTGAACGCAATGCCACATCTCAAGTGCAATTAATTGAAGATATTTTAGATGTATCGCGGATTATTCGTGGTCAGCTAAAACTAAATTTATGTGCGGTAAATTTGATTTCTGTGATGGAAGCAGCCTTAGAAGCAGTGCGCCCCTTAGCAGATGCTAAACATATTCAAATAAACACAATTCTAGATTCTATTGGCTCAGTTTGTGGCGATTCAGTGCGTTTGCAGCAAATAGTTTGGAACTTATTAACTAATGCAACTAAGTTTACACCCAAAGATGGTAATGTTACAGTCCATCTAGAACTTATACAACACACAGGCGAAGAGCCAAGTGAGCTAGTTCCATCTGAGGAAATTGTACTTTCTGCTGGTTCCGCTCCCATTCGCTTCTTTAGCTCTGCTTATGCTCAAATTCAAGTGACTGATACAGGTATTGGCATCGAACCCGACTTTTTACCTAAAGTATTTGAACGGTTCCGGCAAGCAGACAGTACCACCACGCGATCGCACAATGGATTAGGATTAGGACTGGCGATCGTTCGGCATTTGGTAGAACTACACGGGGGAAAAATTCTAGCAGAAAGTCCAGGCAAAGGACAGGGAGCGACTTTTACCGTGAGACTACCGCTGATGCCAAGTAATAGTCTTGACAGTAAAACCGAAAATTCTGTTTCTTTTGCATTAGGTGCTACACCCTTAGCAGGATTGAAGGTATTGGTTGTAGATGATGAAACCGATAGCCGGAATTTTTTGACATTTATGTTTGAAGAGTATGGAGCTAATGCTACTGCGGTGGTATCAGTCGATACAGCACTGGTAATAGTCGAACAAACAAAACCAGATATCCTGATTAGCGATATTAGCATATCAGAGCAAGACGGGTTCAATTTAATTCAAAAAGTCCGAGCTTTAGCACCAGAAAACGGTGGTAACATTCCTGCAATCGCTTTAACTGCTTTTTCCCACGAAGAAGACCGCTTAAAAATTTTAGCAGCCGGTTTTCAGCACTACTTAACTAAACCTGTTGACCCTGATAATTTAATTAACGTAGTTACCAGTGTTTTAAAGAAGAATTCAGAAGTCAGAATTCAGGAGTCAGAATCATAGTTGCAAGTGTTGAATAGCTACTAAATTTGTGAGACCTCATAGGTTCTCAATAAACTCCTCGACAGTGACTTGTGCGGTATTACCTACTTTGACTCATAAGTTGGTATTTGAGTCTCGACCGGATCAAGTAGTAACTATGTACTATATTGTGTCTGCTTCTAGCCTTCTAGGACTTATATCATGTCTGGTGAAAGACTATCATTAAGGCAGCTTCAGGTGCAGAGGGGCAGGGGAGCCAGTGCGTTGCGGTGAATCAGTGCGGAGGGAGGGTTTCCCTCCGGAGCCACTGCGGTCTTGGGGTCTCCCCAAGTGGAGCAAGTGGCATCAGGCAACTGTGAATCCGAAGGGAGGGAACCTCCGTTGTAGCAACTGGCGTGAGCAGAGGGGAGGGGTTTTTGGGTTCTCTGTATAGATTCGGGAATTATAACTAATTACCCGGACATGATATTACGCATGAAAACGAAAAACTAAGGGTTTGGGCAAGGGTGTATGGGTGTGTGGGTGTAGGTGTATAAGTCTTCAAAACCCTTACACTCTATACCCTTTCACTCTTACAACGCCAGTCGCGCGACTGTCGGGAAACCCTTTCGGCAGTCGCTCATGGGGGAAACCCCCAAGACCGCGCTGCCGACGCTCCTACGTCGCTAACGCTACGCTAACACCACGCGGCTGGCTCCCCAGTCTTAACAGACAATTGAGGTGCGTAAGTCCTGCCTTCTTCTGTTTGGTAAAAGCGGAATAGTAAAAACCTGAAATTTAGATATATCAAGCTTTTTCAGCCTCTATTTCCGTTTTTGCACTTATCTCGGCTCTATGCCTTTTAGATATAAGCAAGTCCGCGCTGCTTTTAATGATGCACGATGTGAGTTTGGTTTGTAAGCTGTTATAGTTTTACCTATCAGCTTGCCGTTGCGGCAAAGTTATGGATAAAGTCACACATAATATAATTTATGTCGACTTTCTCGTAAAATGGGCAGTACCAGACTCGAACTGATGACATCCTGCTTGTAAGGCAGTAGTTTTGAAGTCTGAAATACAGTTGCCACAATGCTTTCAAAAAGACCAAAAATAAATTGTGCTAATTCTGATCTAATTTTATCATCACTCTGCTACCGCTTCTTGAGTTTGTTCATCGGTGGCTTTGTCTTCTACGTCCTGCACTTTGTCTCGTTTTGACATCAGCCGACTGGCAGCAACATAAAATTCCGAGGCTTTGGGTTTTTTCGTGTCTTCGGGATAGGAGCCGAGTATCTTGTTCACATGGCGCTTGCCCTTAGTTCCCTCGTCGGCGATGTCGCTCAAAATTTCCATTTGCTTCGTTTCGTCATCGCCGGCGACGAATTTTAGGTATTTCTCAAGGGTTGCTGTCGCACCCCTCTTAAGGGGTTGGAATTCTGGTTTTTCTGCTTTGGGTTTGTGACCATTAGTTTCTTCTGATTTTGAGGTGGCTGGCTCAGTGGTTTCAGGGTCTGGTTGTTCAGTGGAGAACAGCATCCTTACATCGCGCTCTCCCTGCTGTATGCGGAAATCCATCACCAGTTGAGATGCCGTTTTCTCATCCACTCCCCATGTGTCATCAACCCAATGAAAGGGAGTAAGCGAAGCTTGAAGGCGCTGCCGCAATTCTTTCTCTGTCTCGTTAGTGATTCTGGTAATTTTGGTGAAAGGAACTATCCTGAGTTCTTTTGTTTCAACTTCAAATTCCACTGACCGTTGGGCTGTTGCCGCTGTCATAACTTCCTCTGCTGTGTAGGTTTGTTCTGATTTTAATTCAGCAGCAAATACAAGGTTATTGTTTGTATCAAGTATTTGTAGTTTGGATGTGCCGAGAATAATGGCGGCTTGATGCAGTAAAGTATCGGCTTGGGCAATGGTAGCGGTAGGGTCAGCACCTTGGAGAATGAGGCGATTGCCTTTAACTATGATGATTAAGTTGGTCGATGTAAAAGCCTGGAAACGAGCAAGTCTCGCTTGCTGTAGGATTTCAGTGTCTTGTGGGGTAAACATAGTGTTAGAGTTCCCCCTTATCTATCTGCGGAGTCTTTGCAGATAGATAAAAAATAAGCGGCTTGTGCCGCTTTATATTGTGTGATGGAAATATCAAAACCTAGCTGCCAGCTAATATATTCGCGCTGGTTCAATCGCTGGTTCAATAGGGACTGAATTTTAATTTTTCTTTGTATTTGTTTGACCTGCTTCTCCATGATTTGTTACGGGCTTTTTAATATAAGGGGAAATCGCAGTCACTATCAATATCGCAAGTCCGGCTATCATCAAAAGTTTTGACAAATTTAGACCTTGTTGATAGTCCATTGAAAATTCAGTGTTACGTTTTCTTTTCATACCTTTTCACAGAATTTATCAAGTAAATCTTGGCGATCATGAAGTTTAATCGCTTCTAAAATTCGCTGTTTCATTCGAGTATGAGTTTCACCGCTCATACCCAATTCATAAATAATGAAATCATCAATCGAAGTCTCTAGAGTAGTTTCTAGTTTTTTAAATAAAGCCACAACTTGTCCAGTTGGCGGCGGTGCAATAATCGCTGTTCTCGTGGCACTTCTACCACCAATGAATGTGCGGGTGTCGCGATCAAAACCGGAAAAATTCTCTAGCTTTTGCATTGGTAGCCATTCATTGAGAGCGCCATGATATAAGGCTCTACCAACTGGCGAACGAGAGGCGATCGCGGTGATTTCTTCACTGCTTGGTTTCTTGTCTCTGGGCAGAAGTTCCAGGTTAATGACGCTTTCGTAAGCAGTCATCTGCTTGGGATTGATGATGACATACGGATTGAGTTGTGATCTCATTCCACCAGAAATACCTAAATCAGTAGCATCGCCATTTTGAATCGCCATCCAGAAATTTTTGCCATCACCATCACCCAAAGAAACGAAGTGTGAAATCTTGTTTTTAAGCCAAGAAATCGCGCCTCTTTGAGCTTTGAAGGAAGAGGCAACGGCTATACCTTCATCTAGAAATAGCAAGCACTCGCCCGGAATCTTGGCATATTCCTTAAAGCACTTCTGAATCCACACTACCACTTCATGTGGCTGCATATCGAGTATCTTGGCGCGGTGGAGGTAGTCGGCGTGGTTTTGCCAATATCCCAGTTCTTCATCTTTTCCCTTTGGATCGATGACAAAGATTTTGCGCCGCGGGTGGTATTTACGGACTCCAGACAACGCATTACTGACCAATACCCCCTTACCTGCGCCCTGGATTCCAACAAACAATTGATTCCTAATTTCTCTGCCAACCATCGCTTCGATAATGTCCACTTCGGTTGAGACAGTCGGAGTATAGTTGTTGATTTGAGTCTGCACAGCAGACAGTGGCGGAGTAATTATAGTAGATACGGGACTTGAATATTGAACTACTGGGCTGCTTGGGATTGACGGTGGAGTAATTATAGTAGGCGTAGGGATTGGGTTTTGAATTACTGTGCTGCTACTCGGAATCGGTGAGTCTAGTCCCCATCTTGGCTTCTGCTCCACCAAATCCAGTGCATCATCAGAAACAGCGTACTCATTAGCGATCGCCCAATTGATTTGACGGGCTGCTTCCTCATGTCCAACTTGGTGGCAGAAATCCCTTAGCTCGTCACCCCGCAAAACATGAGCCACACAGCCATAAGTAGTAATTGCAGTATAATTTCGCCGCAATTCTTCATTACGGCGAAAAGCTTCATAAATCCCACAGCCAGCTATCACAAAAAAAGTTGGCGGGAAGGCAGTAACAGAAGTGGCGATAAACCCAAGCACAATGCTACCGATAACCACAAACTGAGCATTGCTGCTCAATGAGTCTCTGGCTATGGCTTGCCATTCCTGCGGGGATAATTTTCTTGATAATGGCAATGGGTTAAACGCGCTCATTTTTTGTGTTGCATGACTGGCGTGAGTTTTGGTGATTGACTCTGGCAGTAGGTGAGGAGAATCAGCAACGCTACTGCCAGAGGGGCTAAAAAATTTATGCCTTCTCCTTGACGTTTAGTTGCTTCATCCATTAGTTTGCAGACTTCTTTGAGGCGATCGCTATCAAATTCAAACCATTCGCCGTACTTGCGATCGTCCGTAAATTTGTGGTGCAACCCCAACTCTACGGTGTGGGCATCTTCAACCAAAATTGTTTTGATGACCACTATTGGATATGGGATTTGTCCCTTGTTTAATTCAATTAGGCGCTCCTCAAACAGCCTATTGGTGTAGCCAATTTTGTATCTGCCAGTGCCTTCGGCATTGATTAAATATACTGTCCCTTTTTTCATCGGCGGAACGGTATATTGTGAGCTGTTTTCATGTAGTAAGTGATTTTGTCGAGCCAGAGTAAGAATAGAAAAATCACCTCAATCACAAACAAAGTAACAAGTAGGCTAGTCAGATTTCGCCAATCCAATTGATCAAACTGTCCAGACATGAGGATAAATCCAAAATCAAATAAATCTCCCTTGACTGGGGGATAGGTGAAAAAAGCTATACAGAAATCAATTGTGTAGGCGAATATTGCATAGGTAATAGCCCTGCCAAACGTGAGGTACGGAAATTGGTTGTACCATCTTTTCAGGGCTTGTAAGGATGGTGGATCATCTTCTTTGATATCAAATCTATTAGCCCCTTCAGCATCTTGAATCACTTTCTCTAAGAATTTAGGATCGTGTTTCAAAACAATTGGAAATAATTCAATACTCTGAATCAAAGCCCAAACTAAAAATCCTAAAATCCAATGGATACCCGCACCAATCGTGGCGGCGATACCATTAACAACTGGCAGCACAGAAATTAATTGAATAAAGCCATTATCTACAGTTTTATTCAACAATCTCACCGCCTGAGTGTATGGCAAGATATTAAAATAAGCAAATCCAATACCTACACAAACAGCCGCCCAAAATGCTAGGCGTGTCCATCTTTGGGCGGGTGATCTGTATGGATTGCGCTGTCTATTCCTGTTATTCATATTTGCAATAGTGTAATCGGTTTTTCTGGTTGAGGACTTGGCTCACTTTCCTTCATTAATCGCCCGAAATCATAAATCGTAGTTGCTGGCTGTTGGATTTCCGGCAATTGTGCTGTTCCTTCTGGTGCGAGTTCTGGTGTGCCAAATCCGATCGCGCTTTTGATTTCTGCTTCCATAGGTCACAATTGTTGTGGTGGTAGCTTTGCAGATTTACTGCGAAGCCTTTTAGCGAAGGCTCTGTCAACTACAACCGAGTCGCCAGTAAAGGCAATCTCGCCGACAACCGGGCCATTTTCAGAGGCGATTATTTTACCTGTATTGCCAAATACGTCACACACTAATGCCCCTAGAGGCAGTGGTTTGTTTCTGGCTCTGTCTAGAACAGGTTCGCCTTCGGTTAGTGTGGTTTGCATTTTGGTACGGTTTGTGACCACGAACAGACAGCCTTGGTTGTATCTGCCCTCGGCGATCGCGGCTTGCTTATCAACCGCTTGCTGAGATGCTTTGAGTTGCCAAGCTTGCTGAGTGTTGATTCTGGTTTGAGTCTGGAGCTTATTCATACCTTCCCAATTGGCTTTTAAATTGGGGTAGGAGAACGCAAAGCAAGCGCATAACCCAAAGAAGCCCCAGGCGTATACGGGTTTCCGGCGTAGGAATTTCATGAATTTGGAGTTGTCTAAACTATCTAAGATTTCCGAAGTTCGTTCAAAATAGCTAGGCTCATATTCTTCATATCTCTCGTAGTTTTCGGCTGGAATGTCCTCACCGTTTTGGTAGCCTGTTTCCCAAACTTTTTTGGCTTTGCCTCCTCGGTTTCGGCAAGGAATTGATTTGGATCAAATTCTTCCTCGCTACTAGTGGATTGAATGAGAGTCTGGACTTGCAAATCAGCAGATGAGCTTCCGCCAAATTGTTGGATGATTGCTTGAATTTTGCCTTCATCTTGCAGAATTTCACGTAAGCGCAAGATATCTTCGCCTTTGGCTTGAGTCGTACTTAATAAATGCTCTGTGGTTGTTTGATTGAAAGCGTGATCAGCGATCATGTTGCTGATCTTGCCTAGCACCGTACCTTTGACAATAGCGTGACCCGCAATCACTTCTATTAATTCATTGAGGGTTTGCTGCGGCATATTAATTCTGCCCGTCGCCATATCCAAAGCCAAGCTTTGTATCTGCGCCAATTCGCCTGTTAGCCCAGCTTGTTTTTGCTGTTCAATGGCAGTTGCGACCAGTATGAAGGCTTCATCTAATGTGTAGGCAATTTCAACCGGATAATCCTCAGCCTCTGGATCTTCTCCTAATTTGATTAAAGCTTGATCAATTTGCCCAGACTCGTATTCGCTGAAGTAGTCCAGCAGGTCTTGGCGCGAAATTCGTTCTTCCTCTTCTGGTTGTTCAATTTGCACTGGCTGGGTAAGGGGCGCAAGTTGAGCGGTCTTGGATTTGTTTTTTGCGGGAGGCTTGAGAACAGCCTTTAACTGGTCAACTATACTGCTGGGAAATTCCCCAGCGTCGGGATTAATGGTGTTATCTTTAGCTGCGAGTTGCGCGATCGCATCTAGTATTTGCTGCTGAGAGTATTGATTCTCAAATAATTCAAAAAGTTCTTCGCGTGTAAGCATTTAAGTTCCTTGGTTATTCAAAATTTCCCAAACCTCGTCTCTTTTATTGGCTTCTGATTTATTCGGATCATTGAGGATTTCGACTAGTTCTTGCCCTGTTTTGATTTGTTCAGGGGTGTAATTCACTGGCGGAATGAAGGTGTAGGAAAGGTTGTTTTTGTCGTCTCTATCTTCGCTAAGTGATTTCATGCTTTTTCTAATGCCATTGAGGAGTATCTTTCTTGTTCTTGTTGGTAAGCAATGCGGGTGAATTCGTCTTTTTTGGCATTCAGGTATTCTTCAGCCATCCATTTTTTAGGCAGTCCGTCAGGTAATAACTGATAAATCTCGCCTATCTTGCCAATCACCCAAACTTGATAGGGAACAATCGGCGCTGCTGCTCCTTTCTTGCTGGCCATTTTGTTGAGTTTTAGGAGTTGCAATTCATACTCTGGGATGGTCAAGGCGAGTTCTTCCCAGCGTTTCCATGTCTGGTGACAAATTCCTAAAATGCGTCTCCCACACGCCGTAGACATGGGAAAACCTAGTTGTTTTGGTGCATAGGGTGAATTTGATTGAAATAATTCGCTTCTCCATCCCTCTTTCATCTGGTAGGTGGTGAATAGTCTTCAAAGGCGATGTTCATCCCTGATGAATACAGTGTGAATATTTATGTCGCGATCGCTCATCATTCACTCTGCATTCAGTCTGCATTAATATCGCTATACACACAATAAAAAACCCGCACTCTTGCGGGCAATGGCTGATTATGTAGTTATTACAGGTTACTCATCGCATTCTGTAGCTAATACAAGTTTTCTGAGTTCTTGATTCTCTCGCAGCCGCGCAGCGAAATCTGCGACTTGTCTTTGTGTTTGTCTGGATGGGTTGCAGCGATCGCTCATCCAGTTCTGCACTGCGTCAATTGTCACTCCTAAGTATTTAGCAAATTCTCTATACGTCAATGGGAATTGAGATAAAAACTCCCTTGGGTGCATCAAGGGAAGAACTTCATCAGTCATAATTGGTTTGCCCCTCCATAGGCTCATTCTGTGGTGGGTGGAAAAACCCTGCTGGTGGTGACTCACTAGCAGGTAATTGCGAAAAACTTTTGTTCTCTGCACGGTATTTTACCACAAAGCATCCTAGTGGGGGTTACTAGGATGCTTTGTGGTAAAATAGCTTTAGTTAATGCCTACCAAGTAGTTACCACTAAGGCGAAAATTATGGAACAAACAGATGTATATAAAGTAGACACAATGCCAGAGACAAACGCCCCTAAGATGGTCAAAATAACCTTTGCAGTGCCAGAGGAACTTCATCAGCAGATATTGGATTTGGCCGCAGCCGAAGGATGGAAACCGGCAGAGTTGCACCGAGTGGTGTGGGTTTTGGGATTCAACGCCTACGCAGAAGGCAGCAACAAGCGATTGGTAAACCAAAACTTGAGAAGAAAAGAGCAGTAAACCAAAGATGGACATTCGTTCAGGTATCTATAAAATAAAAAATAGAGTCAATGGCAAGTTCTATATAGGGTCAAGCAAGAATATTAAGGTAAGGTTTTGGCAACACGTTAATAGTTTAAAAAAAGGAGATCATCACTCTTATCGGCTTCAGGCAGATTGGGATAAGTTTGGTGAAGAAAGTTTTGAGCTTTTTGTTATCGAGGAAGTTGAGGCTGAAAAACTTTCGTACGTAGAACAAAATTATTTAAACTTGTATCGAACATTTGACCCTAGCATTGGCTACAATATTTGCGCCTTGGCTGACAGAAGGACTCGTCCCACCTACCAAGGGATGTCTCACGAAGAAATAGAAGAATGCTTAAATGACGATTTGCGTGAGGAATGCTTTTCTTTTGAGAGTTTCCTGAATTTTGACAAACTTATTAAGGGCTTTAAAGAGCATAAAGTTCTTGACGCTCTTATAGATAAACGTCCAGGCGTTCCCAAACTTCCTGCTCAACTTTATTTGCGCCTCGTAATTGCCTCGTTGGCGGCAAAAAAAGATATTAGCGCCTGCATCAGCACTGCGCTGGAAACTTACACCATGCGGAATGAGGAAAAGCACTTGAACGAAATCAAAATTCAAGCGGCGGCGGCTGACGTAACAGTAGAAGAATACTTGGTGGATGCGATCGCTCAACGCCTAAAAAAAGATGAATAGCTATCTGGCGGAATCCGCCAGATACATTTGTTTACAACTCGGATTTTTGACATCAACAGATGCACAAGCATCCTCGCAATTACCATCAAAACTATGCGTTTATGCTAAAAAGAAAGCTTGTTTATCCCCAACTCCATGAAACAGGCTCTCTTAAAAGCTTTTCTTATACTCTTTTTGTCCGCCCTCGCTCCAAGGTTGAACAAGGTTTGAAAAGAAGGCGGTTGGCTGAAGCTGACTTGTTTTTGAAGCCGATTTAACTGTATTTTCCCTTGCCAGAGTAAATATAAAGATTTTATAAAATCAGTATATCTCTCATTAATCTTGTTGCCTTTGCTACTGCCATAACGGAATAGCAAGGTTGAGGGGAAGCGATGAGAGAGATTTTTATGCTGTTTTTTGAAACTCGCAGCCTGACGCTGCGGAACCATCTCGTGGAACTCAATATTGGTTTGGCCAGGACAGTCGCTCACAGAATGAAAGCCAACTGTCGGCTAGATTTCGAGGAACTTTTTGAGTTGGCAACAGTTGGCCTTATAAAGGCAGTAGAACGCTACAATCCGAGCCAGAAGTATTTTACATCGTTCGCCTTGCCCTACATTAGGGGTGAAATCCAGCATTATGTACGGGATAAGCTAAGTGCTGTTCGCGTGCCACGAAGTTTACATGAACTCAATAGCAAAATTAAAAAAGCACGGCTAGAACTGACATCTCAGTTTGGGCGATCGCCTGGCAATGCAGAAGTGGCGTTTTATCTGGGAATCGATAAAGCCGATGTCGAGGAAGCGACAAAAGCTTCCCTTAATCAGAGATATCTGTGGAGTCTAGACTCCAAACTTGACGACACAGACGATTTGACATTAGGTGATACTTTAATTGGGCAGGACTCGCCTCAATGTAGCAGCGAGGCAATACTGCAAAAATTACTGCAAGCTATAAAACAGATCGACAATCCGGCAATCGACTTGATATATCTACAAGGCAAGCCGATGAAGGAGGTGCAGAAACTATTGAAGATCTCAGAAGCTCAAATAAATGCCCTGTTACGTTTGGGCATAAACCAATTGGTACAGGCGGAAATTTGTGAATTGGATGAGGCGGTACAAATCGTCTCTGAGTGTGAGGATTTGAAAAACTTTGAAAAAACTGTAGGCTACTTGCTGCCTAGTGATGCGATCGCTTTTTTGCAGGAGTGGCTTTTTGGTCAGCTTGCTGTTGCTTGAGGAGGGCGATCGCAAGTAAGAGATGGGGTAATTTCATTATTTTGTCAGGCTATTTGCTGATGATAGATTTCCCTGGCCATTAAGTTGTGACTGGGATTGGATAATTCGCCTCTGATTCTTTCTTCCAGTAAGCCTAGCCAATTCATCCGCTCCATTTGAGAAAGCCAGGTCATGGCTGGCGATTTACTGCTATTGGCAAGCTGTAAACATCGCAGCGCGACTCCGGCAGTGGCGCGTTGTGGCGCGAGTTCACTGAGGGCATAGCTTTTGGCATATCCCTGTAAATCCACATCCCAAATACCAACAGGGACACTAACGCCATTCCTGGCAACACAAAAGACCGCAAAACGATGAGATGCAGGGTGATTTGGATAATCGCTTGATCCCAGTTTGATAATTTCCCCGCCGTATTCCCCAAGTACTTCGCTGTGTAAATCGGGGAGATAATCAAGCGTGATGAGATAATCACATCCGTAGATGGAAGTGATTCTGTAGGTTGCTTGAGCGCCTTGGGTTTTTCGCTCAAGTCGCAGCACGGCGCAATTTTTTCCGTACCATCGCTTGAGGATTGTTGGCGATTGATGTTTTTTCTTGGGTCGAAATAATCGTTTAATCCACCGCCTAATTCTGGTAAGCCACCCATTATTCATCAGTCTCCTTCTCGCTTAGAATTTTCCCTAGAGCCATAGCTAGAGCATCTGTGGGCAATCCTAAAATTGTGGCGATTAGTCCGACTGCGGCAGTGAAAAATTGGGCGTTTAATTCCCGGCTGGCGATCGCGATTTGGAATTCATGTTTTGAATTTGTTTCAAACTTGATATCAACCGATTGCCAAGTGATGAGGAGAGTAAGAGCGATCGCGCCGAGGTAGGAATAGCCCTTGCCTAGCTGGGAGTCTTTTGGTTGTGGGGATGTCATGGGCAAGGGTTTGTCACTACAGCGCTAGGGTTCCCAAAGAAAAGCGTTGTCTGATCGAACAACATTACTGGACTAATGTAAATTATGTCCAAAACGCTGTGGAAGGAAGGGATTCGTAGGCTAAGGCTTTAAATTTTATAACCCCTAATCTCTTTTGAATTTCTGAAATACTTTTACCCTGTTTTAGAAGATTCATACCGTGCGAGTTACGAAAAGTCTTCAAGGAAACTGATTGCATTATTCCGGCCTTTTCGGCGGCAAGTTTAACTATGTAATGGGCTGACGAACGATGAAGCGGTTTGTTGTTAGAAGCAAGCAGTAAATACCCCTTCTCTTGGCGCTGTCCAAGATTTCTTTGCTTGATGCTGAGAACTAGTAGTGGTATCAAAACTGAGCCGTCTATTTCTATTGTTCTCGCTACGTCTCTCCTTCCGCTAACTGTGATAACGCCATTCTCAAAATCAATATTTTGCCATTGAATACGACATATCTCTGAAGCAGAAAGTCCAGCATAATACCCCAAGGTCAGCACGACACGATTTCTGATGCAGTTTTCTTGTTCGAGTATTTGCAAAAAATCAGCTTCGGAAATGAAGTCTGGGGCTACCCTGCCAGATACAGATTTTTCGCTTTGTACGTACCCAATAAAATTCCATTTCGGTCTAAGTACACCTATTGCCAAGCACTCCAAATATCTAAGTTCTGACTTCTGAGTCTTGAAAACGTATAGAATCGGCTGTTTATACTCGACTTTAGCTTTATCCCATGTCCCACTACTCGCAAGTCTACTCATTACTCGCATAGACTGCCCTACATATAAGCATTCTCCATCCTCAGAAGAGAAGATTGTGTACACTCCAGCGCCCTTAATTACATCGGATCTGTCTATAGCAGACTCCCATCCACAGGAGAGCAAAGCTTCACGGCTAATCTTAAAATCACCGTTAAAGCACTTTTTTGGAAACATTGTGTTAAACTTGACGTTGCAATATACGTATAATTGTACGGTATTTAAACGTCTTATGGCTAGAACCAAACGCCTAGAATTAAAGCTTTCTCAACAAGAATATGATCGCCTTAAGGCAGCATCTGATGCAAAAGATATCAGCATGGCGGAGTTGCTAAGAGATTTTATTAAAACACTTCCATCCACATAAGAATTCTAATTTTGGGAACTCAAGGACTATAGAGCTTGGTAATTCCTTGAGTGAACTTTCTCGTGTCTCCAGTGACTCAATACTCATTAATATGTGGTTGCATGGTAGGCCAGCTACAACTACAGTTGCTTATCGCCGCAATGCAGAATATTTTTTGAATTTTGTGGGCAAGTCTTTGGAGAAAGTTGCCCTTGAAGATTTGCAGAATTATTCTGATCACCTGCGCTCGACTGGTGTCAAAGAATCTTCTCTACGTACCAAGTTAAACACAATCAAATCATTGTTTACTTTTGCAGCCAAATTAAACTACGTTCGATTTAACGTAGCAGCTGCTTTACGTATTCCCAAAGGTAACACAAGTCTTGCTGGTCGCATACTCAAGCAATCTGAAGTGTTGCGGCTGATTAATTGCCCTCAGTTGTCGGTACGCGATCGCTGCTTCCTCAAGCTGGTATACGCCACAGGGATGCGGGTGAGTGAAGCCTGTAATTTGAAGTGGGAAGATTTTCAAGAGCGCGATTCAGGAGAGGTGCAAGTCACGGTACTGGGCAAAGGTGAGAAGCTACGAACTGTGTTAGTTCCGATTGTCGTGTGGATGGAAATGCAGACGCTACGGAATTATGAATATGTTTTTACTAGCAGCACTGGCAACCCTATTGATAGAGTCATGGCACATAGAATTATCAAAAATGCAGCTGCTTTGAGTGGGGTAACTTCAAAAGTTTCTCTACACTGGTTGCGTCATTGCAACGCGTCTCACGCTCTAGCCAAGGGTGCATCATTGGCACTAGTACGTGATTCGCTCGGTCACTCTAGCGTTGCGGTGAGCGATCGCTATCTTCACGCGAACCCCACCGACTCTACTTCTAACTATTTGGGGTTTTAACGAAAAAGCTACCATTGCAGGTAGCAGGAAATTTTAGCTTGAAATAAGGATTTCATTATAGTTAATAAGACAAGAATTGCTCACACTCTTGTTTTAGGGCTTCAAGAGCATTCACCCTATTCTTGGGTGATTTTGGGATTCTCCGAACAACCAATTAGTATATTCTTCCAAGTCTTGGGGGCGAATCTTCCACCCCCTACCAATTTTCTGCGCCCTGAGATGTCCAAGCGCGATCGCACCCCTCAAATGAAACCGGGAGTATCCACTAGCCGCTGCCGCCTCATCCAAATTCCAAATCAGTTTTCGCCACAGGTTTTGTCCAGCGACAATTGCCCCTAGCAGTTCAGCAATTTGTGGAATTGTCGCCCCGAAACTCTCCGAAAGTTCAATTTCGGAGAGTTTCGTACTCTTAGCAACATCCTCTGTTAGCGCAGCGTTAGCGAGTCCACGAGCGTCAAGCTCGATTTCGGTCTCATTCGCAGTAGCCACTATCGAACGATGTATTGGGGTTTCTAGTTCCTGCTTTAAGACTTCTAATTCTTCTGGCTTGTAAGTCGCCTTTTTAGCTATGTAAATCACACTCAATTTCCCGGCTTTGGCATAATTCTCAATCGTGCGTGTAGTCACTCCTAAAAATCCAGCCGCTTGCTTTTTATCCACTCCGAAAAACCCCGAAACTCTCCGAAATCGTATTTTCGGACTTTCAGTATCGCCAGTCAACCTATAATTGAAGATTTTTTGAAAAATTTATGTAATTTCACTTAATAAAGAATCTGGGTGCTATTGTATTTCCACTCTCCACAAAGGATACAGAAATTGTTAAAAAATTATTAAGCGGATGATTCTTTATTGATGCCAAGTATTTATTTACACTCGATAAGCGATGAATGTTTATTCCACCTCTTACAGGAATTCAGTGCGCTAGATAGTGAGGTTGCTTGCTTGATTCGCTTTTTATTAGATGTGCGATCATTTCGAGAGAGAATTGCTGAAGTGAGAGGGCGATCATACCTAGGGGAACTAGGCGAGAAATTGGAAGAAAAAATCAACCAAGAAATCATAATCGCCATGTTAGCCCAGGGCTTGTCATGCCCACGATGCAAGTTAAACCCCTCCTCATGCGGTAAAAACTCTACCGCACCGCACACCAAAACCTTTGATGGTAGGGAACTTTAAGAGGCGTGAAGTTCAAAGATATGCGGTGCGGTGTGCGGTAATGTCGAGTCCCATTGACCCTAAAACTTGGAGTGATGCAAAGGATGCTTATGTCACTGGCACGGAGTCTTTAGCTGCGATCGCGCTTAAATTTGGCATCTCTAAGCGTGCGGTTGAAAAACGTGCTAGTGATGAAGGTTGGGCAGCATTACGTCAAGCGGGGAGCGGTCAGCCACCCAAAACCATTCGCACCCCTACACCCTCACTTCCTCGCCCACGTCAGCAAGCTCAAACTGATGAGGTAGAAATCATCGACACTGCGATCGCTTCACTCTCAGGAATACTCGCAGGAGGCATGGAAGATACTCGCGGCATCGGTGGGATTGCTACAGGATTGTGTCGATTGATTGAACTGCGTAACAAGCTTGTGCCGAAAACTGCTGCTGATTTAGCTGATATGGCGATCTCACTGGATATCTCTCCGACAGATTTTATCAATGCTCTTAGAGACAAGTGGCAAAAGAAAGCGTAGCCGATAAGCGGCGGAGGGAATATGCCGAGGAGTGTGCTGCTGCGTTGGGGTTGAACGAAGTTGAGAAAAAACTGTCCTTCCGCGAGTTTGTAAATTCGGTCAAACCCAAATACAAGTGGTATCGGCACTGCGAGGCATTAGCCGACGTTCTCCAGAAAGTAGCCGATGGAGAACTGAACCGGACAATGGTTTTTATGCCTCCTCGGCATGGAAAATCAGAGCTTGCGACTCGCCTTTTTCCTGCATACTACCTCTACAGATACCCAGAGAGATTTGTTGGCATCAACTCATATAGCGCAGACTTGGCGAAAACTTTTAGTCGCGCTGCTAGGGATGCGTTTTGGGAAGCTGAAGGAAAAATTAGAGATGATTCCGCCGCTGTTGAGATGTGGCAGACTACCGAAAACGGTGGGTGCTGGGCAGCAGGTGTTGGGGGAAGTATTACAGGCAAGGGCTTTCACCTTGGGGTCATTGACGATCCGATTAAAAATGCCCAAGAAGCTTTTAGCGATACCGTCCGTAAGGGACACAAGGAATGGTATGACTCAACCTTTGCCACCAGAGAAGAACCAGGCGGGGCAATCGTCGTCATCCTCACGCGCTGGCACGAAGACGATTTAGCGGGGTGGTTGCTGTCGCGGGAGAAATCCGAAGATGAGCCTGAGTACTGGCACATTGTTAATTTCCCCGCGATCGCAGAAGAAGATTCTCCGAAGTTTCCAGACACCTGCACTGTCGAAGTTGACTGGCGACTACCTGGTGAAGCCCTGTGTCCAGAACGCTATCCTTTATCGAAACTGCGGAAGTTTCAAAAGAATCGCTACTTCTGGTTTGCACTCTACCAACAACGTCCTACGCCTGCTGATGGCGATATTTTCAAAGCTGCGTGGTTCCAGTTCTACACGCAACTACCAGAACATTTTCCATTGCTGGTACTTAGTGTTGATGCGTCGTTTAAAGAAACCGATACAGGCAGTTTTGTTGTCATTCAGCTGTGGGGCGTGATTTGGCCAAACTTCTACCTTATCGACCAAGTACGCGATCGCATGGGCTACATTGCTACTGTTGGAGCTATCAAAGCATTGATGAATCGTTGGAGGCTTGTCTACGGGGAACCCCACGCCAAACTCATTGAGGATAAAGCCAACGGCCCGGCGATTATTGAGCAACTGGATCGGGATTTTCCTGGTGTCATCCCGATTGAGCCGCAAGGTGGTAAACTCGTCCGCGCTCATGCATCTTCACCATTTTACGAATCTGGTAATATTTGGCTCCCAGCTAAGAACCTCATGGCTTGGGTTGAAGATCATATCGATGAATTTATCGCCTTTCCTCGCGGCAACGCCAATGACCAAGTGGATGCTGCAACTCAATTCATTTGTTGGATGGCTGAAACCGGAGGCATGGAGGTTGAATATCAGTCTACTGGAAACAGTCGCCCTACAAGCAGACTTGGAGATTACTAGACCTCTATGCTATCTTAAAAACGTATACCACTTATTTGGGCTACTATGGTTGGAAGAAAAAAGCTGAATCGTGAAAGTTTGCACGCTAGGGTTGCACCAGAGACAGCAGAAAAACTTAAAGAAATTGCTTTTAGGCTAGGATACATATACGATGAGCAGGGTTCAACAGGTCAGTTATTAGACGCGATCGCGTCGGGTGAATTAATTTTAATTTCTGCTAACAAATCTCTTAAAAGTGGTTGACGCTTATTTAAGATTCGGTTATTATAAAAGAGTGGGGCTTAGATCCCACCTAACTTTCCGATAACTTAAGGAGGTGATACAAAATGTCTAATCCGCCTAAAAAAGGCAATGGACACAGTGAGACAAATCCTGAAGACTTAGAGGTTTTTGAACCCGCTTTTGAAGATGAGGAAAAAACCCAAGTTGATGGCTATACCATAAAAGACATTCGGGAGGAATACATCTCTTACTCAAAAGAGCTTCCCCCCGAACTCCGTGAAGACGAAGAATAGTCTTTGATTAACGTTAGTTTGCCCCTACCCAATAGGGGCTTTCTTTAATTATGGCAAACCCAGACAAACTTTTAATCATTACTCCTGACTTTTATTGGATCTTTTGCCATCGTGACCAAGAATGGTTTTTATATCCGAACAAAGTTGTTTACAGAACCCATCCCATATATCTCGACTTTAACGATACCGAGCTAATGTATGGACTTACTAAGTTAGATATCGTCGGAGGATTAACCAGCGCTGCTAATAATGCAGACGGATATTACTTAGCTAATCTCCGCAAGCGCGAGTATTACTACTGCGGCGACAAACCTGAAAATGTAGTTGCTCTGCTACAAGAATTTGGCATCGGCCGGGTTGATCCAATGGAGGCATGAACAATAGAGTTATCTGGCGGATTCCGCCAGATAGAAGGGGAACCCTACAGCAATCACGTACCGTAAGTCGGGCTATTCCCGGCTTTTCTTAATGCCCTCCCTCCCTCGTAATTTCAATACAGAGATAGCCTCAGTCAAGCGTGACCCCTATTTGCTATTGCTAGGGTCGCGCTTGCTCAACCCTGATGATGTTTTGCAGGGACGAGGGAAGGGTGAGTACAAAGCCTACGACGACCTGCTTAAGGATGGGCATTGCTTCTCAGTGCTGCAAAAGCGGTATCTAGCTGTGATAGCCCGTGAGTGGTCAATTCAGCCTGCGTCAAAGGATAAGCTCGACCAAAAGGCAGCTGACATGGTGAAGTATCACCTAGAGAGCTTGGCTGCTAGAGCCGAAGATGATGACTTAACTGCCACAGGGTTTGATAGAACTTGCTACAACTTGCTTGATGCTATTCTCAAAGGTTTCAAACCGGCAGAGATTCTCTGGAACGTGGACGACAAAGAATTTTACCCTACTCAAATTAAAGCCAGAAACCAGCAGCGATTCAATTTCGCCATCAACGAAGCGGGAAAGTGGGAATTAAGGATGCTGACCCTTGAAGACATGATAGAAGGGGAGCCAGTCAGCAAGCTTTACCCCAGAAAATTTTTTACCCACATCTGCGGTGCAACTGACGATAACCCCTATGGCTGGGGATTGGGGCGATCGCTCTGGTGGAATGTCTTTTTCAAAAAGCAGGGGATTAAATTCTGGCTGCAATTCATTGATAAGTTCGCTTCCCCTACTGCTATAGGGAAATACAAGCGGGGAGCTACTAAAGAGCAGAAAAGTACTTTGCTTGAGGCATTAGAAGCGATCGCCACCGATGCTGGAGTTACCATTCCTGACGACATGGAAGTCATGCTGTTAGAAGCCTCACGCTCTGGCAGTATCAATTGCTATGAATCCCTGTGTAAATACATGGATGGGGAGATTAGTAAAACGGTGTTGGGTGAGACTTTGACCACTGAAATCGGTAGCAGGGGAAGCTACGCCGCTGCCAACACCCATAACGAAGTGCGAAAGGAGTTAACCAAAGCTGATGCCGATTTACTCAGTGACACTCTCAACCGCACGCTCATCAAGTGGGATGTACAGCTAAATCTACCTGATGCCAAACCGCCACGCCTATGGCGGAACTTTGAGGAAGCTGAGGACTTGACCGGGCGATCACAGCGCGACAAAACCCTATTTGATATGGGCTTCAAGCTCAAGAAGGAAGCTGTAACCGAGATTTACGGCGACCACTACGAAGAAGTCGAGCAGGGTGGCGAGGCAACCGACGATCAGTTTTTGACTAATTCGGGCGTACAGTCGAATGAAGCGAAGGCAGGGGAGACAGAAGAAGATACAGCTGATATGTCAGAACTCGACACTCGACACTCGACACTCAGCACTCTCACGGCAGTTCCTCTACTTGGGGAAACCCCAAGACCGGACTGCCTCAACTTTGGCAGCATCATTGACCATGTGCTGAAGTGGCAAGGTTTGTCCATAGGTGTGGAGTTTCTTCCCGGACAGGTGAGATTCCCAGGTCGCAAGCACTCTAAGAAATTGCGATCGGGTTACGGTCACATACGCGGTTACTTTGGCGCGGACGGTGAAGCACTTGACTGCTACATCTACTCTCGGTTGCTTGACGATGAGCCGGAAGGGAGCGATCGCATCTTCCAAGTCACCCAAGTATCACCGGAAGATGGGGACTTTGACGAGCATAAATACTTAATTGGCTTTAGCGACCTCAAAGCAGCCAAACACGCGTACCTGCGAGAGATGCCCGTTGATTTTTTTGGCGGAATCCAGGAGGTAGCGGTTGAGAACCTAGAGCAGTATAAGCGTCAAGCTCCGGTCTCACTGTCTACTTCCCGTTCTCTCCCCATCGCTGCTAACTTCGTGGAAGAAGAGAAGGATGCAGTTGATTTATACGCCCAGCAATTACAGGAGCGCTCTGCACCCATCGTCAACTCATGGCTGGAGCAGATACGGGGATTGGTGCAGGAATCAGAGAGTTTTGAGGAGGTGCGCGATCGCCTCTTTGACTTGTTTCCCCAACTGGATACCACCGAGTTTGCTGAGTTGATGGGGCAGGCGATGATGGCGACTGAGGCTGGTGGCAGATTTGAGGTGATTCAGGAGGCGGGAAATCTAGAGGCGTAAAACTCACAAGCCTCTAGTGATGCCAATACAGTTTAGTGAACAAGAATACAAGTTTGTCGGGTTGTATGTCACGCGACTGTTATGTGATCGCGCCATTGAGTTTGCAGAAGGTAAAACCCAAATCAAAGATAAGCAGGCACTGCTTGATTTGAAGCGAATCTTGGAATCTTCCTATACAGATGGCATCACAGCAATTCCAGAGGCTTATGTTGTTGAGTCGGGCGACATTTTAGGGGTTTTCGAGGATAAAGTTAGTCCCCAGCTAACCAAACGCCTTCGATTTAAGATATCAGAATCGGATATTAGCTACTCACTACTGAATCCTAATCAGGTTGAAAGCTTCTCTGAGGTAGTCGGAGTCTTGGCGCTTTGCGTCGATTCCGAACTGCCGAACCCGGAGGGTGAAACCTTAGAATTTGCAACAGCCACAAAGGCAAAGAATTGTAAAAAAGGCATTCCCTGTAAAGGCACTTGTATTGCAGCAAATCGGATTTGTCGCAACGGCACAACGCCCGCTCAAAAAACTGCTGTAGCAAGTATCAAACAAAAAGCTAGTACAGCAGTGAGCGCACCCGCACCAAGTACGCCCACACCTGCTCAAAAATCAACTGTAAGCAATACAGCATCTACACCCGCAGCACCTTCTCGTAATCCTGCTATCAAAACCAACGACGGCGAACTTAATAGCAAGCGTCAAGATTTAGAGAAGCGCTTTGGCAAGAAAGCAGTTGAGGATGCCGAAAACAACGTCAAGCGCATCCTTGATGACCCAGACACCAGTGTACATATCAGAGTTGGTTCCTCGGCAACGCTAGAGTTGATTTTGGGCGATCGCTTCAAAACTTCCGCCGAACTTGGAATCGACACTCACCAAATCCCTCACCTCAAAGGCGGGTATCAAGCCGCCCGTAACCGAGTTGAAGCTAAAACCCTCGGTTACGACGAAAAAAACACCAAACCCGAAGACCGACCCATTTACGGTTACTTAGGTGGCAAAGATTTGAGCGGGACTTCTCACGCAGACGTTTCCCAAGCTTACGGTTCAATTACGGTCAAACTCAAACAGGATGTCAAAGACCGTTCCACCTTCACTGGTGCTGATTCCTTCAAGTCTGGTGTGGCTTCTGATGTCAAAAACCCCAATGCTGCGGCAATGGTGTCTAGCACACGCCACGGCTACGACAAAGACAAGCTCCCTGCTGGCTATCCACCCAATTACGCCGATAAATCTGGGGACAAAGGACAACTAACCGCAGCCGCCAAAGCCAAAAACATTGACGATTTAGCTGGTGGACTTTCCCCCACTGGCAACCGCTACGTTGAAGCCCAGGTTCACGGCAAAGTCACGCCTAAAGACATCGCCGAGATCCATTTTGAACCAAAAGGAGCAAGCGATCGCCCGACACCCGCGATCGCTAAATTCGCCAAAGATAACGGCGTTGATTTGTATGTCAGTGGTAAAAAGCTTTCTTCCAAGGAACTTGATGATATTGTAACACCGCCTAAAGATAGGCGAAGTCAACGACTAAAAGACCTAGATGATGCTTTGCAAAAAGGCGATTTTAGTAAGGTTGCTGACCACGCAGAGAAAATCCACGATGATGCTCAAAAAATCAAGTTAGCGCCAGGTGAACGTGATGCTATTTTGAAGCAGTTGTATCAAGATTCAGGATACGATGGTAAGCCCGAAATTCGCACCAAGGCAGATATGGATGCCCTGGCGAAGAACGGAACCGTGATGATGACTCGCGGGGTATCGGGAACTGATGCCAAAAAACACGCCGACGAATTCCGCACAGGAGATTATTTTGTTGGTAACGGCATCTACGGCAACGGCACTTATGTAGGGCATTCTGGTGGAATTTCCAAGGATGGCTCTACTTTTATTGCCAGTAGTGATGCTAAATCTCAAAAACGCGCTTGGAATGACGTAGCAAAGCATGGTTACATTCAAGACGACAAGAATGGAAATGCCGCAACGCTTCGCATGGCTTTAAAAGATGATGCAGTGGTTGTTACTGCTAAAGCCATGACCAAGGAAATGAATGATTTAAAATCTAAAGTTGATGCATGGGAGAAAGCTGAAAAACAAAAAGCTGTATCAGGGGCTAACCCTGTTGTTTACAAGAAGGAAAATGACGCTTACAAGAAATCTTTAGACACAAAAAATGCACGAATCGACCAAACAATTCGTGCAAAAATGGGTGGTATGCCTGTTGATGTCCACGATTACGTTATTCCTCACAAAAACAGCAAGTATGGCGCTGATATCAGAGTGAAGTTAATTGATAAGACATTCACTTCAGATGGCTATCAATTTCAAGGGCCAGATGGGTCTATAATCAAGATAAAATCAAACAATTTAGATGTTGCCTTGAGAAATGTCCGCGACACCTACGCCCAACACGAAGCAGCAAAAACTGCTGGTGGCGGTAATGTGGCAGCAGTTGAAGAAAAAGCTAGAAAAATGCGAAGTGTTTTGGGATTGCCGCCCGATGGTGATCAAGGATCTGGAACATCTGGGCGCTACGCTGTAGTGAAGGGAATAGACGCTGTAGCTCTTAATAATAGCTACGAAAAAGATAGCTTCATGAATCTTTTAAACAGAGGTAAAGTTATCGTGCAAGACGAAAATCTGAGCTATGCTGATGGTAAAAAGAAAGGTATAGGAGTGTAGGAATATAAATGCAAGCTGAACTTTGTAGGCAATTAGCGCAAGCTCGTTCCTCGCCCTACTACAAGTATTTTCAAGTCGCCGAGGATTTGGAACAAACGCTTTTAGATGAGTGTTTATCAAGTAATGATGTTGATAATTTATCATCAGATACACAAACTTTTCTAAACAAGTGTCTTCTATCAGAAAGCATTTTTAAAGAATTGTATCCAAACATCAACTCCTCTGAATTTTTAACAGATGAGCAAATAACAGTTATTGTTTCAAAAACTGAGAATGATTACAAATAAAGACCGCTATATAGACGTAGATTTTCTCCCAGATAACGAAATCCGTCCAATAGGGAATATCGGCGACACAAGACTTGTTTTATTGGGTAAAGAACAGGGGACTAACACAGCAGTAGTCTCCCGTTCTTATAGCGTTGAATTTGACCCAAATGAAAAGTTTTTTGCCGTTCCTTTGTATGAGCTAATCAGCCATTCACAGGAACCAATTGAACTAACAGAAGATGCCTAACTAATGAAGCGATCGCTCCATTGGGTTGTAGTGCGATCGCCTCACTAGAATCAAAAACAAAACCCCTGAGTTACTACCAAATAACTCAGGGGTTTTGAAATTTGTGCGGAGTCGGAGACACTCCGCCTCCGGTCTATGCCGATTTCTTTGGTCTTCCACGCTTACGCTTGGGTACTATCGGTGCAGAGGCAACCTGCGGTATCTCTGCAATCTGTGGGGACGCTAGCGGTGAGGCAGTTCGAGTCTTGGACGGCACTGGCACTTCCTCTACTTGGGGAGACCCCAAGACCGCAGTGGCTCCGCTTTCCATCGAGTCGAAACGGGCGTTCCCAGAGGGCAAAAGCAAGAGTTTTTGTTGTGGAGACGCGACTTGTCTAACTGGCGTGGCAGTTTCCTCAGTATTGTCTAGCCAGGGGTCAGGGAGTAGTACAAATTCGCTCCCATTCTGGGCAACATCGTTGCTGCATGGAGTGCTTTCGGGTTCCTTGGGTTCGACTTCCCAGTTGTAAAGTTTTATGTCTGGTAGTTGAGGGAAAAGTCCATTGATGAAATCAACAATAAACAGAGTAACAAAAGCCCAAAATACGATTTCGATCGCGTTAGTCAGTAATGCTTGCATGGTGTAAATTCCTTGTTTTTATCTGTAGCGTTCAGTGGGGTGGGTGTAGCTCCCCTGGTGGGGAGCGGGTGATTATTTAGTTTTTGAACAGGAGATCTAGTTTTTCTTGTCTTGCGGCTTCTAGCCCTTTGTGTAAAATTTCTGCGGCTGTCACCTCAACCAGTTGATCGCCGTACCAGCCGCAGTAGGGCTGGATTTCGTAGGGCCACTCCTCATTGAGGTAAAACGTTGCTTTTTCTACAACCTCGCTCTCTGGGGTGCTTGCTGGGAGACTGAGGTATTGGGCTTGCCCGTAGAAAGAGTGCAGTAGCTGGATTTCCCAGGTTTTGAAATGCTTGGTGATTATCGCTTCGCCGCGCTCTGTGGCTATGTTGCAGTCCTTGAGCTTTTCACCAGTCCGCTCTAGTTCAATGGCTTCGTACTCTTCCTCTTCTTGCGCCTGTCTTGCCGATTCCGCCTCTTCAATCTCACACTCGATTTCGTCGTAGCGCTCTTGGGCTTGGTTTTGCAGTTCGCTGACTGCATCTGCTAGTTCTTGTAACTGCTCTTGAATTGCTTCGATTGCTTCAAGAGTGGTTGCAGATGCGATCGCTGCTTTGATTGCCTCTAGCATCGTAAATCTCCTATTCATTTATCAAGGTTCTGTTGCGTGGGGTTGTAGTGCGTCCCTCACCGCTTATATATCTATTGTATTCCAGGTACACCTGGATGCCCAGCACTTTTGAGCTTGAATTGATAGGAATTTTTCAGGAATTTATCTTTACATTCCGATTTTCCATTAACGGTGCTTATCAATACTTCGACTGCGCTCAGTAACCATTTTTTCAGCCACTTGCAGGAGAAGCAATCAAGGGATTGCCAGTCTGCGGAACTAGGCGATCCCTAATTCCATGCACACCATCTCGAATTCAGCAAAGTCGGGAAGTTGTTCTGATAACCACTCATAAGCGGTATCGAAAATCTCCGATTGGGCTGATAAGTTATCCGTTCTTTGGATAAATTCTTCAGCGATTTGCTTCAGTCGAGCATCTTGCAAGTTAGTCATTTGACCTCCATAAAGGGGTGAAAACACAGTCCCCTGCAAGTGGCTGAACCATTGGAACACCTATGTTCACTCAGGAGTGTTTTTATCGGGTGTCCCTCCCGTATTTGGTATATATCTAATATATTCCAGGTACACTTGGAATTAAAGAGGATTTTGACTTGTGAATCATCAGATTTTTGCGAGTTTTTATCTTGCCCATATCAGAAAAGCTGATACCAAGTACACCTGGATGTGGAGGATAATGTAGGGAGTTAGCAAGGCGTACTATGAAACAGCGCAACGACTTAGGGCAATTTACACCAGAGATAGGTATTAAGAGCGGACAATCCCCAATCAGTACCAAGTACCCAGAGGAAATAGAAAAGATACTGCGATCGCTTCCCAACCGCTCCGAAAAAATCAGACAATGGGTGATCGAAGGGATGCGAAAAGAGGGATTGCTGGGGGAAGAATAACTTTATGCCAGAACAAATTGACCCTTTTAAACTGCCGTTTGACGAGGCGATCGCCTACTTTAAGCAGAAACAAATTCTTCCGTCCCTCGCCTGGGATGACTTTGCTGATGCAGCCAGCGATTACGCATTCACCCTATCACAAGTAACTTCCGCCGAACTGCTCAACGATGTTTACAATCATGTACTAAGTGGACTAGAGAACGGCGACAGTTACGGCGAATTTAAAAAGGGATTTGACCGAGCGATTGATAAAGCAGGGTGGAATCCGGCGAATCGCCCTTGGCGCACACAATTGATTTTCAATCAGAACCTACGCCAAGCCTACCAAGCTGGACGCTATAAGCAGATGAGCGACCCAGAAGTATTAAAGCTTCGCGGCTTTTGGCAATACATTCATAGAGATAGCCGCGTACCTCGTCCGCACCATCTCGCGCTTGATGGTAAAATCTACCCTGCTGATAGTCCTTTTTGGCAGACTTGTTACCCTATCAACGGATTCGGCTGTCGCTGTTCGGTCGTTTCCCTTTCTCAGCGTGACCTTGACCGAGAAGGACTAACAGTGGATGAACCGCCACAAGAGCAGGTGACTGTGGTTGATAAAGTGACTCTCGTTCGCAAATCTGTCCCTGCTATCAACGGCAAACCCATTGGGGAGCCAGGATTTAGCACTATTCCAGGGGGGAGCGACCCTAAGCAGAGGCAGGTAATATTGGAACAGGCGATGGCGAAATTGCCGCCGCAGCTACAGGAACAGGTAAAAGCAGCTTTGGAAAAATGAATTCAAGACAACGCAGGAAAAGCCGCCGTGAACTAGCGCGAAATCATCAAAATCTACCGAAGCGCCCATTTATCACCATTAATGTTGATGCGTCCAGGGTTGGCTACGCCATGTCTCAGGTTAAAGCAGAGTTAAACCGAGCGTACAAAACGGCATCACGGACTGAGATTCGGGCAACAATAAGCAAGGCGTTGCAAGATATCGAGACTATTGTATTGTCAAATTTCAGAGAACTGGTAAGCGTTCAAAGGAATAGTTCGGCGGTTTGCCCTGCTGATACTGTTGGTTGTTTGGGCGATCATAAGTGCAAATTCAATGCGCGATCGCCTATTCTGCAATGCGCTGTCAATCCCAAAGGCGATTGTGGAGATTGTCAGCATTTTGAATCTTGACGGGTTCGCGCTACGAGCGCATCCAGACTCTTGGCTACTCTTGCTCTAGCTGGCTTCCCTCGTGAGGAGACTCGCGCATTACCTCTGGCTTGACCCATTAATACCTATAACTTAACCCCGCCTCAAGGCAAATAGGAAATAACTCCCCTGCTTCCTTCTCTGGAATCTTATCGCCGTAGTCTGCGATCGCATCCAATGTCCAGCCAGCACTAGCACAATAAACCGCGTAGTCATCATTATTGCCAATACGGGCGACGTAGCCCAATAATTCTTCAAAGCGATACAGTCTAGCTCTAGGCTGTAAATCCCCCAAAGTGGCGTTATTCCATTGAATGTAGTTTGCGGGAACTGTAGACATAGCGCTTACGTAGGTGTTATGGACATTATTATTACCCTAGATGACCTCGCTGCCCGTCAAGACCTAGCAGAAATTGAACACCGCCTGCACAACCTCCGCCCAGCTTTCGCTTCAATGGGCGAATACATGATGCGGCGAACTGAGCAGAACTTCAAGGGCGAACACGACCCTGATGGAGTGGCATGGGCCCCATTGTCGGCTGCATACAGAAAACGCAAGCGTGGTACAAAGATACTCACGGAATCGGGGAGACTCAGAGCATCCATCACTTACCGTGCTGATGACAAGCAGGTGGTACTTGGAACTAATACTAGGTATGCACGCGCTCACCAGCTTGGATACCCTAAGCGCAATTTACCAGCACGCCCATTTCTGGGAGCATCAGCAGAGGATGAGCGGGAGTTAGGGGAGATTTTGCTTAGTTACATCAAATCTGGTAATTGAATCTCTCTTAAAAAGTTCAGATCGCCGCAAGCCTTAGCTCCGACTTTTCGCTATCTGGCGGATTCCGCCAGATAGAAGTGAGGGAACTCTACAAGCACATCATTAGAAAAATTCGTATGGGAGGATGCCCCTCCCTTTCTCTGCTTCCCCATGCCCCAAGAAATCGAAATATTCAGCGCAGGCACTCATACCAGTTCTAATGGCGTAACCTTAACGCTCAACGAAAGCGACCTTGATGCGATCGCCTCGTCTTACGACCCCAACTTATTTGACGCGCCTGCTGTTGTCGGACATCCCCGCGACAATTCCCCTGCTTACGCTTGGGCAGATAGCTTAAAGCGAGTGGGTAGCAAACTTGTAGCCACTTTTAGAGACTGGGATGAGAATTTCCAAGAGGCGGTCAAAAGCAAGCGCTATAAAAAGATTTCCGCCAGCTTCTACAGTCCCGACTCAACTTCCAATCCCAAGCCAGGAAGCTATTATCTGCGCCATGTGGGGTTTTTGGGAGGCATGGCTCCGGCTGTTAAGGGGTTGAAATCTGTCGCTTTTTCCGAAGGGGAGGAAGGGGTAATTGATTTTTGTTGTGGCGTAGGGGGAGAGAAGGAAATTTTTCGCAATTTACGGGAGTGGCTGATTGAGCAGTATGGGATTGAGTTGGGCGATCGCGTTGTGCCTCCCTACTTGCTCACAATGCCCGACGATAATCGCATTAACTATCTAGAAAACCGAGTCAATGAATTAGAAAACTTTATTAATAAAACATTTTCACCCGATCTCGAATCACGTCTTTCTGAGGTCGGAGAGAAAGTCATGCAGCTTTTAAATAAGTACGAATACACGGAGAAACCAGTGCCATCAGAAGAAACCATTGAGTTATCAGAACAGGTTCAACAACTGCAAGCCCAGCTAAATCAAGCCAAGCTGGAAAAGAAAAGAGAGGCGATCGCCAACTTCGTTGAAGGACTCAAAGGCAAGATTCGACCCAATCAAAAAGCGCCACTAGTTGAGTTCATGATGAATCTGCCAGACGAAGAACTGGAATTTACGGAAGGTAAACCCCAGACTCACACAGCTTGGCTGCAAGGATTCCTCAAAAATCTGCCCGATTTAGTGACTTTAAAAGAAGTGGTGCGGGATGAGGAAATTGAAGAATTTTCTGAGGAGGAGAAGCAGCAGCGCTCTGCTTATGCTGATGCTGCTAAAGCTTATGAGGAGGCTTGGAAATAATGCCAATTACTAACTATACAGACTTACTTGATGGCGCTTCACTCTACGAGGGACAAATCGCCAACTTAGAACTAGCCATTATCCGCACTGGTGTAAACGCCGATGCCACTAATGGCATCCTCACTTTTGGGCGGGCGCTGGTTAAGGGGGCTGGCGATAAAGATTTGATTCTCCCTATGGACGCTAATAGTCTACTAATAGGAATCGCGATCGCTAGTGACACTTTTGAAAAGCGATCAGGCTTTAGCATCAACGGCGATGGCGATTTGGGTTATCCCCTCAATTGGGCTGTTTCTTACCTAGTGCGCGGTGTGATTGGAGTAAAAGTCGTGCAAAACGTCACCCCTGCCTCGCCTGTTTTTTGGATTCACACACCCCAGTCTGGACAGCGCAAAGGACAATTCCGCGCTGATGCCGACACCAACCGCGCAGTGCAGATAACAAATGCTCGTTTCATGAAGTCCGGCACTGCTGGCTCTGTCGTTCCTCTCTCAATTAACTTGGCGTAAACTTTATGACAACAGGCGGAAATTTACTGTACCGGGCGCTTGAACAAAATATGCCCGGAGTGCTTTCAAGAAGATACCGCGACTTGGCTTTTGAAAACGGTAAGATTGTCCCCACAAAAGCGGACTTGAAGCCAGGTGCTGCTGAGGTGGTACGCGATACCGTCGATGAAGTTGGCGATGCCGATATCGTCAGCGATGGCGCTTTTGATATTCCCATTGTAGACGTGTCGGCTGGTGAAGATAGATACAAAATCTTCATGATTGCCAGCGCCTTCTCTTATACATTCCAACAGGAACGTGCTTACAGCTTTGCAGGTGCAAAAGCAGAGATTAATAATCGCAAGCAAATGTTGGCAAAGCGCTCCATTGGCGAACGCCATCACCGGATCGCTGCATTTGGCGATACGCGGTTGAATGTCACTGGCTTTTTAAATAATGGCAGTGTTGCGCTTAATAACTCTAGCTTTGACCCCAACACCGCAGCACCAGACGAACTGGCAGAATTTTTTGTAGACGAACTCAAAGCAGCGCACACAGCATCAAATAATGTTGAAATGCCGATGGATACGCTCATCAGCACAGGTTTCTACTTCAAACTGGCTAAAACCAGAATGCCTGATAGCTCTATGACTGTGCTTAACTACATCAAAGAAGCTTTGTCAGAGGAAGACGTAAAATTCAACATTATCAAGTGCCAAGAGTGTGACAGCGACCAGCTAGAAAGAAACGGTGTCCAGGCTAACGGCACAAATAAAGATCTCATCACCCTTTACACCAAAGACCCCGAAGTTGTAGAGAGGCATATCGAACTGGTGCAAATGATGCCCCAGGAATGGATAACGGTACGGGATGGGCGCAAAGTTTACCCGATGTTCTCCAGTACCACTCAAACCATCATCAACTTCCCCGGCGCTTTCAGATACATTAAGGTTCCGAAGGTGAGCTAATGGCGACAATCATTCTTAGACCCGAAAAATCCTTTCCCCCACGTAACGGCCCAGTTTGCTTTGACACCCTCACCCTGAAGCCTGGCAGTAATTTGAACGTGTCAGACGAGGCTGTAGAGGGATTGCGATCGCACCCTGACTTCCCGCAGTACGAGCGTTGGGGAGCGATTGAGATTATCTCTCCCAAAACGGAGATTAATCCCAATACACCCCAACCCTCGGAACTCTCAACCATGAACGTGGACGAGGCAGAAAAAGTAATTGAGGGTTGTCCTGATATAGCCAAGCTTGAAAGCTGGCTCACTCCAGAGTCTCGCATCACCGTTCGCCGTGCCATCAACCGCCGTATCACTGCAATCAAGGGAGGTAATGAATAGTGGCTGTAAAACAAAAAATTGGGGTTGAGTTGATCAACGCCAACATCAACCTCACGCACAATATTGCCGTCCGTTGCCCAATTAACTCACTGTGCGTTGACCAAGCTTTTTGGGTGGCAGATGGTACATACCTCGTAACTGGGATTTCTTATGTACACTCGACTGCGGGAAATGATGCGGGTGCTGTGAACTTGCAAGTTAGCAAAGACACAGCAACTCAAGCCCCTGGCGCTGGGGTTGATTTGCTGACCAATAACAGCAATGCCGGATTTGATTGCAAAGGCACTGCTAACACAGTCCAAGCTGGGGCGCTCGTTGCGGCTGATGCGACACGGACTTTGGTTAGTGGCGATCGCTTATCTTTAGATTTCGCCGGTACAGTCACGAGCCTAGCTGGGGTGGTGGTTACAGTTTCCTTGAGGCGCGTGTAATGTCTTACGCCACCGCCGCTGACATGATCGCTGCGTTTTCGGAACAAGAAATCTTAGAACTCAGCAACATCGACTACCCCGATGCCACAACTATTAATCAAAACGTGGTGAATCGGGCGATCGCAGATGCCCAGGCGCAACTCGATTCTTACTTGGCAGTGCGGTATAAAGTGCCTTTGGTGGTTGTCCCTGCCGTGCTTCGCAACTACACTTGTGATGTGGCGCGGTACATTCTTGATAAAGACAAACCTAGAGAAGAAGTTTCTCGGCGACGAGACTTAGTTTTTTACTACCTCAAGGATTTAGCAGCAAACAAGGCATCGCTACCTGGAATCGTCGACGGGACAGATGGCAGTACAACTGATGCAGGCAATGGTGACGTAGTGATTTTTAAAAGTCCGGGTAGAACTTGGACAACTTCTAGTTTGAGGGATTGGTGATGCTGAAAGAAGCTGAAGCCGCCATAGTCAAGCGAGTTGAGGCAGTTCTTGCTCCTTTTGAAGTTTCTATTGCTCCTTTCCCTGGCGACAGTGATGCTCAAACCAAGCCAGGGCGGAAGGGACAAATATTTATTGGCTACAAGCGATCGCGCTTTCGCCTTACTTCCACTCAGCCCGTGACCTGCGAAATCATTGCTGAGTACGAGCTTTCTATTCAACTGCGAGACTTGCGATCGCACACTGGGGCATATCCTTTGCTGGATACTCTACGCTATGCCATCACTGGCTTGATTCCCTTGAAGGGGCCGCTCTCCAAGTGTTACCCAGCGCAAGAAGGTTTTTTAAAAGTTGAGGATGGCATCTGGTACTACGCACTGGTGGTGGCAGTGGCAATGATGCAAATCGAAGGACAACAGCCCTACACTGCTGCTGACATCGATTATCTAGAACGCGATCCGGCTTTGGGGAATCGACCTTACGCGCCCGTTGATGCAGACGGGCTACCTGTTCCAATTCAAATCAAAGCTGGGGTGAGGCGGAGCGTAATTGATGATTTACCGAATAACACTCTCGACCAAGAAATTGTGATTACAGGGCAAGGGGAACCCTAGCAGTAGTTATGCAAACTGCTCATGCCTCAAACGCTTAACATCAATCAATTAACCGCGCCAGGTGTGTATGTATATGAGGATACGGCGGGTGTAATACCTGCTGAAATCGCCTCATTTAATCGCTGCTATCTTATTGGCACGGGAACCACAGGAACTTACAATGCGCCCACGCAAGTAACGAGCGCCGACGATTTCACAACACAATTTGGCTCTAGCCCAAGCCTTAATTCTGTAAAGCTATTTTTCAATAATCTGCCCAACGGCATTCTCTTTTTTATTCGCGCTGCAAGTAAGCAAATTGCCACAATCACAGTTGGCACACCCACCGCAGGCGCTTACTCACTGACTATCAACGGCACAGCAGTAAGTTACACGGCTGGCGCATCGCCGACTCTGCAATCAATCGTGGATGGGTTGATTGCTGCTGTTAATGCCAATGTCACAGTCAGTCCAATTGTCACAGCATTGGACGATACAACAGGCAACAGTACTTTTCTTGTTACTTCTGACAATGTTGGGACAGCCTTTACAGTCACATCTCCCACGGCTCCAGGTGGCTCGACCCTCACGGTTACTGTTGACACCTACGCTACATTGGCGGATGAATTCGTTTACGCCATCCAGAATTCATTCGATCCTGACTTGCACGAGCAAGGCATCCTAATTTGTCCAGAAGCTTTCTCTGGATTAACAAGCCAAAGCGATCGCACTTCCGTCGCCACCGCGATGGAAAACTTGTGTGCGACAGAAGGCTTTGACTGGGTGGCATTTGTCGATTCTGGCCCCCCGGGAACCATCAATACTCCAGCACTGGCACAAACTGAGTCTGCCAACAATTACACCACCGCACGGGGACACCTGGCTTACTTTTTTCCCTACGTCAAAGACCTTTTGGATAACGTTGTTCCGCCATCTGCGGGGGTCGCCGCGATCGCCCTGCGAAGATATCGTGTCGAAGGATTCCAGCAGCCGCCTGCGGGAACAAAATACCCGATGCGCGGAGTAAAGGATGTGGCGGTGATAGTGAAAAAGTCGCAGCAAGCGGTAGTCAACCCCAATGGAGTCAACTGCATCCGCAATTTACCAGGGCAAGGTGTTATCGTGTATGGCTCACGGACTCGCTCTGCTTCGCCTTACTACAAATTTGTCAACACGAGAATCATTCTCAGTGTGTTCAACCGCACTTTGTTCAACGCCTTTGAGGCTGGCGGCGTAATCTTCTCTGCGGTCGATGGACAAGGGGTACTGTTCACTCGTGTTCGTGAAACAGCCGAAGCTATAGCATACAGATTTTGGGAGGGTGGCGCATTTTTTGGCGCACAGCCCAAGGATGCTTTTTTGGTGAAGTGTTCTAGGGCAAACAACCCAGCCATTGACCTAGAGGCAGGGATTGTGCGCGTTGATATCTTCGCGGCTCCTGTACCAACTCTAGAAAGGCTTTTAGTGACCACCTACCGCGTGGCGATCGACCAAGTACTAGCCTCAGCAGGAGCCGCATAAGATATGGGAGCAACGGCTAATCCAATCACCCAACAACAGTTTCTTGTCACCCTCAAGGGCATTGATAGCTACTGGGAAAAATTTAGTGGCATCAAGGACAAGGCTGATACCACCGAATGGAATGATGGTTTGAGCAACCGCAAATTCAAGTTAGTAGGGCCGCGCACACTGGATGAAATGGATTTAGAAAAAGCCTTTGATCCAGTAGCGGATAAGCCAATAGTTGATTTTTGGCGCAACTACTGTGATGCCAACAAAGAGGGGATTACCATTTCCATTACTCCTGTGACCTACTGCCCAGAGGTCGAACCCATTGGCCCATCACTCATTGTCTATGGCGCAAAGCCAACCCAACTTGAAGGCTTTGAGGTGGATAAAAAAAGCAATGACATCTCAATGTTGAAGCTGACTTTTATTGGTGATGATTGGGAGTATAGCTAATGGGCAGATTGCAACGAGTGAGTGAAAGCAGGAGGGAAGACAACTCAGCACTCAGCGAGAAGTTGCGTGCGGAGGTTCCCCCGCCCTTGCAAACTTCGGTGACTCAGCACTCAGCACTTATTTCTATTACTCTCTCTGATGGCACAGTTGCCCGTTTCAATACTGTGACCCTAGAAGATGTGCGATCGCTTGCCTCCTCTGGGAGTTCCAATCCTATCGAGGTGGCAGGTAGACTGATTGTGCGGGTTTGCATCGCTTGGGGAGACAAGCCAGGCATCGCGCTGCCACAGTTGCGGAATGTGGATATTGAGGATGTTGAACTGATATCCGAAACTCTCTCGCCTCCAGCCATACCAGAATTTAGCGAACTGAGCGATCGCTCTCTATTCCTCACCCTCAGCACTGGAGTAGAAGTAATCTTCCGCAGACCTAATTACGGCGATGTGGAAGCGATTAGTAAACGCAAAGATGGAGACTTGGAATCGCAAGTTGCTCTGGCAGTGCGACTTTGTACTAAATGGGGCGACAGAGACAGCGTAGACGAATCGACATTAAACAAACTCAATATGGGCGACTGGCAGGGGGTGGCGCTGCTGCTACAGTCCTTTCGCTCAAAGCGTCAGAGCGATTGATGAGCCGAGTTTTTTAAGAATTGTTTACTTCATTAACGGGCGATCATTTCAGAACTGGGAGAGCTACAAGCAAATCCCCCTTGACACACTTCGTACCATGATTGACATCCACATTGCGGCGGTGGAAGCCGAAAACAAAGCTTGGAATGGCAAGTAGCATAGTTGATCTGATTATTAGAGCGCGAGATCAAGCCTCTGGAACCATCAAAGGGGTTGCGGGAGCAACAGGCTCTCTTAGCAATTCAATCGCTGCGGGGATTATCAAGGCTAATCTTTTTGGCGCGGCAATGGAAGCAATTGGCAATGCCGCAAGCTTCATGATGGGCAAATTTGAAGAAGCAAAAAAAATCCAGCTTGATACTGTATCGGCGGCGGGAACCTTTGCAGCACTCACGGGCGAGTCTTATAAAGAATCGGAAAAGTTTGTTACATCCTTTGGTGCGGAGTTGTCCAAGATAGCTGGGGCTTTGCCTGGAGCAACGGCGGACTATCAGCGTGTAGCAAATTCCATTATGGATAACGTGATTCCGGCGTTTAAGGATGCTAATGGCGTACTTAACAAGGGTGAGTTTCAAAAGAACCTGACCGACATCACCAAGCAAATGACCTTACTTGGCATCTCATCGGGAACCGAGGCTGGGGCTGTCGGCATGTTCACGGCGCGATTACTCGATGGCAATATTGCCAGCGCCAAAAACTTGCTATTCGCCGACAATAACCCAGCTTTCATCAACCTCCTGGAACAAGAGATGCAAAAGCGAGGGAAGACGCTCAATGATATGAAAATCATCTCTGCGAAAGAGCGCATTGAAGTTGTCAAGGCAGTGTCAGGGAAGCTCGTTACAAAGGATGTCATCGACGCGGCTAGTAACACTGTTGATGGTTTGATCGCTGGTATCCAGTCAAGCCTTTTTGATCCCACGTCCGGCGTGTTTGGCTTACTGCGTGATTTGTCAACTGCTGACGGGCAGCAAAATGTGATGACTGCCGTAGCCTCCAGCATCAAGGCTCTACAAGGATTCTTCGATGCAGGAGCCAGTATCCTCAAGGCTTTAGGTGTCCCTGATATTGACCCAATGCTTGTGCTGTACAACGGCATCAACACTTTTACCGACTGGGTGAAGCAAGCAAGTGTGATCGCCACCCTCATCGCCAAAACCATCAGTGGCACAGGTGGTGGACTTGCAGGCTTTCAGGTGGCGGCTGAGAAATTTTTAGATCCTAAGCGTTTGATGGCTGGAGTTGATTACTTATTTAGCATTGTGGGAACGTGGATTACAGAAGGCTTTGCAAAAATCTCGCAATTCACCCAAAGCTTATTTGCTGGCGGTAAGGGTATGGTGGGAGGATTTGTCGTCGGGGAGAAAATTGGTGCTTTTGCTGCTGAGTTCTTAGGTAAAATTGTCAGCTTCGTTATCAATCTGCCTTGGGGTGACATCCTGATTTCGATTGGCAATGTCACCCTAATAGTCGGCAGCGCTATTGTTGGCGCACTGTGGGGATTCTACACAAAAGCACAAGAAGTCACCCTAACTCTGTGGGGTCAGCTTGGCGGTATGGTGGTGAGTGGAATGAACGACTTATGGACGGCATCGAGCTACACAGTCTCTGAGTGGCTGTCTTCATTCCTTGGGGGTTGGGGCGAGGTGGGAAGTTTCGCCCTAGGTACTGTGCAGAACTTCTTTTCGCAGTTGGGACAAGCGATCGCTGACCTTTGGAATCGCTTGATTGCCACTATCATGGGTGCAGTTGATGGTGTAGTAAATCAAGTCAAAAGTGCTGTCTCCAACCCTGTTGGATCAGCTGGTAGCGCGATCGCCTCTGCTGGGCAATCGGCGTTTAACTTTGGACAAAATTTAGCCTCTAGCTTGATGGGTGGCGATTCTTCCACGCCTGCCATTTCTTCTAGTGATGTATCGCGTTTGGCACAGACAAGCGTGAGCAACTCCAAAATAGCCAATACCACCTTTGCGCCAGTGTTTAATGTTTCTGGTGTGAGCAATCCAGAGGCGATCGCATCTATGGCCATTGATCAATTAGATGTGATGTTCCGCCAACGTCAGGAGGCGGTACTAGTGCCATGAAGTACAACGATAAAGCTTATAACGGGCTACCTGATGCCAGTAAACAGAGTAAAGGAATTGAGGCGGTGTTGCTAGAGTACGACATCTCTGGTAACAATCCCAAACCCTTGTGGTTATTTTTAGTCAATCCCCAGTCCTTAAGATTTAGCCGGGAAGCTAAGTACACAGAGATTTCGCCCCTAGCATCGCAGCGAAGTGAGATTCAGTACACAGCCACCACAGGGCAAACGCTCTCAATACCAGACTTAATCCTGCAAACTTGGTACTGTGGCAAATCACTGCGTCCCTTAATCGAAGGCATCCAGCGCCTCATGGAAGCGGACATCAAAAACAAGAAATACGCTCCCCCAATCCTCAAATTCCAAATGGGAACAAGAGAATTTGGGCCTTGTGTACTAACTAATATTCAGTGGGAAGAATCGGCATGGCTAGGTGGCGAACCTGCCAGTGTGCGACTAGGGTTGGAGTTAAAGGAAGTTCCCAAGGCGATTAGTCGAGGAGAGATTGAGCAGCAGAAAACTAAAAATTTAGAAGCCGCCAAAGCAACCCGTGAGAAACAAGGCAAGCCCCGGCTACCACTCACTGATAGACAACGGGCCGACGCGGTGGCGGCTGCAAAAAAATACCTTGAAGCGAATATCAAACAATGGGCTGCTGATGTTCAGGCGGCAATTCGGGGGAATAAGTATAAGCTTTCAACTGATGCCAACACTGGGACTGTAACTATGATTGGCACTGGAGGGAAGGCTATCGGCAAAGTCCTTGTGTGGGATGGGTTTGCAGTTAAGACAGGGCAAGGAATAACTACAATTCCCCTCGTTAGCGGAGGAAAAGCACCCTGAAATGTAAAGTAATGTATCTGGCGGATTCCGCCAGATAGCCAAGTAACAAATGAGAGACTATGACTAAGCTATTGCCCATTGAAGAAAACGGACAAACTGTTGGCTACTTCTTTGACTGCCCAGGATGCCAGGGCGGACACGCTGTACATATCAGCCCCCACAAAAATGGTATCGGTGCAAGCTGGACTTTTAACGGTGACATGGAAAAACCTACTTTTAGTCCTAGTATTCTAAGCCGATACACTTTCACCAACCAACCTATGCAGGTGTGTCACAGTTTTGTGGTAGATGGAAAGATCCAATTTTTGAATGACTGCACACATTCGCTTGCTGGGCAAATAGTAGATATTCCTGACCTATGATGACCTATGACTAAAACCCAAACTGGAGATACAATAGCTGCGATCGCCTCCAAAATCTTCAATGGCGACGTGACACGATTTCCTGAGTTGCTCGACCTCAACCCAGATATCGACGTGTTTGGCGATTTGGTAGAGGGCTTGGACTTAGAAATTCCCGATACTTCCCAGATCCTCAACTACGCCAAACCAGTGCTGTCGCAGATTGGCGAAACAATTGATACAGCGACCAACACTCTGACCACGTTGCAAACGCAATTACCCAGCAACTTGCAAGGCTATGCGGCAGACGCATTGAAGCTGCTGGGCGATGTGAATGGGGTATTGGGAGACGTAGAAACAACACTCGCCAAGGTAGAGGAACAAGCCTCTAGTTACGACGGTAAGCCAGTGCAACTAGTCAAGTGGCTGTTGGGTGGGCAAGTATGAGATTTACTAAGGAATACTAAAGAGCAGTTCGCCCAATTCATTAACGGACATGCGGTTAATTGCACCCTTTTGCAGAGCTAGGATAGGTGATACAGAATTTATTACTGGCGATGGCAGATTATTAAGCGTGTCGGTTGATCTTGGGGAAGAGTCTAGAAGCTCCAAGTGCCAGATAGAAATTTACGATCCAGGCTTGGTAATTGGCGGAAAATTCCAAGACATTAGCCTGAAATCCGGTGGTATTGCTGTCCCTCCAGAACTACTTAACAGCAAACAACAAACCGCCACACCAACAACCACGTCATCAACAACCACTTCTGACCTCGCACTACCCACCTCAAGTGGCGGTGCGGCTATTCTCACTCGCCCTGATGGTCGCACCAAAGCAGCGCAGACTGATTACTACAATCGCATTTGGTCAACAATGGCGATTCGTCCCGACAGATTGGGCATAGTCAAAGAAGCTGCCCAAAGTGCGATCGCAAACCAAGCAAAATACCAAGCCATCAGCGCTAAAACTGGCGTACCTTGGTATGTAATAGCGGCTATCCATTACAGAGAAAGTACTTTTAATTTCAACACCAACATTGCTAATGGCGACCCATTGAATCGTCGCACAACTAATGTACCCCAAGGACGCATCCCTGGCGTAGCGCCACCTTACACCTTTGAGCAAGCCGCCATCGATGCGCTGACTTGTGAAAACAGCAAGTTCAAGGGTGTGAATTGGGGGTCAATCCCTGACTTGTGCTGGTTTTTAGAAAATTACAACGGTTTGGGGTATTTATTTAAAGGCAGACCATCACCGTATTTGCTTTCTGGTTCCCAACACTACCAATCAGGAAAGTATGTAGCAGATGGGCGCTATAGCGAATCAACCGTTGATCAACAAGTAGGAACACTGCCCATCATCTGGAGTATCCTGAACTCGAAGCGGACAATGGCCCCCCAGACTCAGCCCAATCCGCCCCAAACTCAGATACAAGCGATCACACCTTCCAAGGAAATCAGCGTCAAAGGCACTGAAATAATTATTGAGTTGGGGTTTGAACCAGATCAATTAATCGCCTACCATTTCATTCACGTGGGGACTGATAGCAGCAAGGGCGATCGCGATATCACAACCTTTACAGGGCAAAGCATTCGCTGGCTAATGACGCGGCGAACTGAGAATAAATCTTTTGAAAACATCACCTTGCGGCAACTAGCCGAGATAGTCACTCGCCAACACAATCTCAAATTGGAGATGGAAGGCAATGGGCCAACGTATCAGTTTCTCGACCAAACAGGAATTACTGCTTATGAACTACTGCTGAGGCAATGTCGCTCCATTGGTTACACAATCAAGGAATATAAAAATAAGCTTATCCTCAAACCCAGTGGTAGACCAGAGTACACGGGCATCGTGATTGATTGGGGTGATGTGCTTGATTTGCGATTCAGTGATAAAGCCAGGAGCGATCGCACCTCAACTTCCGGCAGTTCCGCCACTTCTCCCCCCACGCCCGCAGCTGCGTCCAAGGCAGTAATTGATAGGCAAAGCGGGAAAATCGAGCAACAAAAAGCTGAGGACAAGGCAGGCACAGGCAAAGCCCCATCTGGTGTGACTGGTGCAGCTGCACCTCCGGTAGTAGGGAACGTAAAATCTAAACCTTCTGCTACAACTGCTGACAACTCACCCAAGGAAACGGTCAAGAAAACTGAGCCTACTAAAACAATTACTAAAACTCAGAAAAACCCAGACGGCACAACGACAGTCACAACCACAATCACTAACAAAACCCTTGAGCGCGGCAAGATTACGACGGTGGTTGAAACTAGCAAAGTGACTGGTGCAACAACAATTAAAAAAGTGGTGACGACAACCGAAACCACCACAAGCACGACGGTTGAGACTGAAGATATCGCCGCCAATGGGGTGATTACCAAGTCCACAACTAGCAACAATAAAGTTTCAAAAGCCGCATTAAATAGCCTAACCCTCAAACCTGACGAACCACCCCCCCAACCTGTGACCGCTAACCCTGGAAAAAATGAAGATGGTGCGGGAATGCCACGCCAAGCGATTGGAGCAATTGATTTGGCGGATGGGAGGGCAGAGGGTGAGGCGATCGCGGATGAAGCCAAAAGAATAAAAGGGTATGAGTCAGAGGCAACTGTGATTACTACGCCTGAATATCTGCTCGTGGTTCCTGGTCAAATCATCGGCATCTCTGGGGAACTCATACCAGAACCATTTAACCGGGAATGGCGAGTTAGCAATGTGTCGCACAAGTTTCCTGGCGGAGTAACTCAACTACAGTTTTACACACCGCAAGCCGCGCCTGCGACCGATGCTGCACCTGTGGCGAGTACGACGGCGGGGACTGCGACGGCTCCTGTCGCCGCGCCTGGGAAGTTTATTTTCCCTGTGCCGAAGGGAGCGAGTAGCATAGGCGATGGGTTTGGGACGCGTCCAAACAGGCCTAAAGGCTACTTGCACAAAATATTGGATGTCGCCGCCCCAATGGGAACTCCGCTAGTTGCAATGGCTGACGGGGTTGTTTCACAAGTCGCCCTTCGTAATGGCGGGGCTGGTAATATGCTTACTATTAAGTATGGCGGCGGATACGAATCTACCTATATGCACATCATGGATGGCGGAATTTTGGTGCAGCAAGGTCAACAGGTAAAACAAGGGCAGATAGTGGCGAAGATTGGTTCTACTGGAAATTCTAGCGGGCCGCACTTACACGTCAGATTCCTGCTTAATGGCAATGTTTGCCTATTTTCTCAGGTCGGAATCGACGTGCTGAAATTAGGCTTACCAGTACATCGATTTAACAGCACCTGTGACAAATATTAATCAACGTGCTTCCAAGTGTTACGCATTACGATGCCAAGGAATACATCGCCTGGAGTTGCCGCTCGTGGGGCGAATTTTTATTATCAATTATACCAAAAATACTATTAATAACTCAACACAGAATTCAAAAAAATATTTGACAAATTTAGTTAGTTTATTGTAGTTGTTAATTAACAGTTATCAACCGTTTTTATGCAACAACACAACTTTTTTAAACGTCCAGATGGAAGACTAGAGTGTAAGACTTGTCGTTGGGATTGGGCAACCGGGACAAATACTCTCTGCCCTGGCTGCATTCGCTATACTTGGGGCAGTCAACCTCCTCATTTAAAAGACAGAGTTAGCCTGCATAAGCAAAATCTCAGACGTAAAAAAGGTGCAAAACCGAGTGGTTGTTATTATTCGATGAAACGTAATGATTGGACTTGGTTTTATGACGAAAAAGATTGTGAAATAGCAGACCCAGAACTACCGTCAATTATCCAGTGGGATGACGTGGGCGAACTTAAAACAGTCGATCAACTTAAGAAAATAAATTTAGCACCCAACGAAGATATTAAGCCTCGCGCTGTTGCTTGGGTATGGGACAAAGAGATTCAATGGGGTGCGTGGATTCCTTTGTATCATGAAGATGATTGCAAGTGGAACCCCAAAGATACTTGGATTACTAAAACTCAATTAAAAGAGAAGTATTTACTCTCAGATGGGTGGATTAAAAAGATAGGAAAGCCTGACAAACTATTAGACAATCCTCACTATAGAAATGCGCCATCGATTAAACTTTATAGCCGCAAGAGAATTGAATTTTTTTTAGCAGATAATGCAGAAGAATACGCCGAGTGGTTGGACAAGCGAGATAAATATATTGCCATATTTGAAGCCAACAAAGACAAAATACTGGCGGGAATGAATGCTTACAAAGAACGACAAGAAACAATAAGAAAAGAGTCAGAAGCAATACGCCAGAAAGTAAAAGAGCAAACACGAAAATGCTTGAAATGCGCTTCTGGCTGTTCGCTATCCAATGGCTTTTTCTGTGCAATTCACCCTATGGGATTAGTTGATTTGCCTTGCCCTGATTTTCAAGAAAGGGTTTAACATTTCTTTTAAAAATTAAACAACTCCTTTGGAGTCAAAGGTTACAACTTTATAGTATAGCGGCTGCGATCACAGCCTCATTTAGATTGGGTTGCCTAAAACCTCGCCTCCAACCTCACCCCGAATACCTCAATTCCTCCCGGCTGAAAAGCGAGAACTGCGATCGCAACAGCAACCTTATTAAACAACTGCACCGCCTCACCCTTCTTGCCACCAAACAGCAGCGTATCGCCTTTATTGGCAAGCAGTTCACCAGTTGCTTGGGTTTGATGGTAGAGGTAATCGCTTATGTAGCCCATGCGCTTGATCTCGGCTATTCGCAGCATAACGGCGACTTCAAGACTTGGCACTAGTGCGTGGCTCAATCATCAATTCCTCCTGAACGCCGATTAATTTCCATCCATTAACATAAGAATAGCCTGTTTGCTCTACACCTAAAAACTGGCGTTTCATCTTATAAAAAGCTTCATTTCTAATCCCTAATTTGCTCAATTGTGTTTGGATGCCATTACTAGCTGTATTTTTTTCACATTCAATAACCCGCAATTCCTGAGTATAAATATTTTTCAAGCTAAATCTTTCTATAGTTTTACGTTTCAATCCCGATTTTTGAACTGCGCCACGTACTTTCTTGTAACTTACTTCAAGTTCATAGGCGATCGCTTTCATCCCTTTGCCTTGGCGATATCGTTTCAATATCTCGTCCGAGAGGTCAGTTAAATTACGTTTGCGTGGTTGCCACCCCAGAGATTGTTTTGCGGCTTTAATAATTTTTTGAGCCTCTGCTTTAGGAATGCCAGAACGCTCCTCAATTTCGCCTATCCAATAGCCCTTGGAAAATAGTAACAGCACGCCCGTTTTGTCTGACCAAAGCAGGTCAAAAGCTAAATCGAGCAGCTTGTTTCGTCCTGGACTAACAATACTTTGATTGAGAATTGTGGCGAACGTGTCTACCCCTTCTATCGACTCAGTGGGGATGATATGGTATTTTCTGCCAGCATACCTCAAGGTGCGACTGGCTTTATTTAAGATAAATTGAGCATCTTTTGATTCAACTACCCATTGAAATATTTTGAAATAGCATTCGTGCAGTGCGTCAGATGGCTCTAATCTTTGATTTTCCTTGTAGCAGTAAAAAGCCAGCCATTTGATGGTGTTAATGCAAGCTTGCGCCACATCATGCCTCCGTTTAGTCGAGGGTTCGCGGTGGTAGGTGTCGAGTAATTGTTGTATGTATTGATAGTGCTTGCTCATCTGGGAAAAATAGCTACATGTCCCAAATTTTAAGCACACTCGCAGAACTTCAACGCCTCAAAGCCCAACTCGCCGAACTCCCAAACCGCGTATATGGCTTGCAGATTGGCATCGTGACTGATAACGTTGACCCCCTGAACCAGCGCCGCCTTCGAGTTAGCCCTCAATCAAAGGCAGGTTTAGCACCAACGGATTGGCTATCGCACTGCAACCCAGCGCCGGCGATGGATGCGCCTATCCCTACGGTTGGCTCAACTGTATATTTCCAATTCCTCGATGGCGACCCCCATGATGGCGTGTGGTTGGGTGTCACTCACAATGACACAAATCCGCCAGATCCCACGCAATCTGACCCCGTGCGCGATTGTGCTGTGGAAGTGCAAGGAAACGATCGCCGCACAGTAATAGGCAGCAGTACCAATCAGGTGGTAGGCGACAGAGTTGATGAAACTGACCAAAATCATGTGGTGAAGGTCGAGCAAACCTATGCGCTGACTACCTCTGTGGGCGAAATCAACCTGGAGGCAACTAACAGCAGGGTGACAATTACGGGATTGACTGAGGTGCGGTTTGAGGATGGTAGTGGTGGTTATATTGTGATGGCTGGCGGAAAATTGCGATTTGGTAATGCTTCTGGCCAAGAGTGGGTGATGGGTGGTGCTTCTGGAACTGAATGGACTTGGAATGCGGTCGGGGCTAGTATTTCTGTGATCAACGCCAGTGACTTCACCATCAATGGCAAAAGTGTGATCGTGGTAGGCGCGACCGATTCAAGAGGTGATATCAATAATACTCGCGGGTATTAATAAGCAATGATCAAAGTTAGAGGACTCGCTTACCCTCTTCAAGTCTTCAACGGTTCCCTCAAGCTGAGTGAAGATTTCGACACGATCCGAGATGCAATTTTTGGCGTTTTAGAGTGCAGACCGGGTGAGCGCATCATGCGCCAGAATTTTGGTTGCCCTGATTTCGTCTTCGATGCCGTCGCCCAGCCCCAAGTAGTTCTATCCCGCATCCAGGTGGCACTAGAAGAACAAATCCCCGATGTAAGTTTTGAGGTAACAGGCAGCATTCAAGAAGATGGCGGTTTCTCTGTGCGGGTTGAATGGAGTGTTGGAGATGTGCCGCAGCCGCCGATTAGTTTGGTGTTGAAATCTTGATCATGATCTAATTAACATGGTCATGATCGCATTCATGACCATGTTTAAGACGCGTCTTTGCCTTTGCGCTGTTTAGCTTGCTTGGGTTTATTTGTCCGCATCCTAGAAACCTTTTTTACCAGAACAGACTCAACTTCTTCAAAAGTCCATCCTTGAGCAAGCAGTATTTTAGCTGCGTCGTTTCGTGTTTTTCCCATTTTACAGATCGCGCTTCTCAAACCCTTTGTATATCTGTTTTGTCTGAGGTTTCACAAACCCACTTTGCATAAAAAAATCTCTAAGCTCTTGCTCAGTCCTACCAGAAAAAATTAGTTGTTTATCATTTGGGTGTGTGATTTCAACCTTAACATTGTCAAAACCCCAAAGCGGTGTGTCTCGAAGCTTTTGCATAACAGTTTTAGCAATTGGGAATATCCTTAAAGCTTCTGGTGATATTCCTTTTTCTCTAGCAAAAGAAGCGCAACAATTCTCAACGAAATCAATATTTTTAGCTATATCTTCAGGCTTTTTAAACTTAAAACCTAAGTAAAAAATCAAAGCATATATATCAGGATGACCAATAAAATCAAAGCTAAACAATATTGGTTCATCGTTGAACTCTAATCGATTTAGGTTAGTTTCTGTTAACCCAAACCCGTACAGGTTTCCACCGTCTTGCAGTTCAGCAGTAAATTTAAGCATCGAAAAACTTAGCCAACTTATAGCAATGGAACCGGAAGGAGTCGAACCCTCAGAATTAGCACTTCAGTCACCTCTTGCAGTCCCTAGCACAGTGTATCCTGCTGTTCGTGTGCCGTGGGCGGGTCAAGCTAATCCTTGCGCCTATCGCCATGTCCCAGGTGCGGGTAAGCTGCCGCCAAGCCTTAATAGCCATCATAAGCGCTACAGTTAACCCGCTTTCAGACTCTCAGGGCTTACACATATCGCCTGAGCTATCTGGATGCGATCGCACACTTATTATACCAATAGCTATCTGGCGGATTCCGCCAGATAGAACTGGGGAAAACTGAGATTATGGCAAACCCCACTCGCTTTACACCCTTACAACCCGAATCGCTCTACCCAGCAGACCCCAAGCTAATTCTGCAAGCAATGGCGGATCGCTGTTACACCGCAAGCGATCGCACTCTCAACGATTTTTCAGCAGCCTCCCCCATCACGGCACTGTATGAGGGTCACTTATTCGCCATACTAGAACTTTTGTACTATGCCAATAAATTACCGTCATCAATGGCGGTGGAATTTTTGAAAGTCGCAGGGATACAAAGACGGTTGGGGAAAGCAGCACAGGTAAACCTAACCTTCACTCTCTCCGCACCATTGGGTAGTGCATTTTACCTGAGTGCAGGGTACATGGTGAGTGACGCGAGTAATTCCTACAATTTCCTGACTGATGAAAACTTGGTAATTCCGGCAGGGTCGATTTCAGGAATTGTGACAGCGACAGCTGAAAACTTGGGGCGCAGTTACAACCTACCTGCCTACACCATCAAGAACTTGAGTGAATCACGAGCATTTCTCCAAAGTGTGATTAATACAGAGCCAAGCTCTGGCGGAATCGACGAGGAAACAGAGGACGAAGCCAGAGCCAGAGGGTTTGTTGCACTGCGGCGGCGGGGTCTGACGAGCGCCGATGATTATGAGCAGGAAACAAAATTATTGCTGGGTGAAGGGAGTGTGACCAAAGCTGTGGGACTACTCGCAGCCGATAAGGTGAGTTATGAAAAGGGCGCGGTTCATGTATTTGGACTCAACCCGGACGGAACAGAACTCAACCAAGCCCAAATCAACGAACTGCAATCAGCCCTTAGAAGTTCTGGCAAAGCCCCGATAGGTGTCCTGGTCTATGTTTCGAGTATCGAGCTTGTGCCGTTGGAAGTGTATGTGATCGCATCTCTGCTTCCTGGGAGTAGTCCAGAAGCGATCGCGCTTACGATTTACCAACGCCTGCAAGAGTATTTGCAACCTGGAAATTTGGGATTGGGTGAAACTATCAACCTCAAAGAATTAGAGTTTCAGGTGAAACTGGCGGGGGTGGACTTGGTTCAGTCGGTCAGCACCCACACTGACCAAGATGTGAGCTATGCAGACATTCAATTGCCCAATAGTTACAGCGCGGCGTATCTATTTGATTTGACTATTGACCTGGTTTTAGGGTCGGAAAACTTTAGCTACAGCTACGGGGAAGGGGGAGATTTAGATTGAGTGAACACAAGATTGGGCAAAATTACCACGTTGAAGACTGGCTGACCGTACCAGGTGCAGAAGTGATCATCCGCAGTAAAGACGATGGCAAGGTAAGAGCGAGTGAGATAGCTGCTACAGTCAATCGTCTTGCCGTGAACCGTCCAGATGTCAAAGTCGAATATTTCATCAAAATTCACCCCTAACGAATGCCTATGCCATCCGCCTGGGAACAGGGAAGGCCAATATACAAACGCCTCCCCATCGCCGAAGAAAAGTACCAAGTCGCCCCAGATGACCCAGAACTCGACCCTGTGGCGGATTGGCTGACTGTCGGGGTGGACGAGAATTTAATGGCAGTTAAAGCTGCGATCACTACTTTCTACGCTGATTACCTTGACCCCGTAACCGCCAAATCCCAAAACCTTGACTGGCTAGGACAACTGTGCGGCTTCACAGGCGAATATTGGGAAACAGCCTGGAGCGATGAGCAAAAGCGCAGTCTTATCACCAACGCCTACACCTTCATCTGGGAATGCAAAGGCTCACGGGCTGTGCTGGAATATCTCTTGGAGACTTTCAGTATTCAGGGCAAGATTTATCTGTTGGGCGAATTCCTGGCTGATCGCAATGTGGCAGGCGATGCACTGGGGGGCGAACCATTAGAGTATTTCCTCCTGCTACCCCTCTCGTATCTACGAACTTCTTATCAGTGGCGACTTGCGAGTAAATTCAATCGCCTTTACGGGCCAGTGTATGTCAAGTCAGTTGTATGTTTTTCACAATTCTACTGTGGTTTCTCCGTGGCGGGCGATCCAATTTTTGACTCTTCGGTAGCGTTTTAAGTGGGACGAACACTCGCCCATCCCATAAAATTGATGCCAAACGGGTCTCCTAGTTATAATTCTTATCGTTTTTTAAGGAATTGGTATGAACAAAGGTGAATTGATTGATGCTGTGGCAGAAAAAGCTGGCGTAACCAAAAAGCAAGCAGATGCGATTTTGACGGCTACTACAGAAACAATCATCGAAGCGGTAGCCAATGGCGACAAGGTGGTATTGGTAGGATTTGGTAGTTTTGAAAGACGCGATCGCAAAGAACGCGAAGGACGCAACCCCAAAACCAATGAAACCATGACAATCCCAGCGACTAGAGTACCGGGCTTTTCTGCTGGCAAGGCTTTTAAGGAGAAAGTAGCACCATAAAAGTGCTGAGTGCTGAGTGCTGAGTGCTGAGTTGCGCCTGCGGCGCTTAGAGTTCGGCAATACCAAGCGATCACACCCTACTCAGCACTCAGCACTTTCAACTCAGCACTTAGAAAGAGGGAAACCTAAGCCGAAAGACAGCGCTCTTTTGGCTTTATGACCACAATTACAGGCAAATTTGTAGATTCGGGAGGGGTAGCGTTTGACGGTGACTTGACGCTTACCCTTGATGCACCATTGATTGATATTGGTACAACGCCTGATTCAATTTATACACTTGCTCCCCACATCTTCACCTTCAGTTCTGGCACACTGAGCGGAGTAAACGTTGTCCAAAGCGCCACAAGCAACGTTACTTATCATTTTGTAGTCAACAAATACTCTACAAAAACTACCTACTGGCTCCCAGACGGCACGCAGTACGATGGGCCAGTAGTTCTTAATAGTGGTAACTACTACACAGGCACTTTCTACGATCCTTCAACCAGCGTTAGGGTAGGCCCCATTACCAGCACAGAGTCCAGTGTGGTAATGGATTTTCATGCGATCATCCCGAATGTCGCCTCGGTGGAATTTGCAGATTTAATTCCTTCCCGCATTTCGACAGATTCCCTGCCAAGAACAGTAAGAGCGATCGCAGAGATTCTGACATCTGATGCGGATTTTGTCGAGGCATTGCGGTGCGGCCCACGCTTTAAAGGGTCGTACAGCGCGGCGACTTACTACCAGCGCGATGATGCTGTGACCTATGGTGGCTCATCTTGGGTGTATATCAACAACGATCCTGCCGCAGGACAAACACCCTCAACTCTCAACACAACCTACTGGCAAATCCTGGCGCAGAAAGGCGATCCTGGAGGAACAGGTGGGAATGATACCGCCTACAATGCGACCGGCTGGGATGGACAGCTAGATGCACCGAGTCGCAACGCTGTAAGGGACATTATTGAACTTCTTGCACCTAAATCTTCGCCGCAATTTGCAGATAATCCCACCTGCCAAACGCAGCTAACCACGGATAACAGCACAAGGCTTGCTAGTACAGCGTTTGTACAAAACGCAATCACCGCAAGACTCGACAGCACAAACTTAACAAACAACCCAACTACCACAACCCAATCAACAGACAACAACTCAACTCGCGTCGCCACTACTGAATTTGTCAAGGCGGCGATTGGTCGCTATAGTCGCATCACTGATACTAAAACCTTAAATACAGCAGGCGGGGCATCAATTGCCGGAACTCAGGCTCGCACACTAAATACAATCAATATCAATTCAGGCGACATTACAAATTTATCAAGCAACAAATTCACTTTGCGATCTGGAACTTATTTAATCCGGGCTACTGCGCCTGCCGTAGCAGTATTAGCCCATCGCTTATCGCTGCAAGATACAACAAATAATACGAGAGTTATTACAGGGACAAACGCCTACGCAGCAGCAAGCAACCAAACCCATGCTTTTTTAGCCGGAAGAATAATTGTTTCGGGCAATACAGACTTTGAACTGCGCCACTATACAGCCAGTGCGGTAGCGACCAATGGGCTAGGAATCGCAATCAATGAATCAGGACAAAGTGAGGTATATGCAATGGTTGAAATTGAGAGGATTGATTGATGGCAAAGACAGTTTTTGTAAATGGTTCGGTTGTGAGTGCAAATTTTTTAAATGCGATCAACAACCCTGTATTCGACGGGACTGACTACGACGGGCATTACCCCAAAATCACAGACAATGATTTAAGTTCTGTCGCGGGACAAGTCAAGCCAGAGTGGCAAGCTTTCCGCGATACTTTTAAAGTCAGTGCGGGTACTGGGTTAAGTGCCGCCTACACAGGCGGTGCGGTAACACTTGCTAATGGCATGATCGCAACCATCGGATCAGGAACAGTTTCTTTAACCGACAACGCCACGAATTTTATATTTGTAAACACTTCCGGCGCGATCGCTGCTTCCACAACCCGCCCTTTGCTGGGGCTAGTATTGGCGCAGGTGACGACCTCTGGAGGTGCGGTGAGCGCAGTTGTCGATGTGCGCCCGCGCTTTTTGATTTTTCCGCGCCAAGATGCTGTAAAAGTTTTCGGAGGAAGTGGGGGAGAAGGCAATTACGTCTTATCAGGAAACGCCACCTTTGACCAAGGCGAGTATTACTTCAGCAGCCTCACGATCACCTCTACTGGAGTCCTAACAATTAATGGTGGCGCTCACATATGCGTGAGCGGCAACGTCAGCATTGCAGGCACGATCAACGTTTCTGCTGGGATTCCTGGCGGGGCTGGTACTCCTAGCGGCACAATTAGTTCGTTTACAGGCGGATATGCTGGAGGAGGGCCAGGGGCAGGATCGGGGTCGGGAGCATCAACAGCTTACAGTTATATTTTAGCTCGACATGGTTCTGGGGGTGGCGGCGGCTTTGCGATTCCATCAAGTGCCGGAACCTCTATCACAGCGACAATTCCCAAAGGCGGGAATGGTGGCGGCGGACTCACTATCGAAGCAGGCGGCACAATCTCAATTACTAGCACTGGCAGCATCCTGGCAAAAGGGGGTAACGGTAGTACAGGAGCGTTAACCAGTGGATCTGGTATCGTTAGCGGCGGTGGCGGCGGTTCCGGGGGATTGGTACTGCTAAAATCTCTGATTTCCGCAACGATTTCTTCAGGCGCGACAATTGATGTTCGCGGTGGCGATGGCGGTGCTGGGGTTGGCACTTTCGGCGGCAATGGGGGGGGCGGCGGACAAGTTGTTTTAATTAGCCCATCAAATAATACCTCTGGAGCCAACATTTTGCTTACAGCAGGCTCAGTTGGTGCTGCCGGTGGCAGTGGTTTACTAGGCGGTGCTGGCGGCAGCTTCGGCGGTGCTGGCGGCAACCTTAATACCGGACAAGCCGCAGGACAACTAATATTGCGTACCTTTATCCCCGTAGGCTAATAATGTATTTTTTAATTCAAAATAACGAAATCGTTGGAACTTCTGACGCAAAAATAGAAGAACTGCCCTTGAATTTTTCATTGGTCGAAGGCCCAGACATATTAATATCGCAAGCTTATTACAAAGATGGCGAAATTCTCCCCAAAGGCTCTAGCCCTTCACCCCAACATACCTGGGATGAACAAACTCATACCTGGATAGAGCCAGAAGCATTACCAGTTGCACAGCTATCTGCACCAAATTGGGACGCACTAATTGCTTCTCTAGAAAATTCGCCAGAGTGGGGCAAAGCCTACACGGCAGCCGAAAGGACATTAAAGGCGAATACGGCTTTTACAACTTTGCTGACTACGCTTACTTCGCTGCGCCGGACTGAAACTCTGGAATTTGCGATCGCTAAACTTCGAGAAGCAATGAGTGGTATTGCTGGTATTGGCGATTTCACTCTTGAGGAACTTGCTTCAATCAATCAGAAGTTGGCGGCTGCGGGGTTTGATTTAGTGTTGTCCGCGTAAAAGTGCGTTTTTATGGCTAGTGATATTTGGTAAAGATTGTTATCTGGCGGATTCCGCCAGATAGATTTGCAGGTGCGTTAAGCGTAAGGGGTTGGCGCAGCCATCGCACTAGGGATTGATTCAAACTGGCTCAAAATTGAATTTTGCATATCTATTCCGACTCCAGCTTGACGACTTGGTTATCAATGATGACGTAACCAGCAGAAGCAGCTTGCCGTTCTGCCTCTGCCATCACAGTAGGCATTCCAGTGGAGAGCAGATTGTTCCAATATTCGATTCTGGTTTGCGCTATGCGTTGCTCTTTTTCCTTCTGCCTGTCCCACTTAGGCATTGATTTGGAGATAGCCAATTCTGCTGCTGACGTGGGGAAAGCAGGGGCGACACGGTCAACAGCATCAGCATCGGATTTAGTCTTGTGCAGATCAGCCCAAAATGCCCTATCTTCTGCCTTTACATTATCTTTGTAAGCCTCACCATTCTCTGTGAAGCCCGATTCGTCAATGGGAATGTCAATTTGCGCCCTTTCCCATTCTTCAGTTTGTTGCTTGAGTTCATCCCAGTCAATTTCTCTGTCGGCAACAATCATTGGAATAGTTGATTCCGAGATTGTGACAACTTTTTCAGGATCTACAGATGGTGAGTCCACTTGCCGTCTTGGCTTGTAGCCAGATGGCAAAGTGGCGAACCCAGAGGGAATATATTGCTTGACTTTTTCGTATTGCGATCGCACCACAGACTTATCTGATGGGCGTAAAGCTGCTTGATGTTTGACAATGGCTGCCTTCTCTTGCTCTGGGACATTTATCCCGTTGGATTGGCGAAGGGCGATATTTGTGGCTTTGTGCAATGTAGCTTCGTGGTATTCCTGCCAATCATCGGCTAATCGGCGCGGGTCATTGCGATAGTAGGCTCTTACATTCTTTCTGGCCTCATGAATATCAATCGCTCCATACTTTTGCATCCAGCGTCTAGCGTGCCAGTCTACAAAATTCGCATCCAGTTTGCCTTCTATTTTCCACTCACCTTCTGGAACCCAGTTCCATTCAATTTCTTGGGGCTTGGGGCGACGGGCGAAAAATGGGTCAATACGAGTTGGCAAGTTTTTTTGCAAAGATTCCTCACTTTTTGACAACGTAGCGAGTGGACTTTCAACAACATCCGAATTTTGTTTTTGCTCCTCGCTATCTGAAAAAGTCTGAATTAAATCTGGATTAGTCTTATAAGTCTGTATTTTGTCGTCTTTAAAAGTCTTATCAATTAAAGCTTCTGGCGGTTGTTCATTCCCAACTTTGGGATTATTTTCCCAACTTTGGGAATCTTGTCCCAGATCTGGGATCTTAGTCCCAACTTTGGGATTATTTTCCCAACTTTGGGAATCTGTCCCAGAATTGGGATCTGACCACAGCAAAAAAAACTTACCCTTACTTGTGATAAGAACGTTGTCACTTTCTAGTCTGGAAATTGCTCCATAGAATCGACTGCGAGAGACATCCCACTCTTTGCAAAAGCGATCTGCGTCAATTTCTATTTCGCCATCGCACCAGGGATTTTCATAACGCAAGGCTAAATGAACGTATGCGGCGCTGGAAATGTATCGACTTTTTCTCAGTGCTAGTAATTCGGCTTTTTGTAGGGGATAGAATTCGCCCACGATTCTGCCTTTTTCGCTTCTTTGGGGTCGGGGTATACTTATCTGTGCCATAATGTTTTCATCATGTAGTTTTCAGCCTCTCAACAGAGAGGCTGGATTTGTTTTTTGGGCATTTAAGAAACGTCTTGATCGCATCAAAAATTCCCCATAGCGACAGCTACGGGTGATGTTATTTACTATTCATGGATGCTTAAACTTTGTGGGGTGCGATCGCGCTAATGTCCTGTGTAAATTTGCATTAATGCGTCGCCATTCTTTGTATTCTTGCCTTCTTTGATATGCAAAGTTGTTAGTTAAACTGAATCTATTTGTGGCGGTTCTTTCCTTAAGGGCAACGCTTCACAAGCTTGAATAATAGCAACGTGCGCTTTGTCTAGAATTTGGTCTATTTCGTTGTCGCTAATCACTGTCGCTTCCTCGCAAGCGTCAGTTGCCATGTACCCGATGACTTCTTCAAGTGCGGCATGGGCAGCCGTTACTTGTTGCCACGTTGGGTAATAAATCCAAGCTGGGTCTGGTTGTGGGTAGTTGTTATTAGTCATTAGTCATTTGTTCGCTTAATTGCGATTCGGTTTCTTTGGTAATGTCCTGTACCACTTGATAGATATTTCGGGATTGCTACGCTCAATATCCGCGAAATACTTTTCAATGTTTTTCATAAAAACAGTTGCGGTTTTTGCTCCTTCCTTTTGAGTAAAATATTCAAATTCTATCCAAGGCATTGATTACTCCCAAGGTCGATTAATTGATTTTCACCTATTAGTTGATATTGTTTATAGTCCATCGTGTAAATTTTCTTATCTGGCGGAATCCGCCAGATAGATTTGGTAGGTGCGATCGCAGCTTTATGAATTTCCTTGAATCCAGGCGGAAATTTCTTTTGATAATCTGCTTTCGTTGGGTTTGTGTTCTTCTGGAGCATCTTGGGGAAATAGAGACTCTAGTGCGTCTATCTCTGCTTGGGTTTCTTCATTAATTTCTGGCATTGGCCTTGCCATGATTTCAGTAAGTGTTAGTTTTTTGGATTCTGACATTGTTGGTCACCTCTTTGTATGTTGTGTCTTCCCAAAGATTGAGGGAGGGCAATCAGACAGTTAACTGTTTTGGTGCGATCGCACATCACGGTACGAGCAGTCGCGCGATCGCTTTTCTTAGGGATGACTCCCCAAACGCGGAAGTACACAAAATCCGCGTGAAGATAGTCATGACTTCATCGCCTTCTACGTCGCCGCCCTGTGTGGTGGTATGAACCGTAGCTGCCAGAATAGACGGATGAAGTTCCAGCAACTGTGGGTACACTTGTAGTGTTAGCGGTCTGTCCAGGGTCGGAGAACCATAGACAAGAAACAGATTCGTCTTTGTATTCAATACATACATCCCTTTTGGACTCTGGATTAAGCGTGTAGTCGCGCCACGTTACGCCTTCAAAACCGGATTCAGCCTGTAACTCTTGAACGTTAGCGTTGTTTTTGTCGTTTGCGTCAGTGACGACGGAAACAGACTCAGGCTTAAGTGAATTGATGTTGATGTACTGGCAAGTTGTGTATAAGGCAATGCTGGCTCCGTTAATGGGGAGATAGAGATCGCTCTTACACACACTTGGGTCGAAGGCGGTAAATTGGGGTGTTATTGTGGGTGTCGGCGTTGGGGTTGGTGTTATCTTTTGTGGTGGTGTGGGCATGGGTTTCGCTTCCTTGACGGTTGCAGGATTGGGTCTTGCGACTGGCGCAACCACCGCGATTGGCTCTGATTTTTTGGGCGCTAATGCACCACAGGTAAAGCCAGATGCTAGGAACAATCCCAGGTACAACCCAGAACTTTTGAGCCGAGTGCGATTTTTACCGCGCAGCACCAATTTGGGGTTGATTAATCCAGCCACAAAAGCCATCAGGGAAGCAACGTTAATCAAGACAAGTAAATCGAGCATAGTAGGATGACATCTCCAGAGAATGAGATTGTCATAGCCGATACTTGAAATTTTGTGTGTGATTTACGCTAAAGATTGGGGGAAGACGGCAGTTGTTGCACTCCTTCAGAGCAGCCAAAACCGACTGGTAAAAGATTGTCTTGCTATCTTTTCTCCCCCGCGCTTTAGGAGTGGGTTACAGCCCGCAAAGACCCCACGCGGTGCATATTCCCGCCACCCACTTGGTGAGCTAAATCTAAATTGATAATAACACTCGTTTTCCAAATGGGATACAATTAACTTATCAAATAGCAAACCCGCCTTACCTAATCGGTGGAGGCGGGTCTTCTTTTGCAACCAAAATTATTTTCTGTAGCTTTTGCCTCAATGCTTTTATTTCTGCATTGAGGCTGTCAATTCCCCCTGGCGGAACTCCTTAATACTTTCCAATTGCTGTTTCACCTGGGCAATTTCTCGTTCTAATTTATTGATGCGATCGCCAGCATCTTCATCATCTAGAGAAATTTCGCCTTTTACAAACTTCTCTGCCAGTTTGAGCAATGCTTCGCTCATATTCAGTCCTACAGATTCAGCCTTGGCTTTGAACTTGGCTTGAAACTCATCCGATGTTCGCGCCCCTAGTCGAACGTCTTTTCCGTTGTCTTGTGTACTTTTTGCTTTGACCATATCAATCCTTTTGACCTTGTAAATCAAGCATAGCACCCGTTTCCCAGTTTTTCTTATTTTGTATCCCATTTGGTTGACAAAAGGAAGACAAACGGGATACACTAAATTCATCAACGCAAGCGAACCACCACCGCGCCTTGAAAACCTAGAAAAGGAAGAAGTCAGATATAAGCTACAAACAACTACTGCAAAAACTAGAAGCACAAAAAATAAAAGAAGCCGAATTCAACGCTAAATGCGAAGCTGCTATCCAGCAGGTACAGTCCACACTCAAAAAAATTGAAAATCTTGAAGCAGAAATTGATGAAGATGCCGAAACCTTGAGGCAATGGTCGAAGGCTGACCAATGAATATAGCAGCGCTAGAGGTACTAAATATCACTCTCAAAGAAGCGCGGGCCAACTACCTAGCTGTAGCTCTAGCCCAAACCGCAGCCGCGCTTCAATCTCAAGGATTTACCTTTACCGAAATCCTGGATGCACTGACAAATTATGCCTACATCAACGGCCATTCTGTCAACACAGTTTTATTTCTCTCTCAAGCTTCGTATTCATCAATCCAAGAATGTGCAAATCGCCCAAGTCTCGCAAACGTCAGCGATTCACACACCTTGGAACCCTAACATCACATCAGGTACAAGAATTATGACACACCAAATCTATACTGCTCAACAACTGCAACTCTTATCTTTGAGGGAATTGAAAACCATTTACTTGCATATTGGAGCAACTGTTGAGGTTGCTGACAAGCGGCGTAAAAGTGATTGGATTAACGCGATCGCAGCTACACAGTCGGCTAAAGTTGAAAAGTTATCTGGCGGATTCCGCCAGATAGAAAGTGAGCAAGCAGCGGCTCAGTTAGAACTTGAAACTCATCTAGAGCAACAAGCCGAGGCCATTTCTCCAGACGATGAGCGCCTCTTAAACGGCCAGCAGGGATATCAAGATGCGATCGCCCTTTTACCAATGCAATCAAAAGATCATTGCTACCGCATGGGTTATGAACGTGGACTGAGGGATGTGTCGCCAATACCAGAAGATGCAGGAAGTCAGGCGATCGTATTTGATAAAATCGGCTCCACGATCTACGGCGGTGTGTGGGAAGCTTTTGTGAATAATGTTCTAATTCGCATCGCTGCCGTGCGAGGCGGCTACAAAACGAATTTAACAGACGATGCGCTGTTGATTGACTTCGGTATTGCTGTCAAAGAGTCGCTGCTGGCGGTTGCAAGAATAGCTCCTAAAGAAAACCCCACACTTGAAGTTTTCGCTACTGACGAGCCAGAAGTTTATGCAGTGTACAGCCACAAACCCAATCAGCCAAGCTTGCGTTATGAAGTTGACTTGAAAGCTAATTCTTGCACTTGCCCTCACTACTACCATCGCCACGAGCAAGAAGGATTCAAAGATAAGCACATTGAGGCTGTGCGACTGGCGTTGCAAGTTCACACGTCACTGCGATTAGAGAAAGAAATGTTGCTAGATAAGCCCTTTGATGAACTGACTGATGGTGACTGGCGAATTCTTAATCAGTTGGTCGCAGCTTAATTCACTCATCCCCTCAGTTTTCCGCTATGCGCGGATGATTACCTTAAATCAAAACCTTAGTGTGGGCGTAAAAAATGGAAGACAGCAATTTTGGATACGTAAAAAAATACGGGCAAGACCCCTCAGTTTCGGGAATAACCGTCATAAAACACGAAATTTTTGATAAACAAACTGGTCGAGAAATAAAAGCTTTGACTCAATACGAGGTTGTTTCAACGAAATCTGTTGTGCGTGAAATAGCTAAGAAGAATTGATTTAAATCAAAAGCGATCGCTTACGGAATGGAAGCCCCAAAGCGATCGCTATTCACCCCAAAAGATGAACATCATGAAATATACTGCAATACTCTTGATTTTGCACACCTGTTTGGTTTCTACTGCTTATGCCCAAGAGCATCGCGGAGGCGACAGGCGAGAGCCACCTGTGATCAGCAACCCCAAGGCAGCAAATAATGACACATACACACCACCCAACCGAGGGATGCCGGATACTAGTTCAGGTAGCGGCACTCGCTTCAAACAAAGAGGTAGGGTAATTACCTCCCAAATCTCTAAGGTTTTAAGTAGCCTTTAATGAAGGAGAATTATGAATCTAGACCAATTAATCACCGAAGCCTACAGCAAGTACCAAGCCGAATTAAAGGCAAAAAAAGAAGCGGAGGAATTGGAGGAAAAGCACCTTGTGGAGGAAGCGATCGCTCAATATCGCTCTAACCTTGATAAATTTGTTTCTCATGAACTACAAACCGCATTAGGCATCAAGTTTGACGAAGAAGAAAAAACTGTTTTTGGCGATTTTGAATACAGAGGAATCGAGTTTTCTGTAATTCAAGATAGAGAAAATGAATGGAGGCTTGTTAGAAAAGTTGAGAGAAATTTTGTATTTGTACTTAGTGATTCCCCTTCCAATTTCGCCGAGCGATTGCTAATCGCTTTGGGTGAAATAAGAGAAGAAAATCCAGAACCAAAAATCGACACGGAGCAAATTAAAAAGTTTCAAGAAACCCTCAATTGTTGCTACGACGATGTTCAAAAGATAATTGAGTCTGAAACATGGAAGCGGTTGTGCGATCACTATCCCGACCCAGAAATCAAAACCCATTTAGGCGATGTGCTGCATTATTTAGAGCAGGCATTGGGATGTATTGATGAGTTTGTCAATCAGCGCTATCTAGAGCAATCAATGGGCTATCCGCAGGAGGTTTGCGAGTCATGATCGCCCCAGAAACCAGAGAAGAACTACGCCACATTCAAGCCGAACTTAAAAAACCCTTTCCTCCTTCCGCTCACCAAATCAGAGAGTTGCCAGGAAAAGGTTACTGGGCATTCATCTCACATCAAGTTATCCGTCAACGATTAGATGAAATCGCCCCAGAATGGCAAGCTGATTTTTCATCAATTGAAAGACTAGAAAATGACGCGGTTTGTAGATGCGGAATTACTATTTCAGGTATCCGCAAAGAGGCGATCGGCAGCGTCCCTCTGATTGCTGCCACCAATAGAGACGGCAAGGATGTCAGCCGTGGTAGTGCAGGTGATAGGGTAGCGGCGGAAGCTTTGAAAAATGCGGCTGAGATGTGGGGCGTGGGAGTTTATTTAGATGATCAGGGTTTTGTTGCCAATTACCTGAGCAAGAATGCAGAGGATTTAAGTGATGAGGCAAAAAATAAATTGCGATCGCTCATTGCCTATTTGCGAACCAAGGGCGAATTACCGCCACCAAATTCTACGGTAAGTGCCAAGCCGATTCCGAAAACCCAACAATCAACGGTTTCGGAAGGCTCTATCTTGCACGATATGACTGGCGTTTCTCCCGTGAAAACAATTTCAGAGGCGCAGGCCAAGAGATTGTGGGCGATCGCTAAAAAAGATTTGAATTTGTCCGAGGATGATGTGCGATCGGTTCTAAGTGAGTTTAGTGTGGAGAAGACTGCCGAAATTGCAGTAACCGACTATGACAAAGTGATTCAAAGGTTGAAGGATTACGCAAAGTTTTGAAGGGTTAGAGCATGACTCAAATTAATCAAATATCGCCTGAAACCGAATTCGCACTGGTTCAAATCGCTCAGAAATATTTTTCCGGTAATCGGTTTAAGGTGGTTTCAAAAGTAGAAAAAGACTGGGTGGAAATAGATTTTAGTGCATATCTTTGTGAGGCTATATGCGATGATCACCCTCACCCAGATCCATGCCACCCATATTATCAAGCCGATAAATTTGATTTTGATGTGGTTTTTGCGCCTAGTGACAAAACCATATTTATCTCGTCTTGGTGGCGAAATTCATTGCTTACACTGAGCTACAGCCCAGATTCTTGCTCATGGACAGAGGAAGGAGAAGATAGACGATGCCCTTACCCAGATGGCGAAAATTTTGAGGCGATCGCATCGGAAATGTACCCTTTGTTAATCAAGTTTTGAGTTTTTTGTTATGAGTAATTCAAAAGCAGTCAAATTTTATTTCACCTGCACACTTTCCTTTGAGCGGACAATAGATTTAGTGAACATCGGTAATAGAAAAATTCTCAGCTACGACCAATATGTTAATGCCTACCAGGAAATAGAAAAGGAATTAAAGGACAAATATCCCCATCTATACTTCTATCTTGACATGGAAGCGACAGGGGGGATTGATGACTAATATCCAGTGGACTGATGAAACCTGGAATCCAATCGTGGGATGTTCTCGCATAAGTCCCGGCTGTACCAACTGCTATGCAGCCACCGCCGCCGCCTCGGCTAGACTCCAACAATTTCCCCAATATCAAAAGGTTAAAGATTGGGATGGAACTGTCGAGTTTGTAGAATCCCAGTTGCTCAAACCGTTGTCGTTGAAGAAGCCCAAGAAAATATTTGTCTGCTCAATGTCTGATTTGTTCCACGAGAATGTGCTAGATGAGTGGCGCGATCGCGTGTTTGCGATCATGGCATTATGTCAGCAGCACATTTTTCAAGTCCTAACAAAAAGGCCGCATCGTGCGCTCTCATACTTCACTCGTGAGAATAGATTCGCCTTCATAGACTATCAAGCCTACGAAATTTTGAGAAACGGGAGGGATGAATACCACAGAGAACATCCAGTAGTTAAACTGCCTTTGAAAAACTGCTGGATTGGGACGACAACAGAAAATCAAGCGATGGCAGATCTCCGCATACCCATCTTATTAAAGATTCCGGCAGCAGTGCGATGGCTGAGCGTTGAGCCATTGCTAAGTGAGATTGATTTAACTCGAATTACGGAAGATAGTGATGTGCCTTATACGATTAATTGTCTAACTGGAGAAGAGTCTTATTCAGGCAGTAGACGCAAGGGGATAGTGCCTCCAGTAAACTGGGTTGTTGTTGGTGGGGAGTCTGGCAAGAATGCGCGTCCTTGTGCTGTTTCATGGTTAAGATCTGCTGTTCAACAGTGCCAATCTGCCGATATTCCTGTGTTTGTCAAACAATTAGGCAGTAATTGTTGTACTCTGCCAGGATTATCGTTTGGATACAGTGATAGCAAAGGTGGCAAAATCGAAGAATTTCCAGAGGATTTGAGAATCAGGCAGTTTCCAAGCAGGTAATAAAAAATGTCCGAAAATATCACCGCTTATCCCCTGACTTGGGCGCTCATGTACCCTCGAACGCCACAGCACAAGCGAGAAGCTGCACGCTTTGAAGTTGCTTTTTCAGTTGCACGAGACGACCTACTTAATGAGGTTAGGTTGCTGGGTGCAAAAAGTATGGTTATTTCCAGTAACGTACCACTGCGGCGGGATGGTTTACCCTCTGCAAGTTTCAGGGAACCGGACGATCCAGGTGTTGCGGTTTATTTCAGTATTAAAGAGAAAAACTATGCACTATGCTGCGATCGCTGGCTCAAAATCAAGGACAACCTACGCGCCATTGGACTACACATTGCTGCTATGCGTGGGATGGAACGGTGGGGTGTTGGCAGCGTTGAACAAGCCTTTGCAGGGTATCAGGCGCTGCCACCATCCTTAGAAAGGAAGTGGTGGCAGATTCTTGGTGTTGATGTTCGTGCAAGTGATGATGATATAAAATCTGCCTACCGAGAACTAGCTAGAAAATATCATCCAGATGGTATTTCACCTGATCCAGCCAAATGGGCAGAGATAAGTGATGCCTATGAACAAGCTAAAAAAGCTGCACAGAAATGTCGCAATTGGGAGTTTTGATTTTTGTAGTGGCGTAGCAAAGATAATCTAAGAAATTCTTTAGATAATCCTAATTAGCAATTAAATTGAGAACTGCCTTCTTGGATTCAAGTGGGCTTATACCAGTTTCCATCAGCTGGCGATAAACGATTAATTCTTCTAGCAGTTGATCAATACGGGTTTCTTCTGAGGCGATCGCATTTTTAGCAGACTTAATGCCATCCTTGATCAACTGGTTTTGTTTGGGTTGCGATTCTAAATCTTGAATGCGCCAATTTTGCTGGATGATGTGCTGCTGGCACAAACATATCTGCTCCTCAACAGGTAAAATGTCACAACGGATAAAGCGATCATCCTCCTGAGTTGGGGCGATGGTTGGGTGCAATCCAGACCTACTTCGCCAGAAACCTTCAAACTGCGAGGGAGGTAAAGGAAGCACGCATGAGGGGCCAATTACATAAAGTCCAGAAGGGACTTTATCTTTAGTCAGTGGTTCTTTGTTAATCTTCGTGTACCACTCGTGCTTGAGGGTGAGATATTTTTTCTGTTTACCCTCACCAGTTAATACGCCAATAGTTTTGTCGTCAATACTTGTTATTTCAGCTTCGCATCCTATCCAGTGACTGAGATTTCGGTTTCTAACTTGAGTGATGCGGATGCGATCGCCTACTTTTAATTGGCTGTAGTCTGTCGATATTTCAGTTTCTTTCAGGTTTCTCTTTTCTAAGCTCCTGAAAAATTTTTCACAAGCTTTGCCCTCTAGGACTTCGACAACCATCAACAGGTGACGCGGGACGAAAAACTCATCTCCTTCCCACACGCCGATGCACATATCGCCATCCCACTTTTTGAAGTGGTAACACCAAGGGTTATCTTTCTCCTTTATCCAGTCACCACTTGAGAGAATGGCGATGTCCTCGTCTGTGGCGGGTATAGCTGTGCCGTTGAAAACTTTGCCAAGGTTGGGTGCAGTGGCGATCGCATCATATTTACTCTTTCCACCACTACCGCAGTAGAAAAGCAAAGGCAATTTAATATGATATCGCCAGTAGTTAAGAGGGCGCGTTCTATCTTGCTCTGTTGCCTCCAGTTCAAAACCAAGATTTTCATAAAAATTATTAGCTGGTAAATCAATGGGGCATTTGAGAAAGATACTAGTTTTACCTTTCTCAATGGCTCTACAAATCACCCGATAAATTAAAAGCCGTCCCCATCCCTGCTTTTGATGTTCGGGCAAAACGGCTAATTTTCTAATAGTTATTTGACTACTTTTTTTTAAAACGTAATAACAACACGCTCCTATCCCTTCAACTAGCTCAATTTGTAAGTCTGATAATTCAAAAATCGACGTAAAGCCCAACTGGGCTTTTAACTTGTTGAAAATTTTATGGGAGGCGACTATCTCGCTCTTGAAAAATTTTTCAACGAGTTGCCCCTCAACAATTATACAAACCATCAATAGGTGCGATGGGACAATGAATTCTTTGCCCTCCCACCCAATTGCCGCCATTTCTCCATTCCAAAAATCCCATCGCTTGAATTGATAGCAATAGGGATCATCTTTTTCTTTTATCCAGTCACCAGGAGCAAGAATAGCGATGTCTTTATCCGTAGCAGGTCTGGCTGTACCGTTGAATACTCGTCCTTGGTTGAGGGCGTTGGCGGTGGTCATAATTTCGCTTCCCATGCTGGACACTGTTCGCCTATTTTCTGAAATGATCGCTCAATTTCTGCCGGATCTTCGCTGTTAATTTCCACAGCATCTAGAGAGCGATCGCGGATCATATAATCCCAATGTCCGCATTCGCCGGTGTAGGAGTAAGTGTAGAAATATCTTTGATTAAATTTTCCGTGAATGCAATTGAGACAGGATTTCATTCCCAATCCTCCGAATCAATTTTGTCTTCGGCTGCGGCTATAGCCTGTTCCTCGCTATCAAATGGCCCGTAGGAATTTCCATCAAGCCAGTAATACCATCCCAGCCCAGGCTCCCACTCTGTTTGAAATTCTTTATCGCCATAAGAATTAATTGGCATTTTCAATGCTCCCCACTCTTGTTCTAAAAATCCGTTGATTAAGTTTGAGCAATCGAAGAATTCATCAAGTGAGTAGTTGTCGCGGATTGGAAATCAATCACGCTGCAACCTCCCACACTTGGTTTCTGTATGCTCGATAAGTGGGCGTGAGGATAGAAACTTGCAAGGTAGAGCGCTCATACAAAATCCGCATCCACCAGTAGCCCTTCGGTTCTTCCGGTTCTTCCAGTTCGGGATAGGCTTCCCAGCCCCCAATTAAGTTGACATAGAAAACTTGATAGCCACAAATCAAAGCATCATGAATCGCTGCTTCTGCTAGTGGTTTTACCTTGGTGCGAAAGTCTTCTACATCTATGTCAAAAGGATGAAGATAATAAATCACTGCTGCTGGCCCACACTTCCATTGATTGATAACCTCAGCAACTAACCTTGCATCGCCTGGACATATACCGCCACCAGAGTGCCGAATATCTTGAATAATCTCAAACTCATTGACTTGGTTCGCAATCATGCAACTAGCTCCAAGCCTTCCTCAACCAAATCAACTTCGAGATTAAAAAGCCCTTGATTTGCGGGGGTGAAACAATCTTTTTGATATTTTCTAATTTCCACGCATAACGCCCAGGCTCCCACAATGAAATAGCTTTAATCATACTCCGCTCCTACGACTACCTCGCACTTCCTGAAAAGTTTTCACTGGGTGGTAGGTTTTGAACATCAAATATTCATCCCCTCAATTTGACAACTTCCGCCTAATTGTTCGCATACATCGGGATAATCGCGCCCCTCTAGTCGCAGTAATGAATCCAGTTCCAGCCAGCGAATGATATCTTCTGCTCGTACTCGCTCCCAGAATATTTGGGCGGCGATCGCACTTCTTTTTTGCTCTAATGTTGCGGCTGTTTCATAATCGCCAATCCTCAAAGCCTCGTTGATCTGTCGTTGAATTGGTTCACAAAATTCTCGCATTTTTGCACCGTATTCGTAAAAAGCGCTCATTCGCAAGTATTGATATTCGCTGATTGTCTCCACTATTTCAGTCTCCCGTAGGGTCTAAATGTGAGGTTGATTTGCTCACATAAGCATTTATCGTCTTTGGGCAACTGGTGAATGTAACCTTCTTGGCAACCAGGAAGCATCAATAACAATGAGCCATGCTCTAGCCAGAAATGAGTAGCTTTGGAACCCTTGATTTTGGACTTTACTGAAAACTTCCGACACGCGCCAAGACTAATGGATGCGATCGCTGGCCGATACCCCATCGACGATTCATCGTCACTGTGCCAACCGATAGAATCTTGTCCGTTACGGTAGCGATTGCCGATGACGATATCGAATTCAAAGCCAGTCTTGATTGTGATGCGATCGCATACATATAAAAGCTCTGGTGTCCAAGGATGCGCCTCAAGATTTACACTTCCTGAGTAAACATAAGCCGCCCCTTCTTTGCCGTACATACATTCAAGGCGGGGAACAGGTATGGTTTTACCCAGCATTTTGATGAGGCAGTCTCGTGGGCGGGTTTCCCGACTTGAAAGAACTGCCGTTTCGTTCTGTTGCCACGCCAAAGATTTGCAGTGGGCAAACAAAACATCAGCCTCTGGTTTTGATAAGAATTCTGGATGATACTCTACAGGTAGAGTAGTAGGCATATCAAATAGACTCATCTGCTGCATTTTCTTTCTCTTCCTCGTCAGCGTAGTCCGGGCGATCGCCCATAAATTCCTCATAAGCAATCTCAGCCATGCGATAGCACATCCTTTCTTGGGGGTGCTGGGAAGCAGAAAAATCAAATCCTTCTCTGTGTACATACCCCATCTGGCGATAAAATTCTCTCGCTAGGTTATTTAATCGATCTCGAATCCTCACGCTACTTTCCTCCCGTACTCATGCAAAGCTTGGTATGCAGCTTCTATATGGGCTTTATCCCAGCCAGGGAAGGCTTTGATGATGGCAGAATGTAATTGCTCTGGAGTGAGGCGGATAAGGGCGATCGCCACCTCACTTACCAACAAGTCTTCACGAGCGTTCAAATTAACTACTGTGGCTGGTTGCTGCTGACTAACCTCTGCGGGATTGAAACCCTCGTTTCGCTCAACATCGGGAAGAACTTGCTCACGCTTTCCAAGCCCAAATTCTTGTTGCTGCTGCTTTGTTTCTTGTCGAACAGAAGTAGCCTCTGCGCTTTCCTTCTGAATTGGCTTCATGTGAGCAATGTAAATGTGTTGGTGCTTTGTGCCGCACCCTTCCACAAAGCACATAGCTGTATTGCCAGTGATGACTCGCACTTCGGCGGTTTTACCCTTATGTTCGCCTTCTGTAATTTCAACTCTGTCAGTTTCTTTGGGAGTCCAGGGCTTGTTGACTTTGGCTTTTTGGGTGTAAGTGGTTCCGCTCCGCTCAACTTTCCGCTCATCTATCTGGCGGATTCCGCCAGATAACTCAGCACGGAGTCGCCCAACTGTGTCGTGATGAACACCAGTACGACGCGCTATTTCTCTGTCACTCCATTGCGCCCATTCATCATCCTGCAATAGTGTTGTCACGGCACGGCGTTTGTCTTCGTTTGTTCTCCGCAGCCCGTGATTGGCGTTTGCGCCTACACTAAAAAGCACGGCATCGCGTCTTGTTCCTTGCCTAATATCTGCATTAATTTCGGTTAGCCCCGCCTGCCTCGCACTAAGGCAACGATGGAACCCATCGGCCAACCAGTAATTTTCACCATCGTAAAAGCAAATTACTGGTGGGAAAATCGCACCTTCTCTCCAAGCGTGGGTATATTCTGCTAAAGTTTCTCCATTTATGGCAGCGCGGGATTGCGTTCCGCCATCCAATTTGATATCAGCTATAATTTGTAGCTTTTCCGACTGCGATTTTGACCTTTGGACAGATGCCAAAATAAGAGCTTGCCCTACTTCCTTGGCAGCTTCTAAGGCATTAATACCAGAAATCAATTCATTACTTGGAGTGATAATTATTTCTGGTAGTGAACCCTTATTTTTTAAAATCCCAACTATTTTTTCTACCTCTTTAGTATCAGGAATTACCCCATCTGATATCTTGATATTCGCCGGATTAATAGGGCGCAAATCTGCACGGGTAGTCGATTGTACACAAACCTCTTGGTTTCGTAAAGTTTGATTTTGTGGCATAATTTTAAATCTGTAAATAAAACGTTTTTGCGCGTAATCGTGGCTGATTACGCTATTTTTTTAATCCGCCTTTTTTCAGGCGGCAGATTAAGACGAGCCTCGCATTTTTCTACGTGAAACTGATAGCGAGGTATCTGAGAATTGGGCGATCGCACATCACGAACTTCATGCCCAATTCTCAAAATTCCATCCCGAAGCATTATTCGCAGTTGTTCAGCTGAATCGAACCCTAACAGCGAATATGCCGGATCAGTGTCATACCACTGGCGATTAGTAGTAGATTGCACTCCTAGCATTTGGGCTAGAATTTTTTTGACTTTTTCCTCAACAATTTGATCCAACTGACTTTCAGGAATCAGTCGTTCGGCTTGATAAGACGGTGATCGCTTCATAATTACGCCACTGATTTAAACTGCCGAGCATCAGCTTCATATTGCTCTTTTCGGTAATTCATCAGCCAATCCCTTAGAGCAAAATTCACAATTGCGGATTCAGCTACTCCCATTTCTTGGGCTACTCCCTTAACTTCATCGGCTATAGCGGTAGAAGTTGTGTAGGATTTTTTGACTGGTTTATCAGACTTTTTTGGATTATCTTGTACCACCATAGTTGTAATAATTTCTTTTCGTGGTTGATATTAATCATACTATAAGAATTTGTAAACTGCGCCCGGCAACTCTAAATCGGCTAAATGCTGAATTATGATTATGTGGTTAGAAATTCTTGAACAGGTATTGATGAATCGACAGTTTGGGGAGCGTTTTAGGGAAATTTTGAATCGAGCGAAGGGCGATCGCTCCCAAAGTGAGCTTGCCAAATTATTGGGTGTTAGCTCCTCTGCTGTCCAAAAATGGTTGAGCGGTAATGGGTTCCCATCCTCAGACAACTTGGAGAAAATCGCCAAGGCTGCTGGATTAAGTGGTGTGGATGCACTGCGAAATTATCTTAAAGGAGAAGAAGGAGTCGCCCAAGGCGATGCTCCTTTATCAGCCGAGGAAGCATTTATCTCAGTTAGGGGTTTATCTAAGGAGGAGCGCAAAAGATTAATCAAGTTGCTAGTTGATTTAGATTAATCAAAAGCTCTCGTCCCAAGTATGGATAAATTCAATATTTAGGCTTGGGACTTTGTACTTTGTATTTCTTCAAAAACCTTGGCGTGTTCGCCTTGTGAAATCCATCGGTTGTAGGTATTCCAGTGAACTGTGGGTGAGTGTCCCATCCATGCTGCCATTGTTGCCACCGGGATTTTGTAGCGCACACTTCCCCTAATTGCGTAGGCATGGCGCAAGTCATAGGGTAAAAAAGGCGCATCTTTGCGATCAAATGTTTGGCTGACCCGTTGCCCGTAATCCCGATACATTTTCCCTGTGCAGTTTGGTTTTTTGATTTTCCATAGCTGCCACTCTACTGCCCATTCTGGATGCAGCGGATAACAGATTCGCTCTCCTGTCTTGCCTTCTAATACGCGGCAAACGTGGGGTGGTGTAGGCGAGATTTCACAAAAAAATACTTCATGATCGCGCAATCCGTAAGTTGCCATAACCCCGTAGGCCCAAAGCCAAGCGCTTGAGCTATCAAAGAGCGATCGCGTTTCCACTATCTGCTCGTCAGTCGGGATGTTGCGCGGTTTTGTCTGGGCATTCCCGTAGTTGCCAATGTAGGGCTTGAGGTTAACTTTTATTCCTGCAAGTTCGGCTAATAGCTGCAATTTTTCGCAAGAGCGTTTCCTGCTGCGACTATTCGCCGGAGTTGAGATGGCAGCGGCAATTAGTGAGGCTGTAGATACTTCACCTTTGAGATTTTTAAAAGCCGTTTCGTAATCATTCTTCCAAGTGAATTGGGCTGCTGCCGTGTCACCCTTTTGAGCAAAGTAATCAGCACGGAGCTTATTTATCCAACTTGCCCAGTCTCCAATCCCTAATTCTTGTTCTGGAATTAAATGAATTAAATATCTATTCCAATCAAACTCACCTCGTGCCAACAACCCGCCGACAATTTTGGCTTCAGCTTCTGCCCTTTGCAGTCCGGCTGGGTTGGCGTAGATGCCCAGCGCAATATGTTGTTGATGTTCTCTAACCTTGTTGCTTCCCGGTCTCGGCGGTAATGTAGCCCGCAATGAGAGCTTGTCTCCCCTTTGCTGTACTGTCACTCCAATTTTGGCTAATTTTAAGCGCTCGTTGATTATCTCAATGGTCAATTTCACTGCACTAAATTTGATCTAAAATTACTCTGTGATTCCAGGTAATTTAGGGTGATTTAGGGTAATAATATCACCTGAAATCACATTTTATAATCTTATCGAAAACTAAAAAAGCCGCCACAGGGACGGCTTTTGATATATGGGCAGTACCAGACTCGAACTGATGACATCCTGCTTGTAAGGCAGGCGCTCTACCAACTGAGCTAACCGCCCGTGAAATTCACTAACAATCAATATAGCAAAATATTTTGAATCGCGCTAGGATTTTTGAGAAAAAATTTTTACTGATTTTTGAGAACCTTTAAATGCCCTCTGGTCGAACGCATGATCGCATTACTCTGTGGGCTTTGCCGTTTGTGGCGGGTGTGACTTTCTGGCAGACTCGCAGTAGCAGTGTGACTTTGCTGGTGGCTGGTGGGTTTATGTTTGGTGGGTTGATGTTTGGCCCTGACTTAGATATTTACTCTCGTCAATACCAACGCTGGGGCTACTTGCGCTGGATTTGGCTACCTTATCAAAAAAGCCTCCGCCATCGTTCTTTCTTATCACACGGGCCGATTATTGGGACGACACTGCGGATAATTTACCTTTCCTGCTTGCTTATGATCGCAGCGTTTATCATTTTGGTAATTGTGGAAAAGCTGGGAAACACCGCATTTAATTGGCAAGCTTTAGGCAAAAATATCGAGCGATCGCTTGTTGGTTATGGTACAGAATATCTTGCCTTATTTCTCGGTTTGGAACTCGGTGCGATGAGTCATTCTCTAAGTGATTGGGGCGGTTCGGCATACAAGCGTGTACAGAAATCCGGGATTCGCGGTTTACTTCTTCTTAGCAAAGTCAAGAAACGCAAAGTATCAAGTCGCGTTCGTCGAACTAAACCCAGCAGCAAAAAACCAAAGTTGTAATATTGTTGCTTGCCCTCACAAGTTCCTCAAATTGTGCTTCTAAATTAAAAGTGTGGGTAAGATTAGCGATCGCTAACCTTGATTAATTAACTCAATTCAACTTCAGCAAAAATCGGTCTGATGTTTGTTTCGGTTCAGAAGATTTACAGGAGTTCGTTATGAAAACACAACGCAACTATCCAGTATATCGAGAAGCGATCGTCGGTTTTGCCTTAGTTACCTTGGCAGTATCTGGAGGAACCGCTTGGTGGACTTGGCAAACAACTAAGCCGACATCAATTAATCAGCATCCATCTACACAGGTGAATAATGCATCAGTTGTTGTTTCTCAAAGAGTAGAGGCAATTACAACTAAATCTACACCAGCAGTAGTACAACTAAAACCAAAAACTTACTGGTTAAAAGTTGAAAATAACCAAATTCACTTAGTACCTCAACCTGTGACTGTGAAAGCAGGAGTAACATCAGAGGAAGCTTTAAAAGTAGCATTTACTAATCTGTTAAATAGCCATAAAGCTGCTGAATTGAGTACAACAATTCCCGCAGGAACAAAGTTACTCGATGTGCGAGTTACTAAAGCAGGAATTTATGTAAATCTATCTCCAGAATTTAGTCAAGGTGGTGGTAGTACTTCAATGGCTTATCGCATAGCACAGGTTATCTATACTGCTACTAGTATTGACCCAACAGCTAAGGTTTTTGTCTTAGTTGCAGGCGAACCAATTGACACAGATCATTCACTTGGTGGTGAAGGACTAGTTTTGCGGCAACCAATAACGCGGTTGCAATTTAGAGAAGATTTTTCTATTTCTTGATTTTTTTATCTAAAAATGCACTACCATGTCTAAAAATAACAATTATTTACTAAAGAATTGTATTGTTTTATGGCATTTTATTAATCAGCCACTATTCAATCACACTACATTTTTAAATCCTTTCAAGTTTTGGCGTATTTACCAAATGCGCGAGAAATTAGAGAAAAGCTGGAATTATGACACGATTCAGCTATTAGAGAGATGCTGCAACGGTGACACAATTACTCTATTAGAGAGATGTTTAGAGATAGAGAATGAGGCTAACTAATATTGAAGAAGAATTCAGAAGTCAGAATTCAGAATTCAGAATTGATAAGTAGGAGATTTAAACCCGCAAATCATTAGAGAAAGACGACTAAATCTAAAATTTAGTCAGGCATTTTACCGTTTAGCCAGTGATGCACTGAGCTTGCCCAAGTCTCACACAGAATACTCTGGGCTTCGAGTTCCGCCTTAGCGGTACGCGTCCACCTACACTCCTTTTGGATTTTGACTTCTGAAGTTTATTTAGATAAAGCAGTCAATGAAGTTTTTCACAATAAAAATCAATCAGGAGAATAATTTATGTCTATTTCCAAAATAATACAATCAATTGCAGATGGAGCAGCGCAAGTTATCACTTATATCTCAGGTGCAGCCAGTAGAATATTTAGCCCTAGAGATGATAACTATCCAGCCACGGGAGTTCAACCCTTTGACGGCGATATTGCTGATGATAAACATAGGCATTAAGGTTTTACTTGGGCGGCAAAGGAAGTCGCCCATACTCAAGCAAGGCGGCAAAAATGGTTACTGTTAGGAAAATTAACAATGAGTTAGCGATCGCTGGACAAATTACGTTAGATCAGTTAAAACAATTGGCTGATGATGGTTATAAATCTGTACTTAACCTGCGATCGCCAGATGAAAAAACTTTGCTAGATAACGAACAAGAAAAAGTTGAGTTATTAGGATTACAGTATATTAATTTTCCTACGAACCTAGAAAAAATGAATCATCAAACTGCACTCAATCTCTTTCAAATCATCAATCAATTGTCTAAACCTACTTTAATTCATTGTGATGATTCCATCCGTTCAGCAGCAATAATACTTTTATATATTGCCACTAAACAAGGAATTGATTTTGAACAAGCACTCCAACAAACCATCAATTTAGGATTAATTTCATCTCATTTCTAAAAAACATCTCGGTTAACCATCAATTTTTATAAATCAGTTATTAATTGCAGACATCCATATCTATAAAAACACCATAATAATTTGGTGCTGTATCATCAAAAACTACAAATTTAAAAAGGTGTATAAGATGACGAAAACTCTTGTTAATCTAACAATATCAGTAGTTGTTAAAAAGCTTGAGAACATTTTAGAAACTTATCCGCATCATCCCTATCAAGAAGTTTATGCTAATCCTGATATTAGGCAGATTCTCATAGCTTATATTTTAAGTAGAATTCCCAATCAATATATTACTGTTGATGAAGAAAAACCAGAATTCATTTGTTCAGATTCTCTACTTCGTTCTTTAGAACGCACCTTGCATATAGAAACAATCATTCACCAAGGAATTGAAGAAGTTTTGCGTGAACAGATAGAAAATTTTCATCGCTACATTCCAGAAGTAGTTGATCCAAATTTAGTTGCATCTCATTGGTTTGGCTAAAATGACACAGCAGGTAGCAAAAGAATAAGCTGGTACGCGTTCAAGTTGCACATTCTCTGGTTGAGATTGTCATTAGTCATTTGTCCCTTGTTCTTTGTCAATAGACTTCTTGCACGAATGTTGGAAAACAAGAATTTTTAGCCTCACGCACTGGCTCACCAATGACCAAGGACGACCTTCACAGGGGGTTCTGTTATTGATATTTGTCTACACAGACAAATGCTCAACTTTTTTATCTGTTCAATCTACTTTTTGCAACTGTGCTACTCTAGGGTCAATAATTTTTTGTCCTAGACTAGCAAATTTAATCGCTACAGATATTTTATTTCCCGCACCGAAAACGTGAGTTATTTCACCAATTCCAAAGATTTTGTGTAGTACTTTGTCACCAACTTGCCAATTCTGAGATCCTTCTTGCTGTCTGCGATTTGTTGCAGCAGCTTTGGCATAAGTTTGATGAAGTTTACTATGGCTAGTTAATAATTCTGGAGGTAATTCATCGAGAAATTGCGATCGCAACGCGGGTTCGCGTGAACCATACAAACGCCGTTCGCGGGCGAAGGATAAATGCAACCGTTCTTGGGCGCGGGTAATTCCCACGTAACACAAACGCCGTTCTTCTTCTAAAGCTGCGGGATCGTTCATCGAACGGTAATTTGGGAATAATCCTTGTTCTAAACCCACTAAAAAGACTACAGGAAACTCCAATCCTTTAGAAGCGTGCAGAGTCATCAAGGAAACGGCTGTTTGTCCTTCTTTCAAATTATCCAAATCAGAACTCAGGGCGGTACTTTGCAAAAAGGCTGTTAAGGAAACGTCCTCGTTTTCTTCTTGAAATTGTAAGACAGCGTTATAAAGTTCCTGCACGTTTTGGATTCTGTCTTCTGCTTCATCTGTACCTTGACTTTGCAAGTCTTGCACGTAACCAGACTCTTCTAACAAACCCATAACAATCTCAGAAACTGCAACCGTTGCGACTTGTTCTTGATAGCGGCTAATCATTTGGGCAAAATTATTCACCGCTTTCGCCGAACGCCCAGCTAATGTATTTACAGATGTTTCATCGCTGAGAATTTCCCACAAGTTAACACCTAATTGTCCAGAGGCGTTAATTAAGTTATCAATGGTGGCTTTACCAATTCCCCGCCGAGGAGTATTGATCACACGCAATAAACTAACTGTATCAGCAGGGTTAGCGATCGCTCTTAAATAACCTAAGACATCTTTAATTTCTTTCCGGTCATAAAATTTCATCCCACCCACCACTGTGTAAGGAATTCGATTCCTCACCAACAATTCTTCAAAAGGGCGAGATTGGGCGTTAGTTCGATATAAAATTGCAAAACTGCCCCAATTTAATTCTGGATGTTGATGTTCTAAATTCTGAATTTGCTTAATCACAAAATCTGCTTCTGCAAGTTCATCATCAGCTTTATGACAATAAATTTGTTCGCCACTTCCTCGTGTTGGTTTGAGGACTTTATCAATTCGTTGAGTGTTATTTTCAATCAGTTCATTAGCTGCTTGCAGAATATTTTCACAAGAGCGATAGTTTTCTTCTAACTTTACCATTGTGCGGGTATCTTCATCTGGCAAACCATCACCAAAATCGTTTTGAAATTCCAGCAAAATGGTAAAGTCTGCCATGCGGAAACTATAAATTGACTGATCCGCGTCACCTACCACAAATACTGAGCGATTATGCCAGTCCCATTCACTCTTTCTGTCTTCACCATTTGTCACCAACAACCGAATCAGGTCATATTGAGTACGATTTGTATCTTGATATTCATCTACCAAAATATGACAAAACTTGCGATGCCAATAACCTAAAACTTGCTCGTTTTGCTGAAATAATTTTGTCGGAACAAGAATTAAGTCATCAAAGTCGAGGGCGTTATTTTCTGCTAATTTATCTTGATAAGAACTATAGACTTCAGCAATAACTCGTCCGCGATAATTTGGTTGCTCTTTTTCAAATTCTTGGGGTGATAAGCCTTGATTTTTGGCGTTACTGATAGCGTAGCGGACAGAACGAGGCTCAAACTTTTTATCGTCGAGTTTTAATTGTTTGGTAACGATTTCTTTAATTAAGGATTGGGCATCAGATTCATCGAAAATAGAGAAGTTGCGATTCCATTTTCGTCCTTTTTCATCTTGATATTTTTCAATATCAAAGCGCAGAATCCGCGAAAATAAACTGTGGAATGTGCCACACCATAAATCTTTGATGGTTGTGCGGTAAACTTGCGATCGCAACTTTGTTTGTTCGTGTTCTGGTAATAACTCAAATCTTGTACCGTGTTGCGTTATCGCCAATTGTTCGGCGAATAGCTTTTGTATCCGTTCTTTCATTTCCCGTGCGGCTTTATTGGTGAAAGTCACCGCCAGGATATTTTCAGGGTTGACACGGTGTTTGAGAATCAAGTTAGCGATGCGGTAAGTCAGTGCGCGTGTTTTACCAGAACCAGCGCCAGCCACAACTAACAACGGGCCACAATAGTGTTCTACGGCTTGACGTTGGCTGGGGTTAAGGTGACTGAGAAAGTCAATAGTTGTAGTCATGGCTGTGAGGTGTGCTGGTGAGTCGCTGCTAGTCATTTGGTATTTTAGCAGCGTCACCTGTCAGGTTTTTAATTGGGGCGATCGTATTAAATATACGAATTATTTTGTCACCGTCTTCTACTTCAATCCTCCACAAACAGCATTGGTATTCCCTAAACTAGCGGTGTTTGATGCAGAGATGAGTGTTACTTCTCCTTTACCATTGAACACCCAACCAGTAGCGGAGATAACCTTCACCGCATTATTTTGAGACGACGGTTTCACGGCTGGTTCTGGTTGCTGTGCGGCGATAGTTGATATGCGAGTATCTGTCCAAATGATATGGACGCGACTTGAACCGAAGCGTGGTTAGTAAGTGAGACATTAGCTCGCGGTACGCCTTCAGAAACACTCAAACTCAAGTTATTGTCATTTACATTCAACCCAACTGTTCCCGGACTACGTATTCCAGCTAATTCCACGCGACCACCCAAGGCATTTACATATCCTCCATCTAAAAAGACTTCTCCTCCCACCAGTAACAAACTGCGACCATCAGTAATATTCAAACCACCGCGATTTTCAATGCGTCCACCACTTATTTGAGAAAATAACAACGCTGAGGGATTGACTGTTAATAACGGAGGAGCTTCTGGATTTGTGGCGCTGAAAACACCTTGACTGCCAAATTCAACAGCATTTGCAGTGCTTGCAACAAAGGAACCGCCAACATTCAATCGCGCATTTTGACCAAAAACAATTCCACTGGGATTAATTAGAAACAGATTAGCTGTACCATGAGAGCGAATGGAACCATCAATATTTGAAATTGACCCACCCGTTACCCTGCTGATAATGTTTTGTATATCCACTGCATTGTTAAAGAAAGCCTCACCGCCCGTAGGAACAGAGAACTCTCTAAAGCTATGAAACAGATTACCGCCTGCTCGTGTTCCACCTGTGATATTGAAAACACTGCCATTTAATTGAACATTAGTAGGGAGAGTTCCATCAGGGGTGATTTGAGCAACAGCGCAATTTGCACCAAAAACCATTGCACCGCCTACCGCAATTCCTAAGTACCATCTCCAGCAAGTACCAGAATTGGTCATATGCTCCCCCAGAGTGTTCATTAGCTAAAACAAGATTGACATCATCAATGAACACTTCATTTTTAGTATCAAATAGTTCTAAAACTTACCAACAAAAACTTTGCAAAATGTTGTCATATTAGTGCGGTTGGTGAAGATGTTTTAATTCAAGTTAAAAACCCTCAATCATACCAGAAAATAATTTTGCAAGAGGTCTAATAAATTACGTGTGATGAGAACTCAAAAAACAGATTTGCCACGTTCTTTGATTACTTCTGTTACATCAACTAAATTAAATACCTCTTGAATCTCGTCAGTATAAGCCTTGCAGCAGATGAAACAACCTGACTATCTACCGTCTGTATTAAGCTTTCCTGATTAACATTCACTCACTTACTTGTCAATGATTACATATTTCATATACTGATCAGTATAGTAAATATAAAGTTTTGTATAGCGAGGACTAGGAATGTACATAGTACAGATTGCCTCGGAATGCGCTCCTGTAATTAAAGCAGGCGGTTTAGGGGATGTTGTTTACGGACTGAGTAGAGAATTAGAGGGTAGGGGCAATTGCGTCGAGATTATTCTGCCCAAGTATGATTGTATGCGCTACGACCATATTTGGGGATGGCATGATGCCTACAGAGACTTGTGGGTGCCTTGGTATGGTGCAGCAATTCACTGTTCTGTGTATTGCGGTTGGGTACATGGACGAGTGTGCTTCTTCATTGAACCCCACTCGCAAGATAATTTCTTCAATCGTGGTTGCTATTAAGGTTGCGATGACGACAATATGCGCTTTGCCTTCTTCAGCAAAGCCGCTTTAGAGTTTCTCAATCAAAGCAACAAGCGTCCCGATATTATCCATTGTCATGACTGGCAAACAGGCTTAATTCCCGTCTTGCTGGCTGAAATTTACAAGTACAATGGCATGGAATATCAGCGGGCTTGCTACACTATTCACAACTTCAAGCATCAAGGAATAGGCGGTGTAGAGACTCTCTTGGCCACAGGGTTAAATCGAGAAGCTTATTATTTCCAATACGATAAGCTGCGTGACAACTTCAACCCCTTTGCTTTGAACTACATGAAAGGGGGTATTGTTTACGCCAATGCAGTCACTACAGTTTCACCAAATCATGCTTGGGAAGCACGTTTTACAGAAGTTGGTTGTGGTTTAGGTCATACATTGCATTTGCATCAAGATAAATTCACTGGGGTTCTCAACGGTATCGATTACGATTTTTGGAATCCTGAAATTGACCGCTATATTCCCTACAACTTCACTCACGAGGATTTTGAACAAAAACTATATAACAAAAAAGCTTTACAAGAGCGGCTGATGCTTCACGCTGCTGATAAACCAATCGTTGCTTACATTGGTCGGTTAGATAATCAAAAAGGTGTGCATCTAGTACATCACGCTATATATCATGCGCTTAACAAAGGCGCACAGTTTGTATTACTTGGTTCAGCTACAGAAGCCGCAATTAATGCTCATTTCCGGCATGAAAAAGAATTTTTAAATAGTAACCCCGATGTGCATTTAGAATTGGGATTTAATGAAGAATTATCCCACCTCATCTATGCAGGGGCAGATATGATTGTTGTTCCTAGCAATTATGAACCCTGTGGGTTAACTCAGATGATTGGTTTAAAATACGGTACAGTACCAATTGTTCGCGGTGTTGGTGGTTTGGTGAATACGGTATTTGATCGAGATTACGACCAAAATCTACCGCCTGAAAAACGCAATGGCTATGTATTTTATGAAACAGATAATTACGCGCTGGAATCTGCAATGAATCGGGCAATTGATTTATGGTATCAGTCTCCTGATGAGTTTCGTCAACTAGCTATTCAGGGAATGAAATACGATTACTCCTGGAACATTCCAGGAGCAGAGTATTTAAAGATTTACGAGTGGATTAAACACCCTTGGTAAGTCAGCATGATTTAATGATTTTCTCTTAGCAACGGATTTATCTTCGTTTAATTCAATACAAACTTGATACTACTGTAGGGTGCGTTTTGCTGTTGCGATCGCACCTTTACTATTTTATAAAAGTGGTTTCTTCGTTAATATTTATTTTTCTTGTTCATAATTTTTAACATACAGGGAAAGGTTCAAAGCAATTCTCTGTATAACAGAATATCTCAGGCTAGATTTCAGTATTTTAAAACAAGCTATAGATCAGACTATAACGTTCTAATAGCTTGATGTGTTCATAATTTTTTAAGAGGTTATTATGCTTCATCACATGTCTATTTCTGTAAAAAATCCTCAGCACGTAGCTAATGTCATGGCAGAAATTATGCACGGCAGAGTCGTGCCGTTTTCACCTAATCCTGGTGCTTATATGATGCTGGTGGGAGATGAATTTGGGACAGGAATTGAGTTTTATCCATTGGGTAGTGAGCTTATCCCAGATGCATGGCAAGGACAAGCAGGATTTCAAATAAACGAGCATCCTGCAAATTACACATCGGTTCATGCAGCAATTTCTGTTCCTCTCAGTGTAAAGGAAATTGAACGAATTGGCGCAAGAGAAGATTGGCGAGTGTTTCCTTGTAGCCGTGATGGTGCTTTTGATGTGGTGGAATTTTGGATTGAAAACCGTCTGATGTTGGAACTTCTACCGCCGGAGATGACTGCTAAATATCTGGATGCAACAAATCCAGAAAAATTAGAACAAATAGCTAATTCAGTTGCGGGTGTGAATAGGCGTAGTTAAGGGTAACTGAAAGACGAACCACAGAGTACACAGAGAACGCAGAGAGAAGTCTGAGCGGCGGAAGCCGCCGCTCAGAACTTCGGTGGGAATGAGAGTTGCAATAATTTTTGCGGCATTGCTGAATCCAGGGATAATTCTTGTGGGGTAAGCATCTTGCCTGCCCTATAAATACAAAGGACGGGCAAGATGTCAATCTCACAAAACTAATAACTCAAGCTAAAAGATAGTAACGACGAATATCCGGTGCAGCAGCGACTAAACCTTCTAGTTTGGCTACTGCTGCTTGGAGATGAGGTGAATTTAAATGAGTGTCCAGCGCTTCATTTGAAGTCCATTCTTCGACAAATGTGAAATCTATTGGGTCAGACTGGTTTTGCAGGAGTTCGTACTTAATTGCGCCTACTTCTTGTCTGGTTGGTTCAATTAGTTCTAGCAGTACTGTTTTGAGTTCTTCTACCTTATCAGGTAAAGCAATCAGTCGGGCAACAACACGAGTAGTTTGATTAGACAATTTGCACCTCCATTATTTGTCATTTATCATTTGTTATTTTCCGCTTCAATTCCCGTTTTTCGGGCAGCGACCATGTAGCCGAAGATGTAGTCTATCAACTCTATGTAGTTACGGGCGGCTTGAGGAGAAGATGCCCAAACTGTGATCCCGTGATCGCGGATGAGTAAAGCCGGAATTTTGGGTGGACTAATTTTAAAGCGATCGCTCATCTCGGCCACAATCTGAGAAACTTGTAAATGATTGGTAAATATAGGTACTGCACAACAAGGATTTTCTTCCCACACGCCTAACCCTTTCAGCATTTCTAACGGTGGTAGGGGTAAAGTATCTCCATGTAAAAAACGTGCCACCAAGTTGGACTCGATGGAATGAATGTGATAGCAGGCTTGCGCTTCGGGGAAAAGGGTATAAATTAGTTGGTGAATGGCAGTTTCCGCTGAAGGTTTTAAATGCGATGAAGCTGTCTCTACTCTACCATCTGGATAAATACGGACAAAATCACTAGTTGATAGTTCTCCTTTAGACAAACCACTGGCGGTAATCCAAAAACTGCGATCGCTTAATAATACCGAAAGATTTCCCGCTGTACCTACCATCCAACCTTGTTGGTAAAAGTGACGAGCTGTTGCAATCAGTTCTTTACGGGGGTCGGTGATAGTTTGGTTACTCATTTCCACAATTGCCCCAGATACTCCTGAATATCCCAGAAATTATTCCAAGGAATGTAGGGTTTTTGGTGTTGGTCTAAGTAATGCGCTAGGCGATCGCGGGCAAATACAATAGAAGCTTGTAATCCCATATTCAAATCTGTGAGGGAGTCACCAATAGCGATTGTCTCATCAGCGGGATACTTTGCCATCACTTGCACCTTCGCTACTAATTCTGTACCACCTTCATAATCAGAATTCACCTTGAAGTAAGCACCACAGGTATCTACATCAACGGCGTGAATAGCAGCTACTCTTTGGGCTACATCACCTAAAACAACTTCTACCATTCCCCGTAGCCCACCAGACACCACAACTACAGGGACAGCTTGGAAATCTAGAAAATCTAGCAGTTCGATAAACCCTGGACGTATGGGTTGCGATCGCGTAAATTCTAAAATTTCTCTATACTCTGAAGATGGAATTGATTCTAAAATTTTCTTGACTCCCTCCCGTAGCGTTACTCGCTGTGCATACATTTCTGGTAGAAATTGTGCAGCAACTTCCGGCGCAAACTTTTTTAGCACCGCCACAAAGGTTTCTTCAACTGTGATTGTCCCATCAAAATCGCAAAAAACAATCCGCTTCACAGTTTCATCCTGTTAGATTAATTTGATTTTTCCTTTCTTTGCCGCAAACTTACGCTGGTGATGTTACAGCTTGACGACTGCGAATTTTTTTACCTGTATACTGCGGAACCCAGCCTGATGTGTCGATGAAATAGCGCACTGCTTTAACCCGTCGTGCTGGGGTGAGATAAAACCAGTGTTCGGTTCCGGCTGGTACGTTAATGTATTCTTCTTGCTGCACTGTTAGTTCTACTTGACTATCGTCAGGACGCACGAAGCCAAAAATCGCTTCACCATCGATGATGTAGCGTACCTCATCATCTGCATGGGTATGGATTTGGGTAAATTTTGCTAAGAATCCATCCAGGTCAGGAACTTCTGGATGCAACACAATCAAATCACGGGATTGATAACCTGCTGTTTGTTGCAGTTGCTCAAAATAATGATCTAAAGACCGAAGAACTTGTGCTTTTTGGTCTTCGTTGAGGCTATCTTGTGTCAGCAAACGATGTAACTCTGTCTCCTCTCCCACTGGCCAGCGATTGAGTTGAATGTTCAGGGGTGCGAGTTCTTGGGCAATGTGATTTATATCTGTAAGAATTTTGCCATCTTCTAGTTTTAAAATTGCCATAGCTTACCTCTTCGTTAAAAGTGCTGAGTAGAGACGCTTAATCGCGTCTGTACAAGAGAGTGCTGAGTAAGAATACTAGTTCCTAGTATAAATTGGCGAAAATCAAACATTGATTCACTTCACACTTCACACTTCACACTTCACACTTCATACTTCACACTTCATCCTTTTTTACTTCGGCATTCAACCAACTGAGAAATGCCGAATTGATCGCAGTAGGCGAAATCTCTGCAATAAAGTTAGTGTAGCTGATCTGCTGCCGGATTAATTGTTCAATCTCTGCGCCATAACCATCTTGAGTTTTCACTATCAACACTACTTCTGGTTCTTCTGTAATTTCTCCTTTCCAACTATAAACACAGGTAATAGGAAACCAGTTAACACAAACTGCTAACTTCTGTTGAAGTAATGCCAAGCCAATTTGCCGAGCTTCATCTGTGTTATTCAATGTAATGTAGTAAAGTTTCATTGAACATCTCCATTAACTCTTAAAATCTAGCGAGAGATTTTTTTGGTTTAAATCTGCGCTACATTACCAAACTATTCAAATATTGGCAACATAATCTCATGCCTTGCGTCCGCAACTATTAGTAGCGGTCACAGTACAGTATTCGTTTTACTCTATGATTTCACCATCTTTATCATGTCTTCTATCTATAGTATTAACCTTAATCTATACATTGATAGATGTATTGGAACATTAATCTGCAATCAATAAACCGACTTAAGGTTGATTGATAAATATCAATTTTTAATTACAAAAACATTAAGCGCTAACACTAAGAAATCAAAAATTTTGTGTATGGAGTTACAAAATTTTACAATTCAGTATGTTAACGTTTAAAAGTCAAGCATAAATAAAGATTTTAGCTTGATATTTAGGTGGTGCTTTAATCAATACAAAATAAATAAATTAAGTAGCACTATACGCATCCTAAGGAGATTGCCAAAATTTAGAATTTATGCATACATATGTATGTATGTGTGCCAAATAAAAAATTGTTAAATTTATTACCACATAATTACAAGATTCTGATTTAACTTTGTAAGTACTATTTGAAATACTTTTGACAACTAAATTATCGAATTGATTGCTCACAAAAAATTGACTATGAATACAATATCCATTACGAAGCTTGCGGCTCCAGATCGATTTTGGTACACAGGAGTTGGTAAAAAAATCCTAATTGACTTTGGTGGCGATCGCCCGAAAATTATTTCTCAAGCTGGACAAAGTTCAGGTTTTGAGGCAACTGCCAGCTACACCGATCCCATAACCGACAGACTTCGATTATATAGCGATGGTCAGCTAATCTTCAATGGACAAACTCATCAAATCTTAGAAAATGGAGTTTGGGGTGCAAAAAGTTGGTCAGCAACACAGGCAGTAGCAATAGTACCAGCCCCAGGTAATCCTGATAGATTCTACATCTTTACAAACAACCAGGCGCTATTCTACTCCATTGCCGATTTATCTAAAGGTACTCACGGCTCAGTAATTATATTGAACCGAAAACTACCAGGAAAACTGGAAAATCCAGGGGAAGCTTTGGGTGTTGCACCACATAGTGATGGTAAATCTTTTTGGCTACTAATTTTTAACAGCAGAACTGAAGTGCATGCTTATTTAGTAGACAAAAGTGGGATCAATAGCAAATATGTTTCCTCAGCAATTGATTTCCCAGAAAATCGGCTGAACTCTTTAGTAGGTAAACGAGTTCATAAAGGTTCAATTATTTTCAGCCCCAATTGGAACAAAGTCGCTTTGGGTGTGGCAGGATTAGGAATTGCGATCGCAAAATTTGACTGTGCTACTGGAAAATTCAGCCACAGCGATTTTTTAATTCGCGGTTCGGCTGGATACTCCTGCGCCTTCTCACCGGACGCTACAAAGTTGTATTACGCTAAAGGTGATTGGGAGTTTGGACAGTGGAGCAAACATACTTTAGAAGGTTGGAACGCTACACCACACCAAATGGATTTAGTGACTGAGACGGAAACTGTAATTGATACATTGGCAATTGGCGATGTGACTGGCTATTCTGGGCCTAGGTTAGCTCCTGACGGCAAAATCTACTGGACAGGACAAGGCAAATCTTCCCTAGCTGTAGTAGAAAACCCCAACGTACCAGGACATGCTCTGAGGTTCAATTTTCATGGCTTACCTTTAGGTACTGGTGTGTTTGGTAGCTGGAATTTACCAACACAGACATTTAGTTTTTACAAAGATTAACGCTTTATAACTAGCAATCTGTTACCTGTAACCTGTTCCCTGCTATATATTGCACAATAAGTTTAGTTCGTTGTGGTGACTACCAACAAATGCCAACTAAACTTGCTGACGCACAAAATTTAGTTTCTGATCTCATCTCCCACTACTCATCCCGTGTAGATTATTTGATGATTCGCTTAGAAGAAGCAGAAGGGACTGATATCTTGTTGCGAGGCGACAAGGTAGAAACCCTTAGTGAAGGTATTTCTATTGGTGGACATATTCGTGCTTGTTATAAAGGTGGCTGGGGTTTGAGCAGTTTTAACCAGCTTTCTACTATTAAAGAACGAATTGAAGAAGCGATCGCAGCTGCCCGAATGGTTGGTGATGAAGAAACATTACTGGCTCCCATCGATCCAGTGCAAACCATCTGTCAACTACCTCTGACAGGTACAGATCCGCGTAAAGTTAGCCTATCGCAGAAAAAAGAATTGTGCGATCGCTACACTCAACTATTAAAAAGTGTTGACCCCCAAATCACCACAACGTCCATTCGCTATGGTGATAGCGCCCAAAAAATCATTATTGCTACCTCCGAAGGTACACTGATTGAGCAATCTTGGGTAGACATGGAAATGCGCTTTGCCGCCACTGCCAGAAATGGCGAAACCGTCCAAACTGGCAGGGAAACTACTGGTTCTCGCAAAGCTTATGAAGACTTAGTTAACCTAGATGAACAAGTCAAAAATGCTGCCCAAAGAGCAGTTGCAGCTTTATCTTTACCATCAGTCAAAGGTAATACATATACAGTAGTTATCGATCCCATTCTTACAGGTTTATTTGTCCATGAAGCTTTTGGCCACCTTTCCGAAGCAGATATGGCTTACGAAAATCCCGACTTGCTAGAAGTAATGACCATCGGACGGCGGTTTGGGCCAAAAGAACTGCAAATTTTTGATGGTGCTGCTCCAGAAGGACATCGTGGTAGTTATTTTTATGATGATGAAGGTACACCTGCCACTACCACTCAACTTATCCAAGATGGAATTTTGGTTGGACGGTTACATTCTCGTGAAACCGCAGGCAAATTGGACGAAGCACCCACAGGTAATGCGCGTTGTCTCAATTATCACTTTAGCCCGATTGTACGTATGACCAATACCTGGATTGAACCTGGTAAAACACCAGTAGCAGATTTATTCACAGGTATCAAAGAAGGAGTTTATGCCCGTAATTGGCTAGGTGGGATGACTAATGGCGAAATGTTCACCTTTAGCGCCGGCGAAGCATGGATGATTAGAAACGGCAAAATTGCTGAACCCGTTAAGGATGTGACACTTTCGGGGAACGTCTTTCAAACCCTGGCTGATATTGAAGCAATTGGCGATGATTTCTATTGGGATGAGTCTGGCGGCTGTGGCAAAGGTGGACAAAATGGTTTACCTGTAGGTTGCGGCGGCCCCAGCCTCCGAATTAGGGATGTAGTAGTAGGTGGAGAAACGTAATTAATTCGTAATTCGTAATTCGTAATGACGCTCGCGGACTCGCTAACGCTACGCTAACATAATTATGAATTACGAATTATCCATGACTTTTTTCAATAAAGCCATCCACATATCTGGCGGATCGGCATAGTAATCTATGTCTTCAACTTGATATCGAAATAATTCTGAGCCACGCCGCAAAATAATGTAATCACGAGGCTTAATGCCTTTTCCTACCCCTGTCATTTGTCCTGCCAGACCTTGATTTAGTGACTCAAATACGTAATCTTTGCCTTTAATAAATTGGCTGTAATCATGTGTTTTTTGTTTGTGGTTCGGTTTATTTGTTGGAATGACGACTAGCGGCAACCAATTAAAGAAATTGAAACTTAAATTCATACCTATTCTCATACAAAATCCAAAATATTTTCCCAAAAATATGTTTATAAAAAGATGAATTGGCTATATAAATATGCGTCTTTATCAATAACCAATCCAGGAAATTCAGAAGATAAAATGAACTCAGTGATTATCTGCACGTGATATACCGCAGAGAGTCTAATATCTCTTGATAAATCACTATTTTCGTAGATGAGCAATTATTTTTTAAATATGCCTAGGGATAATTTTATAAGCAATATCCCGAATAGATACAAATTTTGGCAGATTTAATTCTGAATTTTGATTGTTTAATTTATATCCAAAGATAATATCTGTGTTGCTGATGATGCCAGTCATACTATCTTTAAAATATTATGTTTCCTATAATAGACTCCTAAAATACGCATTTACTACATAAATTATAGGAGTAAAAACGCTAGTGTCCACAGTAAATATACTAAAATATTATTGGAGAATTCTTAAAGCATGAGTCTTGTTTCCCTGACTTTAACTTATTGATGAATATATAAATTCATGATGACATCTGAGTGTCATTTATATGAATTTTTATCAAAAAGAATTTAAGAGTCAGGATTCATAATGAACCCTGTGCAACTAGCGGATAAATAACCGTAAGACAATACGTTTCAGTTAAAAAAGTTCCTCTGTGGAGGCAAAGGAATCAGGAGAGAAAAAACAGGTTTATATACAATTTATACTTTTGAATAAGAATTCAGAAGTCAGAATTCAGGAGTCAGAACAAGAGCGTGGGGGATTCAGACCCACCACTAATTGTAGACCGCTAAATTTTCAATTTAGCGGGTTTAAAACCCCGCTTATTCATTCGCCACTCGCACAGAATCCAATTCTGAATTCTGACTCCTGACGAATGTATTCTGTTTTGATAAAAGAGCCGTTTTTTTTAAGGCAACATCTACCTGAAATAGTAGTGATTCTAAGGTAGAAGAGTTAGCTAAGACAACATCTGCACGAGCTATTTTTTCTTTCAAAGGAAATTGGCTTTTAATTCGTGCTTGTGCTTGTTCTTGATTAAGATGATTGCGCTGGATTAATCTTTGCAACTGTTGGGCTTCAGAACAACTTACTACCCAAATTTCTGTAACTAAGTGTGTCATCTGCGCTTCAAACAACAGTGGGATGACTAACACCATTTCAGCAGTGGATGCAGCAATGGCTTGGAGAAAACAGTCCCTTACATAAGGGTGAATCAAATCTTCTATCCACTGGCGTTCTTGTTGATTTTGAAAGATAATTTCGCCCAATTGTTGACGGTTGAGATTGCCATCAGGAAGTAGTATTTGTTCACCGTAACGTTGAGCGATCGCACTTAAAATAGGTGAACCGATAGATACTGCATCCCTAGCATAAATATCAGCATCAAAAATTGGCAGGTGATAAACGTTGGCTAAATAATTAGCAACGGTGGTTTTACCTGTAGCAATTCCTCCAGTTAAGCCGATGATGCGTTTGGTCATTTGTTAATGGTCAATGGTCAATAGGCTAAAAAATAGACGAAATTTCACACTTCACACTTCATACTTCACACTTTTTAATTAACGCTTGAGTTAGTCCATCTAATGTATATTCTTCAGCCTCTACATCTACCCGTCCGAATAAAGTATGACAAGTTTTGGAAGTTTGGGGGCCGATGGAAGCAATACAAACATTCTGTAAATTGACATCAGAGTTATTAGCAAATGCTCGGTCTATAATTTGACAGAAAAATTGTACAGTTTTAGAACTAGCAAAAGTAATAATATCTACTTGATGATTTTGTAAAGCTAACTTTGCTGATTCTGAGATACTACTAGGACAGCAAGATTGATAAGCTGCAACTTCAACGACTTCTGCACCTTTGGCTGTTAATTCTTTGACTAAAATTTCTCGACCACCAGTTTCGACTCTGGGGAATAAAATCTTTTTACCTAACAAATCTTCAGGAAAGTTTTTTACTAAAGAATCTGCTACAAAGTTAGGAGGAACAAAATCTGGTTGCAGACCTTGTTGTTTGAGACATTGGGCTGTTTTCTCACCAACAACAGCAATTTTTACATTAGCTAAAGCACGAGAATCTTTACCTTGTGCAGTTAATCTGGCAAAAAAGTATTCGATACCGTTGGTAGAAGTGAGAATTAACCAGTCGAAGTCAGATAAACTAGCGATCGCACTATCCAAATCTGCCCAACTCGAAGGCGGGCCGATTTCTAAAGCTGGCATTTCAATGACTTTAGCACCAACTGCTGTGAGGCGATCGCTAAATTCGCTTGACTGTCCCACAGAACGAGTGACTAAGATAGTTTTTCCAGCGAGGGGGAGGTGGTTGGACATATTTGCGAGACTGGGAATGATGGCTGTAGTCGAATCCTCAGAATATATTTTCTCAGATTGCAAGTACTGACGGAGCCTGACAACTTCACCAATCACAATTACAACTGGCGAGAGAGATAACCCAGTTGTTTTTTCTAAAATATTGTCCAGTTGACCAGTCCAAATTTGTTGATTCGGCGTTCCCGCCCAACGGATAATGGCAATAGGAGTCAGAGGCGATCGCTTACGCCGCAATAATTGATGTAAAATCTCTGGCAGATGTTGCCCACCCATCAAGATTACTAGTGTCTCTAACCTTGATAGGGCCTCCCAGTCCAAAGCATCCGGTTCGTGTGCTGTAAACACAGCAAAACACCGACTCATCACGGGGTCTGTCAAAGGAATTCCGGCGAACAACGGTGCTGCTAAAGCCGAAGAAATTCCGGGTACTACTTCAAATTCACAACCAGCTGCTTTTAACGCTTCAATTTCCGAAGTACAGCGTCCAAAAATAAACGGGTCGCCTGATTTTAACCGCACAACTTGTTTACCTGCTTGGCAGTGCTGCACCAATAATTTGTTAATTTCCGCTTGGAGTGTACTGGATTTACCACCACGTTTACCGACATCTAACTTCAGACAATTCGGTAGTACACACTGCAATAACTGCTCATCTACCAGAGCATCGTAGACCAATACCTCAGCCACAGCCAAGAGATGATAAGCCTTTACCGTCAGATACGCCACATCTCCCGGCCCTGCGCCTACGAGGTAAACTTTACCCTGTTGTTTAGTCATGATCTGAGATTAATGCGATCGCACAGAAAAATTTCATCACTCTTCAATGAGCCAGTAAAATAATCCCTATGTAGCTCAACAAAGGCAAAATCCTCAACCCTCAAGAAATAACCATACTATTTACAGAAGGTTTTTTTAAACCACGCCACTTCTACTTTGATTTTTAAGGAAGTGTTGATATGAGTATCCCACTTGTAGAACAGTCTACAGAAGAAAAACTGGTAACTCTCAAGGATGTTTCCTGGGAGCAATTCAAAGGAATTGAAGCCCAGCTATTGGACAACCACAATGTGCGATTGTCTTATTTGTCAGGAATGTTAGAAATTATGTCTCCAATTGGAGAAGAACATGAATCTGTAAAAAGAACTCTCGGTTATTTATTAGAAGCTTACATGAGAGAGTTGGGTATCCGGTTTTATGGTCGTGGTGGCTACACTTTGGAAGAACCAGGGTATGCTTCAGGTACACCGGATGAATCGTATAGCATTGGCACAAAAAAAGAAGTACCTGACATAGTTATTGAAGTGATCATCACCAGTGGAACTATTAACAGAAAAGAGTTATATAAACCCAAAAAAGTGCCTGAAGTTTGGTTTTGGAAATCTAACTCTATCAAAATATTCCGTCTAACAGAACAAGGCGAATATGAAGAAGTAGAACGGAGTAGCTTTTTTCCTAATTTAGACCCCAGTCTACTGCTACGCTATATTGCAATGCCTGATCAGTACGATGCTGTACAACAATTTATTCAAGCTATGCGTAATGAATTAACTTGATGATGGGATGATTACTCACTTCCTCCAACAAGATTACCTACTATATTCCAATACGGTTCAGTTAGGGTTATCTGATGAGAATATCAGGTTTGTCCAGACGCGATGGCAGTCGCTACAACGGGGAGCCACTGCGTTGGGCGGCTCTGCCGACAGTCACGCATGTGGCGTGGGAACCCCCCTTCGGGTTCACAGTTGCCTGCGGAGGGTTTTCCCTCCCGCAGCACTGATTCACCGCAACGCGCTGCCTCAAATTTCGCGTCTGGACAGGTTTACAACACATTACGAATTATCTTATCTGAACCGTATTGTATTATATCCTTACCTACAAATTAGTAGAGACGTAGCATTGCTGCGTCTCTACTAATTGTGAAATGACGAAAAATCGTTCAATTAGGAGGGGTACTGCATCTTACAAGGGAATCTACGGTGTACATACAAGTCTCTGAACCTGTAATCTCAATGCATCGACCTGCATTATTAATGTGATGACTTACATTGTTGATGTGATGACTTACATTGTTAATGTGATGACTTACATTGTTGATGTGATGACTTACATTGTTAATGCGACGACTCACATGATTAATGTGATGACTCACATTGTTAATGCATCGACTGGTAAAAATAATCCACTTGACTGGCGTAGCAAATTGTGTATACGCGGTAGCCACATAACTCTACTCTTAATTAGCTTGGCTAATAGTCGAAGGGGAGAAGCTACGTTTGAGCATGAACACAGCTAACACAATACCTAAAATTGCTAGTGCTGTAGTAGGGTAGAAAAAAACCTTATAACTGCCGAAGATATCTCTAATTCTGCCAGCTAACAAAGTTCCGCCTAAAGCGCCTGCACCGTAAGCTGTGAAAACAATACCGTAATTCTTAGCATAGTCTGCTGATGAGAATAAGATTAAGGTGGTAGTGGGAGCGATCGCTAACCATCCGCCAAAGGAAAAGTAAAATAGGGAAAATGCCACTAAATAAGTAGCGATAGCCCCCTGTCTGGCACTCATCATCATCAGCGAAGCAGCTAATAATAATGTAAAAGAAAAAATTGCCCCCATCTTCGGACTAAAACGGTCAGTAAACCAACCAAAAAACAACCGTCCGAAAGCATTAAATATTGCAAATAAAGAAACTGTACTGGCTGCTGTTGTTGCATCTAGTTTAATGATTTCTTGGGCTAAAGGACTAGAAATGCCAATTGCAGCTAGTCCTGAAAATGAGCCAATGGCATAACATAACCACAAACCATAAAATGCTGGTGTTTGCAATAATATTGTTGCAGAATTGGTGAAAGATGTATTACCTTGCGCTGATAAACCAGGGTTCCAATCGGCTGGCTTCCAATCTGGTGGGGGTGTTTTTAATACAGTAGCGATCGCTAAAATAATAGCTGTAAAAGCTATACCTAAAATCACAAAAGTTTGCCGTACTCCATAGCTATCAATCAGTGATTTTGCCAAAGGTGCTGTAATTAACGGTGACAGACCAAAACCAATGACACTTAAACCAACAGCAATACCTTTCTTATCAGGAAACCATTTAGCGACAACTGCTAACGGTACGCCATAAACTATACCCACACCCACACCAGCTATCACACCGTAGGTAAAAGTTAAGATTTGGAAATTGCCATTCAGACCAGACAATATATAACCAAGCCCCATAACTGCACCACCAACTGCGGTGATAATTCGAGTACCAAAGCGGTTGATGTAAAAGCCAGTAATCGGCATCAATATGGCAAACATTATTAACAATATCGTAAACGGCAACAGGCTTTCTGTTGCATTAATATTCAGTAATTTCTCTAGCGGCTTTCTAAAAATACTCCATGAATAAACAGTACCAAGGCAGAGTAAAACAGTTGCACCAAGGGGGATAAGCAACCATCTGCCCTTTTCCGCTGGCATACCAAAAAGCTGCATATTTTGCATCTACCTAATAGAATTATTTGTCCATCAGTATCTCACTTTTTCGGCTTTAAAATAATCTCAGCAGTCTTATCCCTCTTTTGTTACTTTGAGCGGATAAAAATCAATGTAGGTTGGGTGGAACGAAGTCAAACCCAACAATGCTAAGTTCTTCGGATGTTGGGTTTCGTGCCTCAACCCAACCTACGCTAAAATCGATGTTTTTGTTAAAAGTCTTATTCTGTAAGCATTGTAGTTTATTCTCTCCCGAAAGTGATTAAAGAGGGATTATTCTGCTCTCTCTCCTAAGATTTTTACAACTAAAAAATATTTACAAATATTATGTTGATTTGACATTAATTTGTTCTAAAATTTGTGCAATTTTTTGCGCTTTTTCTGGTTGGCGTTTTTGGAATAATGCTTGCGCTGTTTGTAAGTTAGTTTTAGCTGCTTCTGGTTGATTTTGTTGAATTAAAATATTGGCTAGGCGCAAATAAGCTTCAGGATTTTTGGGACTACGGCGAATTACTTCTTGGAATAATTCTGTAGCTTCGGCAATTTTATCTTGTTGATATAAAACATCACCGAGAAATAAGCGAACTACGTCATTAGTAGAGTTTATTGAAATAACTTTCCGAAACTCAGCTTCTGCACCTGGATAGTCTTTTTGCTGATAAAGATTGATGCCTTTTTGGAAGTAGTTGGAGGTGATTAAGGTTTTCCAGGCAAAATAAACAAGTAGGACAATACTGGCAATCACTACCAAAATTGCAAGGATATCAATTACTGGAACAGTGTCTAGCATTGTGTTAAGCCAACAAACAGGCGATGGGGAATATTAAATATTCTAGAAAAAAGAGTTTCCAAATGAATTGATAGAATTGGGCGATCGCCCGTTTATCTTGTAAGTCTACGGTTAAACTGCGAAACCACATCCCACACAGCAATACTAAATGCGTAATCATCAAAAATGCTGAGTTAACTGACGCTAGATGTAGCACACCCGCTACAGTCATTCCCAAATAGCAGAGGGTGAGTACCCAAAGTGCCAAATTAAATACAGATTGCGCTCCGAGTTGAATTGTAAAAGTAGTGATATTGTACAAGCGATCGCCTTCCATATCAGGGATATCTTTAAAAATAGCGATCGCAAAGGTAAACACCAAGATAAATATCGTTAGTACCCAGACTGCTGGCGGAATTAATTCCTTGCTTTGCAGCACCCAATTAAAGTGTAAAAATAAGCCCAAATTGACAATTGTTCCACGTACAGAAAAAATACACAGCGCTGCCCAAAAAGGAAACTGTTTCAACCGAATTGGTGGTAAAGAATAAGCTGTACCAATTGCCAAACTTAAAGCCACCATGCCAAACAAAAACGGGCCGTTCAACCACGCAGTAACTAGCGCTAAAATCCCCGTAATTATCACAATTAATTGTCCTATGCGCCGGGAAAACTCTCCTGATGCTAGTGGTAAATGTGGCTTGTTAATCTTATCTATCTCTACATCTTCTAGCTGATTTAGTCCCACAATGTAAACATTGCCACATAAACAAGCAATCCATGCACCTAAAATCGAGAATAAGGAATTGGAAATGGGTAATAGAGAATCAGTACGATGATTGATGGCGATGGCAATGAAATATAAACCCAAAACACTCAGACTTGTGCCAATGATTGTGTGCGGACGAGAGAACTTCCAAAAAGCGTATAACCAATTCAATGACACAGGTTTGCGTGACAAAGGGCTGTTTTGAGAACTCTGGCTCATGAGTAGCTTAAATTCAGTATTTCGGCTTACTGTTAATCATTGTCACAGAATTGGCTCATTAACAACAGGCCAAGGTCTAGAAGCAATTGTCTTGGTTGACACATTGAGAGATGATCAAGATAGGCTACTCCAATTAACCACAGCATTCCCCTAATGAAACGCTAATCTGAGTATTTTTGCTGTAGTTATTTTGATTTAGGCATAGTAATGTTTCGCTTCTTGTTTATTTTAAGTTATTTAAAATACATTGTTGCATCAGTGAAATTATGGTAGACAATCAAGTAATGCTATAGAAATTAAAGACTTGATAAATCACCTTTGCGGCAGAATGTATATTGGACACTAAATAGATACTAGTTACGTCATCCATAATTAATTGTCTAATTCTGTTTGAGTTTCTCAGGTGCGAAAATTCGATGTGCAGCATTGAATGAACAACTACCAATTAACCATTCCTCTAGTAAACATCAATACTTCAAGGCTATATGGCTAATAGATTCCATCACAAAAACATGCGATGGCGTGTGTGGGTAGGTGACAAATCATTCAACCCGATGAAACTCTTGACTTTTCCAGGTTGGCGGCGCAAGCTCAAGCGCATTTTGCCGATGCTGGTGTTAGTCTCTTTCATGGCAGTATTGTTAGTGGATGGACTAAAACCGGCGATCGCGCAACTACCACGCCAAGAAATTCGCGGTGTGTGGATGACCAACAATGATTTTAATACGCTCCGCGATCGCGCCAAAGTGCAGGAAGCTGTGAATCACCTGCAACGGTTGAATTTCAATACCATATATCCCGTGGTGTGGAACTCCGGTTATGCCATGTATCCCAGTGCAACAGCGCAACGTGCTGGTATTCAACCTTTTATTTCTCGTGGCTTAGATGGACAAGATATCCTGGCAGACTTAATTAATCAAGCCCATCGCCAAGATCTTTTAGTCATACCTTGGTTTGAATTTGGCTTCATGGCACCGCCAACATCCGAATTAGCATTAAATCATCCAGAGTGGTTGACACAAAAGCGCGATGGTAGCGAAACTTCCATCAGTGCGGCTGGTGAAGTTGTCTGGCTTAATCCATTCCATCCCCAAGTGCAACAGTTAATCACCAACTTGGTGCTAGAAATCTTCACCCAATACGATGCTGACGGTATTCAGTTTGACGACCACATGAGTTTGCCTCATGAATTTGGTTATGACAGATACACAGTAGCTTTATACACCCAAGAAACCAAAAACAATCCGCCAGCCGATCCTCAAGACCCAGCCTGGGTAAAGTGGCGGGCAGATAAAATTACCGCTTTCATGGTACAACTCAACCAAATAGTCAAAGCCAGAAAACCCGATGCCATTTTCTCGGTTTCTCCTAATTATTATGACTTTGCTTATAAGTTTCACCTGCAAGATTGGCTGAGTTGGATACGGCTAAATATTGTGGATGAGTTAATTGTGCAAGTGTATCGTCCCAATTTCCAAAGTTTTATCGCCAACATTGGCCGAGGCGAAATTCAAGAAGCTCAACAAAAAATTCCTACAGGAATTGGGATTATGGCAGGGTTACGCAATAACCCAGTGCCATTACGACAAATTCAGTCTCAGGTACGCGCTGCCCAAGAACGGGGTTTAGGTGTAGCCTTTTTCTATTATGAAAGCTTGTGGGACGTAGCTCCAGAACCCATTGCTGAACGTCAAGCTGGATTTAAGCGGCTGTTTCCGTATCCGGTAGTTCGCGCCAAACTCTAAGAATAAGGAAATATTTACACTTTTCACCAGGGTTATTTACTGAATCGTTTTTCTATATTATGGCAATTTTTGCCATTTTCTGTTGTTTAATAAGAGATGCTAGGTTATGGAGCGATCGCATATTTTCAAACTTAATGACTGAAAACCTGTAGGTTGGGTAGAACGAAGTGAAACCCAACAAATTATCTAACTGTCCACCAAAAAAATTTTACATATTAAATTATCTCGTTAAATTAAAGTAATTTTGTGTTGGGTTACGGTGCAAATATTAATTCGTTGTGCGGTAAATATGCAAGCTTGCGCCTCCACTCAACCTACTTCTACCTTTATAAACTTAGAAATTATAGTTCTAAGTCTTCCTCAAATATAGATTCAATATCTCTCGCACCATGAATGACTCGAAGAATATCAACTTCTGATTCATTGATGCGATAAAAGATGAGATATTTTTTAAATCCTTTGATAGATATTCGTCGAATATCTGCTAGGTTGGGATGAACAAACTGACACTGTTTACCAATAGCTGGTGTTTTTGCTAATTGTTGAAATGTTGCTTCTGCTACTGTTAAAAAGCGGTCTGAAATATCTAAGTTATCTTGTGCGATGTATGTTGCTAAGTCTATTAAATCTCGGATAACTTGAGGTCTTTTTTTTATTGCAAACATCACTGCTAAACTGTACCTTGACGTTTGCTAATTCTTTTTCGTACTGTTTGACGAATGTCTTCCCACTCTTGAGCAGTCATTTCTGTTGCATCTCCAGAGTTTAATCCTTCGAGTAGCATTGTTTCTAAACGTTCTTTCGCTCTCTGCTTTTGGTCTTGTCGCACTAACTCACGAAAATATTCGCTAACACTGCTGTAACCACCTTGAGCTACCTGTTCTTCCACATAAGCTCGCATAGCGTCCGGTAAGGAAATATTTATACTTTTCACTAGATTATTCCTGAATCTGTTTTTATACATTATGACAATTTTTGCCATTTTATGTCATTGAACAGAAGATGCTAGGTTAACGCAGCATAATCTAAGCGATGAGATGAAATAAAGCGATCGCAATATTCTCAAACCTAATTACTGAGGTGGCAGCTACACAAGCAAAATTGTAGCTTATAGCGTTTCCCAGTCTAATGAAGTACACTGATTAAGATAAAGCGGCGCATCTGCTCAAGAGTAAAAATGAAAGCATATTCCCTCGACTTTCGCCAAAAAATATTTGATACATACTTGTTAGGTGGAATATCACAACGTCAATTAGCAAAAAGATTTGGTGTTAGTTTAAGTTTTGTAGAGAAATTACTAAAGCAATATAGAGAAACAGAAAGTGTTGCTCCTAAAGTAAGGACAAAACAAACTCCT
>NZ_JAIVFW010000120.1 GCF_020829595.1 Nostoc sp. CHAB 5844
GTTTTTTGTTTCGGCTGACTGTGCGATCGCACGACCTCAATCATCTGCTTAAAAGTTTCTGGACGAACGCCACACAAGCGTTTGAAGTCTTCTGACTTCAGGTTTTTTACCTGTTCGTAGGTCATACCTGTCACTCCACTCTCTCCTACTTATCTCATCTCACTGGGGACTTTTGCAAGAAGTCTACTGTAGTTTGTTTACAAAATCTACAAATTCTGCATCAGTCAAATTCTGCCGTCCCTTTTTACCATAATTTTCAATGAGAAACTGCTGACCTTGGGTTTGAGTCCAACCTAAAGCGGCAATGAGTTCTTGTGACTGGCTCATCAGCAAATTACGGTTGAGTGCATTATTTGGCACACGCATACTGTTTACTTCGCTCATTAAACCTTTCTTCCACCATTCGGTGATGGAGTTGTGGAGGGTGGCGATGTCTTGAACGATCGCCTGTTTGCCAATACAATAACCCTCCCACTCCAATGCTGTGGGCTTTTCAAATCCAGTACAAACACAGGCGTTAGAAGCCTGTCCTCCGCGTTCACGCTTTTCGGTTTTAAGCTCTGGACAAAACACCCACATCGAATGCCACAACAGGGTTTTGGCTTCGTGCGGTTTTCGTTGAACCTCCGCGTAAACCTGTTCGCAAAACTCGCGGAAGGCTAACAATTGCTGATCAAAAGATACCTGAAACACACCCCAGGCTGTGATTTGCACTGGCGCGATGTGCAATGGTTGATTTTGAGCGTCAACAAAAATCACCATATAACGTCGGGCGAACTTGTAGTTGTTCTTGTCAAGACCATCATCTTTTCGCCACACTCCAATCACCTTTCTGTCGTTGCCATAGAGCAAAGGTGATCTGCCAATTACAAGCATTCGCGGTTGTTTATAAATAACTCCGGGAATGCCTATTTTCTCATCGTTCTCATCTAACTTATTAGTGAGAACTTTGAATTCTTTGCCACCACCTTCAAACTCTTTACCTTCATACCAACCAGCTAATTGCTGATTTTCGTAAGCTATCCAAATGCCCGCAGGTGAAGGGATAGACTTGGCTGCTGGTGTTTTGTCGTATGCTTTGTGTTCTACCGAATCGAAATCGAATGTTAGTGTTGAAGCTGTCATAGTAGCTGCTACTTCCTTTACTTATTTACTGTTTGGATATGGCTGCATGAAGCAAGCCTGAATTCACTAATTGTTAGCGGAGCGAATTACATCTTGCGTCAAAAATCATCATTACCTTGATGAATTTGAGTTGATAGTTGTTTATGCTTACTCATTTGATAAGCCGAAGTTTTAATCAAGGGCATGGCTGCTTTCTTGACAGAGGCTTTGGCTTGCTCGAACAAGAATTCTGTAGCTCCCTCTGCGTCTTCTTCTGGGTCAATTTGTCCCCATAAAGAGCAGCCTATCTCTACCGATTCGTAATCACCTAGATTGAATTTTCTCTGATAAGTAACAGAGATGGTTTTGATTTCCATTCTTTTTACTTTGGATTTTCAAAAGTTATTAGCGAAGCCAATTAGTCAATAGGTAACTTCTGACAGAAATTCATCGAAGGATTGATACACATTCTCATCCTGGCGTAAATCAGAAATGTTAAATTCTTGACGCATCAATCCAAACCGGAACATAACATTTGAGCGACAACCACCAGCCACAGTATTCTCTAAAAACAAAACCGCACCGAAGCACAATTTTGAATCAGGAGTAACTTTACCTTCGCTAGATTCAGAATAATCTACTGTCTTGTGGCAGTGAAAAGCTTTGTCGTGTGTGATTGCTTGGAGAATATTGTGCGCTTTTTCAGGAGAAAGAGCGAATTTTACTGAATTCTTGAAAGGACAGTTTTTGCAGGGCTGTTTCATATTTAAATTGGAAACAATGCTTACCACCAATCCGATAATCAGCTTGGTGGTAATGAGTTTAAATATTCCGCCAGAAATTCTTGCTAATACTCTTAAGACTAACAACTTTCTCACCAGAATCACCTTTTGATTGCTGCGGTTGTTCGGTAGGCAACAGTGAGTTTAGTAGTTGAATTTGGTGGTCTACATCTTCAACTGTTCGGTAAATCCTATGTGGGTCAATTTGCATTCCCAAAGGCGTGGGAATAATTTTTAGATACTCGTTTAGCGCCTCGATATATACTAAATTAAAATTCCGAGTAGCGACACCACACCTAATAGTAACAAGTAATTGTAATGCCCTTTTAATATCCAAGATACTGCAATAATTAATCCGGCGTTGACTTTCTTGGTATCCCTTGGCTTTCTTCTCAGCAACTAAACTATTGTATTTAGTGATGGCTTGTTGATGATTAGTGAAATTGTGGGTTTTGGTTTGGGCTTTGTATCCCACTCGTCCCCATTCAACAATTACGTTTTTGCTTTCAACCTTCGCTGACCAGAATTTATTGCTGTTGTTAATAGCGTCGGCATAAACTAAATATGTTTCCATTGCTTTTAATTATTAGTAGCAATAGGTAAAAGCCTAAATGCTAGACCTTTACCTGTGTGAAATTACTGCTATTTCTGTAAATAAGGTAGGGCTTGTTTGACTACTGCCTGGTCAGCTTCTGTTCGCCCTAAATTCGGTTTACCAGAATCATCGTTCGCCACTACCGAAGCGGCTTGATTCGCCAAATCTTCAGGGCATCCTCTGTCGGTGAGGGCTTGTACTGTGGCAGTATATAACCGTTGATTACGAGGCATAATTTCTCCTGACAATTTCAAGTGTTTTCAATAACAGATTGCGAAGCGAAAAATTTAGCAGTAAGCGTCTGTAAACACTTATTGGTAAGGATTATTTATGCAGTTTCAGCTTGCTCTTCATCTTCTACTAGAGGATTAATAGTAGAGATAAAATGCACTTCGGCTTGACTATTAGATGCGGCGGCTAGTGCCTCTTCTGGCTTTTCGTAGGACGTGACTTTGTTAACACCAGCATCTACTGTCGCTGCTTCGCAAACATAATATTTAGCCATCGAATTTCTCCTTTTTTTCGAGAGAGTTTTCACCGACAACAAGCGAAGCGCGATCGCTCTTGTGTTGTGGAGAGAAGCGATCGCTTGATATTTAATTGCGGAACTTCGCAGTTCTTAAGGATTTGGTGGTTGTTTGAGCAATCGCACTAGAAGCTGGTCGTGCTGTTTTCGCCCAATCTCTCATGCGCTCGACCGCCGCAGCATCCTGAACAGCCAGTGGTGTGATAGTTTCACAGCAATTGGTTAAATCACCAAGCGTTACTTTCTGTGGTCGTCCCTCATCAAACGCCAGTAGTGCAGCTTCCGCCGCCAGTGTTTCCAACTCAGCCCCAGAAAACTTCTCGGTTTGGGATGCGATCGCCTCCAAATACTCCGATTCCATCGCAATGCCGAATCTCTCCAGATGAATCTTGAGGATTTGCGCTCGTTCTGGGAAGGTGGGCAAATCTACAAAGAAATTTTCGTCAAACCGGCCTTTTCGCTTTAACTCGCTAGGCAAGGCAGACGGGTCATTACAAGTGGCAACAACAAATACACCACTGGTACACTCGCTCATAAACGTGAGGATGTTGCCTAAAATACGCTGCGAAACTCCAGAAGTATCACCACTGCCAGATAAGGCTTTCTCGATTTCATCAATCCACAACACGCACGGAGCAATAGCTTCAGCCGTTTTTAATGCGCGGCGGACATTGCCTTCTGACTCACCTACTAATGAACCGAGCATTGATGAAATGTTAAGCTCAAGCAATGGTAAATTGAGAATATTGGCGATGTTCTTTGCCGAGTGGGATTTTCCTGTACCTGGAGGCCCAGCCAACAGCACACCCTTGGGTTGCGGCAGTGAAAGCGATCGCGCTTGTTGTGTGAACAACCGCCGCCGTCGATTGAGCCACTCGCGCAATAAGTCGAGTCCGCCGAATGGGATTGTGGCTGGTTTACCCAACTCGATGCCCATTTGAGCCAACAACCGAGTTTTATACGCAACAGCTAATGGTGTGACAGTAGCATCAATAGTAATACTATTGTCACTCAAACGCTCTTTAACCGTCAGTCTCAAGAAATCAGCGATTTCTTCAAGAGTCAAGCCTAGTGCAGCACGAGCTAAAGACTCCTTTTGAGAAGCAGACAATGAGATTGTGAAAGCTATGTCTTGCTCTTGCGCCGACTCTCTAAGATATTCTAAATACGAATCAAGAACATCTTGAATCTGCTCAATTGTTGGCAGTGGCACTTCAGCAAACGGAATCAGCCGCACCAAAGATTCGTGCAGTTGGATGTTTTGACCCAGGAAGATAATGCGTTTATCGGTTGGCTTGAGCCGATGGTATAGGTTTTTGACTCTGGTGAGAATCTCCCAACTAAGCTGCGGTGAGTTCTTTCCGAGAAATGGGTGTACATCACTCAGGATGAATACGCCATTTCCACTAAAATTATTGATGTACTCGAAAATATAGATCAACGGATCTGCATGAGCAGGTCTTTTGTACTCTGGTACTGGCTTGAAAACCAATCCACCATCGTCGGCAATTAGACATTGCTCCAGGCTCGATACTCCCAGATTCCAGAAGAACACCGGACTCTCAAGTTTCTCTTGTGCCTGTGTAGTCAACCACTGGATGATTGTGGCTTCTTCTGGGGCAAGCACCTCTAACGCAACGATGGGGATTTGAGAGTCTAGGGTGCTGAAAATATTATTTAGGTTCATTGCTGTAAATTTTTATACGGTAATTGTGAGAGTTCGTCGTGAGTTTTAACCAATTTCACGGCAACCTCGTGAAGTTCGGCATCGCCGTCAAAAATCTCCGCAGTTCCATCACTGAAGGCGATCGCTGAAACTAAAGCATTAATCAATACGCACAGACCCTCTGTATTGCCTTTGATCACAATTGCTTCTCTTGCTTTCGTTGGTGCGTAAATATGAACCATCGCGTATTCTTTGGGTAATTCATTCATAATTTTTTGTACCGGGGGAAGTGTTCATTTTCCCCCCGTTAGTTTTACTGTCTCAGCCGTATTTGGTATGTTGAAGTCATTCGTTGCTGTTGCACTTCCGGCTTAAATTCTCGTTCGCCTTCCACAACGCCCAAAGCTTCCTCAAACGGCTGCGTTGCTTCCAAACACGACAACCCCTCAAAACCTTCAGCTTCTACTCGCACTTCACCAGTTGCGCTATCGAAATGTATTAAGACTGAGCGTTCCATGAATTATCTCCTGGCGTACTGTTGAGTTTGTTGATGTCCGGCAAAGGTCAATCGCATGGTTTGCACTTGCCCTGTCCCTTGTTCACTAATAGTGCATTCACCAAATCGTGCTTGTAATTCGGCAGCTTTGGCTCTCACCATCCGTTTACCGTAAGCTTGCATCAACTGATGGCTGAAAAAGTTTTCACCAAGTCTCGGAGCCGTTTCATACTCGTCGTGGATTACTTGGTAGACATTATCGGTAGAATTCCACTTAAAGCCGATATCTGCACGAGCTTTTATGGTGTGACCAGGGACTACAATCTCTGCGCTTTGTCCTTGGGAGTCACCGTAATAACCTGTTAATGGCTGTGGTGTTTGGTAGACCTGGGGCTGAAGTTTTAGATCCTCCAAAGCTTGCACTAAGCACTCGCGGTTGGTGAGTTTTGTTTTGACTGTGGAAAAGTGTGACATTTTATCTCCTAATTGTTTGAGTTGGAAGTGACACACGAACGGTAGTCACCGAACCTTTTATTTCGGTTTGCACTACTTCACCACCCATCTGCGTAGCAAGTTTTGGGAGATACAAGTTGATGTACTCTTGTTGCAGCTTGGGAAGAAACTGCGACCCTAGCCCAAAATCTCTTTTAGCTAGTCCAAAGCTTTTGTCGTACTCGGAAATAAAACATTCATACTCACTGCCATTCCAGTAAAAACCTAAGTCATTGCTGGCGTGACTGATTTGATGGCGGGGTACAACGATGTGAGCTGTTTGTTCTCGCTTGTCGCCTCTGTAACCAAATAAATTCACAGGTTTGTCATGTATCTGGGGATAGAACCCAAATCGCTGCAATGCTTCGACCAGACACGACTGGTCTTTAAACTTGACTAAAATTTTCGAGAAATGTGACATATTTTGATTGGTATGATTTTGAACAGCGATGTTCTGGCAATTAGGAACATCGCTTTTTATCTAACGGAATCTAAACGCACTAACAGTAGCTTGGGTTAGCCCAACATCAGAGCTTGCCAGTTGTTGCAGATTGCGCTGTTCATCTAGCAGTTTGGCTTTGATGTCGTCCATCTTTTGTTGCAACTGACTACGCCCATCCGCACCCAAGTTTTTATCAACAATTGCCGGATCATCCACAATCGAATTGAGATGCTCCATCATCTGCTGCAAGCTAGTGCCAGCTTGAGGAGAAGCATTTGCTAACAGCACCCGCACTTTTTGAAGATGTTTCTCCATCTTCTTTTTGAACAGCACTGGCTTGCGTCCTGGCTCCCAATCAGCCAACTCTTCCAATAGTTGTGAAGCTAGTTGTTCACCACCAGCTACCGCTGCTTCAAGAAGTCGTTGCTCTAGGTTTTGGTCGTACTGATTAATGAACTGGGTTATCTGAGCAAGACACTCGGCTTGTTGCTGGTTAAGTTGCTCGGACAATGCCGGGATAATGACGGGGCGACCGATAACCACTTGCAAATAATCTTCTAGGTCTGACAATAAGGGAAAAGCTTTGAGCAAGTTGGACTTAACTTCTTCTTGCTTGTCTTGTGGTAGTTCCCAAACATTCAGAGATATGAAGTGATTGATGCGTTCTTGATAGTCTGCCAAACCCTGCTCATAGTCGTTTTTGAGTCCTTCGCGGAGTCCCGGTGCAATCACGTCTCGAACATTGAGCAGTTGACTCCAAACCAAGGGTGCAAGATCAATCGGGCATATCCAATCACCGTTGTCAGAGGTCATCCATTCCCGGACAGAACTAATTTCTTGCCTCAGTTGACTGGCTGCTTCATCAAGGGCTTTGAATACCTTGATGCCTTTCAAGCCAACTTCGGAAGATTTGACCTTGATTAAGTCTGATTCTTCACCTGAAGATGTTAAAACATCAGTCCACTTGGGAGCATTCGATTTCGTGGTTTTCTTTAATTTGATGGTAAAACGAATGCGAGTTTTATTCAGCTTCGAGAAATTGTATCTCTCCACGACCGCATCCTGTAAAAAAGCTTCAGGGTTTGGGTTTGCAACCGCTTGTACCATTTTCAGTACCTATTAATAGTTTTCGCAAAAAATTAGCGAAGCGTCTTACTAACTACTTAAGAAGCTTCGCTTTCTTAATTTCAAATCAAACCTACATAACAACCCAATAAATCCCTTGCTTCCGAACCATTCGAGATTGTTTGTTGATTGTTGCTGTTCCCAGAATTTGAGTATTTTTGAGTTGTTGAATATTTCTGATAGTTCGATAAACTATCTTTTGTGAACTTCCTCTCTGTACCTTAACAGGATGTTTAACAAGAGGTGGTTTATGTATCGACATCACAGCAACCCCATCTGTACAACATTTTGTTCTTTTGGCTGCTGATAAACCATCCCTTGAACCTCCTGACATCTGATACTCAGTTTTGTATTGTTGAGGCTTAATTCAGATGTCTTTCTTTGGTTTGGCAGGGGTTGGAAGACATACCTAATATTCTTACCATTGCCCTCTATTCGCACATATCTGTACTGTACGCAATCAATCAAATAGACTTTGGAAGTACTGAGATTCTTAGAATCATAAACAGGATTTAGTTTCATTGCTTTTTCTCCAATTCGAGATAGTAACCTGTCCCTGTATTTCTGACTTTAGCTATGTTTTGGGTTATCAAAGCCTGAATTACACCCCTACTGAAATTCAGTTGGGATAATTTAGCTCTTCCGCCTCTATTTTTGAGAAATAGCAGACAAGCATTAGAATTATCAGCAGACTTTTTACTGCTGGTTTTTGTTGGCATGATTTCACCCTTACTCAAGATTTATTTGCTATGCAAAAAGCGGTCTGCTAATAACAAACCGCTTTTTTAATTGATGCGTTGATTTTTTGAAATTACTTTTACTGCGGAAACATTGCCAACAATTCTTCACGAGATAGTGCGGGTAATTGCAGTAACAGACTGGCGAATTCTTCTGCTGGCAACTCTAGTAAAGCATTAATGACTCTCGACAGTTCTTCATCCACTGAACCAAATCGGAATCTCAACAAATTTTCGACAACTTGACGGCGTTCAAGTTGAACACCCTCCTGTACAGCAGCAGCCCTGGCTTCCTGGTAAGCTTCAGTTAAGTTCATGATCAACTCCCTGTCATCTTCTGTTAATTCTGTTTGTGTCATTACACCGATACGCCACCGATAAATTATCTCTAGAACATTCCGGCGTAAAAGGTTTTCTCTTGGCAGCGCAACTAATTCACTTACGGCAAGCTGTTGAACCTTTCCCCGTCCCAAAAGCCTGAACCACAGTGTTTCTGGAGTTTGTGGTAGCTTGTTAATCGCTACTATTGCGGTTCTGATTCCGTCAGGCAGAAAATACACCCCATCAGGCCAATTGTCTAAATCTAGTTTAGCCCCAAAAGCCTTGAGCAGAGTTTCTGAGGCACTTGGAGACAGAATCCACAGTCTTGCTAAGTCCTTCTCTGCTAATGTTGTATCTTCCCGATTAGCCTGACGTTGGGAGTCGGCAATCACTGTAAACAATTTTTGAAGACAGCTACGTACTTCGGAAAAACTAGGTTGATTGCGAAATGGTTCCAGAAGTGCCGTATTTAAAAAAGCAATTCTGCCCAATAACCCTAAAGTTTCAGCATCAGCAGTAGAGTTTGGCGTTGCAGAAAATAAAACATCGACAAATCTTGTTTCATCGGTAACTTCCTGATTTGTGCTTACTTCCCCCAAAGGAGACAGTAATTCTTTGAGAAACTGCTTGGCGAACTGGTCGTGAGGCTTTTTGGTCATGTTTTCACAGCTAACCGTGTTGTATTATACTGCTCTACAGCAGAAAGGCGATCACTTATCAATTGTGCGATCGCCTGTTTGATCTAATTCAAGTTAGTCGCATTGCCGTACAGGTATAAGCAATGTCCTTCGTAGTCTTTAGCACTGTAAAAAGGTACGTACAAAGGACATGCTAGAGGTGAGGCGACTGCTATTTGTGTGTACCCATCCCAAAGTTCATCATCAATCTCTATTAATGTGGGGGATGGCGAATACCGCCAAAAGCCGTTTTCTTCCTCGTGACAAATGTAATTAACGATGATCTCTATCATGCCGCCACCAATTCCTGCACTGGCTCATACTCTGCCAATATCAGCCATTCTTGTGCGGTAATGAGGTCAAACGGCTTATCAAACAAATCCACACAATCGCTCCTGACTTCTTGCTGCGACGGTAGGGATTGGACGTAGTGGTAAGTGCCATTCTTGTAGACTATTTCCACCAACCTAACGTCGTTAAAGTAAATTCCATCGTCTAACAAGTCGTATCCTAAATGTTCACAAGCCTGAGCTATCCGAGCCATCACCTCATTCCCCGTTGTAGCGGCTGGGGTTTCTTCTGACTGTACTGGCAGAGTGCCTCGTTTGTAGTGCCAGGAAATATCGTCGTAACATCTGAGCCATGCACTGCGGCGGAATACTTCTTGGTTGTTTATTTCAACTACCCAAGGTTCCGTAACAAAATCGTTGTGGTCGTATACGATTCGGGCGATGAGCTTTTGTCTACAGTAGATTTCGTGGGCGTAGAAGTTGATTTCGACTGCGGTCAGTTGCTCTGTTGTTGTAATCTGTGGCATGATTAAATTCTCCATGAAGGGAGCATCCACTTTTGGCAGAAAGACTCAAATAGCTAATAAACCATTGAGATAAGCACAACGAATAGAGAGGATGTGATTAACACTATCAACATTCCACTGTGCGCCAGAAATTTTAATCCTCGCACCAATTTGTTTAATAGCAGATTCAACGGCTCCAGAACCAATAGAACAAAGTTGTTCAGCCTGGGAATAGGCATAGTTGACAATACGAGAGCGATGTTTTTCTAGATAAGCAATGAAGTTCTTCGCCTGTTTACCTCGGCAATGAAGAAATAAAGCTTGAGTATTATCTACCTGACCTTGCCATAACAGAGTTTCAGCAGCTTTTAGCCGCTTTAAAGAACCGCCAACTTTGTAGAGATTTTCTTTGAGGTGATACCAATCTAAAATTTCCCAACGCCCAAAATTCTCACTTTTACGGGTCGTGATGCGTAAAGCCCCCCTTTTCCAAAGGGGGGATATAAGCGAATAAGCCAAATTTATTTGGCTTTAAAAACAATTCACCTGTTTTTAAGATACAATAGATATATGCTAAACCTA
>NZ_JAIVFW010000121.1 GCF_020829595.1 Nostoc sp. CHAB 5844
GGCGTGATGATGCACGCTGCCGACGATCCCAAGCTCTATGAGCTCAGGCTGAAGGCCGGAGCGGGCGGCAAGACCTATCTCGGCTTCGAGGCGCCGGCCGGCGATCCGCAGGACCGCGAGCTGCTGTCGGTGAAGCCGAAGGAATTCGTGGCGCGCTTCGTCGATCCCGATGTGCATGCCCGCTACGGCACCTTCATCTACAGCCGCTGCGGCTGAACGGAGGCGATCAGATGAGAGAGATCATTCGCGCCGCCCTGCATGGCCTGCTCGTCTCCGGACTGGGGCTGGCGCCGGTTCTTGCCCTGCCGGGCGCCGCGGCGGCGCAGCCGCGCCCGCCGGCGGCGCTGCAGGAGACGATGGACGTCGGCGACGAGCCCGGCCGCGTCTCGACCGAGGAGGTCAGCATCACCGAGGGCCCCTATGCCCGCCAGATGGTGCTTTTCCGCTCGAACGAGGCGCCCGGCACCGTGGTGATCCATTCCGCCGAGCGCTTCCTCTATGTGGTGCAGGGCAATGGCCGGGCCCTGCGCTACGGCATCGGCGTCGGCCGCGAGGGCTTCACCTGGTCAGGCCAGGTCCAGGTCAGCCGCAAGGCGGAATGGCCGGACTGGCGCCCGCCGCCGGAGATGCTGCAGCGCCAGCCCTATCTGCCGCGCTTCATGGCCGGCGGTCCAGGCAATCCGATGGGATCGCGCGCGCTCTATCTCGGCTCGACCGTCTTCCGCATCCACGGCACCAACCAGCCGGAGACGATCGGCCAGGCGATCTCGTCTGGCTGCTTCCGGCTCGCCAATGGCGATATCGCCGACCTCTACGAGCGCGTGCCGCTCGGTACCAAGGTCGTCATCCGCCACAAGGCAACGCTATGACAGGCCCCGCCGCTTCCGCCGACCTGCAGAAGGAACGGACAGACATGTCGAAGGTCTCCTGGTCGAATGCCTCCTGGCTTGCCCGCAGCGGTCTTTGTCTCGCCGCCCTCGTCGGCTTCGCCCTTCCTGCTGTTGCGGGCACGCTCGACACCGTGAAGCAGCGCGGCACGCTCCAATGCGGCGTCAGCGAAGGGGTGGTCGGCTTTTCGGAGAAGGATGCCCAGGGTTCCTGGCGCGGCTTCGACGTCGATTTCTGCCGTGCCGTCGCGGCGGTCGTACTCGGCGATGCCGGCAAGGTCGCCTTCACCCCGTTGTCGGCGAGCCAGCGCTTCGATGCGCTGAAGGCCGGCACGGTCGACCTCCTGGCGCGCAACTCGACCTGGACGCTCGGGCGCGAGGCCGAGCTCGGGCTGGCATTCGCCGGCATCTCCTATCACGACGGCCAGGGCTTCCTGGCGAAGCGCGCGCTCAAGGTCGATTCAGCCCTGTCGCTCGACAAGGCGAGGATCTGCGTCGAGGCCGGCACCACGACGCAGCTCAACCTCGCCGATTTCTTCAAGGCCAACTCGATGACCTATGAGGAGAAGGTCCATCCGAGCGCTGCCGAGGCCTTCGCCGCCTTCGAGGGCGGGCAGTGCGACGTCCTGACCCGCGACCAGTCGGCGCTGCATGGCGAGCGGCTCAGGCTGGCCAAGCCGGCAGAGGCGATCGTGCTGCCGGACGTGATCTCGAAGGAACCGCTCGGGCCGGTGGTGCGCAGCGACGACTTCCCCTGGTTCACGGTGGTGAAATGGGTGAACTTCGCGCTGGTCAACGCAGAAGAGCTCGGCGTCTCCGCTGCCAATCTCGACGATGCCCTCAAGTCGCAGAAGCCCGATGTGCGTCGCTTCACCGGGGCGGAGGGCGGCTTCGGCAAGGCGCTCGGCCTCGAGGCCGACTGGGCGGTCCGCGCCGTCAAGGCAGGCGGGAACTATGCCGAGATCTACGAACGCAATCTCGGCACCGGCTCGAAGCTCGGCATCCCGCGCGGTCTCAATCAGCTCTGGAACATGGGCGGCGTGCTCTACGCCCCGCCGCTGCGATAGGCGCCGGCCCTCCGCCTTCAGGACTGGAACAGGCGGCTGTACTGCGTTTCGTGCCAGGCGCTCGCCATCGCCAGCGCGGGGGCGAGGTTGCCGACCTCGTCGTCGCGAAGCGAGCGGGCCCTGGCCGCCGCTTCGCCGATGGCGGTGGCGGCCTCGATGAGCAGGCGCTGGCCGGCCGTATGCCCGAGCGGTACCAGCTTGATCGCAGCGGTCACCTGGCCCTCGACATAGACCCAGAGAAATCCCTTGAGGGCCGCTTCCGGGGCGATGCGCCAATGCTGGCCGGCTAGGGCGAAGGCGGCTGCGTAGGTCAGCGCGCCGCCGGCATGATGCCGGGCGGCGGGGACGTCGAGATCGGCGAGCAGCCGCAGCAGCGCCTCGCCCTGCCGCTTGTCCTCGCGCTGGAATTCCCGGCTTTCGCGCCCGGCTCCGAGCCAGGCATTGGCCATCAGGAAGCGCTCCTGGTCGCCATTCTCCAGCGCCGTCGCCATGCGCCAGAACAGCGCGCCGTCGAGCTGCGCGACATTGGCCCTGAGCGTGCCGAGGATCCAGTCGCGCGCGCTCGCCTCGTCTGAGACCCAGCCGGCGTGGACGGCCGCTTCGAGCCCGCGCGAATAGGAGAAGCCGCCGACCGGCAGGCCCTGGCTCACCAGGCGCAGCAGATGCAGCGGGAGCGCATCCCGGTCGCCGCCGGAGGTTGGGGCGCCGTCCATCTCTCAGGCCCCGGCCGTGCTGGCCTCGCTGGCGTGCTGCGTCCGCAAGCCGCCATGCGCGACGATGAAATCGACGATCGTGTCGAGGCCCTTGCCGCGCGAGAGATCGGTGAAGCCGAAGGGGCGCTTGCCGCGCATCCGGGCCGCATCCGTCTGCATCACGTCGAGATCGGCGTTCACATAAGGCGCGAGGTCGCTCTTGTTGATCACGAGGAAGTCGGATCGGGTGATGCCAGGCCCGCCCTTGCGGGGGATGTCTTCGCCCTGACACACCGAGATCACATAGAGCGTGAGGTCGGCGAGGTCGGGCGAGAAGGTCGCCGCCAGGTTGTCGCCGCCGGATTCGATGAAGACGATGTCGAGGTCCGGGATCCGCCGGGTGATCTCGGCGATGGCCTGCAGGTTGATCGAGGCATCCTCGCGGATCGCCGTATGCGGGCAGCCGCCGGTCTCGACGCCGACGATCCGCTCCTCGGGCAGCGCCTGCCGGCGCACCAGGACCATCGCGTCTGCCTTGGTGTAGATGTCGTTGGTGACGACGGCGATGGAGTAGTCGTCCCGCATCGCCTTGCACAGTTTCTCCGTGAGCATCGTCTTTCCCGAGCCGACGGGGCCGCCGATGCCGACGCGGAGGGGGCCGTTCTTCGAGATCATGAGCGCAGAGCCTCGAGCAATGGATATGGCCGACAGCCTACAGGCTTCCCGCGCGGGATTCAGCCATGACGGTGATCGTGCTTCCCGTCGCCATGGGAATGCCCATGATGATGGGAATGCCCGTGATCGTGATGGTGGTGCCCGTGATCATGCGAGTGGGCGTGCTCATGGCTGTGGCCGTGATCGTGTCCATGGTCATGTGCGTGACTGTGGCCGTGGCCGGAATAGGCGCCGCGCATCGGGTCGAAGGGCGCGACGATGTCCTCGACCTCAGCGCCGAGCCCCTGGAGCATGGCCTTGATGACGTGGTCGCGCAGGATCAGGATGCGGTCCGCCGGGATCGCCGCGGCGAGATGGCGGTTGCCGATGTGCCAGGCGAGTTCGGCAAGATGCAGCGGATCGCGGGCCTTGATCGCATAGAGCGGCTCGTCGGCGGCGGCGATCTCGACCAGGCCGCCGCCCTCGATCGCCAGGGCGTCTCCGGCGGACAGCACGACGGTTTCGGGCAGGTCGACCAGAACCTTGTCGCCATCGATGGTTTCGATCATGCGCCGGCGCAGATGCCGGGCGTCGTGCTCGAGGACCGCGCGACCAAGCACAGGCTCATCTGGCGCGGCCGCATCAACCGCGCGCCGGACGGCTATGGCTTTCAACATGCTGAACCCCGTTCTCGAAGCGGTCCTGCTCGCGCAGGGATGAAAGTCCGAGAACTATCCCAAAGCGAGGCGAGGCGTCAGTATCCCGTTGCAGAACAGCTTCGATCCGGACGTTCGTCAACGCTCGATCGAGGATCGATTGCCCAAGTTGCCCAAATAATGAGCGAACGATGATAATACAGGCTCTAAATTGCTCTCGGTTGCAGCATGGGGCGGCTTACGCCGGCTGAAGCGCGGTCCATGAACGCAATCGTGCCTACTCGATCCTCCGAACCGGCCCATTCGACCGTGGCTTCGCCGGCTCGCGCCCAGTATGCGGCGCAACCGAGCGCGTGGCCTGCCGAGCTCGAGCTGTGGTTCGCGCTGAATGCCGGCAAGACCCGCCTCGTCCGCCGCCGGCATTTCGGCCCGCTCGTCGTGCAGCGGCCCTTCCACCCGGAGAAGGACGGGACCTGCCATGTCTACCTGCTGCACCCGCCGGGCGGGGTCGCGGGTGGCGACCGCCTCGATCTGCGCTTCCATCTCGACGCCGGAGCGCGCGCGCTGCTGACGACCCCGGGCGCGACGAAATTCTATCGCAGCGAACACAGCGCCAGCATGCAATCGGTCGATGTCGCGATCGGGGCCGGCGCGGTCTGCGAATACCTGCCGCAGGAAACCATCGTCTTCGACGGGGCCGATGCGCGGATCGAGACGAAGGTGTCGCTTGCCGCCGACGCCACCTATGTCGGCTGGGACTTCCTGTGCCTTGGGCGGCCGGCGGCCGGCGAGCGTTTCGAGACGGGGCGCCTCAGCCAGCGCATCGAGATCGTGCGGGATGGCCGGCCGATCTGGTTCGAGCGCCTGGAGCTGCAGGGCGGCTCGCCTTTGCTGGAGGCTGCCTTTTCCCTGGCCCGCCAGCCGAGCTGGGGAACGATGGTCTATGCCGGCACGGTCGCCGAGAATGCGGCGGAGCAGATGCGGGCCGCGATCGGCGCGGCGGGAGACGGCGTCTTCTGCGTCAGCCAGCTCGAAGAGGCCGTGGTCTGCCGCTATCTCGGGCCACGGGTCGCTGAGGGCAAGGCCTTGTTCGTGCGGGCATGGAACGTGCTTCGGAGCCTGGGGCAGGGCAAGATGGCCGAGGCGCCGCGCATCTGGGCCACCTGAAACGATCGACTGCGAGGATGGGGGAAGGCGATGGAGCTGCTTCCGCGCGAGAAGGACAAGCTTCTGCTCTTTACCGCGGCGCTGCTGGCGGAACGGCGCAAGGCACGCGGCGTCAAGCTGAACTATCCGGAGGCCGTCGCCTATATCTCGGCGGCGATCCTGGAAGGCGCGCGCGACGGGCGTACCGTGGCGGAGCTGATGTCCTATGGCGCGACGCTGCTGACGCGCGAGGACGTCATGGACGGCGTTCCGGAGATGATCCACGACGTGCAGGTCGAAGCGACCTTCCCGGACGGGACCAAGCTGGTCACCGTCCACAACCCGATTCCGTGAGGCGGCGCGATGATCCCGGGCGAGTTCTTCATCGAGGACGGCACGATCGAGCTCAATGCCGGCCGCGAGCGGCGGTCGATCGAGGTCGCCAATTCCGGCGACCGGCCGATCCAGGTCGGTTCGCACTATCATTTCTACGAGACCAACGCGGCGCTGCAGTTCGAGCGCGAGACGGCCAGGGGCTTCCGGCTCGACATTCCGGCGGGGACAGCAGTCCGTTTCGAGCCGGGACAATCGCGGACGGTCGCGCTGGTGGCGCTGGACGGCGACAGGGTGGTCTACGGCTTCAACGCCAGGGTCATGGGCAGACTGGAGGCCTGAGATGGTGCGCATCACCCGCGAGAACTACGCCTCGCTCTACGGTCCGACCAAGGGCGACCGGATCCGCCTCGCCGACACCGAGCTCGTGATCGAGATCGAGGCTGATCACACGATCTATGGTGAGGAAGTCACTTTCGGCGGCGGCAAGGTCATCCGCGACGGCATGGGCCAGAGCCAGCGCAATGCCGCCGAGGTGCCCGACCTCGTCATCACCAATGCGGTGATCCTCGACCATTGGGGCATCGTGAAGGCCGATGTCGGCATCAAGGACGGGCGCATCGCCGCGATCGGCAAGGCCGGCAATCCCGACATCCAGCCCGGCGTCGACATCGTCATCGGCCCCGGCACCGACGTCATCGCCGGCGAGGGCAAGATCCTGACCGCCGGCGGCGTCGACGCCCATATCCATTTCATCTGTCCGCAGCAGGCGGAGATGGCGCTGACCAGCGGCACGACCACACTCGTCGGCGGCGGCACGGGACCCTCCGTCGGCACCCTCGCCACCACGGTGACGCCGGGACCCTGGTACATCCACCGGATGCTCGAGGCGATCGACGACCTGCCGCTCAATGTCGGCCTGCTCGGCAAGGGCAATGCGAGCCTGCCCGAGCCGCTGCGCGAGCAGGTCCGGGCCGGCGTCATCGGCCTCAAGCTGCACGAGGACTGGGGCACGACGCCGGCGGCGATCGACAATTGTCTTTCCGTCGCCGACGAGATGGACGTTCAGGTCGGGCTGCATTCCGATACGCTGAACGAGAGCGGCTTCGTCGGTGACACCTTCGCGGCGACGAAAGGCCGCGCGATCCATTCCTTCCATACGGAAGGCGCGGGCGGCGGCCATGCACCCGACATCATCACGGCGGCCGGCCAGGAGAACATCCTGCCCTCCTCGACCAATCCGACCCGGCCCTACACGGTCAACACCATCGACGAGCATCTGGATATGCTGATGGTGTGCCACCACCTCAGCCCGCGGATTCCGGAGGACGTCGCGTTCGCCGAATCCCGCATCCGCAAGGAGACGATCGCGGCGGAGGACATCCTCCACGATCTCGGCGCCTTTTCGATGATGTCGTCGGATTCGCAGGCGATGGGTCGCGTCGGAGAGACGATCCTGCGCTGCTGGCAGACGGCGCACAAGATGAAGGTCCAGCGCGGGCCGCTGCCCGAAGACAGTGCACGCAACGACAATTTCCGCTGCAGGCGCTATGTCGCCAAGTACACGATCAATCCGGCGATCACTCATGGCTTTGCCCACGAGCTCGGCTCGATCGAAGTCGGCAAGCGTGCCGACCTCGTGCTCTGGAAGCCGGCCTTCTTCGGCATCAAGCCGTCGCTGGTGCTGGTCGGCGGGATGATCGCGACCGCACCGATGGGCGATCCGAACGCCTCGATCTCGACGCCGCAGCCGGTCCATTACCGGCCGATGTACGGCGTGCTCGGGCGCGCCCGCGGCAAGACCGGGGTCACCTTCGTCTCGCAGGCGGCGCTCGACGACGGGATCGGCGACAAGCTCGGCCTGCAGAAGCAGCTGGTGGCGGTGAAGGGCACGCGCGGCGTCCGCAAGAAGGACATGATCCACAATGCGCTGACGCCCAAGATCGAGGTCGATCCGCAGAACTATCAGGTGCGCGTCGATGGTGAGCTGATCACCTGCGAGCCCGCGACCTCCCTCCCGATGACGCAGCGCTACTTCCTGTTCTGAGGGGAGGCAGCCGTCACTGAACTCCGCCGTCGCGAGAAGCCTGATCGGCCTGGGACGGGGATGCGCCGTGCCGGGGCGATCCCGGCGAACAACGGAAAGAAGATCGGCGCCGGTGACGCGCGTGAGCCCGAAACGAACGTTTGACGGGTCGCCTTGATCGGTGCCCCGAGGGGCGATAGTGACGAAAGCCTGCGTCCCGTCGCGGAACGGGCATTCGGCCGGAATGCGGCCGCGCGAGAGCCGAGGGCGCGCGAGGCAGGGCATGAGAGTACGCAGCGCAAGAAGGCCGGCAGGGACCGCGACAGCGCAGGTGACGAAGCCAAGCCCGATGCGCGGCGAGATCGTCGCCGCCGCTGCCGAGATCATCGTCCGCAAGGGCTACGCTGCCTGCACGATGCGGGCTGTGGCGGCGCTGGTCGATATGAAGGCCGGGAGCCTCTACTACCACTTCAAGTCGAAGGACGAGATCGTCGAGGAGATCCTCAACCAGGGCATCGAAACGCTTTATGCCCGGGTGGCGGAGGCGCTCTGCAGCCTGCCGGCCGACGCGCCGTTCGCGGGCCGGCTCTCGGCAGCGGTCGGGGTGCATGTGGCAAGCCTGGTCGGCAAGGACCAGCAGCACATGCACGTCTACGAGCACCTGCCGCCGGTCATCAAACGGCGCAGCCGCAAGATGCGCGAAACCTATACCCGGCTCTGGCTCGATCTCTTCGCCGGCGGCGTCGCCAGTGGCGAGGTCGATGCCGGCATCGACCTGCACCTGTTGGTGCCGTATTTCCTCGGTGGGTTGAACCGCGTGCCGGAATGGATGCGCGCCAGCGGCGCCAGCAGCGACCAGGTCGCGGCACTGGCCGTCACGACCCTGCTCGACGGAATTGGCGCCCGGCGGTAGCGGCTGCAATCAGGCTTGCCTTTGCCGGCGATGGACGCGATCGCGCGTTCGCAGGCATTGCGATAAGGCAGGGGTCTAGAGCATTTCCGGCGAATGCAGGTTCGCCCTCAAGGCTCTGTCTTTCGTATCCACGCAAAACGGCTACGCACTTTTGCCGGGCTGGCTCGCTGTCATGAGCTGCGCCGCCTTCTCGGCGATCATCACGGCCGGTGCGTGGGTGTTGCCCGAGACGATCGTCGGCATGATCGAGGCGTCGACGACGCGCAAGCCTTCGAGACCGTGCACGCGCAGCTCAGGATCGACCACCGCCATCGCGTCGACGCCCATTTTCGCGGTTCCAACCGGATGGAAGATGGTGGTGGCGATGTCGCCTGCTGCCTGCGCCAGTTCGGCGGGCTCCTGAACGGCGATGCCGGGCTTGAGCTCTTCCGGCTTGAATGCCTGCATTCGCCTGGTCGCCATCAGGCGCCGCGCCGCGGTGATCGAAGCGGCGGCGACCTCACGATCACTGTCGGCCGAGAGATAATTCGGCGCAATGGTAGGATGCGCGAAGGGATCTGCCGAGACGATCCGGACATGGCCGCGCGAATCCGGCCTGAGATTGCAGACCGAGACCGTGATCGCCGGAAAGGCATCGAGCGGCTGGCCGAAGCGCTCCAATGAGAGCGGCTGGACATGGAATTCGATGTTGGGCGTGGCGAAACGCTCGTCCGAACGCATGAAGATGCCGAGCTGGCTCGGCGCCATCGCCATCGGCCCTGAGCGACGCAGTGCATATTCGAGCGCGATGCCGGCCTTGCCGAACAGGCTCGCCTGCCGCTCGTTCAGCGTCCTCGCGCCGGTGATCCTGAAGACCGTACGGATCTGGAGATGGTCCTGCAGGTTCTCGCCGACGCCGGGCAGCTCGTGCTGGACGGCGATGCCGTGCTGCGACAGCAGCGCGCCCGGCCCGACGCCGGAGAGCTGCAGCAATTGCGGCGTGCCGATCGCGCCGGCCGAGAGGATCAGCTCGCCGGCGGCGTCGACTTGGACGGGCTCCCCCTTCAGGCGCAGCTCGAGACCGCTCGCGCATTTGCCGGAGAAGACGATGCGCTCGGCCTGCGCCTGCGTCAGCACCGTCAGATTGCTGCGATTGCGCACCGGACTCAGGAAGGCGCGCACCGCGTTGAAGCGGAATCCGGCCTTCTGGTTCACCTCGAAATAGGCCGAGCCGAAATTGTCGCCGGCATTGAAATCGTCGATCTTCGGCACGCCGATCTCCTCGGCGGCCTCGCGCACGGCATCGAGGATCGGCCAGGACAGGCGTTGGCGCTCGACCCGCAGCTCGCCCTCCTGGCCATGGAACGGTCCGGTCAGATTGTGATGCCGCTCGGATTTGCGGAACAGCGGCAGAACCTCGTCCCAACCCCAGCCGGGATTGCCGAGCTGGCGCCACCCGTCATAGTCGGCCGCCTGGCCGCGCATGTAGATCATGCCGTTGATCGACGAGCAGCCGCCGAGGACCTTGCCGCGCGGATAGGCGAGGACACGCCCGTTGAGGCCCTTCTCCTGTGCCGTGCTGTAACCCCAGTCGGTTCTGGGATTGCCCATGCAGTAGAGATAGCCGACCGGGATATGGATCCAGTGGTAATTGTCGGAACCGCCGGCCTCGAGCAGCAGCACGCGCTTGCGGGGATCGGCGCTAAGGCGGTTGGCGAGCACGCAGCCCGCCGAACCCGCGCCGACGATGACATAGTCCCAGGAACCGAGATGGCGACGGATGCTCAAGTGACCTCCGATCGACAATGCTGTCCCCATTTCGGCGATACTTCTCATCAACAGCCAAATTAGACAGATAAGGGAAGCTTCTACCATCTTGTTTCCATGAATTATGGAAACGTAAGCCCAGTTCTACTGTTCCCACTAAATTATTAGCTCC
>NZ_JAIVFW010000122.1 GCF_020829595.1 Nostoc sp. CHAB 5844
TATAAAACCGCAATATGGTTACTTAATCAATCACAAGTCATTGCACATGAAAACTTAAATATCAAAGGACTGGCAAAGTCCATGCTTGCCAAGTCTGTAACCGATGCCGGATGGGGCCAATTTCTACAAATACTGAATACCAAGGCTGCAAGTGCTGGGTGTTTGGTAGTAGCGGTTAACCCTAATGGCACAAGTCAAGAGTGTTCTGATTGTGGCGCGACAGTTCCAAAAACACTTGTTGACCGATGGCACAGTTGCCAGTGTGGTGCTAGTTACTGCCGCGACCACAACGCAGCGCGAAATATAAAATATAGGGCGGTGGGGCATCCCGTCCTTCAAAGCTCAGTCAATGTCCGACGGGTTGCCGGGAGTCGCTGAGAAGCCCCCGCCGTCCCGGAGGGCGGCGCGGGGAGTATGTCACCCATAGAAGCTCCGCGTCGAAAATCCCACGGCATCAGGGGATTAGTTTGACTCCAGAAGGCCAAGCGATTTTGTTTGGCATAGTTTTCCGCTTGCAACAGACTGTCTTTGACTGTGGGCAGTTCTTGAGATACTGCTGGTAAACTACCGCCTGTCCCTCTTGTACCATGTTAACGTTGATACTGCGATTTGCGACAAAAATCTCTGCTACCAAACGTTTGTATTTGTCGGTTTCGACGGAACGTAGAGTTACAGATTGTCCCACTGGGAGCAACTGTTTTAGTCGTGCTGTCGATTTTGTACCCCAAGGACTTTGTTTTATTTCTGGAGCATCAATGCAAGCCAGGCGTACAGTTAAGGTTTTACTGCCAGCTTTGACTTTAACCCTCATTTGTCACTTTGGGAGAATCAAGTCGCTCAAATGCTTACGGGGCTTTAGTTTCTACTTTTTGTCTATAAATTTTAGTTTCTGTTAGGAAATTAAGCCTCAAATCTTGATTAAATCAAAGTCTCAGAATTTAGCTTCGATTATTGTTTTCCGAGAGTGACAAAACAGGGTTAATTGTGTCACCGTCGGTAACACTCAGAACTGTCACCTTGATGTTGCCGGCGATCGCAGGTAAGGCTATTTGAATCAGGAGGGAGGTGCAAACAACAGTGGAGGTGAATTTAGAAAGCATTTTTGTGGCGATAGACGTTACTTTATAATTCCCCCTTGTGTGTAAACTTAAGCAATCTGCGCCTCAATTTTATCAATGGCTGGAAGAAGAAGTCTTATTGATGAAGAGATAAAGGCTTTTTGGTCTAGTGCCTCAAGCTTGCCTTCGCTCTGACTTCTATCTAGATCAACAAATATAAGATACTTTGTATCAGAGAAGCTGGCTGGCAATACAGTTGGGAGCAAAATCTGTCGCAATCCTGAGATTTGGGATAGTTTCTATGTTTCAGCCCAGAGTTACCTGAATCAACACTTGATCAAGATGGTTGGATCAAAAAACAAGCCTGAAGAACTAATAATTGCCAATTAATTTGAACTTTTACGAACTTTTAACAGGACACGTTCGGTAAGAGTTCCTTTTTTTGTGAAAGATACGAGAACCTCTAAATTCTAGAGGTTCTCGTATCTTTCTCCCAATGTTTCGTCAAAGTATAAGGACAATCTGGAGCTTTGAAGTCACGAGCGTAAGGCAATCGATAAAATGCCCACAACTGCCACCGTAAAACATCAACTCCAATAGCTGAATTACCGATCTCAATTCGGCAGTCTTTATCGGGGTTGTCAGTAATTTTAGAAACAATAGTATTCACAGCTTCCATCTTAAGGGCATTGGTGATTCCCATTGGCTGTTTATTGAGCCATTGCTGTATTTGGGGGGATTGCAACCAATCGGTAATTTGAGCCGCAGTTGGATTCAGTCGATTAGCTAATAACTGGGCTAGGTCTAATTCTTGATTTGAACTTTTGCTAAAAATGTTGCGAAAGTCACCTTTTATATTTGACATGATTTAAATTTTTCACGATTAACTTAATAGGAGTTACAGCAGACCAATAAAAGTAAAACTTATAGGTAGGAATTTCTTTCAAAGATTCAGGATTCAGGCTTCTCCTGCTACTAAATTATTTTTTCCGAACTAATTTAAAAGGTCTAGTTTGACTACCAAAAAGAGTAGTAGTTAATAAATTACAATCTAGTTCATTTTTGTTTTGCCCTAAAGAACAGTTGTATTGAACGCTTCCAATACCAAGATTTGCAATGAAAGTAAATCCTTTATCACTGACTTCAGCCGGAAAAACACCATGATTTACTCCATCACTGCTCAGAGAGGCTTGAAATTTATTTGATTGCTGAGAAATGATCAACTCGCCACCTTGTTCTTGAGAAGTCCATGAGCCAACAATCGGGTTAGTGTTACTACAGGCGTGAAGCGTGAATAGCAAAAAAGGTAATAGTATTCGGCTGTTCATATTTAAAATGCTGCAATGATAATAAAAATGTTGCTCAACTATGTTAAAGCTTCAAAGCTAATAACATATCAAAATTGAGTTAGTAAAGCAAGTAGCTTGCTAATGAAAAAATAAAAATCAAGAATGTTACTTTCCGTTGACTGGTTAAGAAAATGTTAAATAATTTTAAAAGATAAATATTTTTTGGCAAGAGCTTAAAATTTCAGTTTAATGGAGAATATTTAAAAATTTTAAAAATGCAATTCAATTAAAAGTTGGCAATGATTTATCTATATCCAATACTCTTCAGAAATTAAATAAATTGCGACAAATTGAGAGATTATTTCTATACTGAGAAATAACATTAATGAAACATATTTATGTGGGATGTTGGGATGTTTCGGTACTTATTAGCCCAAGCACCAGGAGAAAATCAAGGGTTGACTATTTCACCTGAGACATTGAATGCGGCAATTAACGGCGCAGAGATGTTCGTCAATACGTTTGAAAGAGACTGGGAAGAACTAACGAATGGGACAAGCCCAATTTTTACAGCTGTAGTTGCGATTTCAATGCTCATAGGGGTAGTGCTGGTGAGTTTTTGGTCTTTCCACTGGTATCAAATGTTCAGTGAAGAAGGATTCTCTACATCTGTAATAAGTGAAGTGGCGATGCCACTACTCGTAATTTTGCTGTTGACGAATAACGGAGCGTTGTTGGCTAAGGGAACAGTGGGGCTGAGAAATACAACAGTTACTCTCAATAAGAGAGTGTTGGAAATTACCAGGAATGGCGTAACGCTCAAAGATGCGATTCGGACAGTGAACTTTGATCAGAGTTTTACTTTTGCGACACAAGTGGCGCTCCAGAATTGTGAAAAATTAGATGAAACTGATGTCGATACAGATGGTACAGAATATAGCCCAAGAAAAAATTGTATAGATCGGACAATCGCAACAGCTAGAGAAGAAGCATTGAAAATCCGGCGAGAACGAGGATTGAACGCAGGCTCTGGTAACACCTGGTTGAATCCTGAAAAAGCATTCAAGGAAACCATCAATAACGCAATTCAAGGAATAGTATTTGTCATATTTAGCGGCTTAACTGCTGCATTTCAGTATATAGTACAATTGTCTTTCCTCTTAGTTGCGTATATAGCACCAATATTTTTAGTACTGTCGTTGTTACCAGTCAGTACCAAAGCTATATACGGATGGTTGTCTGGTTGGCTGGGTTTGACGATGGTATTAGTTTCGTACTCAATTATTGTTGGAATCTCGGCATCCTCAATCGTCAATAGTCCATCAACAGACCCAATACTGTCTCAATTAATCATTGCAATACTTTCGCCCATCCTAGCGGTAGCAATTGGTATAGGTACAGGAATGGCGGTATTCACAGCATTTAGTAGTGGGATTAAATTTGCAGCAGGAATAAGAAGATGAGGCTATTAGAGAAGAAAGAATTAAATTTGACCCCGATATTTTTGATGGGAAATGCGGCTTTATTGTCAATCGTGCTTTTGATAGAGATAGGTAATTCCGTAGCTATCCATACACTATCCAACGCCAAAGCTCCGACGTTGGTAGAACTGAGTGATGGAGAGTCAGTCAGAGTATCAGCTATCAAAGGAGACGAACGCTCCTCACAAACAATTTCTTATTTTGTGGGGAAAACGATGACAGGATTGCTCTGTTGGAATGCCTTACCCAAAGTGAACGACGAGTATAGTGCTGACCCAATCAAAAAACTAAAAACAGATCCAGGTGTGCCAACAGGAGAAAGCAGAATCACAACTTCTGTATGGGAGCATGGCTTTGCACTATCAGAAGATTTTCGCCCCTCATTCCTCAAAGAAGTTGGCAAGCTCACACCACCGGATGTCTTCACCGGTAGCACTCAATCGATACTGAAAGTCAGTTTCATTAGTGAACCGAAAAAAGTCAAAAAAGGCCAGTGGGCAGTGGATATGGTAGCGTCAATCATTGTGTTCAAAGAAGCGAACATAGTGGGAGAACCAATCAACTTCAATAAAACAATTTATGTTAAAGCGATCAACACGCCGACACTACCAGGACTATCATCTGAATATCAGAAGATTGCAAACCGGGTACGAAAAGCGGGATTGGAAATTACCAAAATACAAGATTTGGAGTTGGCCAAGTGAAGCATAGAAAGTTTGCTCAAATGAATGAGGTCAGGATTGAGTTTGAAGATAAAGAACAACAGCAATCTCAAGTATCAGATGTTGTTGAACGTACAGAAACGAGCCGCACAGTTGCCCAAAATCCAATGCTGAAAATGGGGGTAATTGGAAGCGGGGTATTTCTATTTGTTGCTACCATCGGTGGATTGATCAACGGATCAATTAATGCGTTAAACACAACCAGTAACAAAATCGAACCAACGCAACAAACCACAACTGAAGAAATAGAACCTCGCATGGAGGAGCAAAAAGATAAAACTCTTCTGGCATTAACAAGCCAAAGTACAGAATTGAAAAACATGCGCGATAAAAAAGCGGCGGCGCAGCCAACCGCCACCACAGAGCCAACACTCAAAAGAGTCGCGCCGCCGCCAACATCCGTAAGGCAGCAACAACAGCCTTATTCAGTACAGAGAAACCCACCGCCACCGCCAGCCCCGGTGAGTAGAGCTAGACCTTCAGCACCGTCAAGACAAACTGCACCAATTCAACCTAAACAAATCACACCACCACAAAAAAGGCTGGCGGCACTACCGACATCTAAACAAGTAGTAGACCCTGTACAACAATGGCAAGCAGTTGCTGATATGGGTAGTTTTAGCGCTCCGTATAATAATTCTGGTCTAGAACAAGATATTGCAGAAAAAATAGAAGGTGGGATTGGAGAAAATAGCGAACAAAAGACCAATGAAGCAGAAGTTGACAGCAATGGTCAACGAATTTTAGTTGGTTCAAGTACAGAAGGAAAATTAGAAACTCCAATTGTCTGGTCAAGTGAAGACGAATCAACTCAAAACTATTTGGTTCGCATCACCAAAGAATTGAAAGCATCAGATGGTACAACACCAATACCAGTTGGGTCTTATTTAGTAGTCCAAGTCGCCAACACTACCGCAGACGGTCATGCTCAGTTGTATGCCACGGCAATTCTTATTAATAAAAATGGCGACACCCAAGAGAAGAAATTGCCCGAAAACGCAGTCCGAATACTCTCAAGTAATGGCAAATTACTGAAAGCTCAGTCCGGGCGAGGTAATGATTTCATGAGTACTATCTTTTCAGCAGCAATAGCGGGAATTGCGAAAGCTGCGGAGATTCAAAATCGCCCTAGTAGCTCAGTGATAACAAACTCTGGCGGTTTCTCTAGCAGTACGATTACCAATAATAATCAAGATGCACTAGCTGGATTTGGTGAAGGTGCGTTTGGAACAATATTACAAAATATTAAAACCTCAAATGAACGGCAAGCACAGTCTCTTAGCAATCGAAGTAAAGTTTATGCAATTGAAGCGGGGAAGACAGTTCGCATTTATATAAATCAAACGATTTCAATTTAGATAGAAATCAAAATAATTAAATGTTGAATATGAAAAATATTGGGAAAATTTTAGCACTAACAACAGGCTTAATAGTTGTTAGCCAAACACCAGTACAAGCGATATCTACGAGAACAGTATATGCCCAAGATATTGAATCAGTAGGCATCAGCTTGAAAGTCTGGAGAGGATATGGATTGACCATTAATTTCATGCCATTGGGAGAAACAATTAAACAAGTTTGGATAGGAGATCCGACCAGATATAGTTTTACTTCTAATGGCAATCTGTGTGCCAAAAATCAAAGTGATTGTGAAGGAAGTCCAGCAACAGTTATTTTCTTACGCCAAATTAAACCGATCGCCTTCCCAAACATGACATCTAGCAGTGATGGTAGTACCCAAATTACGATCATCACTGACCAAAGACAATACCAATTCAAGTTGATAGCCGCATCAGGACAGCCGCAGTACACAAGTTTAGTCATCAAACCAGAATCAGAAAAGCCTTCGGCCTTGCCAAGAGCATCAAATGAAAGAGCAACTGTTACCAGAACAGTGAAACCAATTGCTGTGACATCACTATCCAATAATGAAACTTTAAGGGAGAGAAGAACAGCAAAACCAACTGCTACGACCAAACTATCAAATAATGAGACTGTTACTAACAACAGAATTACCACGGTATTACCCAAGCAAGAACTGATAACAGTAAGACGAACCGCCCAAGCAATCGGTACGACATTACAACGCAATGATGCTAATGCCCTTGTTTATGGGTTAGCCCTGGCGCGACAACAAGGCACAATCAAACCCAACACTTCAACTTGGAGAAAAGTTCAAGATGCAATCCGGCTTTTGAGACAAGGTAAAGATAGACAAACCGCAATCGCTCGGTCTGGTGTTCCAAAACAATTATTTAACCAACTAATTGAAGCCGGAAAAATCTAACTGTACCAAAAACAAAGATAAATTTGATTTCTGAAGATGATGAGTTTATCAAAATTAATTAAATCGTTGAGTTTGGCAGGAGCGATCACTCTAGTTTGGGGAGCAGCTTTCGCACAACAAATACCGACCACAACATATACCCAAGATAAATATCAGGCTAAAGCACCTAATTGGTCGCAAATTACCTGGGATACCCTACCATTAATCCAAAAAGCAGGATTCATAAAAGTCCCACCAAGATTCATAAAAGCATTTGGCTACGACCCTTCTCGCTCTTGGAAGGCAGGTCAAAAGTCGGATTCAGTAGTGATGTTAGGTGACACCGATGATGCCTTTAAAATCGGGAATTTTACCCTTAAGGATATTGCTGGTGTTGCCCTCCCCTCACTATCCACATCTAAACAACCCTCCCTCAAAGATGTGGGATTCGTAAAGTGGCAAAATACTCAATCATTGGTCAAAGCCATACCTCAACTTGGTAGACTACGAGCTAACCAAGTTAAACCAATTTTGGAACTTTTTGGGGAATCTGGCTATTTACCAGGAAGGTGTAAATCAGGCACAATTAATGATTGTATTCGGTTCCGCCCAGAACTTGGTAAGAAATTGTTGGGAGATATAGATCTAGACAGATATTTGACAAAATCTATACCAGGGCTGGACACGACACCGATTCGCAGGTTTCAGCAGTGGCAGCAGACATACATTAATCAAATTCCCAAGCTGAGTTATGTCCCCTTCGACAAAATGCCCCAGCCAATCAATTCAGGTCTAGGATTGGTAGGTATTGCCTCTGTTGTGTTTGGTGATTCTGAACAGGGAGATGCGAGAGTCGGAGACAACTACTATATATCTGGTAGTGTAGTTAGGGGCGATCGCACAGTTCCAAAAGCTTGCCCGGAAGGTAAAAAGTGCGCTTATTTGGAACTAGGCGATTTTACACCCAATGGCGGATTGTATGGTAAACGCTGGGCATCTGGTACTGATTCACCGGAAGTAAACGGCGGCTATGGATTTCTCGCAGTTGTTAACGGTGGTAAAGAGCCGACAGGACGGCTGGTTTACGGGAATGGCTTCAAAGTGGTACTTACCAACACAAACGAATCAACAGGAACAGCAGATTTCGCTTTGTATTTCCGCATTTGTGTAAGACCACCGTTTCAGCCAAAGACTTGTACGCCTTACTTTATTGGCCCTGTGCCTTGGATACCAGTCAAAGAAAATGATTTAGTCATCGTAGGGACTGGTGGAAGATGACAGTACAAACACAGCAACAAGCCTCACTCGCCGAATACATTCCATCAGGTTTTGAAAGTGCTGTGGTTTCCCCTGCGGGTCTAGGGTTACTAACTTGTGCCTTGATAATTGTTTTAGCGAAATATTTTGAAGGCAAAGGCTCAAAGACAAAATTGGCTACGGCTAGATGGGGTGGGGGGCGAGAAAAGACTAATGCCCGAACAATAGCTTGTGAACAATTGCGATCGCGTCAGCATAACCGTGTGGCGCTGTATATAGGGACACCTGCCGACACGAGAACTCAGTTGGTGAATGGTGAGATCGTCTCAGAAATTCCATCTGACCCCAAGACGATCTATATCCCCGATGCACAAAGGGGTGTAATGGTGATTGGCGGCCCCGGAAGTGGTAAGTCATTCTCCATGCTCAATCCCTTAATCCGCTCGGCAATAGATCAAGGTCTGCCAGTAATCCTTTACGATTTCAAGTACAGTAAACAGGAATCAGCCACAGCTTCAGCCAAAGGACAAGCGCCAATACTAGCAGGTTACGCCCTAGAACGAGGTTACGATGTCACTGTACTAGCCCCCGGCTACAAGGAATCTTGTATTGCTAACCCTTTAGATTTTTTGCGAGATCAGGAAGATTCAGAAATGGCGCGACAATTGGCGATTACCATTAACCGGAATCTCAAGCTGGGAGATACTGATAACGGAAATAGCTTTTTTACCAATGCAGGGGATCAGCTAGTGCAAGCAATACTAACCCTGAGTTGTCACTCTGGGAAACTAAAAATCGAACGCAATTTTTAAGCCTCATACAGAAAGCCAATTTGAGCGTTTATTTCCTAACAAAAACTAAAAATCCTACGTTTTTGAGCAAAAAGCTTGTGTAGCAAGGCTTTGCGATTATACTCTGGAGAGAGTGATAAAAGAGGGCTAATGCTGGCAAAAGGCACGATGTACCCAGATATCATGATGTGTCAAGCAATACTGGGTTTGCCAAAGTTAGTGCAACGGATTCAAATGGCAGAATTGAACTTCTTAGTTAGAGAAGCATTTTCGCAGTTTGTTTCTGTCGCTGGAAGCCCAGAAACCGCCGCTTCAATTGTGGGTACAGCCAGTGGGTTGTTTAGCCGCTTTATGGTTCCTGCCGCACTTGCTGCTTTTTGTGGTAAAAGTAACATTCCCCTTGACCTATCAGGAAGACAAATGATTGTCTTCGGGATGAACAAGGAAAAGCGGGATGTCATTGCGCCACTGCTAGTATCGATTTTGCATCTAATCGTTAGCCGAAATGTAGCCGGAAAACGAACTTCTCCATTGGTACTAGCACTAGATGAATTACCGACTTTGTATCTTCCGACACTGGTCGATTGGTTAAACCAGAACCGTGAGGATGGGTTGGTATCAATCCTGGGCTTACAAAACTTATCCATGCTACAAGAAGCTTAACCCTTTGTTGTCACTCCCATGAGAGAATAATAAAGGAAAAACGCCGAAAGTATTTCAGGGAGTATGATAGAGCCGCGAAAAGGTGCAAAAACAGTCAAATTCGTAGATGAATATTGTCAGTGG
>NZ_JAIVFW010000123.1 GCF_020829595.1 Nostoc sp. CHAB 5844
TGTCCAGTCTGACCACTGTGATGCAAGGATTTTGAGCTATTTTACCTTCTTTCCTTGCACCTGAATATACTTATTTGCTTTGAGATTCTAGAGATTGTCTCCTTTTCTTTTTTTTCAGCAAGCCCTACATATTTTATGTGCATCAAATTTTTCGTGAATTGGTATCAGACATGGGGTATTTTGAGTTCTGAATTCTGTCTTCTGACTCCCTTCTCATCATTTTAGGTGCGTGCTAGTAAGGGAGCCGCCGCTAGTAGTGTTTGAGTGTAGGGGTGTTGCGGATTGGCAAAAATTTGTTTTGTCAGACCGAGTTCGACGATTTTACCGCCATTCATGACTGCAATGCGATCGCACAAAAATCGTGCTAACCACAAATCATGCGTAATAAATAGATACGTTAACTCAAATTCTGCTTTTAATTGCAACATCAAATCCAAAACTTGCGACTGCACGCTGGCATCTAACATACTCACTGGTTCGTCGCAAATCAACAGTTTGGGACGAGTAATTAAAGCACGAGCGATCGCTACTCGTTGCTGCTGTCCGCCAGACAAATCTGATGGGTAACGTTGATAATAAACTTCTGGCGGTGTTAACCCAACTTTTTGCAACATCCACAATACTTCTTCTTTAGCCTTAGTAGCATCAGCAAGATTGTGAATTAACAAAGGATCACCTATACTCTGCCCCACAGTCATTGCCGGATTCAGACAAGCATGAGGGTCTTGAAACACCATTTGCATCTGTCGGCGGGAAGAGCGAATTTCTTGCCGCGATAGCTTTGTTAAATCCTTGCCCAAAAATTCCACTTTGCCAGCCGTAGGACGAATTAGCTGTAAGATAGTCCGCGATAGTGTGCTTTTACCACAGCCCGATTCACCAACTAAGCCTAAAATTTCTCCTGGAAATAGTTCAAGGTTAATCCCATCTACCGCTTTAATTGTTTGACTTTCCGCTTTAAACAGTCGTTCAATCAAGTTAGGCTCTATGGTGTAGTGTTGCTTGAGTTCTGTAACACGTAAAAGTGGAGATTGTGAAATATGTTCCTCGTTACCTAGTCCCCAATCTTCCGTCACCTCATCCACAGCTTGAATGTGTAAAGCTGCTTGCAGAAGCGATCGCGTATATTCATGCTGGGGGTGGCGAAATACGGATGCAGTCATCCCCATTTCTACCATTTTGCCGTTATACATTACGCCGATGCGATCGCAGTATTCGGCCACCATTGCCAAATCGTGAGAAATTAGCAGCAGCGCCATATTTTCTTCAGCGCATAGACGTGTTAATTCTTGTAAAATCTGGGCAGACACAGTCACATCTAAACTAGTGGTAGGTTCATCAGCCACAATTAACTTGGGGTTGAGAAGTAAAGCCAGAGCGATCGCTACCCGTTGCCGCATCCCACCGCTAAACTCATGAGGATACTGATTCCATCGACTGGCAGGGATTTTTACCTTTGCCAAAGTCGCCAATGCTTTTTCTTTAGCTTGCTGCGCTGATAATTCTGGCGAGTGTGCCTGAAGCGTTTCGATGCAGTGTTTGCCAATTGTCATCAACGGATCGAGACGCGTCATTGGATCTTGAAAAATCAGTCCTACCGCTTCCCCCCGAAATTTCCGCAATTGAGGGATTGTTAAATCAAATACTGACTGACCTTGAAAAGTCACCCGTCCCGCAACTCGGCTAGATGGAGGTAACAACCGCATCGCCGCCCGTCCCAAAGTAGATTTACCACAACCAGACTCGCCTACCAGTCCCATTCTTTCCCCTGGTTGCAGTGTAAAAGATACATCATCAACCGCCCACCTGAGTTCTTCTTCACCACGTTGAGGATAAGCGACTCGTAAATTTTCTATACAAAATAAGGCTTTACTCATACTTAGTTATCAGCCAAGAGCTACCAGCTGAGATAATCTTAAATTTTAGCTAGTGTATCAAATTCTCTAAAGTTATAGCCGTACTCATATAGAAAGCGTGAATGTTAGGAATAATAATACTTTTACCTCCAGCATAGCTGCCTGGTTGGTGAGCGAAGCCGAACCACTGCCTCTTGCTATACTGATTTACTCTCCACTGTATGACAAATAAACGCTTTTATCACATTGGTTTTGGGCAAGAGGATTTAGGTGCATCGCCTCCTGAGATTGCTTTATTATCGGGCGATGGCGATCGCGCCCATCTCATCGCCCAAAATTATTTACAAAATGTACGTTTGTTGTCTCAAAATCGCGGACTTGATAGTTATCTCGGATACTTATCTAATAATCGCCCTATCTTATCTGCGACTAGTGGGATGGGTGCGCCTTCTTTAAGTATTGTGGTCAATGAATTGGTAAAAGTGGGAATCCGGCAAATTATTCGCATTGGAACTTGTGGCTCAATTCAACCTCATGTACCAGTTGGCAGTATTGTGATTAGTAGTGCCGCCTTATGTCGTCAAGGTGCGGCTAATGATATTGCACCTGTGGAATATCCAGCAGCAGCCGATCCGTTTTTGACGGTGGCTTTAGTTAAGGCTGCACAAGAATTAGAATTTGAGCATTATTTCGGAATTACAGCTTCTGTAGATACTTTTTATGAAGGACAGGAACGCACTGATTCGGCAAATCCGTATTTGATGCGATCGCTACGTGGGATCACGGAAGAATATCGGCAGTTAAATATCTTGAACTACGAAATGGAATGCGGCACTCTGTTTAAAATGGCAGGAGTGTATAAGTTTGCGGCGGCGGCTGTTTGCGCTGTGGTGGCACAACGTACTGTTGATGAGGGGATAGTTTTAGAACAGAAAGAGGTTGCTGTTAATCATGCGATCGCAACTGCCATTCATGCAGTTACTAATTCTAACTATTGTGTCTAGCTTTAAATTTGAAGAAGTATTCAGAAGCCAGAATTCAGAATTCAGAATAAATTAGTGGGGGATTCAGACCCGCCACTAATTGAAGACCACCAAATTTTTAATTTGGTGGGGGTGCAAAAACGCCGCTTATTCATCCACCAGTCGCACAGAATTCATACTGAATTCTGGCGACTGACACCTTTATTCTGTTTCGATAACCTCAGTAGTTTCATCGACTCTTTACTTAATCTTTAAATTAGCTTTTCCTAAATCTAGATAATATAGATTTATTAGGTGAAATTTTCATGTTTTGAAAATAAATAAATTCTAAAAAACAACTTGTTTCTAATAAAAATATGGTTGGATAAACTAAAAAGCTTATTTAGAAATAAGTGTAATTATGTAAGTAATCAAATTAATTTTTATTTTTAATATTTATAAAAAATCGGAGAATGGCATCAAATGAACTGTGCTTGGAAGCGGGCAATTACTAATATTAACATAGTATTGATTGCAGTAATGCCAACGCTGATATTTTCAGCATTCGCACACCGAGCAACAGCTGAAGATACGGGCGCGTGTTTTATGGTGACTCCTTCCGGGATGACGGTGGAATTGACAAAGCTTTGCAACGATACAAATAGAGCGAAGACAACTTCAGAAGGTAGAGTTTTCCGTGTGCCTATCAAACGCCACTTTGGCAGAACTCCGGTGATTGAGGTCACATTTAATAACGAAAGTACCTTTGAGATGGTTGTTGATACAGGTGCTAACGGCACTTTGATAACTCAAGCAATGGCGAATGCTTTGCAAATCAAACCTACTGGTACACTCAATGCTCAAACTGCCGATGGTAATCAAGTTCAATTTCTGACAGCAAAGATTAAGTCTATGGCTGCGGGTGGCATTGTAGCAAATAATGTAGAGGTGGCGATCGCATCCAAAGCAGGTATTGGATTACTTGGTCACGATTTCTTCGGCAACTACGATATTAAAATTTTACAAACAGCAGTAGAATTCCATACGCGTTAAATACAGGACTTGCACACAAAGGTGATCTGTGGAGGCTAGGTGTAATACCAATTCACAATTCGCAATTAAAAAACGCAAGATGCAGCAAAGTAGAGACGTAGCAATGCTACGTCTCTACAAAAATATGTGTTTCAAATTTAAAGGAAATTGGTATAAGGGTGTAGGGATATTGTCAAAAACAACCTTCTGCCTGCTGCCTGGTTGGTGAGCGAAGCCGAACCCCTGCCACCTGCCTTCTATTTAACCAGTTGAGTAATCAGCTTGACTAACTCAGTCGGCTCGACTGGCTTAGAAGAGTGCATTTGAAAACCAGCTAACAGTGCTTGTTCCTTATTTAATTCTCCGGCATAAGCTGTTAGGGCGATCGCAGGGATTTGTCCGCCTTTTTCTGGGGGTAGACTTCTGATTTGACGCATTAGCGTATAACCATCGACATCTGGCATCCCAATATCAAAGACGAGTACATCTGGCCGTAATTGAGTAAAAGCTGAGAGTGCTTCCGCCGCCGATGCGACTGCAATTACTTCTGCGCCACACTCTTTGAGCATGAAAGCTACAACTTCCCGCGAATCTACTTCATCATCTACTACTAAAATGCGAATGCCTGTTAACTCTTGGTAAATATCAGACTGTTGAGTATTCTGAGATAACTGAGTCTGACTGTTGATTAACGGTATTCTCACAGTAAAGATAGCTCCTTGCCCTTCCCCAGGACTGGCTGCCCAGACTGCGCCACCATGTAACTCTACCAAATGTTTGACAATTGCCAGCCCCAATCCCAGTCCACCAAATCTTCTAGTAGTTTGACTATCTGCTTGTCGAAAGTACTCAAATACATAAGGCAAAAACTCTGGGCTAATTCCTTGCCCTGTGTCAATGACTTGAATTTGAGCTTGTCTGCCAACTTGCTCTAAGCGGACTTCTACACGACCACCAGAAGATGTAAACTTAACAGCATTAGAAAGCAAATTCCAAACTACTTGCTGCAAACGCACAGGATCTCCCAAAACAGCACCAACGTTTGGTGATAACGTAGTCTGAAGTTGAATTGCTTTTGCTTGGGCGGCTAACTGTACAGTTTCCAACGCTGCCGAAATTACTGATACCAAATCTACAGAGGCAATATTGAGGCTGAGTTTACCCCGTAGAATTTGTGAGATATCCAACAAATCTTCTATTAGTTGAGCTTGTAATTTAGCATTACGTTCAATAGTTGCCAAAGCTTCTGCTCTCTTAGCTTCGGTTAATTTGTTGCTAGTGAGTAACTTAGACCAACCTAAAATTGGATTCAGAGGCGATCGCAATTCATGAGATAAAATAGCGAGAAATTCATCTTTGACTCGGTTAGCTGCTTCTGCTGCTTGGCGTGCTGTTTGTTCTCGTTGCAGAAGTTGTTCGCGCTCTTGTTCTGCTTGCTTACGTTCTGTCAAGTCAACCACAAAAGCAAAACCATCAGTTTGAGAACCTTCTCGAAAAGCACAGCCCATGAGAATGGGAACCTGATAACCTGCTTTGTGAATGTAATATGTTTCTACAGGCGTAGAAATGCCAAACTGTTTAAGTTCTTCAATTATCCGCAGAGCTTGCTCTTGGTTTTCCGACAAAGAGATATCTGTCCAACGCAAACCTCTTGTTTCCATCTCTGCGCGTGTGTAACCTACAAGCTGTAAATAAGCATCATTGGCCGCTGTAATATAGCTATCAATATCCCAAAAACAAATGCCAATTACATTTGATTCAAATAGCCATCTGAACCTAGCTTCACTTTCCTGGAGAGCTTTTTCGGCATACTTGCGCTCAGTAATGTCTTCAATAATGCCATCAATGATGCTCGTATCGCCGTTAGTAGTAAAAGTTTGACTAATCCTTACCCAAATTTCGCTGCCATTGATGCGATGTAACAGTAATTTGCGCTCCCGCCCATCTCCATTCGTCCTCAACTGTTGCAAGAGTCGGGCATAGTCTTCTGATGAAAAATATGGTTCAAGGGTTTCATTTACAGGAATTTCCGTTAATGAATTTAAACCGAGCAGTTGTAAAAATGCAGCGTTGGCTTCTAGGACAATACCATCGGCTGTGATGCGGTAAACTCCAACTTTAAGTTGGTTAAGCAGGGTTTGAAAGCGCGTTTCTAACCCTGTAATTTGGCGACGAGTAGCAGCTTGCTTGAGAGCCAGACGCACCGCTACAGGTAAACGCATATAGTTACTTGGAGACTTAATTACATAGTCATCCAATCCTGATTTCATTGCCTCTACCGCAATTTCTTGTGAGCCGCTGTTAGTGAACATCACTACAGGTATTTCTGGATAGCGGCTTTTGATCTGCCGCAGCACTGTTATGCCATCACTCCAGCGCAGTTCATAGTCAGTAATTACTAAGTCAAATTCTCCGACTGACAATGCCTGCTCAAGCTCTTGTAGACGAGCAATTTGCTTGATCTGAAGCTCGGCAAACTCTCGCTCTAAGGCATGAATTGCCAGCAAGCGATCGTGGGGATTGTCGTCAATCAGGAGAATGCGTAACATTGAACTTATAATTAATTTATTTAAGAAGTACCAAGTTGGTTTTTGGTTAAAAACTAGCCAATGTTGGTTAACAATAGTGAAAATTTCGACTAAATTATCGAAAGCCACAGGTTTAACCATGTAAGCATTTGCACTTAAGTCATACAGACTATTAACATCAGCATATTCTTGAGAAGCAGTTAAAATAACCACTGGCAGACGCTTTATGCCTGGTTGTTGCCTTAACCACATCAACACTTCAGCGCCAGAACGACGCGGTAGTTTTAAATCGAGCAAGATTAAGGCGGGTAATGGATAAAGGCTGCGATCGCTATAAGCTGCTTCTCCAGAAAGGTAAAGCACGGCTGCATCCCCATCATGTACTATTTGTAGTGGGTTAGTAATGCCAGCTTTGCGAAATGCTCTCTGCACAAGGAGAATATCACGCGGATTATCTTCTACTAGTAAGATTGTTTCCCCTGTGGATAAGGTATTCATTGGTATTTTGTAGCTTTTGACAGAACAAACCAAAAGCTATATATGTGTATTAATTGATACTTTGTGTTTGGTTGATTATTCATATAGTCTACTCCTTATCCTCACAAATTGCTCTGTGAGGTTGCAGCATATCTAAAACTACTTATTATCATCCTGAGCAATTTCTCAGTTTTTGTCGTCTACCGCAGGAGTTATCGAAGTTACATAAAAAAAATACCCTACGTAGATAGTCATAAACTATCTATGGTGTCTTGGCGGACAAAAATAGCTTTTGGTAAAGCAATCCAAAAACGGCTACCTGCACCTAGCTGGGATTCTACACCATACAAACCGCCCATCCGCTCTAAGGCTTTCCGCACGATCGCCAGTCCAATACCTGTACCAGGATAAACTTCGATGCCGTGGAGTCGTTCAAAAACTCGAAAAATCCGCTCTTGATGTTCTGGTGCAATGCCAATGCCATTATCGGCAATCCACAACTTGATCCAACTAGTACCTTCCTGAATATACTCCTCGGAGTAGATCTGCACCATAGGTATATCATCGAAAATGAATATCACAAATATGTATTATTTTGTTTTTACTCAAATATTCTATAAATTGTTTTGCCAAATCCTAATTTTTAGTATTGATTAATACTTTTAAAACAAAAAGATGGTTGGTCATATCCTCTAAAATATGTTCTATTATGACTTATGAGAACTTATGCAGTAGCAATTATTGGGAAAAAAAATCATCTATCAGCCTCTACATAAGTTCTATAGATGCTGTTACTTAACGCTTTCTAGATAAGCATCCAAGCTTGGGACATCTACCCAACTGCTAGTTTGATGGGATTGATGAGATAAATCCATTAATAACTGTGAATAAACACCTTCTCGTAAAGATGGGACTATTGACTGCTGTTGGTCAATTCCTTGCAGCCATTGGTCTACTACACGGATGAATGCAGAAATGCGGCCGTCGGTGAAGTTTTGGGTAAACATTAACTGCTGTGGGATTTCAATTTCTGTGAGTGGTTGTCCGACTTGGGAACCCCAAACGCGAAAACCGTGAATGTAGTCTTTTTGATTTTCGCTGCCTAAAACTAAAGTACCGCGATCGCCATACACTTCTACCCAATGAGTTCTTGGTGCATGAACCACAGCACTAATATTAAGTTGGCAAGGTGTGCCATCAGCTAATTCCAGCGATAGCAAACAATTATCATCTGTTTCTACTGGTTTTAATTGACCACTGCTAGGGTCAATACGATTCGGGATAGCTGTACTTAAATAAGCACTTAATCTGCGGACTGGGCCAAATAACCAATAAATGTAATCAAAGGCGTGGGAACCTAAAGACCCTAATGCACCACCGCCTTTTTCTTGAGAAGAATACCAATTCCAAGGACGGGAAGTATCAGCACGAGAAGAACCCAACCAATCAATTTTAATTAGGCGTTTGTTCCCGACATAACCTGATGCTAATAATTCAGCAAATAACTGCCATCCTGGAACAAAACGAAATTCAAAATCAACAACAGCCGTTACATCATTTGCTGTGGCTAATTGATATAATTCTTTGGCTTCGGCTGCATTTAAAGTTGTCGGTTTTTCTAACAATAAATGTTTGCCTGCTTGTAGTACATTTTTTGCCATTTCATAGTGCAGAAATGGTGGTGTAGAAATACTAACTGCCTGCACTTCTGGTAGCTTCACGATATCTGCAACACTATTACAAGCATGAAAAATATTATTAGCATCAGCAATTGCTTGAGCTTTATTAATATCCCGATGATAAACAGCAACTACCTCGGTTCGGAAATGGGCTTTAAAGCCAGGAATATGTATTTTTTGACCGAATCCAGTACCGACTACGGCAACACCAACTAAATTCTGATTCATGATTAATTCCACACCTCTAAATTAAATGGAGGAATAGCGATATTCTTTACCTTAATAATTTTGAATAACTACCACAATAAGCTGTTGTACATTTAAATTGTGATAACAGCGTCGCCTTTATTTTTGATTTTCCGCCCCCATTTAATAATTAACTCTCCTTCATTTAAAAGTTGATGTAATAAATATTCTAGCTCTTCAATTGATTTAAATAGCCGATTAGCAACATATTCTTTTGTCGAGT
>NZ_JAIVFW010000124.1 GCF_020829595.1 Nostoc sp. CHAB 5844
CCCGAACTCAGCGGTGAAACGCTACTGCGGCTACGATAGTTGGAGGGTCGCCTCCTGCCACAATTGCTCGGTGCCAGGTCTATTTTTTTCAAAAAGCCCCTTTCATCATTGCTTGAAAGGGGCTTTTGTTGTTTGTGTTTAATATAAGCTAAGCGATCGCCTCTAACTACACTCCAACAGAAATATCTGCCTTTTGTCGCTGTCCTGTTGCAATTAACCACTTACCACTTGAAGGTGCTAAAGTGACTCCACGACGTATGGGTTTAACTAGAGAATTATCAACTAATGCTAAATCTATGTGGGTCAATACTGTTGCCAGTACAAGTTTCATTTCAAATAAGGCAAATGCCATACCTAAACAACGACGATTGCTTCCACCAAAAGGTAAATATTCATATAGAGAATATTGTCTTTCTAAAAATCTTTCTGGTTTAAACTGTTGTGGTTCTGGATATAAATCTGAGCGGCGATGAGTTAGATAAATGCAACCTACTATTAATGTTCCTGGTTCAAATTGATGACCCATAATTTCTATGGGTTTTTTTACAATACGCGGGATAGTTATCATTGCAATTGGATATATACGTAGTGTTTCTTGACAAACCGCTGTTAAATAAGGCAAGCGAGTGATTTCGTCTAAATCTGCATTATTTCCAAAACTATCTAACTCAGCCAAAAGCTTTTCGCGTATTTGTGGTGTGCGGTGAATCCAGTACAATGCCCATGTTAAAGCTGAGGCTGTGGTTTCATGACCAGCAACTAACAAAGTCATCAATTCATCGCGTAATTCTATATCAGTCATCGGTTCGCTGTTTTCATCACGCGCCGACATCATTAAAGATAAAATGTCAGTGCAAGAAGATGGGTCGAGATGATTTCTGCGTTCTTGAATCTCAGCATACAGCAGTTGGTCAATTTGCTGCCTTTGACGCAAAAAATTTCCCCAAGGACTCCAGGAACCTAAATCTACTTGCATTCCTGGCAAAAACGATATAGTAGAACGCAGAGCAGAACCACTTAAATCTAGTATGGAAGCTAAGAGTTTTTGCAGTTGAGTATAACGTTCTCCTTCATTCAGCCCAAAAACAGCTTGTAAAATTACCCTCAAAGAGATTTCTTGCATGGAGTCGCGTACAGAAAAAGGTTGACCAGTTTTCCATTGACTGATCACTTCTTTAGTAATGTTAGCAATTATACTACCGTAGGCTTTCATGCGATCGCCATGAAAAGGCGGAGTTAATAGCCGTCGTTGGCGTTGGTGAGATGTACCAGACAGCAATATTAAAGAATTTTCGCCTAACAAAGGTTGTAAAATTTGGGCTGAACCTCTAGAGTCTAAATTACTGAGGTGGTCTGTAAACAACTGTTGAATTGCTTGCGGGTTACTCAAAAACACCATTGGCTGCTTGTTAGTTAGCCATAATGTGAAACAGTCGCCATAAGCTTTTGCAGAATTTTCCATTAGTTGCAATGGCTGATAAATCCATTGTACTAGCTGTATAAATTTCGGGATTTTTGGACTATCTGGGAGTTTCATGACTAACGCTCCTGGTATTGCTAGTTTCACTAACTTAACAAAGGTACGAATTACAGGACAGTTTCTTCCTAAAATCTATCTATAGGTAATTTATTGCTAGAAATCTTACAACTAAACTGGCTGGTTGGTATGCTTTTTTATACTAATTGCCATGTTTGATATCTATATTATTGACTTGTTTGTAATTGGATTACTTTTACTAGTAGTTACATTAGCATCCGGTTGGATTACCCGTTTACCTTTATCTTTTTCACTTATCTACCTAGTGGTTGGTATTTTTCTAGGGCCTTATGGCTTAGGTTTAATTCAATTGCGTCGTGATGACGTATTCAATGCTGAGTTATTAGAAAGAGTTTCAGAATTAGTAGTTATTGTTTCAGTTTTTGGTTGTGGCTTAAAAATTATTCGTCCACTAAATTTTCGGATTTGGGGTATTACGTCTCGTCTAATTGGACTATTAATGCCAATTTCAATTTTTTGCTTGGCTGCTGTAGGTAAATTATTCTTAGGTATGAGTTGGGGAGAAGCTATATTGTTAGGAGCGATTTTAGCACCAACTGACCCTGTGTTAGCCTCAGAGGTTCAACTTACTGATACCAATGATAGAGATGAGTTACGTTTTGGTTTAACTTCTGAAGGTGGGTTAAATGATGCCTTAGCTTTTCCCTTTGTTTATTTTGGTATTTATGCTTTAAAAGATGATAACTGGAACAACTGGTTTAAAGACTGGATAGTTATAGATTTATTTTGGGCGATCGCAGCAGGAATCTTTATGGGAGTTTTAGTTCCCAAAGTAATAGTCTGGATTGAGCAAAATATCCAAAAGCGCCGTTCTGCGGATAAATTAATGGAAGATTTTGTTGGTATTAGTATAATTTTGTTGACTTATAGTTTAACAGAATTTATTAATGGTTATGGTTTTCTAGCAGTGTTCGTAGCGGGTTTAGTAGTGCAACGTAGTTATTATAATCCAGATAAACCATTGGCTCAATTAAAATTTATTGAGCAACTAGAAAAGCTATTGGAAGTAGGAACAATTTTATTATTAGGTTCAATATTACTATTTCAGCCAATGCTTGATTATGCCTTGCAATCTTTAGTAGTAATTATTCTATTGTTCTTTTTTATCCGACCTTTTGGTGCGTGGATCAGCACAATTAGTAAACATCCTTTTAGTTCTCATCGCCGCAATTTACATCCTGGGACTCGCTGGTTATTTGGTTGGTTTGGGATTCGTGGAGTTGGATCTTTATATTATCTTGCCTATGCTTTTGGTAACGGTCTTAAAGGAGAAGCTGCTGAACAAATTGCCTGGATAACCTATACAACTATCGTTGTTTCAGTAATTGTACATGGAATTAGTGCAACTCCCTTAATGAATTGGTATGAGGCTCATATTGCCAAGCAGAAAAAATCTATGTCGGCTTCTACGATTGATGAATTTGAGTAAACGCAGACATCATAAAATTGCCAGAAGCTAATTAGTCTGTGGCTTTTGTAAATAATGATAGATAAATATAGATTAAATTCTATATTTATCTATGCTACTAAACATATTCAGGGTACTGTAAAAAGGTATGCTCAATCTTGATTCTTCGACTGTCCATAATTTGGGTAAACAAATCTGTTGTTAGTGCATTTTCTACAGGTAAAACGCCAGGTTTATTTAGTTTACCTTCAAGAATTAATTGGGCAACAGTACCAGTACCACAGCCTGTAGCTACAGCGGCATTATCATGCAATACAGTCGAAGTATAAACTCCTGTTGCGCCGTTTTTTTTGCCTGTAATTTCCGATTTTACTGCTACGCCAATACCGCTGAAACGATTAGTGAAATCTGTCATTGTATGGCTGACATGAGATAAAAATTCAATCATGCCACTACGCTGCATTAACCACTTAGGAAAAATATGTGCTGCTATCCAAGTCAGATGATTATAATAATCTGGAAATGAACCAAACTTAGTAATTACACTTTTAACTGAGGGAAAAGCGTAGGGCAATGTAAAGGTTTCTGGCATATCAAACCAGTAAACTCCATTACGTTGATAGTGGGGAAAGTCAACTATTTCTCTTTCACTATAAGGTTTTACTTCCTGCCATTTACTATCTATCCAAGCTTCAAAAGGATGTTGTAAGCCAAGAAAAGTTGTCCGCATCACAGTGATGCCAGCGCCACCAGAACCACCTACTAAATAATACAGCTTGATTTTTTCTGCTTCATCAAATTGCTCAACACCCTGACGTACCATACTGTTAGAAATGCCTGGGAAAATACCTGTATTAATTACTGCGGTAACACCAGCAGCAACAGCTTGTTCATGATAACTTAAAGCCTTGCTGGTGAAAGAACGGTGGTCGCTAACATCTACATAGTTAACGCCTTGTTCAATACAAAATTTCAAAATATTGGCATCGCGGTAGTGAAACGGACCAGCACAGTGAACTACTAAATCAGAGTTAGCGATCGCTTCTCTTACTTTATCAACTTCTGCCAAGTCTAAAGCTAAATACTGCTCGCGTTCCGCTAACGGCAAAGTTCCCGTCTCTGGGGTACGCCCAGTGATGGTAATTTTTGCTTGGGTGTGGGCGGCAATATCTTGGGCGACACTGCTACCAATTCGCCCTCTTCCTCCAAGAATTAAAACGCGGTCTGTCATTACTCCGGTATGGGCAACATTACTTGTATTTGAACAGTTTGTGATTGCGGTTGTCATCGGTTACAAGTATGACTTGCCTACCAATTTAGGAGGATAAGTACAGCACTTACGCACTCAGGTTATTTGTTAAGACTGGATGTAAGAGTAAGTAAGACGGCGTAAATAATTATATGTAGGATAAGTCAGGAGGAAAGAGGTTCCAGCTAGTTAATCTTTCTGAAGATAGTTTTGTTTTTTCCTATCGACTTAATTATCAGAAGAATGTTTTGGCATCCCAACAACTATTTCATTATCAAACTGCGTAAGCCATATTACTTACGGACTGACCCATAAAAGTCGTCTTCAAAAAAACTGACTATGTTTTAATAAACAAATTTTGTCAAATATATAAGTCTACATATATTTAATAAGCTTTTGTAATATTGCAGATTAGCTGTAGACTAAATAATTTAATATTTTCTTTAGATTATGAATCAGCACTGATCCGCTTTCATCCAAGCCAGGAGAAATTGTCATGAAGATGTGCCTTGTGAACTCAAAAATATTACGTCAGCTTTGGGCTGTAGTGGAACAAACCCAAAGCAGTACACTCCTTGGACTTAGTGACCCAGATTTGGTCAAGCTGTTGTTAGGACAAATTGAGAGCAATAAAGTCCTGAATTATGAAGAAACTCGCAGCTTAACGGATTACATTCTCACTAGAACTTTGCTTATACGTGATTTAGCACAAGCACGTTTAGCATCATAATTTAAGGCAAAAAGCCTATGCAAGTATTGTATATTTTTGTTTAGACTTTTAGCCTGTTATTTCAAGAATTATCTGGGATTAATGTGCCGTCTTGGCCCCCATCCTGGATTGATAATAGCGGCCAAATCTTCTTCAGATAATTTATCAATCTCAGCCTCTAGTTCTTCGACTGTGAAATCGTATCCGCGTTCTTTGGCAATCTTGATAAACGCTTCTGGATTGGCTGTTGCTTTAAGTTTTTGCTTTAATGCTTGATCTTCTTTGACTGCTTGAAAAAGTTTTGCAGCATTTTGCAGTGCCATGACAATTCATCTCCTATATTAAATAGTCAAGTTTGAAAGTCTGAATCAGACTCCTCTGATTTCTCACATATTGACAGTTTGAGTCTTATACCAATTTAATGTGAAGCTGCATATTATTTTTACCCCTCCCAACCTCCCCGCAGGTTCGGGGAGATGCCGCAGGCGGTGGGGTTCTTTCTATGCGTCTTCATCTAAAATTGGTATTAAACTCGGCTAAATTCTTTTTCGGCAATTTCACCAGATACTTGTTGAAGTTCTGGTTCAACTTTTGTCAGATGTTGTTCTAAAATTGCCAAATTGCGAATATTGGATTTGTAGAACGCATCAAACAAATCACCCACTAAGGGTACAGTGCCAACCACGGCTTCTAAACCAACGTTAAAAATCATTTTGGCTAAGTCTTGGCGAGGAATACCGAAGCGGGTAGCTAAAAATATAATGTAAGCCGAAAACGCTGTACTGATGAAATCACCAGCACCAGGAACCAAGCCAATAATTGGATCTAATCCAATGCGAAAACCAAAAAGAGGTATGCGTATAGATGTATCCATCAGACGGCTAAGTCTGCGGATGCGGTCAAGAGTAGTCAGGCGTTTAGTAGCATCCATAATTTATGATCTCCGCACTACTTTTAAGTTGCATTATTTTCAGTTATGCGTCTTGTATCGTTAGAAAGAACAAGTAACCACATCTAAGGTTCTTGATGCTGCTTCTGGCTTATTCCCTGCTTATTTTTGAAAAGATTTTAAACATTTTATTAGTTAGCGATCGCATCTGTTATGGTTATCTAACTAAGGTAGCGATCGTATAATTCTGTATCCTGGATACTGCAACACTGAACTTATTGCTGAATCATTACATATCCATGACTTTATGCAATAATTAATAAATTGTTTTATTGAAAAATCGCATGAGTAAATTTCAAATTGATATTGATTTCAGTAATATAGAGCTAAATACCCTAGAAACAGACGAAGATTTACACAGAGAGGCAAAAATCTTATTACCTCAAGCATTGCAAAAACTAGGTGAAAGTATAGGCGAACAAACCTGGGAAGAATTACAGAAAAATTTGCAGCAAGCAGGAAGTAAATCCAAAGGTTCTCAACTAGAAAAACGCAAATTTATTCAAGAAACAGGCAGAACTTATCAACGCAAAGCTAGTAGCAGAGAAAAACAAGAACTAGAAGATTATATAGTAGAGCAACTACGCATTCTGCAAAATCAAACAAGTAGATAGATATGCATTTATTTACCGAGTAAACCATCGTCGAATTAACTCTACCTGAAAGCAATAACCTTCTCCAACTTCCTCAATTAATTCCCGTTGTAATAAAAGTTGAATTGTTCTTTCGTACACATCAGCAAACTGATATGATAAAGTGAGCTTGCTGACAACTGCCCCTTCCCCTAAAGCCGCCATAAAGCGTAAAATATCGCGTCCATTTGCATCTACTTGGTTATTTTGAATATCAGCAAAGAAAAAACTCCCACTTTTCAAAGCTTCTGATGTTGCAGCGTATACATCTTTCAATGTTGCCAAGCGACGCATGGAAGGATCTTGCTCATTCTTTAAGACAATAATTTCCCCACAAACTAATTGTATTAAATAAGGGTGAGAACTAGTAAGTTCCAAAATTCGCTCAACTGCGTCAGGTTCATAGCGGAGAGTGAAATCCTTGACGGGATGTTCAATTAATTGACGTGCTTCCTCTTGTTTTAAATAAGAAATATGCACTACTTGAACATTAATTAAATAACTAGCCCACCGCTGATATTCTTCAATAGTATGAGAGCCTGCTAATAACACTTTGAAGCGAGAACGATGTTGAATTAAGTGGCGTAGCATTCCTAGAACATCTTCCTCATCAAAGCGTCCTTTACTAATAGCAGAGTCTAAAGTTTCAAACTCGTCTAACATCAACAAAGCGGTATTTTGTTCAAGAGTTTGTTCTACTTGGTCTAGCCATTCATCAAAGCGTGTAAAGGGGTCATCTGCTAATGCTTCTCGTGTAAGAGATGGTAGTATTAACCCACTTTGCTGCTTGGAAGAATTTATCATTCCTTTAGCTAAATTGTAGAGAAAGCCATTATAATCACTGGCTGACGAAGGTGCCCCTTGTAAACTCACAAACATAGGGATGATGGTATTAGGTAGTAACTTCCCAATGTTGTTGAGTAGGGAAGTTTTGCCCATACGTCGCTGACCGTAAAGTAGTAACGGTGGACGACGGCGGTCTAAAAGCAATTGCTCAATGCGTGAACCAATACTAGTACGACCTGTAAAAATTGCTTGCTCTAGTGTAAGGGGTACACCAGTAACGTATGGTGAGTCAATTTCTTGACTGAGTTCCGTAGCTTGAGCTACTACTTCTATATAGTTAGTAACTATGTCACGCCAACTTACGACTATGGGACGAAAACGAACTGTGTATTTGTCGCTGCTACGGTCTAGTTCCTGTAAGTGTCCGTTTAATTTGTTGGCAATATTTTTCAGAAGTAGGCGCTGGTGATATGTACTTTGTTGATGGAGAACAGCGTCCACATCTTCGCTGATGCGCCTAAAGATATTTAGTATTGGCTTAACTGGACTTGGTAATTCGCCAATTGCCAGACTTGGGTGAACTTGGCGGATAGCATTGACATCTGTACAAGCTTGCAAATTACGTGCATCCAATTCAATTTGTACTGCTTGAGCAGTCCAACGCTGAGGACTGGTACTGAGATATTCTAAAGCGGCTTTGCCTTCAACTGGATTATGTTCCAGGACAAAAAGTAAATACTTATCTAAACCCGGTAATTGTAAACGCTGCCATTCATCCCAGAAAGCCGAGTGATAACGTAATAAACAAGAACTTTTAGCGTTACGTTTTTTGTCTAATCTAGAGAGTAAATAATTCCATACTGTGAGAAATGGGAATAAAACTACAGGTCGCCATGAGTTAATACTAATTCCTAAGCCGAGTGCTACGCCTTCCGCCACATCTCCTATCAGGCTTACAGCGATGCCTACGATCAAACCTATAGCTACGCTTAACCTCACATCTAACATCACACTTTCTGCCAAACCTAACACTACGCCTAACACCACGCCAAACATCACAACTTCCGCCACGCGTCCCATACCGAATGCCATGCTTCCTACGCCAAGTGCCAAGCTCACCACGTTTCCCCCGCCGAACACTACACTGACTACTACGCCTCCTACACCTGCCACTAACCCTGACACCACGCGATTAACTATAGCTTTGACTGGTACGCCCAATATAAACAGCACTAAGGCAAGTATTAAGTTAGCCAGAATAGGTAAGATAATAATCCCTTGAATTATTAACCGCCATCCGCCTTGTCGGATTAAAGTAATCAAAGAAGATTCGCTGTTTAACTGAGGGTGAATGCGTTTGAGGTGGTTACGCCACGCTGCGGGGCGGAAGAACAACCAGAAAAGTAGTTGCAAACTACCCAGTATGAAGTTAGGGTGCTGCTGTGGTGCATTGGTGTAGGCGTTGTGGGGTATATTGTTAGGCATTTAAGTTGCCTTGTGGTTGTCGATTATGGAATGAGAAACTGTGTTGATATTTATTTAGGGCTTGCTGAAAAAGTAACAAAAAGCCAGTTTAAGGATTGATTAGTTATTCAAGGAAGGTGAAGACATAAGTTTTTTTTGGTTACAAATGAGTGAATCATAAGCTTCAATCATGTTAGT
>NZ_JAIVFW010000125.1 GCF_020829595.1 Nostoc sp. CHAB 5844
GAGCCTGGTTGGCTGGTGCTGTTTATCTGTCGATGCCGGTGTCCTGGTTTGCGGTGTTTGTGACCACCGATACGCCTCTGATATTTTTCATGGGATTGGCCATTTACACCTATGTGAAAGCAATACGCGCTGAGTCTGGCAGTGCGATGTTTCTCGCTGGTTGCTTTTTGGGACTGGCATTTTTATCCAAATATTTTGCTGTTTTACTGGGTTTTGCATTTGGATTTCATTTGCTGTTTCAGCGTCAGCGTTTCAAGTATCTGTTTTTGTTGTTGGCGGGTGTATTGCCGTTTGCCGGTGTAAATATCGCCTACAACCTCCACAACTGCTGGAACAACATCATGTTCAACCTCGTGAATCGGCATGAGGATGCGCAGTTGGGTTGGGGGACTGTGCTCACCTACTTGGGCATGATGATTTACCTGATCACACCTTGGGCCTTGTGGAGTTTGCTCAAGGGTAGCCAGGTTTGGTTGCGTCAAGGCGCATTGGCCTTTGCACTGCTGGTGCCATTGGCTTTGTTCCTTTTAATATCGCTCGAAAAGACCGTCGGCTTGCATTGGGTGCTGGGCTTTTTGCCGATTGCCTTTGTGCTTCTGGCCTTGTGTACGCCGGGTATCTGGATGAAGCGTTACGTTGGCTTCAATGCAGTGCTGTCTGTTCCGCACCTGGTTTTGTTCGGCCTGTTGATGCATGCCGATGTGTCGGTTTGGCCTAAAAAAGATTTTCAGGAGGACGTGTTGTTCCACCGACATATGCCTGCCATTCTGGATGAATTGGACCGAGGCATGCCGGCCAATGGGGTGTTGACCACAATCGCCTACTCGCCCGCGGCCTTGATGACATACCACTACGGCAAGGTAGTGCCAGTGTTTGGTCCAGGAAAATATCATGCGCGCAATGACGACACCTTTGTTGATTGGCGGGACATGGATGGAAAACCCATTCGGATCGTAGCCAAAGCCAAGCCGATTGATCCAGCGCTTTATCAGGATTACCTGACCAATGTGTCGGTAACAACGCAAACGATTGCGGGTGTGCCTTTCACGATTGTGGATGGAAGCAACTTCAATTACCAACGGTTCAGGGATGTGGTGTTGCGTGAGGCGGTCGATAAGTATTATCAAATCCCGTCGATACTGCCAGTGCTGGATTGTCCGTTTGCGCGCAAGTATGGATTTGAAAAAGAATGTCGCCTGCAGCCGCAGGCGACTGGCAACTAACTGCCGTTCTCAGAAATTTTTTGCCAGGTCAGTTCACCTTTGAGCAAACTTTGCTGTTCACCTTCCTTCAATTTGACAGGAATGACCCAGTGGCCGATTTCAGAGATTTTTGCAGGCTTTTTATCCAGTCTTGGATCTGCATAGGTCACCGTTCCGGTTTCGGATACCTTGACCCAGGGGGCCTGTTCTGTTCCGGAGGTGTGAAACAGGTCCACTTGGTTAGCCCATGCATGCATGCTGTTTAGCCAGACTCCGTCTTTTCGAAGTTCGATGAACGGTACACCTTGATCGTCCAGCACTTGAAACTCACCTTGGGCTGTACCCATGCGGCTGAGCATCAAGTTGTTGCCACTCAAGCCGGGCACCATGGCGTTCAGGCCGGTGAAGTCGGCCTCGTTAATCAGTGTCGGGCGCCAGTAACCAGTCATGGGCTCAGGCTCAATGCGTTCGATTCGAACATTGACCGGCTTGCCGTTGGCGATCATGGCGAGATTAAAGTGAGCAATTTCTTCATTCATCAGTCGCGGGTCATACCAGCCATAGCCAGGCTGTTTGTCCAGCAAAACCCAATTGGGTTTCAACTTGGGATTGTTTTTAAGGCGATCGGGGACTGGGCCACCACCGGGTTGCCGGGAGCGGTGCCAGCCAGTCGCGTTCAGGTCGGCGTATAGTTTGTCGCTTTTGAATCTTAGAAAGGCACGTTTGTCCTCGCCCAAAATTTCGACTTGTTGTTGGCCATCTGTGGCCAAGGCAAACTGAAATGCATTGCTTTTCACAACTTGCAGTGAGACACCCTTGGGTAGCTTCGTTTTTGGACTGACGGTTGGAATACCTCCCTCGGTACCGTGTTCAGCATGTGCGAAAGCGATGGTAGGGGTAATCAGGGGGCTCGAGATAAGTAGGGTAGAAAAAGAAAACGCCAGGCAGGCGCCCAGCGTTTTCTTCACCCAGTTCGTTTTAACGACGGGCATTGGCAGTCATCACTCCTTGTCCGTTGCCATGCTTCAACATGAAGCTGACAGATTTGGAAGGCAGCAGTGAACCATCCGCTTGCTTGGTGCGCACAAAGGTCATATAAGCACCTTGTGGAACCACTGCGGCTTGATCTGGAATGGTGAAGCGTACGCTTTGCCCAGTCACAGTCAGCTGGTTTTTGGGAATGACTACAGTCCGCTGATCGGCGTCAGTCAAGTGAGTGGTCACGGTGTGACGTACCAAGGAGACCGAGTCAATCTTGCTCATATCAGTTCCAGGTGCCAGTTCCAGTGTCACTTGTTGACCTTTGCGGAATTCGCGCAGCATGGTTTTTCCATTGCCAGCGGGTGTCGAGTTACCACCTGCGAAGCCGATCAAATTGGGGCGGTTCGGATTGTTCACATACGGAGGTGTGTAAATCTCGAATGAGGGATCACGACCATCGTTGGGCGACAAACCAAAGGCTGCCAAATTAATGTTCTTCAGGTACAAGGTAGAAATTGGAGCATGGCCACCCACTAACACGCGACCGTCTTGCATTAGCAGGGCGGTGTTGTGATAGGTGCGGGGTTTGTTGGCCACAGCCATTTGAGTCCACTTTTTGGTCACTGGGTCAAAGCGCTCTGCCGTTTTGCGTGGGAACTCCACGCCGGGGGCTGCAACGCCATCGCGGTCGCCACCGCTGAACACCATCACTGAGTCATCGGGCATAAGCACGCCTGAACCATACCAACGAGTTTCATTCAAAGAACCTGTGACTTCACTCTGGTAGTCAACAATATTGTCACCGTCGGTCTTCACGGTATCAATGCGAGACGATGCAACAGCCACGTACCCACCTGGAGATGTCAAGCCCACCAATGGAAGCACACCGCCTGCTGTCAGGAAACTGGCTTCCTTGTATTGACCTTGAGCGTTGGGACGTAGCGGCATCATGATTGAGAATGTTGAACCGCGCATGCCCGCGCCAACCACTTTTTGCAAGGTTTGCTCAGGATTGCCCGTGGTGACAGTGCTCAACAGTTTTTGAAGGGCTTGTGGGCTCTTCATGGGTGCGCTCATCAGCGTTTTGGTGAGTGCGCTCATGGCTGCATTGGGCGCAGTCAAAGGATTCAAAATCTGGGTCAGTGATTCAAGACCCGCGTCGCTGAACTTCAATGGAAAGCCAGCGTAAGCCAAATCACTCCAAGTTTGAGTGGCAGGGTTGTACGTGGCGGCAATGTTCCACAATGGCTGGTCGTAAGACTGGCCAAAAGGGTTGAAGGCCTGACCACCGGCGTTGTAATACACATGGCCGTTCGGCAGCAGGTGCAGGCGGGGGTACAGTGGCAGCGAGCGTTGTGCTGTTTGAGCATTCACGGTCCACTTACCAGTGGCCGGGTCGAATGTTTCAGTTTGCACCACGTTACGGCCGCTTTGTTCTGGGGCTTGTGGGTATACAGGCTTGAGCAACTTGGTGACACCACTGGCCACGAACATTTTGCTGTCGGGCAGGGTAATCAAAGCGGGATACCAACGACCAAAGTTCATGTCGTTGCCTTGCATCCAGCGGTTTGTGTTGGGGTTGTATACTCGGCTGGTCTTAAGACCTTCCAGTTCGGTCAAACCATAACCGATCAAATTGCTGCCCGGTTCGCTGTAATAAGCAGTACCACCTACGGCCATGATCGAGCCGTCGGCCAGCATGGCCACGTCGGCGCAGAATAAGGCGCCGTCAGCGCTGTTGGTTTCCTTGTTGGTTAAGCCCAGACCTGGAAGCAATTCGGTAATCGCATATCCATCCGGATTGGCGCCAGAATCAACTTCCAAGGGACGAATCCAATTCGTAGCCTTGTTTGAATCTTTCGGGATGATCATGCGACGAGTTTGATCGTTGATCGCCTTTTGACCGAAATCAACCAAAATACTGAATTCGAAATCCTCCGTGCCTTCAAGTGCGTTGAAGTACAGGAAGTCGCCGTTGGGTAGCAGGGAAATCGTGCCTGCCGCAGGCTTACAGCGCAGCTTCCCGTTTTCTCCGATGCCCATGCATTTTTCAGGTGCTGGAATAGGTGTTGCGTCGGCGTTATTGTCATTATCACCAGAACGTTCATATACGAAAGGCTCTTCAAAGGGAGCTGTGAATGTGCCTTTCTGGCCTTCAGGTGCTACGCCTTTGCTGGTGCTGACAGGATTGAACTTGGCACCGATCAGGTCGTCGAGCAGACCGGCTTGTACAGGTAATGCAGTTCCCAATCCAATGGCGATTACTGCAGATAGTTTATTCAGCTTGAACACGTGTCATCTCCTCCTAGCAAGCTGTTTTTGTAGAAGAAAGGGCGTGTGCAGCTATTGTGGTACTGCAACGATCCTCTCTTGCCTTTGTTAACAGTTGTTACTGTTGAAGTGCATTTTTAGATGCATCTTTCTAAAAATAATAACCGTGATTATGGTTTTGAACAATCGTTGCTATACCATTTAAAAATAGTAATGCAACGTATTTGGAAGAGGTGTGAGGTGCTGCTGGAGAAGGTTTTGTCAGCAAAGCCTGCTGGTGTGCTGAAATAAAAAACCCCTCAACTTTCGCTGAGGGGTTTTCTTGTTTGGTGGCGAATCAGGGAACAGATCCCTTTTTCACCTTTAAAGAAAAAATCTCTTTAAAGTCAATAGCCTGTTCGGTCTGGCGTTGTTAACAGCAGGATTCCAGATCGGATACGATACCGGATTCGACTCCTTGATTGCAATTATCCTATTTGACCAGATTCACCAAATACCTCATAATGATGCTAATAGTCATCATCGTGGTTTTATTAATTGAATCAGCCAATAGATCTAAAGCAACACTTTACAGAAGCCAACGATATCAACTTGTTGATGTGCGATCTGCTTGGAGACGTGACAGCAAAAAGGATTTTTGAACCTTGCGTTGGATCTGGGGCCTTACTTGAGAACCTAATCGGAGTGCCGGAATCAGTTGAGGCGGTCGATATCGATCCTGGTGGTTTCGAGTTGGCAAAAATTAGATTCCCTCATGATTTCTTAAAGTTACACCACGAAGATTTTTTTTCTTTGCTGCTGAATTTTGATACAGAACTGCTCAGACCATGTTTCGCGTCGAGTCCTTATGACGCTGTTATTGCTAATCCGCCTTATGGCCTGAGCATTGACAAGGGTTTAAGATCGCGGCTCAAAAAAATGTATCCTGATCTTTACGTAAAGGAATCCTATAGCTTATTTTTAATCTTTTCGGTTCTTCTGCTTCGCGAGGGTGGAAGATATGTGTTTATAGTGCCCGATAGTTTTTTGGCAAGCACCAATCATAGGTCTACAAGGGCCTTTTTGGCACGGGAAGCTAGGCCAACGCACATTGTAAGGTTTCCTTCAAAGAGATTCGGAAGCATCAATTTCGGCTATGGAGGACTATGTATTATCGCGGGTAATAAAGGCGCTCTTCAGAAAGATCTCAGCGTCTCATGGTCTGAGTTCGACGCTACTGAAAATCTGACGCGGGAACGTGTCGAATCCAAAGGCATTAACTTAACTGGTGCAAAGCTTCTTTCCAGTGTTATCGAAGGTTGGAATTTACATGTTTTATTTGGACAAAGCTTAGAACAGAGATCAAAACTCACACTCAACGATGTCGCGGAGTGCAAGACCGGAATCTACACTGGTGACAATCTTAGGTTTATTGGTTTTGATTTGAAACGTATTAAGAGGAAGCTAAACGGACATCCGATAAATTGGTCTCAACAAGTTGAAGAAAAAGACTTGAGTCTCATTCCCGGCATTCTTACGACCGGATTGCCTGACAGTGGGAAATCGTATGTGCCCCTAGTTCGTGGTGGTCATAGGGAGGCGTTTGAAAAACCCTCGTCAGCAATAATGTGGACAAAAGATGCAGTTGATTTCTACATTGCAAATGACAAAGCACGGTTTCAAAATTCTTCCTTCTACTTCAGAGAAGGTCTGGCGGTTCCGATGGTTTCATCGAGTCGATTGTCAGCCTCTTATATGAATCAATCTGTGTTCGATCAGGGTGTTGTCGGAGTTTTTCCTAAAGAACAGGAAATGCTTGATTATCTGCTGCTCTACCTAAACTCTGACCTAGCGACCACAACACTGAAAGCTATAGTAAATGGCCACGCAAACAACTCAGCAAATTACCTCAAAAGACTACCAATCCCTTTTTTTTGCGAGCAAGATTTGATTGATGCAAGAGCCATAATTCAAAAAGCGCGAGACCAAGGAGTTAAGGACTTGAGGAATACAGCTAATCATTTTTTTGATGGTAGGGCTTGACTACTGACTACCTTACCAAATCAAGTATTCGGTCAGATCTTTCCTCTGCTTCTTCAAAAAAGCATAAAACTCCGAATTCAGATCATTTTCCCAATCAATAAGACTGGATTTCATCTTCGATACCGGAATATCAGTTACCTGGTCGATTTTTTTATATGCTTCAAGTCCAGTATAGACCTCCCAGAGGCCACCTTTTCGAAGGGTGTCTAGATAGTTGTTGTTCACTTCTTGTCTTACAAGTAACCACAGTTTTGTATCTTTGTTCCAAGCGCGATATGCTCGGCCCACAGCCTCAAGTCTAAGAGTGTTGCCTTTTTCATTGGACCCGAATCCACTTTTAAAATCTACGACGTGGGGGACATCGAATACTTGAAAGACTTGATCCTCTCTCATATTTATATCGCCAACAAGATCGCACAACATGTCCACATCACTCAAAGCTTGAGCTTGCAATGACTCACCCTCTAGGGTCTTATCCAAGCCTCCTAAAACATCAACCAAACGCTCTTTAATCACCCCCTTGATATCGGAAAAAGAAGGGGGGTGAATGCGCTGCATGTTCTCGTTGAGTGAGAACTCCCAAGCAACGCTACAAAAGTCTTCCCACATTTCACCAATTCTTCGCGAAAAAGCCATGTATTCGTAGGGCCAAACTTTGTGTCGGGACTCCAAGGCTATAACCGTGTAACAGTATTGAAGCGTGAGAGCAGCAGTCCCACGTTCCAATATGTTTAGGCTGAGGAGTTGATTCTTAAAAGATACCAAGCCACTGTTAATTAGGGCGTTTACCTCTTTGGCTTTGTCTTCGTCAGATTTTCTGCTTGCACATATGGCATCTAAATCTTTCGCAATTGATGTTCTGAATTCCCTGAGCAAAGATTGTTTTTCGAAAGGAGGTGTTGTGCTTGTTGTCATCGCGCTGCCGTGATTTGAGAATCGAAGAGCTTCGAAGCGGGGATGTCTAGCCCCCGACATATTAGTAAGATATTTTTTAGGGTAGGATTACGTTCCCCTCGTTCTATACCTCCGAGGTATGTGCGATCTAGTCCACATATATTCGCTAGTTCCTCTTGCGAGAGTCCGGCTTGTTGTCTCAACTCTCTGATGGATTTTCCAAATCTCGAGAGTTCTTCGTCGAAATCCTGCATGTGGCCTCACTATCAATGTGCTATTTTGCTGATCGTGATGCTGAAAAGTCCACGGACTATAAGTATCTTTCTCTTGGATTGATTGATTCTGAACGCAGACGAAATGTTGAAATTGACTGAAGGCCGCCGCTATATTTGTGCGGGCTAGCTATATTTTTCAACGTGATAGACGCTTGGGTATTATTGTTTTCCTCTGGGGACGCAAAGTGAAAAAATAGTTCGCGCATATATGCTTGAAGTAAGCAAAACCTGCATAGTTATGCGCCAGCAATTGCATTTTTTCAGCGTTCCTAGCGTTTTTTTCCTCTTCTGTAAGGTTTGATAGCCTGGAACCATTTTCAAGCGAATCTGGAGCGTTTCTGGCGATTCTTTGAGTGCTCTGAATTCGTTTTGAATTCAATTCGAATAATTTCACAGCCCTGGGCAAAGTCTTCGTCTGTGTTTATCTCCGTTACATTCAACGAACCGTCTGGCCCTTGAACGAAATTCAGTGGATTGATTGAGATACCTTTTTTCTTCTTTTCATCGCTGAACATGGCCAACTCCACCTGTTTTTCATAGTTTGAGTTTAGCAAGAGCCCGAGAATCCGTGCACGTGCTGGGTCCCTGGTTCTAAGGCTAATTCGGCGTT
>NZ_JAIVFW010000126.1 GCF_020829595.1 Nostoc sp. CHAB 5844
GCTCTTGACCACTGTGATGCAAGGATTTTGCACTATTTTACCCTCAACCCTTGCACCTGAATATATTTTTAGGCTCTCATAATTTAGAAACTGTCACCTTTTTTTCTTTTTCAGCAAGCCCTAATTATGATTCGGTGCATCTGTGCTGAAACCTTAAAATCCTCTCTCTTGCACCTGAAGTTGGCAAAAGATAAAGACTGAAGCAATTTTTTTCATACTTCAGTCTTCATACTTTGCTACGGTACTTCAATGGGGATTAAAGCATTTTCTGGTAAATAATCGCGGAAACGCCCATTATCAGCCAGCACTAAAATCAAGCGCAGGGGATAATCTGGCGGCACTTGCAAGTCTGCCCAAGGCACGGATAATTCTAAACAAGTGTCTAAAGCAACTTGGGCGCGACTAAAGCGGGGCTGCCATTGATAATCTTCTGCTGCTTCTCGGAACTGCACAGATTGCGTCAGCAAGTTAATTTCTAAATGGTGGTGATATAGATAATTCACTGGTGCTTGCTGCGGCACATCTGCTATGGGAATTGGGCTGTTGTGCATTGTCTTCTCAGGATAGAACCACAGCAAATTTAGCTCTGGTGGCAAATCATGTCCTGGTGCAACACCACTTTTGAAGTCCACTCGTAAATAGAAATTCAGGTGATCTACTCCATACCACAGTCGTTGAACAACACTGCTGTTGTGCATTGTACCTCTAGCACCACCAACTTCTATCCGTCCGGCTTTGTCCCAATCTTGTTCATCACCTCTGCCATCAATGACGGGGTGAATAAAGCTTTCTGGAGTATGGTTGGCTCGAACTTCATGCACCTCCAGAGGTTGTGAAAGATAGGGTGGCAAGGGTTCATTTAAGGCTTTGTAGATGCCAGATAAATGTTCCCGAAATAATTGATCAAAGATGGCATCTTGATTGGAAGAATGCCCTTCACCAAACCACCAAAACCAGTCTGAACCTTCGGCGGCATACAAAGCTTCCCAGGCAGCGGGGTTGTTTTCTTCTGTGGCTTCAGGATGGCTGGCCAGCACTGCTCTGGCTTGGGTGAGGTAGTCCCAAGCGCGATTTTTAGCAGGGTCGCCAATCCAAGTGGTGAAGCTGCCATCTACCCAAGAACCGCTGTGTAATTGTGCTTGGGGGATAGTAGCTGTGGGAGGAAATTTTTGAATAAATTCGGAGACGGTAACGAGTTGGAGTTGGGGATCATTGCTGAGGCTTTGATATAAAGCTTCTAAAAAGAGTTTGCCGTCTTGGGGATAGAATTCCCAACAATTCTCGCCATCCAAGGCAATGGTAACTAACCAAGGTTGTTCGCTGGGGTTTTCGCGTTGCTTTTTGGCGATCGCTTGTAGGTGTGCCACTAAGTCGGCTGCTGCTTGTTTTGCCGGCATTGACCCGTAGGTAAAGCCAATTAAATCTGATAATCTATGGTCACGGAAAACAATTGCTAAATCACCTGCTGGGGTTGTCAGGCGATAAGGTCGGTACAGTATTTCTGGTTGCTGGACGTTCCCTGCACCATCCCGGTGGAAAAAGTGTTTTAGTGTCCAGCCCAAGACGGCTTCATCTGAGCAAATCCACTGAAAACCTTGCTTTATAATATACGGCAATACTTCTGGGCTTACTGATTGTTCGGAAGGCCATAAACCCCGTGGTTCCTGACCAAAACGGTCTGTATATAAATCCCAAGCTTTACGTAGGTGACGAGGAATGTCTTCTGCCCATTGGAAGCGCTGCTCTGGCAATGTCATGTTAGGCACAGCTACCCGACCGGAGTTAGTATCAGCCAGCAAGGGCATAATCGGGTGAGTGTAGGGCGTGGTAGTCACTTCTAACTGCCCTGTTTGCTGCATTTTCCGGTGTTGGGGAATAATCCGGCTTAAAATTTGGCGCTGCTTGGAATAAATCCGCTGGCGATCGCTTAAACTAAAATTTCGTCCTTGTTTTAACCACGTAGCAATTTCTGGGTCATCCCAAAACAGTGGATCTATCCAGGCTAAATTGTGCCAAGCCAGCAAATCACTGTAATCTTGCACTCCCCAATTTGCCAAACACCAAGCTTGTCCTTTTTCTTGTCTTTGTTGATACAACTCAGCATAGCGAGGATGAGGATCAATTAAGGTGTGGTGATTAGCATCAAAAAAATGTTGGACAATAAATTCTTGCTCGTACTGCGTTAATTGTTCCGCCGGAGTCAAGCTGGCTGTTAAATAAGGATCAAAAGCTGTACCAGCAATGTAATCTTCTAATTGCAATATCAGAGAAGGAACCAAATTCACCGTTTGGTGTAACTTTGGATACTGTTCGAGGATTAATATTAAATCTAAATAATCTTTAGTGCCATGCAAGCGTACCCAAGGTAGCTTGTACTGCTGGTTAGATGAAACTGAAACGCCGCTGTCAGGAGACTTGTACAGCGGCTGATGTTGATGCCAAATAAAGGCAACGTAAAGTGGATGAGGCATAATCGGTAGTGATTAGGAAAGTATTAAGTATGAAGGATGAAGTATGAAGGATGAAATTTCATACTTGAGACTTCATCCTTCAGCCTTTTTGTCGTTCCTAAATAACTTGTTCGACTTCGGCAATTTCCGGAATCATTTCTCGCAGGCGGCGTTCAATACCCATTCTTAAAGTCATTGTGGAACTAGGACAAGAACCACAAGCACCTTGTAACCTTAATCTGACCACAGGGCCATCAAGTTCCACAAGTTCCACATTACCGCCATCAGACATCAAATAAGGGCGCATTTCATCTAAAACGGTTTCTACGTTGTCAATTGTCAGTTCCATTGTTTTAGACCTGTGAAGTTAGTGATGGTCATTAGGTATGAGTTTTGCGTAGATTTTTGGCACTACTACCAACTCATCACCCATAACTTTGTTTTTTAGCTTTGTTAAATCAATCCTAGATCTAATTGTCGCTAGATTGCTTGTCGTGCTTTTACCTTTCCTGTTTGAGACAAAACAATTACAAGCGACTCAACAAAAACTAGCATTAAGTCGTCTTATGGGATTCGTGAACTTACTAGTGAACAGATGTAAAAGCCATCATAACTTTACCTTACTCGCCACCTTATAGATATAGTGTTTTCATATACAGTCGTCAAAAAAGGGTGTAGGGGTGGAAAAAATCATGATTCTTTTGTTTGGTTTTATAGTCCTGACTCATTACTTTGTGAATAACCTACCTTGTCAGGTACAGGGATATAGATGTTCAAAACCCTTATACCCTATACCCACACACCCTTACACCCAGTCTCCACAGACAACCTTTTTGCTAAATGCTTAATTAACACGCGCAATCTAAATTATTATCTGTTGATGAGACAATTACTGGTTGCTGATACAAAGGTACTGTAAAGGTAACAGTTGAGCCAAGTCCTTCACCAAGACTGTAGAAATGCACTTCACCGCCCATTGCTTCAATCAGCTTCTGGGATATTGCCAGCCCCAAGCCTGTACCACCATACTGGCGAGTGCGAGAACCATCTACTTGAGAAAATAATTGAAATAATTTATCTTGTTTGTCTAATGAAACACCAATTCCGGTGTCGGCTACCCTAACTCTCACCATGCCGGGAAATTGCTGTTCTTGGAATTTGAGTTTTTTCTGTACGATGTCGGCAGTGATGGTAATACCGCCTTCATGGGTAAATTTAATGGCATTGTTGACCAAGTTCAGCATAACTTGGAGTAGCCGTTGATAATTACCTTGGACAACGATTTCATCGCAGGTGGTGGGAATTTGCATCCGAAAGCTGAGATTTTTCATTTCTGCTTGAGGACGCATGAAACTTTCTACACCGCAAAATAGCTCATCTAATTTGACGGGAACGCAATCTAATTCCATTTTGCCTGCTTCGATTTTGGCAATGTCCAAAATGTCGTTGATGATGTTGAGCAGGTGGATTGATGATTGGTGTGCTTCTAGGAGAAACTGATGCTGTTCTTCTGGGTCGTCTGCCATACCCTCTAGTATTAGCTTTAAAAAGCCAATCATACCGTTGAGGGGAGTACGAATTTCATGGGAGACGTTGGCTAAAAATTCGCTCTTGAGGCGGGAGGCTTCTTCGGCTTTTTGTCGGGCTGCTTCTAATTCTTTATACAAAGTAGCATGAGCGATCGCTGTGCCTAATTGATCTGCTACTTCTTTTGCTAGCTCTTGTTCTGCATTTGTCAGTGGACAACATTCATCGCGCAGACTTAGAGCAATCACTCCATTTGCTTGGTCTTGATAGCTTGTTGCTACGACTAAAACTTTTTGCTCTGAACACAGCGCATATCTCGATACCTCCATCACCGCTGGCTCTAAAGTTGCTAACGCTTGAGCAAATGCTGGCTCAGAAGCTACATCTATTTCTAAGCCAAGCATCGAACTGCGGTCTGGCTGATGATACTCTGCTATGACTCGTAATTTTGAACTAGAGGGCTGATAGGGACAGATAATGCAACGTTCTAGCTTGAGTGCTTTACCCAAACTATCTACTGTTTGTTGCCAGATTATGTCTAAGTCCAAAGTTCGCCGAATATTTCTAGTAATTTTATTTACCAGTTTTTGATGTTGCCGCGAACGTAAAGCCAACTCGATTGGTGTAGGCGCTTTTGGTTTGGTACTGGGTTCTTTGTGACGAACTGTTGCCTGCAATAGCCGTCCCATCACTACAACTGTAGTGGCGGCAGTTCCTAATGGCGGCATGATTGGACAAATTACTAATTCCAACTCGCACAACTCTTGGTGGTAGCGAAACCAACATTGCAACTTTTCTGGCACCAAACTTTCTAAAACTCGGTGCAATCGTTCAAAATAGGCTACCTTATCCACTGGAGCAAAAGTTTCATCTTCATGGCTGTTATTCACTATTTGCTCAGGGTTTAATCCTAAGACTTCGCTTTGCTGCCAATAAAATGTCAGGTAGCGCCCTGACCCATCTTGCGTATAAACCAACTCCGAGCCTAGAGTCGGTAACGAGCCATCAGTTTGATTAGCTATGTCTTCCAGATTATGAGAAAAAAAGTTTGGCAATTGGGAGTTGGCAGTAATAGTCATTTAATCGAGTTGGGTAGACAAGTGGCAACTCAATACAGTTTTGCTCAAGCTGCTGAGAGCTTCGGCATACTTACATTGGGTGTTTTGGCTGTGATGAAAACGATGATTGACAAACGTGTGATTTGTTTTCTTGTCTATGAAAAGCTTTTTTGTGGCTGTCAATCATTCCATTCACCTCTAGGCGGCACAGGTGTACGATAAGGAGTACGTGTCAGTTCGTCATCTCTGGGAATCTCACCCCGTAACCATTGGCGGATTGCTACCTCAATTACTTTGCTGGGGTCGTTGGTCAGATGCTGAATTTGCTCTAATAATTCAGCATCTAAGCGGACAGCAATTTCTACCTTATCGCCTTGTCTTTGCTCCCCTTCGGTAGCTTTCTCTTTCATATTCATAGGTTTATATACTCTGAATTTGTTTTGTCAAAGCTTTGTAAAGTAGTTCTACTCACATTTCGGGTTAGTTTACTGACAAACCTTAAAGGTATAGTTACATAGTTCCCCGAAATCTTACCAAAAGTAACAGCATAAGATTTTTAAGTGGCAATTTTCATAGAACTCACTCTTTCAATGCTCTAGAAGTTTTGTCAGTAAATCAGTAGATCCAAGCATTTACGAGGTGTAACTGCCCACGATTTCTACACTATGTACTTATATATATTTATTGTACGCTGATGGTTGATCAATACCTGCAAGGAAAAATAGACTTAATTATAGAGACTTTATATAGATTTGCAAATTACTTAAGAGGCAACTGAAGTATGAAGGGTGAAGTGTGAAGTCTGAAACAGATGGGGCATAAGTCAAGGCTTGCACCAACTTTTTTTAGTTAAAAGGTAGAAGGCAGGAGAATGAAATTGAGGCTTAATGTGAATTAGAGGCTAAAACCGTGTATTTTTGGGGTATTGACGCGAAATCCTTATTATTACTTTGATTTTTATAATTCACATCAGACGTAATTTCAGACTTCAGACTTTACACTTCACACTTCATAGCAGCGTCTTGGCAAAGAAAGCATTAAAATACATTAAGTAAATCGCTCTTTATAACCTTGGTTGCTGCTTCAGCAAAGATAGTATATGACTGACGTTCCCGCAGTTCGCATTCGCAATTTCTGTATTATTGCTCACATTGATCACGGGAAATCAACCCTCGCCGATCGCCTGTTGCAAGCTACTGGCACTGTTGACGAACGGCAGATGAAGGAACAGTTTCTCGACAATATGGATTTAGAACGGGAGCGCGGCATTACAATTAAGCTGCAAGCTGCCCGGATGAACTATCAAGCTAAAGATGGTCAGCAGTATGTATTAAATTTAATTGACACTCCCGGACACGTAGACTTTTCTTATGAAGTGTCTCGCAGTTTAGCGGCTTGTGAAGGAGCGCTGTTGGTTGTAGACGCATCTCAAGGTGTGGAAGCACAAACTTTGGCGAATGTCTACTTGGCACTGGAGCATAATCTGGAAATTATTCCAGTTCTCAATAAAATTGACCTCCCTGGTGCAGAACCAGACAGAGTAATTAGTGAAATTGAAGAAATTATCGGTCTTGATTGCAGTGGAGCAATTTTAGCCTCAGCCAAAGAAGGGATTGGCATTGACGAAATTCTAGAGACGATTGTTGAACGGATTCCACCAGCACCTAACACAGTAGATCAACGCTTACGGGCGTTAATTTTTGATAGCTATTATGACAGCTACCGGGGTGTAATTGTATATTTTCGGGTGATGGATGGTCGGGTGAAAAAAGGCGATCGCGTTTATCTTATGGCATCCGGTAAAGAATATGAAATCGACGAGTTGGGTGTACTTTCTCCAACTCAAAAGCAAGTCGATGACCTCCACGCCGGGGAGGTAGGTTATTTGGCCGCAGCTATTAAAGCAGTAGCCGATGCGCGGGTGGGTGATACGATTACCTTATCTAATGCCAAAGCCGCAGAACCTTTACCTGGGTACACCGAAGCTAACCCAATGGTCTTTTGCGGGATGTTCCCCATTGACGCTGACCAATTTGAAGACTTGCGGGAAGCCTTAGAAAAGCTGAGACTTAATGATGCGGCGCTGCACTACGAACCAGAAACTTCTAGCGCGATGGGTTTTGGTTTCCGTTGCGGGTTCTTGGGTTTGTTACACATGGAAATTGTTCAAGAACGACTGGAACGCGAGTATGATTTAGATTTAATTATTACTGCCCCATCAGTGGTTTACCGTGTAACTACTAATAAGGGTGAAGAACTATATATTGATAATCCTAGTCATTTGCCTGCTCCCAATGACCGCGAAAAAATCGAAGAACCCTACGTGCAAGTAGAAATGATTACGCCGGAGACTTTCGTCGGCACGTTGATGGAGTTGGCACAAAATCGGCGTGGCGTCTTCAAGGATATGAAATATCTCACCCAAGGACGCACCACCTTAACATATGAGTTACCCTTGGCAGAGGTTGTCACCGACTTTTTTGACCAAATGAAATCGCGATCGCGCGGTTATGCCAGTATGGAATATCATCTGATTGGCTACCGCGAAAATCCTCTGGTGAAGTTGGATATCATGATTAACGGCGACCCCGTTGATTCCTTAGCGATGATTGTCCATCGTGATAAAGCTTATAACGTCGGGCGGTCAATGGCTGAGAAACTGAAAGAATTGATTCCCCGCCATCAATTTAAGGTACCAATTCAAGCCGCAATAGGTAGTAAAGTTATTGCCAGTGAACACATCCCAGCTTTACGCAAAGATGTACTAGCCAAGTGCTACGGTGGCGACATCAGCCGGAAGAAGAAACTTTTGCAAAAACAAGCAAAGGGTAAAAAGCGGATGAAGGCTGTAGGTACAGTGGATGTACCGCAGGAAGCTTTCATGGCAGTGTTACGTTTAGATCAAAATTAAATACAGGCTGTTATTAACTGCATACAGCGAAGAAATAACAAGGAATGTCTAAGGGAAGATTCTCTTTACATTCCTTTATTTGTTCAAACCAATAATTAGGGCTTGCTGAAAAAGTAACAAAAAGCCAGTTTAAGGATTGATTAGTTATTCAAGGAAGGTGAAGACATAAGTTTTTTTTGGTTACAAATGAGTGAATCATAAGCTTCAATCATGTTAGTC
>NZ_JAIVFW010000127.1 GCF_020829595.1 Nostoc sp. CHAB 5844
TTGATTTAATCAAGATTTGAGGCTTAATTTCCTAACAGAAACTAAAATTTATAGACAAAAAGTAGAAACTAAAGCCCCGTAAGCATTTGAGCGACTTGATTCTCCCAAAGTGACAAATGAGGGTTAAGCTGCGATAAACTTGAAAGTAGAAAGAGATGTGTCCTAGCTTTAATCAGCGATCGCTACTTTCTCAACTTATAGCAAAGTGCTAAGTTGAAATTCAGCAATCAACCCCGACGAATGAAATTCGCACGCCAGTGAGGGAGCCGGGAAACCCGTCCAACACACTGGCTCGGCTATACAAACTAAGTCCCTAACGCTCGTTCCTTACTACCGCTGCGAAGAGCGGGTGATCTCTGTTTTGTTACTACGGGAAGAGAAGAATCATGTCCCGATTTTGAACACTAAACAAAATAATGAATTGTGCGATCGCAAGCCGAATTTTTTATTTAAATCTCCCTGTTGAGAATAAATATAAAAATAAGGGCTTCAGATTATTCTTTGCCAAAAGTAACAAAAGAGGGTTCATCCTGGAATATTTTGCCTAATTTCATCATACTTAGCACGCACTACCTGGATATCCTGCCACATCAACCATTTGGGACTGCCTTTTTCCTTAGAAGGGTTACGCAATAAGTAAGATGGGTGAAAAATTGGCATACACAAACGCCCTTCCCACTCTATCCACTGTCCGCGAATTTTGGTAATTGCCTGCTTTTCGCCTGTTAAACCTTTGAGTGCCGTTGCACCTGTTAACAATATAATTTTGGGATCAACTAAGCGAATTTGTTCTAATAAATATGGTAAGCAAGCTGCCATTTCATTAGGAGTAGGAACCCGATTATTGGGAGGTCTGCATTTATTAATGTTACCAATGTATACATCTTGCTCAGTAGTCAAATTTACAGATGCTAATATTTTTTCTAGCAGCTGCCCAGATCTACCGACAAATGGTAAGCCTGTTTCGTCTTCACTTTGCCCTGGTGCTTCTCCGACAATCATGATTGGTGCTTTGAGATTACCGCGTCCTACCACAGCATGAGTGCGAGTTTGTCCTAATTCGCAACGCTGGCACTGGTTGCAGTGTTGTGCCAACTCGGTGATGTTGCTGTAGGTTCCCGCAGGAATGGGAATTTTGGCATCTGTAGGAATCAGTTCTTTTTGGTCGAAGTTTGATTCTTCAAAGAGACTGAGTTGAATGTCGCTCATGAAACTACGCTTGTTGGGATCAGCACCTGATGTTTGATTTCAGTAAAATCTCGCTAGATCTGTTTGTTGCTCAATACTGAAATTGACATAAATTCTATTGTAGCAGCGAATTTAAGTCATGATAAAAGCAATGCGCTCAAGAAAAGTATGTTACACACCCCTCTTTTTGAGAATCGTACCCAAGCGGGTGAAGAGTTGGCGCGAGTGATTTATCGTGTGTTGACCCAGCAAACTATCAATTCTGGTGTCAAACCTATACCAATTGTCTACGCGTTGCCAAGAGGGGGTATACCAGTAGCAGCACCAATCGCTCGTCTTTTGAATTGTCCGTTGACAGTGGTTGTAGCTAAAAAAATTAGTCATCCAGATAACCCAGAGTTGGCAATTGGTGCGGTGACGGCTGCTGGTGATGTTCTATGGAATCAACCAAAGCTTTGCCGCTGGAAATATACCTCGCGCTCCCAGGAAACTGCGCTAAATCAGGCAATCAATCAAGCTCAAGCTTTAGAAGCATATTTTAGTTCTGCTTGTCCACCTGCGAATCCAGCAGGAGCGACAATAATTTTAGTTGATGATGGGATTGCTACGGGAATGACTATGGCGGTGGCGGCAACTGCGATGAAAAAGCTTTCTCCGGCGGCAGTTTGGTTATGTGCGCCAGTCGCACCACCAGAGTTACTGCCTTGGTTGCAACAGTGGTGCGATCGCATGATTCTTTTAGAGACACCAGCAATTTTCCGTAGCGTCAGTAGTTTTTATACAGAATTTTACCAAGTAGAAACAAAGGAAGCTCTGGTTTATCTCCAAGAAGCTAGTACAAAAAGGTAAAAGTAAAAAGTAAAAAGGCAAAAGTAAAAAGAAATACATATTTACGCCATGCTGTACTAGCAACTCCAGGAAGCAAGGGAGTAGAATAACTAATGACCAAGGACAAATGACTATTGACCATTAACTATTGCTGATATTGCATGGCTTTAGCGTAATCACCCAAGGCATAGCAAGCAACTTTAAGACTGGCAAGAGCTTGTTCTTCGATGCGACTGTCTTTAATACTTCTGGCTAAGAGTAAGCGTTGTTCATAATATTTAATTGCTTGGTTGTAATCTCCCAAGGCTTCACAAGTAACACCCAAGCTACCTAGAGATTGTTCTTCACTACGCTTGTCTTTTAGTTCTCTAGCTAGTTGCAAACGCTCTTCATAATACATCATAGCTTTGCGATAATCACTGGTAGCATAACAAGCATTGCCTAAATTCTTGAGTACTTGAATAGCACTACGAGGGTTGTTGAGGATGCGTGCTACTTTGACACACTGTTGATAATAGGCGATCGCTTTGGGATAATTGTCCAAAGCATACCAAGCATTCCCTAGATTTTTCAGTACCTGTTCTATACCCCAGTTATCTTGGAGTTCTTGTACAAGTTTTAAGCTTTGTTCTTGATACTCAATTGCCCGTGTCAAGTTGCCTGCTGCTTTATAAACTAATCCTAAGTTATTCAATGCTGCCACCTGACTGCGCTTGTCTTGCAAGTTGCGGGTGATTTTTAAACACTCTTCTAAATACTTAATTGCTTTGTTATGGTCGTTTAAGTGACGGTAAGCATTACCCAAATGCGAAAATGCCTGCATCTGTACAGCTAGATCAGGTGTTTCCTTTTTCAAGGCTAAACACTGCTTGGCATAAGAAATAGTACTTTTATAATCTCCAGAAGCGTAAGTTACTACTGCTAAAAAAGATAGTGCCTGCTCTTGTTGTTGTATATCTCCAACTGCCTCAAACAACTCCAGAGATTTTTGCAACGACTTTAAAGCAGCTATGAGTTCTCCAGCTTGTTGCTGTTGCATTCCTTGGCGCAGAAGTTGAGATGCTTCCCATAACTGAGCGTCGCTTTCTTCCGCAAACATTGCATCTGCCGTATTTTGGTCAAATTCATGGGTAATGGTATTGCGCTTGATTGGCAGATTGGTTGCAGGCACTGGCGCAGGAGAGGTATTTTTTAAGTTATTTTTCCATTCACCGTCTGACATTGACCAATCCCCGTTAAATAGGCTAGTAAATCAAGTGTTCCCAAAATCCATGTTTATATTTCACAGGACTTACGCACAAAGGTTATCTGTTGAGACTGGGTGTATGGGGGTAAGGGTGTAGGCGTGTAAGTGACAATAAAGATGATACCTGTCTGCAAAAGTTGTTTGATGATTCTCTCGACGCTGCACTCACACTTGATGAAGTGAATTAGTTAGTTACTAGTGTGAATTTAGTCGGAGTGAAAGTTGATCAATCCAGCGATCGCAATTTGACTGTTGAACTCAGCAAAATTTTATTTCTACTACCAAATACTTATCGATTCATTGGTATTTTTGTATTCCAAACTTGTTCAAATTCTGCTTTAGTAATGCCAAATTCTTGAATATCTTCTTCCTGTATTCGTTTATCACATAACATTCCGTAATTGTCTGCGAAGTGGCTACTGTCATAAAATAACACATTGCCGTTTTCGTAGACTTCTATTTGTCTAATAGGATATAAATCATCACCAATTTCGAGAAAGTAAGTGCTTGTACCCCAAGCATCATACTCACCTCCCAGGCTTTCATCCCAAAACCATTTACAATATTTTTTGACTTTGGTTGATAAGAGCATACTTTTTCCTCCTTTATTTCCTCCTTTTAGGGGCTATTAGTTTTAAATTAAATTTGCCAAAAAATTGCTTTTTGGTAATTTTCAGTAAACATTTATCAATAAAGTTATTTAAAAATATCTTTAGTTATCTTTCCTTAACTACTTAGTTTTGAATATCTGATGAATTTGTCTTAGTCGCAATAAGCTTATTTTACAGTAATATTTCTAATTTTTGTGCCATCATCTGAGCGTAGTATATCGCACACATCCATTAAAATTATGCCTAACATATTTTTACCGCTACTATCGGCTCCACAACCCCAATAATAATCAGTGGGAGAATTTTCTACAATTTCTGTATCACCTGTATTTAGTAAAATTTCCCTGATATCTGCATGAGTCTCAAATTTACGTAACACTGCTTTTTTCATGATTTGGTCTTTAACTTGCTCCCAATCTTGGCGTAAAGGACGGTTTCTTTCTCTGCCCATTTTCGCTGCTTCTTTAGGGGTTTTTGCCAAGCGAATTTGTTCTAAATGCAATGTGCCTACAAACTTTTGTGCTTGAAAATAATGTTCACTAGTATACCAATGTAAATCATCCAAAACAAAGCCGTGGGCTGAAAAGTTAGAAAAGCAGCCATATTGTTCACGTGTGCTGTAAAAATAGATAGTCATTGAATTAGTTCTACAGATGGTGTATTAGAAATTATTAATAGCATTTTCTTTTATATTTGACAAAATTATCCAATAAAGTATCTAACCGATTGGATTTACATAATGTAACTAATCTACATTAATAAAGTTAATCTAGTTAACTTTCAGTTAACTTGTTTTTTACTGGCAAGGCGATCGCAAACTCTGTACCTTGTCCAACTTCTGAAATTACTTCTATCTTACCTTGATGTTTTTCAACTATTTGATAACAGATGCTCAGACCTAAGCCAGTACCTTTTCCTACTGCTTTAGTTGTGAAAAAAGGGTCAAAAATTTTATTTTGAATGCCTAGGGGAATTCCATGAGCATTATCTTTAATACTAATCTTAATGCAATTTTCATCTACCTTTAAAGTATCTATTATAATTTGTTTATCTAAATTACTGGTTTGTTCTATTAAAGCATCTATAGCATTACTGATAATATTCATGAATACTTGATTAATTTGTGCTGGATAGCACTCAACTAAAGGTAAGTTATCATAATTTTTCTTCACAGTTATTTCTGAAGTTATTTTATGATTTAAAATTAGTAATGTATTATCAATACCTTCATGAATATCTACTTCTTTCATGTCAGCTTCATCTAAACGGGAAAAGTTGCGTAAAGATAAGACAATTCCTCGGATGCGTTCTGCACCCATTTTCATTGATAAAAGTAAGTTAGATAAATCTTGGCTAATAAATGTTAAATCAATATCTTCAATTTTATCAGTGATAACACAGCTTGGTTCTGGATACTCTTGCTGGTATAAATTTACTAATGCTAATAAGTCTTCAACATATTCATTAGCATGTTGAAGATTACCATAAATAAAACTCACAGGATTATTAATTTCATGAGCGATACCTGCTACCATCTGCCCTAAAGAAGACATTTTTTCGGTTTGAATTAATTGTCCTTGAGTTTCTTGCAAATCTTGGAGTATTTTTTGCAGTTCCTGAGTGCGTTCTTCAACTCGTTGTTCTAAAGTTTGACGAGCTAATTCTAATTCTTGGGTGCGTTCTTCAACTCGTTGTTCTAAAGTTTGACGAGCTAATTCTAATTCTTGTGTATAATCTCCTACCCACTCTACCAATTGGTTCAAGGAACTAGCTAATGTTCCTACTTCATCTTGACTTGTTACATTGACTTTGAGTTGAAAATTAGACTCTTGGGTAATTTTCCTGGCAACGTTAGTAACTACTTGTAAGGGATGAGTGATTAAATGTGTGGTATACAATGCCAGTATTGTAGCGATCGCCACTGATAGTAGCACACTCCCTACAATAACCTTTACTTGTAATTTTTGAGCATTATCAAAACTAGTATTGGCGTGCTGTTTTTGCAGTTCAGCATGTCCTATCAACCGAGTTAATTCGTCTGATAGCTGCTCAAATTTCACAGGAATGTTAGTTGCTTTTTCTTTATTAATAAAATTTAATATCTGTTGTTGGGAATTTTTATGATTGTTTGAATACAAGTTTTTTTCTGCAATTTGCTGCCAAAAATCTTTGACAATCTGATTATATATTTCTGTATTTTTTTCATAAGCCCGTAATAGTTGATGTAAATCTTGATTATTGATTAATAAATCATTTTTATAAAGATAGACAAATTTATCTAACTCTGATATTTTCAGCTGAACTTGAGAGATACCATCTAGAAACCGATTTTTTTCAAATTCTAACCAAATAGGGTTATCCAATACAGTAACTAACCTTTGAGGATGCAGTCTGACTCTAGTTACCACATTTTCTAAATCTTTTAATAAAGCTTGCTGCTGATAAGCAAGGATTAACTGTTTATGGGCATAAGTTTCGTAATTGTATGCTAAAAATAACCCACTTGTTGTGCCTATACAAGTAATACCAACAGTTACAATATAGCTATAACTTATCTTTTGCGCGATACTCCAGTTATTGCTTAACTGTAACAGCCAGATTAAAAGTTTTTTAAAAGCATTTTTTTGAGCAGCACTCATTTATTTATCAGCAAGGATATTATTTAGATAAAACTTCCTTCTCCCATTTTTTGAAAAACTTCACGAATCATGTTGTAGTCAGCATCATTGGCTGCTGTCAAGCTTGCTCCTTGGAATTTTTTGTCAGCCAGTACGATACTGTGAAGTAGTTTATCCTGATTTGCCAGCATCCGCGATCGCATATCTGCTACAAAGTCAGATGCAAGTTGGTTACTACCAACAAACACATCATTGGGTAATAACGGCCCCTCAACTATTACAGAAAAATCTTTCTCTGATAATTTTTCTTTTGCCAATTCATTTTTATATCTATCAGATGCAGTCGCCCAGGCATCTACTTTACCTTTTTTTAAAGCTTGTAGTCCTTTATCCCCCAACATAGCAATTTTGACATCATTTTTTGGATCTAGCCCAGCATCCATAAGTAATTTTGTTGGCCCAATATGACCAGAAGTTGAGCCAATGCTTCGCATAGCAATTGTTTTACCTTTTAATTGAACTAATGATTTAACTTTGCTATCTCCACGGACAACAATAATTGAATGGTAGTTAGGACGTTTGACACTGATTATAGGAATACTTTTAGCTCTCGCATTTAAAATTAAGTATTCTGAAGGGCCTGCAAAAGCAATATCTAGCTTACCTGATACTAATGCTGATGCGGCTGCTGTCCGATTTTCAACCGGAAAAAATTCAATTTTTACATTTAAGATTTCTTCTAAAGTCTTTCGTAATTCGCCATAATCTGCTTCTAATTCTTTAAGATTGGTCACATCTGTAACAGTAAATTTAAGACTTTTTGTAGTAGTTATTGATGTTTCTGAACTTTGCTTACTAGAATTACATGCGGTTATTAACCCAGCTAAAAATGGCAGTGAATAAATAAGCAGTTTGCGTCGGTTCATAATTATTTACTTTTTTACTAAGATAAAAGTTACTCATCAAGGCACTAACAGCAAAACAGTAGATTAATTAACTCTAGAAATAATCCGCTAATTAATACTAATTCTCTAAAATTCTGCAACAAATTCCAGCCCTAAAATTTAGATTATCTGAGACTTTTGTAATTAAGAATTGGGTATAAGATAACCTCTGATGAATGTAAATATCCGGCTCTTAAATAGTTACTTTCGCTAACCTTCAGAAGTAATACAACCACTCATGATATTTAGAAAATATATTAATAGCTTCTGTGAGATTACTGAATTTATTTTTATAAAATAAGTTTTCCTATTTTAATAAATATAAAGTTTAAGAAAAGGTTATTAAATAGTTAATTTAAAAAATTTAATTAGTTATAAAATCTGCATTTTTAACTAAGAAATTTATAAAAAAAGATAGTTTTCTATAGGACTCTTATTTCATATTGACTCAATTCTTTCAGATTCGGATCATTCCACAGTGGAATAGTATTGCGATAAATATATGGTTTACCCACTTCATCATACCAACCTACACCAACCCCATCTGCACATACGAATCCTGAGTTTAATTCCAAAGTATTATAACTTTGATAGTGTGCGAGTCGATGTCGCACGTAATGAGTCAGAATATCCCAATTCAAGGGAAAATTCTGCAAGCTAGTGTCCTAAGCTTGTCCTCATCTTCAAGGGGCGAAACAGGTAACTGTATCGTCTCAC
>NZ_JAIVFW010000128.1 GCF_020829595.1 Nostoc sp. CHAB 5844
TGCTAACCAAGCTGCAATCACGCGACGACGCAAATCCTCGGAGTAAGATACTGGCATCGAATCAAACAATTACTTCATATTTAGGTTATCGTAGTTTGTGGTTCAATTACCTGAAAATTGCTGTAAGCCAAAATATGCAAACTGTATTTGAGCTAATTCCTATCGGAATTCTCATTACAGAAGATATGGAATTTCCGGAGGTAAAATCTAACCCTGCATTTGCTGAAATTTTAGGTATCTCGCCGGAAGTTAATGTTTCTGCTACTCCCGTTAATACCCCACCGCCAGCTTACAAAATTTTGCGGGAGGGAAAGGAACTTTCACCAGAAGAATATCCCCTGCGCTATGCAGCCCTTCATAATACAGAACTTAAAGGCACAGAAGTTGATATTGTCCGCAGTGATGGCAGTATATTTAATTTATTTGGTTATGCTGCTCCTCTAGTTGATGAGCAGGGTAATCCCAGAGGAGCAGTAGCTGCATTTTTAGATATTACTGAACGCAAGCAAACAGAAGAACGCACACGTCAGTTGATGAGCCAGGTGCAACATCAAGCCAATATCTTAAATGCAATTCTCTCTGCTTCGGTGGATCATATTTATATTTTTGATCGGGATGGTCGTTATCAGTATGTGAGTGAAGGCGGTGCTGCTGTTTTCGGCTGGAAGCTAGAAGAGATAATTGGTAAGACTTGGCAAGAACTTGATTTTAACGCGGAAATGTTTGCTACGATGCAGCGAATAGACACCCAACGCGAAACAGTGATGACAACGGGGCAACCCATCAGAGCAGAGGCTGAGTATAATGCCGCCGATGGGTTGCATTGTTACGAATATATTTTGGCTCCTCTGTATAGTCCTGAGCAAGCGATCGCTGGCGTAATTGCGGTATCGCGTGATATTAGCAAACGCAAACGAACTGAGCAAGCACTGCGACAAAGCGAACAACGTCTCCGACTAGCACAACGAGCCGGAAAAATTGGCACTTGGGAATGGAATTTACGTACTGGTGAGGTATCTTGGTCGGAAGGAATCTGGGATATCTTGGGATTGGAAATAGATACAGAAGAACCTGGTGTGAAACCTTGGGTTGATTTTATTCATCCTGACGATCGCCCACGGATCATGGCAGGAGTAGAAAAGGTATTAGCTGAAGGTAAGGAATATTACGACGAATTCCGCATTGTCCGCAGAGATAACACAGTTATTTGGTTAGCATCGAAAGGGCAAATTATCCGAGATGCAGAAGGACAAGCCGAGCGGTTTTTAGGAGTCAACATTGACATTAGTGAACGCAAGCAAGCCGAAGAAGTGCGGCAGGAAAGTGAAGAACGCTTTCAGGCATTCATGGCACATAGTCCTGCTGCTGCCTGGATTACAGATGCAAATGGTCAAATTATTTACCTTAGCCCAACTTATTTAAAGACTTTTGGGCTGTTTACGCAAGATGCGATCGGCAAAACTGTATTTGAACTGTTTGATATTGATATTGCCACACAATTCTTAAACAACATCCAAACAGTGGCTAAAACTAATCAAGTTCTAGAGACAATTGAAATCGCACCTCGTTTGGATGGCACAATCGGCGATTTCCTCGTTTATAAATTCCCGATTGCATATTTATCTGGGCAAATGGTAGGAGGTGTAGCAATTGATGTCACAGCACGCAGACGAGCCGAAGCAGAACGCGAAGAATTATTACTCCGTGAACAAGCTGCACGAGAAGCAGCCGAAACTGCCAACCGCATCAAAGATGAATTTTTGGCGGTGTTATCTCATGAATTGCGAACACCACTCAATCCGATACTTGGTTGGATAAAATTGCTGCGGACTCGCCAATTAGATGAGGAGAAAAAAGCGATCGCTTTGGAAACCATCGAACGTAATGCTAAACTGCAAACTCAACTCATTGGTGATTTATTAGATGTTTCTCGCATTTTGCAAGGCAAATTAACGCTGAATATTTCTGCTGTTGATTTAGCTGCAACTATTGCAGCTGCTAAAGAAACAGTCGCTTTAGCAGCAGAAGCAAAATCAATCCAGATTCACACCCAAATAGCAACAGATGTCCAGCCTTTTATAGGTGATGCTAGTCGTCTACAACAGGTGGTATGGAATTTGCTGAGTAATGCGGTGAAGTTTACCCCAACTGGCGGCGAGATCAACATCAAGCTTGACTCTACGCCTAACTCTGCCCAGATTCAAGTCAGCGATACAGGTAAAGGCATTACACTAGAATTTTTACCTTATGTATTTGAAAGCTTCCGTCAAGCTGATAGTGCCACAACCAGGAAATTTGGCGGACTAGGATTAGGCTTAGCAATTGTGCGGCATATTGTCGAAATGCACGGTGGAACAGTTCACGCCGACAGCAAAGGAGAAGACCAAGGAGCCACCTTTACAGTTAGATTACCGCTGATTACGACAGTTCTACAACCAAATCAAAATCAAACTTTAGCCAAAAAATCGTTTAATTTGCGCGGCGTGCGGGTGCTGACAGTTGAAGATGAGCAAGATACGCGAAAACTCTTAGTTTTTACGATACAGCAGTATGGTGCAGAAGTGACAGCTGCCGCATCAGCCATTGAAGCCTTGAAAATTTTCCCACAATTTCAGCCAGATATTTTAGTGTGTGATATTGCCATGCCAGAAATGGACGGATATACATTCATCCGTCAGATCAGGACTTGGCCAAAAGCACAAGGTGGAGAGATAAAAGCGATCGCACTTACAGCTTATGCTGGAGAATCGGATCAAAAACAAGCTCTCGCAGCAGGTTTTCAAAGACACTTATCCAAACCAGTAGATCCCGAAGAATTAGTAGAAGCGATCGCAAGTTTAATTTCTTAAAAGGAAATCAGAGATTTAAATTAATTGTTTTGCTACTCTATCAAGATTTTTGCGGATTTCTAAAGTAGCTACACCAGTTATGTGTCCTTCGTCTTCAGAAGCATATTGGGCTGCAAACTTCTTAACTGCTGCCATAGTTTTTGGCCCGTAAAACGGATGATCTTTTGGTAAGTCTGCTTTGACGACTACATCTAACTCATATTGCAGAATCCTGATTACTTCTTCAGCTTTGGCCATTGTTTTTGGCCCGACTACACCATCCGCCTGAAGTCCGTAATCTGCCTGAAAGTTTTTGATGGCTTGGATAGTTTTAATGGTTGTTAACGGAGAGTTATCTTTACTAACCGGAAACCCTTTCCCCATAGCAGCAAAATCTTGAGCCAGATATCCCAATCCAAATAGAATAGAACGGAATTGAGCATTGGTGTAGGTAGTCATATTGCTAAAGCTCCTAATCGTCAGGCTGCAAGATTTAATTACTGGGTAATAGAGTTTTATCCATTAACATTAGCTACACCAACAATTGATGAGATTCCTAATTGAACAAATCACGATTGGGTAGCAGTTGACTCTCAAACCGACTATAAACAAGTTTAGTTGTATACCAAGAAGAAAACCAGTATAAATCTTGAATGACTTTACTAGCAAGATTTTCATCTGTCGGTTCAAACTGCACTAATGCTAAATTATTCACCCCTACTACTTCTTTTCCATCTTGAAACCATTTGGATTTCCAAAACATTAAAAATTGTAGCGATCGCCACTTTGCTTTTTCTGGTCGGTTCCAAGGTGCGATAAAAGTTAACATATCTGTTTTCAAGTTGGCAGGTTGAGTTTTTTGCCGGGGAATCAACTCTAGCGCACATTGCCAATTAGGGTAGCGCGACGGCTGGCGCTGCCATTGTTTGGCGGAAACTTCTACCATATCAACTGGATAATTCCAGCCCAACCAATATCGCACTTTCTCTGGTAACAGCCAATTTTTCAATTTTGTATGAATTAACCGTGTCAGCAATTCTTCATTTTTTAAAGCACTACAAGTTAACTGCACTAAAACAGATAGCGATCGCGAATCAATCTGTTGATGCGACAAACGCACCACAGAACTATAGTGAATATCCCCAGACAAGACAATTACTTGTTGACGTTGGGCAAATAATGTGGTGAGAAATTGTGCTAATGCTTCTGTATGAATGTTCCACGCATCACCTACATCTGTAGAAAAAACTTTGTCATTTTGTAAGTGCCAATGGTGAACCCAATCAATTACCTTTAAGCCGAATACATTGGTGGGTGCAATGACAAATGTGGCTTGAATATGCGTTTTTTCTTGTAAAGGTGTTAGGAGTTGTTGCTTGATAGCTTGCGGCGACAACAATCTTGGTGGTGCGATGGGTTTTTTGTCGGCTGGATAACCCCGCCAAGTCCGGGTATCGAGAACAATTACTTCATGACAATGACTGCGAATTGTGTAATGCCACTTCAGGGCTTGGGGATGTCGCGCCAAAATTAATGTTGAACCATCTTGGGCAAAGGTCGGTAAACCTGTGAGAGAATCTTGAGGTGGTAGACCAACATAACGGGCGATCGCTTCCTCTGCATCAGTATTTGTGCCGTGAAAAGCTGACCAAATTTCCGCCGCCGCCAGCAGTTTTTCACCAGATTGACCAACTGCAAATTGCTCAGGTGTATTTCCCCAAGCTTGAAACACGCTGTAAGCTAACAAAGCATTCTGCACAACTCGCCGCCCTAATGGTTTGCCCAAAACTCGCAAACACCAAGCTTGATTGAGATTCCAGTCATCGCTAACATCGTGGTCATCAAAGATAGTGTATGTGGGAACATTCGCCAAAGCGCGACGCACCTTTCCCAAGGTGTAGATGAATTGCTGTAAGTCTTTGACTTCCCGATTCCAATGCTTGATGACGCGGCGGTTGCTTGTTACTTCTTTGCCTTGGGGAAATTTCTTGGGCCAGCACACAGGCGACCAAGTTAATAAATAAGCTGCGTAATATTCGCCCAAGCTGAGAAGATGACTGTTGACTTTAGTAAGTTTATTGTGTAATCCAGCTGTAAAACCAGCTTGTTCGGTGGCAACTTCTGCCCGTTGTCTTGTGGGTAATTGCTTGGGAGTACAATACATCGGACTCACGGGTAATTGTTCTTCCCAACCCAGCAAGACATCACCCAAATGAGTCGCCACCCACAACGAAGGATCTGCAACATCATCACCATAGATTTGGTCTCCGGTGAGAAACAATTGGTGAGGACGGTGTTGGGGTTGATTAGCTGTAGTTGCAATTAAATCGTCAAGAATTGGTAATGCATCCAACCCATGACCGTGCGGTTTACGACAAGAAGCGTGGACAATTTTTAAATCTTGCAGACGACTAGGAGTTAAGGCAAACGTTGGCTTTTGATGGTCAAAATAACTGATGCTATCTGTCGCAAAACTTTGAGAACTTAATGCTTGTGATAAAGTTTGCCGTTCTGCACCACAAATGAATTGTAAGTCATAGGCATAGATGCGATCGCTCTCCAACTCATTCTCAACTTCACACCGCGCTGTGACAGCCACAATATGCAGATATTGCCCCAAAGCCACTGTAGAACGTTGACTTTCTAACAAACAATTTCCTAACGTTGCACCGTTATTAATTGTCTCATAAACCTTCAGTTCTACCTGACAAGACTGTTTCAATGCCACCCATACCGTCACTGCTGTTGGTTCAGTATGTTGTAACATTGGCCCTGCCAAAATTAGCGGCAGTTCTTCTATAAAGTCGCTTCCAAAGGGGTAATTCATGGGTAACTTTTATTAGCGTGCATCGGCAGTTAATTTATCCCCCTCTTGCTTTTTCTTTGGGACGGACAATACCAAATTGAAAAATGATCACGACACATGGATTGCTCAACAGGTTATACAATAACTGTTTTACAATCCAAAATCCAAAATCCGTCTTGAAAAGTTAGGCGGGACGGAAACCGACACCGCCACGCCAGTTGCTTCAAGCCGGGAAACCCGTCCAACGCACTGGCTCAACTTTTCGCAAAATCTAAAATGGTATAGATGCCCATCCCACAAGAATTATAATCAACTCTTTGCAATACCTTCTTCACGGGCTGCCCTTTGTACAGCCGCTGCTACAGCTGGGGCGACACGCACATCAAACACAGAAGGAATGATATGTTCTGGATTCAAGTCGGCTGGGTTGACTAAAGAAGCGATCGCACTTGCAGCTTCTAGATACATCGTGGTAGTAATTGTTTGAGCGCGACAATCTAAAGCCCCGCGAAACACTCCCGGAAAAGCCAAAACATTATTGATTTGATTCGGGTAATCACTACGCCCAGTAGCCATCACCGCCACAGTTTTGCTAACTAATTCTGGCTGAATTTCCGGAATCGGATTGGCCATAGCAAATACAATTGGATCTTTAGCCATTGCTTGCACCATTTCCGGAGTTAATACTCCTGGGGCGCTAACACCAATAAAGACATCTGCACCTTGCATTGCGCCAGCTAAAGTACCTTGGGCTTTAACAGCAAATTCTTGTTTTTCTTCTGTCAAGTCAGTGCGGCACGTAGAAAGAATACCCTTGGAGTCACACATTAAAATTGTTTGCGCCCCAGCTTTCCGCAGTAACCGCGCGATCGCCACACCCGCTGCACCAGCACCATTTATTACAATACGGATATCGGCCATCGACTTGTGGACTAATTTGAGAGCATTGTATAACGCTGCTAACGTCACAATTGCTGTACCGTGTTGGTCATCGTGAAAGACAGGAATATCTAATTCCTGACGTAATCGCTGTTCAATTTCAAAACAGCGTGGCGCAGCGATATCTTCTAAATTCACACCGCCAAACACAGGTGATATCTGTTTGACAGCCTGAACAATCTCATCGGTATTTTGCGTAGCTAGACAAATCGGAAAAGCATCTATTCCTGCAAATTCCTTAAATAGCATTGCTTTGCCTTCCATCACAGGTAAAGCCGCCGCCGGGCCAAGATTGCCCAATCCCAAAACAGCGCTACCGTCGGTAACAATGGCGACAGTGTTTTGTTTAATAGTGAGGTGGTAAACTTCCTCTGGGTTGGCGGCGATCGCTTTACAAATCCGCCCCACACCAGGAGTGTAAGCCATTGCTAAATCAGAAACACTTCTTAAGGCAATGCGACTGGCAATGCTAATTTTGCCACCACGGTGTAAATTGAAAGTGCGATCATAAACATCTACAACTTTGATGTGCGGTAATGTTTTGATAGCTTGCACAATAGTTTCAGCGTGTTCTGTACTAGCAGCATCAACAGTGAGATCGCGGATAGATTCTTGACGAGTTTGCTCAATTAAATCTATTTGTCCAAGATTACCACCACTGGTAGCGATCGCTTGAGTCACCGATGCCAACATCCCGATGCGGTTAGGAATCTGCAAACGTAAGGTCAAACTAAAACTAGAATTAGGAGTTAGGTCTGCCATTGTGATTTTGGAATAGTAAATCTTAGATTTTATATTGAATTGCTGAGTAAAAATCTCGACTCAAATTAAAATCTATGAAGCTCCTCTTTTTTAAGACTACTAGTTTGCCACACAAATGATGATAGGTCATAGATAGCCGACTTTTTTAAAAAGTCGGCTATCTGAACACCAGCAACCTATCAAAATCAATTGGGTAGAATACTACGGTGTATTTTTATCGGCAATGTTAATGCGTCAACTTGCAATGTCAATGCGATGACTTACATTGTTAATGCGTCGGTTGACATTGTTGATGTGTCGCATCACATTGTTAATGTGTTGACTTACATTGCTTATGTATCGCCTCACATTGTTTATGTATCGACTTGCATAGCATTTGTTTCCCCACTCTCCACTTATAGACTAAGAAGCGATCGCATTGATAGGTAGTCAGTGCGATCGCTTCTTAGTTTGATTCCGAATTGTTACATCAAGAATCTTACATTACGCAGCTAGTTGATGGCTACATAAATGCAACAGTAATTTACAGGACTTACGCAACTGGCACAAAGGTCTTGATGCGACTGCGGCGCAAAATAGATAACAGAAAACTGTAAAACCCTTTCCTCATCTAACTTTCAATCATACTCTTCATGAATAAAATCCGATTTTA